>CAYYTH010000011.1:0-94903 GCA_964474665.1 uncultured Aestuariivirga sp.
AAGGATGCCCGGGTCGAGCCCGGGCAAGGTGAATTCGGCAGATAATTCATCAGTTTACGGCGTTACGTTTCTCCATCTTGCCCCCGCTTCCCCCTTCCGCTATAGCCCGCGCCGTCCGTCCGGCGTCGTTCACCCCTGGAGGAAGCCCGGCGGATGCATTCTTATCAGGAGTAGACCATGTCCAAGATCGTGCAGCTCAAGGCCGCCACGCGCGCCCGGGCAGGCAAGGGGGCCTCTCGCGCAGTCCGTCGTACCGGCCTCGTTCCCGGTGTCGTCTATGGCGACAAGCAGGAGCCCCAGCTTATTTCGCTCACCTACGGTGACGTTCTCCCCCACATCGAGACCGGCCGTTTCCTCTCGACGCTGATCGACCTCGAGGTCGACGGCAAGACCGTCCGCGCCATTCCGCGCGACGTGCAGTTCGAGCCGGTGCGCGACTTCATCGTTCACATCGATTTCCTGCGCCTCGGCAAGGATGCCCGCGTTCGCGTCAACGTGCCCGTGCACTTCAAGGGCCAGGACGTTGCCCCCGGCATCAAGCAGGGCGGTTCGCTCAACATCGTGTCGCACACCGTGGCGCTGTCGTGCTCGGCGAACCTCATCCCGGACGAGATCAACGTTGACGTCTCGGCGATGCAGATCGGCCAGTCGATCCATCTCTCCGACATCAAGCTCCCCGAGGGCGTGAAGTCGGCGCTGACGGACGACGTGACGCTCTGCGCCGTCACCGCCCAGGCCAAGGAAGAGGAGGCTCCGGCGGAGGCCGCCTCGGCCGAAGTTCCGGCGACCAACCAAAAGGCTGCCGCCGCTGCTCCTGCCAAGGGCGCTGCCCCTGCCAAGGGCGCTGCTCCGGCTGCCGCGGCTCCGGCCAAGAAGAAGTAACCTTCGAAATACGAGGGCCAGATGCACCTCATCGTGGGGCTCGGCAACCCGGGCTCCAAATATCAGGGCAACCGGCACAATATCGGCTTCATGGCGGTGGACGAGATCGTCCGCCGCCATGGCTTTTCACCGTGGCGGAAACGCTTCCAGGGCGAAACCTCGGACGGGCTGATGGGGGGCGAGAAGGTACTCGTCCTCAAGCCCCAGACCTACATGAACGAGAGTGGCCGCTCGGTCGGCGAGGCCATGCGCTTCTTCGACATCGATCCGTCGCAGGTCATCGTGCTCTATGACGAACTCGACCTCGAGCCCGGCAAGGTCAGGGTCAAGCTCGGCGGCGGCGCGGCCGGCCACAACGGCATTCGCTCGATGGTCGTCCATTGCGGTCCGCACTTCGTCCGTGTGCGGATGGGCATCGGCCATCCCGGCCACAAGGAGATGGTGCACGGCCATGTGCTGAGCGACTTCGCCAAGGCCGACCGCGACTGGCTCGAACCGCTGCTGACGGCGGTGGCAGACAATTCACCACTCCTCGTCAAGGGCGAGGAAGGCTCATTCCAGAACAAGGTGCATCTGGCGCTCAATCCGGCGCCGGAGAAGCCCGCAAAGAAGGCAGAGAACTGATGGGTTTCAAGTGCGGCATCGTGGGGCTTCCCAACGTCGGCAAGTCCACCCTCTTCAACGCGCTGACGCAGACTGCGGCAGCCCAGGCGGCGAACTATCCCTTCTGCACGATCGAGCCCAATGTGGGCGACGTGGCAGTTCCGGACGCTCGCCTCGATGTGTTGGCGAAGATCGCGGGCTCGCAGCAGATCATCCCGACCAGGCTCACCTTCGTCGACATCGCAGGCCTGGTGCGTGGTGCCTCCAAGGGTGAAGGCCTCGGCAACCAATTCCTCGCCAATATCCGCGAGACCGATGCCATCGCGCACGTGGTGCGCTGCTTCGAGGATGGCGACATCACCCACGTCGAAGGCAAGATCGACCCTATCGCCGACATCGAGACGATCGAGACCGAGTTGATGCTGGCCGATCTCGAGTCGCTCGAGAAGCGCCTCGTCAATACCGAGAAGAAGGCCAAGCAGGGTGACAAGGAGGCAAAGGAACTCGCCGACCTGATGAGCCGCGCGCTCACCCTGCTGCGCGACGGCAAGCCCGCCCGCCTCGTCGAGCGTACCCCGGAAGAGGAGAAGGCCTTCCGCGGCCTCGGCCTGCTGTCTTCGAAGCCGGTGCTCTATGTCTGCAACGTCGAGGAAGCCTCGGCCGACAAGGGAAATGAATTCTCAGCCAAAGTGTTCAAGCGCGCAGCGGAAGAGAACGCAGTGGCCGTCGTCGTCTCCGCCAAGATCGAATCCGAGATCGCCGTCATGGCGCTGGCCGACCAGAAGGACTTCCTCGACGCCGTGGGCCTCGAGGAGCCGGGCCTCAACCGTGTCATCCGCGCGGGCTACGACCTCTTGCACCTCGTCACCTATTTCACCGTAGGCCCCAAGGAGGCACGCGCCTGGACCATCACCAAGGGCACCAAGGGACCGGCGGCCGCGGGCGTGATCCATACCGACTTCGAGAAGGGCTATATCCGCGCCGAGACCATCGCCTATGACGACTACGTCGCGAATAATGGCGAGGCGGGTGCGCGTGAGGCCGGCAAGTTCCGGCTGGAAGGCAAGGACTATGTCGTCAAGGATGGCGACGTCATGCATTTCCGGTTCAATACGTAGGGAAGAGCCCGTCACCCCCGGCGCAGGCCGGGGGCCAGCTTTGGGCGCAACAAGCTAGATCCCGGCCTGCGCCGGGAGGACGGCAGTGAGAGAGGTGCAATTGTCGGACGACCTGCTGCACTACGAAGACTTCCCCGAGGGCCTCGTCATCCCGCTCGGCACCTATCACCTCTCGAAGGAGGAGGTGATCGCCTTTGCCCGCGAATGGGATCCGCAGCCCTTCCACCTCGACGAGGACGCAGCGAAACGCTCCGTGCTCGGAGGACTTGCCGCCTCGGGCTGGCAGTCGAGCGCCATACTCGTCCGCCTTTCGGTCGAGGGCTATGCCAACAAGTCCGCAGCCATGGCGTCCAACTCCATGGAGGAGGCGAAGTGGCTGAAGCCCGTCTATGCGGGAGAGACGCTGATCGGCCGTGCCACGGTGCTATCCCGCCGGGTCTCCGGCAAGCGTCCTGAGATGGGCATCCTGAAGATGAAGTTCGAGCTTCTGAACACTTCAGGCGAACTCAAGGTGGAGATCACTGGCATCCAGTTCATGAAGGTGCGCAATCCATGATCGGGCTCTATCTCGAGGAACTGGAGGCCGGCCGCGTCGTCGAACTCGGCAGCCACCACTTCACCCGCGAGGCGATCGTCGCCTTCGCGCGGCAATATGATCCGCAGCCCTTCCACCTCGATGACGAAGCGGCCCGCAAGGGCCCCTTCGGCGTGCTCTCGGCCAGTGGCTGGCACACGGCTGCGGCCTGGATGAAATGCTATGTCGCCACCAACCAGGCGGCGGAAGCGAAGCTGCGAGCCGAGGGCCGCGTGCCCGCCAGCGGCGGCCCGTCGCCGGGCTTCAACAACCTGCGCTGGCTCAAGCCCGTAAAGCCAGGTGACACCATCGCCTATCGGTCCACTGTCACCGGAACGCGCGAGCTTGCCTCGCGGCCAGGCTGGGGACTGGTGTTCACGCTGAACGAGGGCTTTGACCAGACGGGCGAGCTGGTGTTCTCGTTCGAGGGCAAGGTGCTGACGCCGAAGCAGCCTCGGGGCTAGTGCCCCTCGAAGCTCACCAGCGTGTGCACCTTCACGCCCTTGGCCTTGAGCTTCGCGGCGCCGCCCAGTTCCGGCAAGTCGATCACGAAGGCGGCAGACACCACCTCGCCGCCGGACTTGCGGATCAGGTCGATGGCGGCACCCGCCGTCCCGCCGGTGGCGATCAGGTCGTCGACCAGCAGCACACGGTCACCCTTCGAGATGGCATCGGCATGCATCTCGATGGTGTCGACGCCATATTCCAGCGCGTATTCCTGTCCGATCACGCGCGAGGGCAGCTTGCCCTTCTTGCGGATGGGAATGAAGCCGCGGCCCAGGTTGTGCGCCACTGCGCCGCCGAGGATGAAGCCGCGCGCCTCGATGCCCGCCACATAATCGATCTCGCCCTTCAGGAAGGGCCAGGCCAGCTCGTCCACCGCGGCACGGAAGCCGTGCAGGTTGGAGAGGAGCGTGGTGATGTCACGGAACATCACGCCGGGCTTCGGGTAGTCCGGAATGGTGCGGATGTAGCGCTTGATGTCGAAGCCGTTGCGAAGGTCCATCTCGCTCTCCCCGCTCAAGGCCACTTTACCACGGGCGGCATGGAGGAGAGGATCGACTCGACGTTGCCCCCGGTCTTCAGTCCGAAGATGGTGCCGCGGTCATGCAGCAGGTTGTACTCGACATAGCGGCCGCGGCGGATGAGCTGCTCCTCGCGGTCATCCTCCGTATACGGCGTATCCATGTTCCGGCGGACCAGCTTCGGATAAATGTCGAGAAAGGCGAGGCCGACATCCTTCGTGAATGCGAAGTCCTTGTCCCAGTCGCCGGAGTTGAAGTGGTCGTAGAAGATGCCGCCGATGCCGCGCGGCTCGTTGCGGTGGGGCAGGAAGAAATATTCGTCGCACCACTTGCGGAACTTCGCGTAGTCGGCAACCGCATGGGCGTCGCAGGCGGATTTCATGGCGGCGTGGAAGTCGTGGGTGTCCAGATGGTCCTGCACCCGGCGCCGGTCCAGCACGGGGGTAAGGTCGGCGCCGCCGCCGAACCATGTCTTGGTCGTCACGATGAAGCGGGTGTTCATGTGGACCGCCGGCACATGGGGATTCCACGGGTGGATGATGAGTGAGATGCCCGAGGCCCAGAAGCGCGGATCCTCCTCGGCGCCGGGAATCTGACGGCGGAACTCCGGCGAGAACTCGCCATGGACAGTTGACGTATGGACACCTGCCTTTTCGAACACCTTGCCGTGCAGCATGCTCATCACGCCGCCGCCGCCCTCCTTGCGCTCCCAGGGCTTGCGCTCGAACCGCACGCCGCCCTCGATTTCCTCAAGTGCCGCGCAGATGCGGTCGCGGAGTGTTTCGAACCAGTTGCGGGCACTGTCCTTGCGGGCGGGGAGGGCGTTCATCGGCGATTCCTGACGGTTTTCCGCACCCTAGCACCCCGGCCGCAGCGCTGAACAGGTCTCCCGCCAACGCAGACGGGGAGATGTTGAAACCTTGGGTTATCTTTTTCTGTGATAAAACGGTGGATAATGCTATCTGAGGGTGAAAAAAGGACTTCCGAGATGACGCGACAGGATAGCCGCCGCGACGGGCAGAAGGGCGCGGTTGCCGTGGTGGTGGCCTTGAGCCTGCTTGCGCTGATGCTGGTCGTCGGCGGTGCGATCGACGTGAGCCGCGCGATGTATCTTCGGGAAAAGCTGCAGCAGGCGGTTGATGCGGCGACGCTGGCGACGGCAAGGGAGCGCATCCCGAAGAAACACAGCACGAATGCCGAGATCAAAGCCTATCTTACGCCCATCGCGCAGGGCCACTTCGATGCGAATTTCCGGCCGGGCTCTGCCTCCGTCACTGTCAGACCCATCACACTCACACACAACGACGCAGCCGACACGTTGGAGATCGCGGTGTCCGCTGCAATGCCGAGCTTCGTGCAGCAACTGATCGACGTACCCGCAATTCCGTTGAACACGTCCGCTCGCGTCGAGCGTGCCCAGTCTGGACCGCTCGAACTCGTGCTGGCGCTGGACTACACTTGGTCGATGATGGAGACGGTCGGCGGCGAGCGCAAGATCGACGGTCTGAAAGCGGCTGCCACCAGCCTCGTCAACACCATCATGGCATCAAACGACGCCTCCGTGGGGATCGTGCCCTTCGCCAGCTGGATCAATGTGGGCACCGCCTATAATGGCCAGAGCTGGCTGATCGTGCCGCCCACCACCACACGTACCTCATGCGGCAGCACGTGCAGCACCTCCGCCGACATCTGCTATCCGGACGGCCTGCCGACGCATTGTGTGGTCTGCTACACCGACTGCAGCAAGACGGTTACCGTAACCTACAAGTTTGGGGGCTGCGTTGGCATGAGGCCCGCAGGCTACCAGGATAATCAGAATGATCCCTCGGTGCCCTACCAGGGGTCGAACATGAGTTGCGTTCCGCTTCAGATCCTCGACCTGACCAAAGCGAGCGACAATGGCAACAAGGGCCTCGCAGCCGTCACAAAGAGGATTTCCACCCTCAACCCCATCTACCATGGCTACACTTCGCAGACTTTCATTCCCGGCGGCCTGATGTGGGGCTGGAACATGCTGACCTCAGCCCAGCCTCTCGACAGAGCGAGCGACGCTGCGACCGCGCGCGCGCGCGGCATCAGGAAGGTGCTCGTGCTGATGACGGATGGGCGGAATTCCGCCGTCATCGACGCCGCAGGTATCAACTTCAGCTATCCGGCGGACGTCACCGCGACCGATACTCTGACCGCTAAACTCTGTGACAATATCAAGAGTGAGGGGATCAGCATCTTCACCGTGGGCCTTGCGGTGACCGACGACGCCAAGTCTCTGCTGAGCGACTGCGCCAGCTCACCGGAGTATTATTTCGATGCGGCAGACGGTGCAGCGCTGGCGGATGCCTTCAATGACATCGGCCAGTCCTTGAGGATGCTGCGCCTGGTGAAGTGACGCGGCCGTCAATTTCTCAGCTGCCGCACCGCCTCGCCCACCGCCATCGCGCAGGCCAGCGCGACATTGAGCGAGCGCATCTGCGGGCGCATCGGTATGGTGATGCAGGCCTCAACCTCTGCATGCACCGCTGTCGGCACGCCCACGCTTTCCCTGCCCATCAGGATCAGGTCGTCCGGCCGGAAGGCGAAGTCCCACAGGGGCAGGGTGGCTTTCGTGGTCAGCAGCACGCTGCGCCGCCCGGCCGTGGCCTGCCTGTAGGCTGCCCAGGATGGCTCCCGGATCAGGGCGGCCCGGTCGAGGTAGTCCATGCCCGCCCGGCGGAACTGGGAATCGCTCATCACGAAGCCGGCAGGCTCGATGATCCGGCAGGTCAGGCCGAAACAGGCGCACATCCTCAGGATGGTTGCCGCGTTGGGGGCGATATCGGGCTGGTAGAGGGCGATTTCGAGCATTTTCCGGTCCGTTTCGCAGACCCCGGGGGCCTACCAATTTCCCTGCGAACTGCGACACTTGATGGCTAGACTTCTCGAAAGGGCAATGCCAAAAGGTCGCGGGTTTGAGCGCCGGGGAACGCCGGCCCGTATCTATTTCTGTACGGTCCGGCGCGGCAACAAAAGGGAAGATAAAGACGTGTCCACAGCGGAACATGCGGAAACCAACCGCCGCGATTTTCTCTACATCGCGACCGGGTCGGTGGCTGCCGTCGGCGCAGCGCTGGCGGCCTGGCCATTCATCAACCAGATGAACCCCGACGCCTCGGTGCTGGCGCTGGCCTCGGTCGAGGTCGACCTGGCCCCCATCGCCGAAGGGCAGGAAATCACCATCAAGTGGCGCGGCAACCCGGTGTTCGTGCGCCATCGCCTGCCCGCCGAAATCGAGGCGGCCAAGGCTGTGCCCGTCGCGGAACTGCCAGACCCCCTGGCCCGCAACGCCAATGTTCCCGAGAGCGACCCCGCGACCGACGTCAACCGCGTGGTGGGCGGCAAGGAGCAGTTCCTGGTCATGATGGGCGTCTGCACCCACCTTGGCTGCGTGCCGATCGCCAATGAGGGCGACTATGCGGTGGTCGAGGGCTCGGCCAAGCATGGCGGCTGGTTCTGCCCCTGCCACGGTTCGCACTACGACACCGCCGGCCGCATCCGGAAAGGCCCTGCGCCGCAGAACCTCGCGGTTCCGGCCTATGCCTATCTCTCCGACACCAAGATCCGCATCGGTTAAGAAGGACCACCCTCAATGAGCGGACACGCATCGAATTATCAGCCCAAGTCGGCCTTCGCGAAGTGGTTCCATGAGCGGCTTCCCGTCATGGACATGGTGCAGGGCCAGGCGCTGGACTTTCCCACACCGAAGAACCTGAATTACTGGTACACCTTCGGCGGCATCCTCGCCGTCATGCTGGTGGTGCAGATCGTCACCGGCGTCGTGCTGGTGATGCACTACACGCCGCATGTCGACATGGCCTTCCAGTCGGTCGAAGGCATCATGCGCGACGTGAACTCGGGCTGGCTGCTGCGCTACATGCACGCCAACGGCGCCTCGATGTTCTTCATCGCCGTCTACATTCACATCTTCCGCGGCATGTATTACGGCTCCTACAAGGCGCCGCGCGAAGTGCTGTGGATGATCGGCGTGCTGATCTATCTCGTCATGATGGCCACCGCCTTCATGGGCTACGTGCTGCCGTGGGGCCAGATGTCGTTCTGGGGCGCCAAGGTCATCACCAACCTGTTCTCGGCCATCCCCTTCGTCGGCGACTCGATCACCACGCTGCTGTGGGGCGGCTACTCGGTCGATAACCCGACACTGAACCGCTTCTTCTCGCTGCACTACCTGCTGCCCTTCGTGCTCGCCGCCCTCGTTGGCCTGCACATCTGGGCGCTGCACGTGGTGGGCAACAACAACCCGACTGGCGTTTCGGTGAAGAGCAGCCAGGACACGCTGCCCTTCCATCCCTACTACACGATGAAGGATGCCTTCGCGATCGTCATCTTCCTGATGTTCTTCGCGGCCTGGATCTTCTTCGCGCCCAACTACCTCGGCCACGCCATCAACTACCAGGAAGCCAACCCGCTGGTGACGCCGGCGCACATCGTTCCCGAATGGTACTACCTGCCGTTCTACGCGATCCTGCGCGCCGTGCCGGACAAGCTGGGCGGCGTCATCGCCATGTTCGGCTCGATCCTGATCCTGTTCGCGCTGCCGTGGCTCGACACCTCGAAGGTGCGCTCGGGCAACTACCGGCCGCTGTTCAAGGGCTTCTTCTGGATCTTCGTGATCGTCTGCGTGGCGCTCGGCTATCTCGGCTCCAAGCCGGCGGAGGGGCTCTACGTTGTGTTCTCGCGCATCCTCACTGTCTACTACTTCGCGCACTTCCTGGTGATCCTGCCGCTGCTCGGTCTTCTCGAAACGCCGAAGCCGCTGCCGTCCTCCATCTCGGATGACGTGCTCGCCAAGAAGCGTCCTGCCACCGCGGCCGTGCCTGCCGAGTGATCTGGGGGAAATGAAAATGAACGTACTCAAGACACTCGCAATCGCCGCGGCCGGCCTGGTGCTGTCCTTCGGCGCCGCCCAGGCGGCGGAAGGCCAGACCCCCGCGAAGGACATCAGCTTCTCCTTCGAAGGTCCCTTTGGTACCTTCGACCGGGCGCAGCTGCAGCGCGGCTACAAGGTCTATAAGGAAGTCTGCTCGAGCTGCCACTCGATGGACTACGTCTCCTTCCGCAACCTGTCCCAGCCGGGCGGCCCGGAATTCTCGGATAAGCAGGTGAAGGCGGTCGCGGCCTCCTACACCATGCAGGACGGCCCCAACGACCAGGGCGAGATGTTCGAGCGCCCGGGCCTGCCGTCCGACCGCTTCCCGTCACCGTTCCCCAACGAGCAGGCGGCGCGCGCGGCCAATGGCGGTGCTTATCCGTCCGACCTGTCGCTGATCACCAAGTACCGCCCCGGCTGGTACGGCACCTTCAACCAGCTGTTCAACGGCATCGGTGGCCCGCAGTATGTCTACTCGGTGCTGACCGGCTATACGCCGGACGAGCAGGTCCCGGAGGAGCTCAAGAAGGAGCAGCCGGAGGGCAAGCACTACAACCCCTACTTCGCCAACGGCCACTGGATCGGCATGCCGCCGCCCCTGACGGACGACCAGGTGACCTATGACGACGGCACCAAGGCCACCGTCGACCAGATGGCGCGCGACGTCTCCGCCTTCCTCGCCTGGACGGCCGAGCCGAAGATGGAAGAGCGCAAGCGCACCGGCTTCATGGTCATGATCTTCCTCGGCATCCTGGCGCTGCTGCTGTACCTCGTGAAGAAGAAGATCTGGGCCAACGCCCACTGACCTTCACGCCAGACCAACTGACGAGGCCCGGACATCGCTCCGGGCCTTTTCGTTTGGGGCACTCTCGGGCATCCTTCGCAGATCGGGAGGAATGGGCATGACGGCATCGGTACTGGGCATCATCGGCGGATCGGGCATCTATGACATTCCGATGGAGAACGCCCGCTGGGAAAAGATTTCATCGCCCTGGGGCGAGCCGTCGGACGCGGTGAGGCGTGGCCAGATCGACGGGCTCGAGGTCGTCTTCATGCCGCGCCATGGCCGCGGCCATGTGTATTCTCCGAGTTCCATCAATTACCGTGCCAATATCGACGTGCTCAAGCGGGCAGGGGTCACCGATCTCTATTCGCTCTCCGCGGTGGGATCGCTGCATGGCGACCTGCCGCCCGGCACCTTTGTGCTCGTCGATCAATTCATCGACCGCACCTTCGCGCGGGAGAAGTCCTTCTTCGGCACGGGCTGTGTCGGCCATGTCGCCTTCTCGCACCCCGTTTCGCCCGTGCTGCAGGACATTGCCGAAGCGGCGCTCAAGGCCGAAGGCATCGCGCATGCCCGCGGCGGCACCTATATGGTGATGGAAGGGCCACAATTCTCGACGCTGGCCGAATCGCAGCTCTATCGCAGCTGGGGCGCGAAGGTGATCGGCATGACCAACATGCCCGAAGCGAAGCTCGCCCGCGAAGCCGAGATCAGCTACTGCACCATCGCCATGGTCACGGATTTCGACTGCTGGCACGAAGACCACGGCTCCGTCGACGTCGCCAAGGTCATCGCGGTTCTGAAGGCCAACTCCGGCAATGCCACGCGGCTGGTGGCGCGCATCGCTAGGGACTTTCCGCGCCGCCACCCGCCATGCCCGGCGGGTTCCGACCGCGCACTCGACTTTGCCATCATGACGGCTCCCGAAAGGCGTGATCCGAACCTGCTGGCGAAGCTCGACGCCGTGGCGGGACGGATTCTACGGCAGGGCTAATCGGCATAGTCCAGCGCGAGCTGCATGAAGGGCTGCTGCATCATAGGGGCGCAGCTTGTGGGCTCCACCGACGTCCGCGCGGCGCGCCTCCTGCATGGCAAGGGTGCCGATCGGAGCGAGCCCCGCCGTGCGCGTAGCCCCCTCTTGCCCTGAATGCATAGGTGGCTCATAATCAAACCTGTCCGGGCGGCAAGTCCGGATGTCGGCCGTGCTGTTCAACTGGTCAAGACCCGTATCCTCATCTGGGGAAAGTGCCTTTCCATTGGGACGCGGCTGAGGCAGGTCCGGCGCCGCCTCGCAGGCGGTGGCGGCGGGCAAACGATAAGACTGGATGAGGGACGCTCTTTCAATGCGCCAGAACGGCACTGTGAAGTTTTTCAACCAAGCCAAGGGCTACGGGTTCATCTCGCCGGAAGGTGGCGGCAAGGACGTGTTCGTGCATGTCACGGCCGTGCAGCGCTCCGGCATTCCGGAGCTTTCGGAAAACATGAAGATCAGTTTCGAGGTTCAGCCTGACAAGAAGGGCCGCGGGCCCCAGGCCGTGAACCTGCAGATCGACTGACCGGCGCCGGGCTTTCCAAGGGCCCGGACATCAGGGCCGCTGCCGCCTCTGGCGGAGCGTGCCTGCATTGCAATCGGGTCTCGCCTCAGAGTCTCGACAGCGGATCGATTTTCCGCCATCTCGCGTGTTCCACCAGGGGGTCGGAATGAAGCGCGCACTCGTCTTCCAGCACATGGACCATGATCATCCCGGCAGGTTCCTCGACTTCTTCGCCGAGGACGGCATCGTGCCCGAACCGGTGCGGCTGTTCGAGGGGCAGCAGATCCCGTCGCTGGCACCCTATGATTTTCTCTTCGTGCTCGGTGGCGCGCAGGACACCTGGCAGGAAGACCAGTTTCCTTGGCTCGCCGCCGAGAAGCAGGCCATCCGCGAGTGGGTGGCGGAGCGGGCAAAGCCCTATTTCGGCGTCTGCCTTGGCCACCAGCTTTTGGCCACCGCGCTTGGCGGCGATGTCGCCCCGGCTGATCAGGGCGAGGTCGGTGTCTTCGAAGTGACGCTGACGGAAGAAGCCAAGTCGCATCGCCTCATGCAGGGGCTGGAGCCGGCCCACAACGTCATGCAATGGCACCTGGCGGAGGTGAAGCGGGTGCCGGCGCAAGGCAAGGTGCTTGCTTCGTCTCCCCTCACGCCGGTGCAGGCGCTCGCGGTCGGCGACCACGCCATGAGCACGCAGTTTCACTGCGAGTTCTCGCCGCAGACGGTGGCATCCTGGTCGTCGCTTCCCAGCTATGTGGCCAGTCTCGAGAAGCACCGGGGCGAGGGCGCCTATCACCGGCTGGTGCAGGAATCCTTCCCGCTCATGCCGCAGATGGCGCGCATGACGAAGCGCATGTACGACAACCTTGCGGTCGCCTCTGGGCTGCGCCGCTAGCTAGAGCTCGGCTTCGAGCAGCTGCTCGCGGGTGATCCAGAAGACCTCGCCTTCCGACTCCTCCGTGTCGAGCCAGAGGAAATCGAGCTGCGGGTAATCGTCAACGAGCCGCTCGCGGCCCGTGCCGATCTCGCACAGGAGGCCGCCGCCCGGGTTCAGGTGGTCGGCCGCCTCCGCCAGGATGCGGCGCACGATGTCGAGCCCGTCCTCGCCGCCCAGATGCGCCATCACCGGCTCATGCCCATATTCCGGCGCGAAGGCCTGCACCTCGCCGCCCGCCACATAGGGCGGATTGGAGATGATGAGGTCATAGGTGCGGCCCTCGACGGCATCGAACAGGTCGCCCTCCAGGAGGCTCACGCGATCCGCGAGGTCATGTTCGTCGACGTTGATGCGGGCCACCTCGAGCGCATCGGCAGACAGGTCCGCGGCATCGACCTCGGCATCGGGAAAGACGCCCGCCGCGATGATGGCGAGGCAGCCGGAACCGGTGCACAGGTCGAGCACGCTCGTGACGTTCGAAACGTCCTCGATCAGCGGTGCCTCGTCACCGCCGAAGATGCCGGAGAACATGAGTTCGCCGATATAGGACCGCGGCACGATCACCCGCTCGTCGACGTAGAATGGAATGCCGTGAATATAGGCGCGCTTCACCAGATAGGCGGCCGGCATGCGCGTGTCGATGCGCGCCCGGATCAGCTGCGCCAGCCTTTGCTTCTCATGTTCAAGCAGCCGTGCATCGAGCCATGGGTTGATGTCGTCGACGGGCAGGCTGAGCGCCTCGAGGATCAGGAATGCGGCCTCGTCGGTGGCGGATGTGGTTCCGTGGCCATGCACCACCTTGGCGCGACGGAACTCCGACAGCGCCCAGCGCAGGAAATCACGGATGGTTGAAAGCTGGCTGGCCGGTTCGCTGCAAGCTGGCTTGTCTGGCATGGCGCTTTTTCCTCGAGGCGAAGAGGGCCTGAATCACGATTGCCGCCACAATCACCGCCCCGCCGACGAAAGTCCAGATCGGCGGCAACTCCCCCGAGGCAAGCCAGGCCCAGAGCGGTGACAGGGTGGGCTCCACCAGCGCGATCAGCGCCAGCTGGGCCGCCGGCACGCTGCGTGAGCCGATGGTGAACAAGATGAGGCCCAGCGTCAGCTGCACCGCACCCATCACGAAGCACAGGCCGAAGTTCCGCCAGCCGATGGCGAAGTCCTGAAGGCCGTGGCTGTCGCGGAGTGCGGTGGGCAGCAGGATGATGGCGCCGGTTACGGCAACGAGGTAGATGGCGTTCCAGATCAGCGCCACCGACATTTCGGTCTTCTGTCCCCAGCGCAGCATCACCGCATAGCAGGAGAAGCAGAAGGCGGAATAGAGCGCCAGCAGGGTGCCGACGAAGGCGCCGCCTCCGGCGTTGCCATAGAAGATGACGCCCATGCCGACGAGCGCGACGCACATTGCGAACCATGTGATGCCCGGAATGCGCTCGCGCAGGATCCACACGCCGAGTATGGCCGACAGGAAGGGCGACACGCCGGTCATGAAGACCGCATCGGCCACGGTGGTGTAGAACATGGCAATGATGAAGACGAGGCCAGCCGTGCCGATCGCCACGCCGGCGATCACCGCATTGACACCCGCGTCCCTTGCCTTGGCCCAGAACTCGCCCCGGAAGCGCAGTCCCAGCCAGAGGAACATGCAGACCAGAACCACGGTGGATCGGTAGAACACGATCTGCCAGGCATCCACACCCTCGGTCAGGCGCACGAGGCCGCCCGCCATGCTCCAGCACGCCGCGCCGGATGCCGCGAAGAGCACGCCTGCGCCGTAGCTGAAGACTTTCTGGCTCATGCCGGCTTCGGTCGCTCCCTCATGGCGCTGACGATGGCGGAGAGGATGAAGACCAGGAACACCGCCGCCATGGAGAAGGGTAGCCCGTCCGGGCCGAAGCCCGCAATGGACCAGCCGGCGGCCAGTGACCCGACCAGCGCCCCCATTCCCCACATGGTGGAGAAGGAGGCGGTGCCCGTCACCAGCTCATGCCCCGAGAAGCGCTCGCCCAGCTCCGCCAGCGCCACGGTGTAGATGCCCGCCGCCGTTGCCCCCATCACCGTCAGCACCGGCCACAAGGCCCAGGTGCCGAACACGAAGGGCACGAGCAGCGAGCTCGTGCCACTGAGCACGCCGCAACCCACCATCACCCAGCGCTTGTTGACGTGGTCGGCAAGCCAGCCGATCGGAAACTGCAGAACGGTGTTGCCCAGCACGAAGGCCGTGAGGGCGAGGGCGGCTGTCTCCTGATCGAAGCCCTTCTTCACGGCGTAGACCGGAAGGAAGCTCAGGTTGGCCGCGTCGAGGATGGCGAACATGCCCACCGCGAAGAGCAGGATCGGCGCCTTTCGTGCGAAGGAGATGACGGAGAGCGGCGTTTCATCCTCGCTGTCCACTTCCTCGTCCCTGACGAAGAAGATGGGGATCGTGGCGAGAAGCAGCATGGTGACCCCAATGACGAAGGGGGCGAGACTGTCGATGCCTGTGAAGCTGATGATCGCCGGGCCGAAGCCGAAGCTCAATGCGAAGATCGAGGTGTAGATCGCCAGGATGCGCGTGCGCCATGGGCCTTCCGCAAAGCGCACGATCCACGCCTCGCTGATGGCGAAGAGGATCGAGACGAAGAAGCCCTGCAGCAGGCGCAAGCCGAACCACCACCAGAACACGGGGAAGAAGGGGTATGAGATGATGACGAGAGCCGTGAGCAGCCCGGAGCCGATCACCGCGCGCTTGGCGCCGAAGCGCCGCACCACATAGGGGATCGCGAAGATCGACAGCACGATGCCCATCGGGTGCATGGCCGAATTGATGCCGATCCACTGCGAGGGCACGCCGCGGCTCTCCATGATCAGCGAGAGCAGCGGGAACATCAGCCCGAAGGTGAAGCCGAAGACGGTGATGGCGGCAACCGCCGCCAGCAGGTTGACAAGGCGCTGCCTATCCACGGCTGACGTCCCGCACCAGCTTGCCGCCCGTCAGCCCGAGGCCTACCAGCAGCAGGACGTAGAAGGCCGCAAGGGTGAAAGGCATGGAGTCGATCCCGACGAGGTCGATGGCGGCGCCCGCCACGGGCGGCCCGATGAGGCCGCCCACGCCCCACATTGTCGCGACAGCAGCCGTGCCGGCCATCAGGTCGGGCCCCTTGAACGTGTCACCCATGGTGGCGAGACCCACGACATAGGTGGCAAAGGCCATCGGCGCCAGCACCATCATGATCGGCCATACCGACCAGTGCCCGATGACGACGAGCAGGCTGAGCGACAGCACGATGGTGATCGCCGCCGAGAGATAGATGACCGCCTTGCGCGACCAGTGGTCGGCCAGCCAGCCGAGCGGATAGGACAGCAGCACGTTGCCGATGATGCCGATGCCAAGCAGCCGGCTTGCCACCGCGAGGTCCAGACCGTTGCTGATGCCATAGATGGTGAAAAAGGCGATCAGCACATTGTCGAAGAGCGTGGCCGCGCCGATGGCATAGAGCAGCATCGGTGCCCGCCGCACGAAACCGAAGAAGCTGCCGCCCCCGTCGTGGTGCTGGAATTGCGCGTCCGAGACCTTGACGAAGGCCAGCGGCAGGATGGCCAGCAGCACGCAGGCGATGCCGATGCCCCAGGGCAGGAAACCCTCGATCCCCGTCCATGGCAGGATCAGCGGACCGGTGGCGAAGGTGACGGAGAGCAGCGAGGTGTAGATGCCCATCACCCGGCCGCGGTTCTCGGCGGTTGCGGCGGACAGGATCCAGGCTTCGCTGACCACGAACAGTGCGCCCGTCGCAAGGCCGAAGAAGAAGCGCAGCGGAAACCACATCCAGACCGGCAGCGAGCTGATGGCGCCAAGGCTGAGCACCAGCATGCCGATGATGATGAGCACGATGCGCTTGGTGCCAACGCGCGCGATGATGCGCGGCAGGAAGGGACCCGCCAGCAGGATGCCGATCGGACCCATCGCTGAATTGAGGCCGATGGCCCAGGCCGGCCAGCCGCGCTCGTTCATGAGCAGCGGGATCAGCTGCAGCGTCAGGCCGAAGGCGATGTCGCAAGCCCCCACCGTTGCCAGGGCGGCAATGATGAGACCCTTGCGTGATATGCCCTCGGCTGCGGTCATGTTGTCCGGAAGAATTTGAACTCTCGTTCAACAAGCTCTAGAGGGCGGCGCCGCGCCGGGCAAGGCGGTTGCACCGCGGGTGGGGCACAGCTATGCACTGCCGCCATGACACAGACCCCGACCGCACAGCTCAAGGCCTTCATCATTCCCGTCACGCCGTTCCAGCAGAACTGCTCGCTGGTCTATGACGAGGACAAGAAGGTGGGTGCCATCGTCGATCCGGGTGGCGACGTGCCGGTGATCCTCGAGGCGATCAAGCAATCGGGCGTGAGGATCGAGAAGATCCTTCTCACCCATGGCCACATCGACCATGCGGGCGGTGCGGCGGAGCTGAAGGAGACCCTCGGTGTGCCCATCGAGGGCCCGCACCCGGAGGACAAGTTCCTGCTCGACGACCTTGCAGCGACGGGCGCCAATTACGGCTTCGAGGCCCGGCCGGTGACACCGGACCGCTGGTTGAAGGAGGGGGACACCGTCACCGTCGGCGACCTCGCGTTCAAGATCTACGAGGCACCGGGGCATACGCCGGGATCGGTGGTGTTCTTCAACGATGCGAACCGCTTCGCGCTGGTGGGGGACGTGCTGTTCCAGGGCTCCATCGGCCGCACGGACTTCCCGCGCGGCGACCATGCCACGCTGCTGCGCTCGATCAGGGAAAAGCTCTATCCGCTGGGCGATGACGTGGTTTGCCTGCCGGGCCATGGCCAGCCCTGCCAGATCGGGCAGGAGCGGCAGACCAACCCGTTCCTCAACGAATAGCCTAGGTCTTCATCTCGACGAGGCGGGACTTGGCGGCGAAATAGGCGTCACCCGTGTTCTTGAAGACGCCGCACTCGGGCGGGCTCTTGCCCCAGCTTTCGCAATATTGCGTGCCGTTCGCGGTCCACTTGCCCGCGCCGCCACCCTTGGCATCGTCCTGGAAGCTGAAGCTGCCGTCGGCGTTGTAGGTGACGAAGCCGTTGCCGTCGGCGCGCGTGTACTGGAAGGTCTTGCCGGAGATCGCGGCGCGGATCTGCTCGGCGTTGAAGTCGGTGATCGGGACGGGCGTCTTGTTGGTGGTGGCGGAGGTGCCGTTGTTGGTGATGCGCACGCCGCTCGGGCTGCTGTTGCAGGCGGCGAGCGCCAGGGCCATGGCTGCGGCGGAGGCAATGCGGAGAAGCGGGCGATTCAAGGTCTTCTGGTCCTCGGTGATGGGCCCGCGTGTGCCACAGGCGGCAGGGGCCTTCAAGTCATTTGGGCCAGCAGTTCGGGCAGCAGGCCCAGTTCGGCGATGCGGCGGAAGCGGGGATCCTGCTCCGGCGCCTCCTCGTGTTCCAGCACCCAGGTCAGCTCATGCGGGACATGGACGCCCCAGCTGCCCGCGCGGATGGCGGGGACGACGTCGGACTTGAGCGAGTTGCCCACCATCATGGCGCGCTCGGGCCCGTCGCCATGGCGGCTGAAGATGCGGCGATAGGTGTTGGGCGTCTTGTCGCTGACGATTTCGACGGCGCTGAAATAATCGCCAAGGCCCGACTGTGCGAGCTTGCGCTCTTGGTCGAAGAGGTCGCCCTTGGTGATGAGCAGGATGCGATAGCGCCCGGCCAGCGCGTCGAGCGTTTCCTTCACGCCCGGCAGCGTCTCGACCGGGTTCTGCAGCATCTGCCGCCCGAAGCCGAGGATCTCGGCGATGACCGAAGCCGAGACCTGGCCGTCGGTCACCTCGACCGCCGTCTCGATCATCGACAGGGTGAAGCCCTTCACCCCGAAGCCATAGAAGCCCAGGTTGCGGCGCTCTGCCGCCAAAAGCTTCGCCGAGATCACCTCATGCGCGCCATGTTCGGAGAGCAGCTCGGTGAAGCGCTGTTCGGTCAGGCGGAAGAAGGTCTCGTTCTGCCACAGCGTGTCGTCGGCATCGAAGCCGATGGTGCTGAGACCCGCCATCGCTCAGGCGCCCCGCGACGGGCGGACGGTGACCGGAGTCCCGACGATGACCTGCTCGTAGAGCTCTGCGATGTCCTGGTTCAGCATGCGGATGCAGCCCGATGACATGGCCTTGCCGATCGACTGCGGCTCGTTGGTGCCATGGATGCGATAGAGCGTATCCTGTCCGCCGGCATAAAGGTAGAGGGCGCGCGCACCGAGCGGATTGTCCGGGCCGCCCGGCTGGCCGTTCACCCATTCGCGGGCGCGCGGGTCGCGCTCCACCATTTCGCGCGGGGGCACCCAGCGCGGCCAGCGGCGCTTCATGCCGACCTGTGCGGCACCCGCCCAGGCGAAGCCGGCACGGCCCACGCCCACGCCGTAGCGCATGGCCGAGCCATAGGCGAGCACGTGGTAGAGGAAGCGGTTGTCGGGGTCGACGACGATGGTGCCCGGCTCTTCGATCCCGTCGAACGCGACCATCTGGCGGCGGAACTTCTTCCTGATCTTGCGGTCCGGGATCACCGGCACGGGAAAGTCGATCGGGCTTTCGGGCGGCGGCAGCAGGGCGGGGTCGAACAGCTCGCCGCCTGTGTCGGGGCTGGCCTCCATGCTGCCGAAGGGGTCCTGCTCGTTGCCATAGGACTGGGCGAGGGCGGCCCTGCCGGAGAGCCCGAGGGCGAGGCCGGAAAGCAGCAGGCGGCGGCGCGAAAGCATCAAATCAACCCCACAGAACAAAGCGCTGTCGCCAATGCCTATCGGGCCTCGCCGGGGCATCATCTGGGAGAGCCTGTGGCCCAAATGTGGCGGCTCGCCTGCCTGCCGGTCGGCAGGCGATCCGTCAGGCGATCAGGCCGGCGAAAAGACTGCCTTGCCCGCCTGGTAGGTATTGGGGGTGGTGCCGCGCGAGAAGGGGTAGCAGCTCATCGGCACGCCGCCCGGCAGCCAGGGCGGCGAGGGGTCGAAGCTCTCGCAGAGCTGGCCGTCCTTGGTCATCCACTTGCCCTTGGTCTTGCCCTTGCCGTCGACCTCGACGAGCGACGAGCCGTCCTCGGCATAAAGCGTGGTGCCGGTGTTGTTGGGGCCCTGGAAGCGCCAGCTCTTGCCGGCCAGCGTGGTGCGGATTTCGGCGGCCGTCATGGCCTGGGGCGTCGCGGTGGTGGAGGACTTGTCGCCGCCCGGCATGCCCGAGCACCCCGCAAGCGCCAAGGCAACCAGCGCCAGAGCAGCCAGCCCGCGTCCATGCTTCATCCGCAATGTCATCCGGTATCCCCTCGATTGCCCCAACGGAGCCTTCATACACAATCGCGCCGCGCAAGACTAGGCAAGGCTGCACAATCTCTCGCTAGACCTTGAAAACGCGGCAGGATTTTGGCGGCGTGGGCTAGTTCAGGCCGAGCGCGGCGCGCAGTTCGGCGCGGGCGGCGGCGGCATCGCTGCGGTAGGCAGGGTCGGCCAGCAGCCGGGTGGCCACCAGCGCGCCGCAGGAATAGCCAGCGCCGATGTCGGTGGGGTGGTGCACGCCGAGGATCAGCCGGCTCTCGGAAAAGTCGGTGGCCCGCGCCATCAGCTCGGCGCGCTTCTCCGGCACGAGGTCGGACAGCAGGATGGCCGTCGCGGTGGCGAAGGTGGCATGGCCCGAGGGATAGGCCTGCGACTTCGGCAGCGGCACCAGCGCCGTGAAGGCCGGGTCCTCGATCGGCGGGCGCGGGCGGTCGAAATAGGCCTTGGCGGGCGCGATGGCCTGTTCGGTGGTGTCGAGCACGCGCTGGACGAGCGCCACCGTCAGCGGCAGCTTCGCCGGGTCGGCGGCGGCGAGGCTGGTGGTGGCCACGAAGCGCCCGTAATTCCGCTCCTCATCGGCAATGGCCTGCTGCTTGCGGGCCTCGCTGGCCAGGGCCTGCAGCGCCTGCAGTTCGGCGATCTCCGCCTTGGTGAGGATCGAGTCCGGGGCGGGCGGCGACGGCAGCAGAACGGTGAGGTCCAGCGCCGTGGGCGCGAGAAAGGGCTGAGCCTGCCGGGCCAGTGCGGCCGGGGCCAGCGCCAGCACCCCGGCCAGCAAGGCGGCGGTCAGCGCACGGCAGATCAGTCGATACATCATGTTCTCCTTGGTGGACGGGACTCTGGACAGTGAACAGGCGGCAGGATTTGAACGGCAGCGGAGGCGTTGGCAAGGGCGAGGTTGGCGCTTTTCGCGGCTGGCAGCGGGTCCCCTTGCGTGCCGCGCAACTGACGCGGCACCCGCAGGCCTGCCCTCCACCCTCACCCTCATGAGCGGAAACCGATCGGGGAGCAGTGAGAGGATATATAGCACAACGTAGGAGTAAAGTCAAGAAGAATTTTGATCCACCGCCTCCCACCGCCCGCAGCCGTCACCCCTGCGACGGCCGGGCGGCGGTTTCGGCGAGTGCCGAAAGCTGCGGATGTTCCGCGCCAACTCTGTGTCAGCCAGCCGTTCCCGCATGTTACACATCACAGGATCGGATATGGACATCCCGCGATGCCACCTTTCCTGCCCGCCCGCTCTTCCCCCGCCAGTTCTGCCGACCTTCCCGCCGCTGCCCGGCACGCTCGTACAACTGGCGCTCACCCTCGGCCTTGTCATCGCCTGCTTCGCGCTGCGGGTGAACAGCCTCGTGCCGGTCATCACCTACCACGCCCTGTGGGACATGGTGCAGTTCCTCGGCGGCCTCTGGTCCGCGGATTTCGGCCTGCTGATCGCGCTGGGGATTCTGGTCAACGTGATCGCGGGCGCGGCGCTGTGGTGGCGGGTGTTGCGGAAGCGGGGGTGAGGGGGGACTGAGACGGGCGTCACCCCGGCGAAGGCCGGGGTACTTAACAACGGGCAGGGGCCGATCAACGATCGCGAAAACTGCAATACCGACATCTATAAAATCGATTTCTTGAACGATGTAGGACGCGATCTCGGACCCCCCCAAATCTTTCCCGAAAATTGCGTGCATATTCATGTGCAATTGACTTTTCTCTTCTAGCTTCCCATACACCGCACAGGGAGTGACGCCATGCCAAGAGAACAACTGCCCGTTTCTAGGCTTTTCCAGGAAATGATTATGCAGGGCCATATCGTCCCCGCAGAGCATATGGAAGAAATGCGACTTCCGGGCGAATATGTTGCCGTTCCGTCAATTTGCACCTATGGTATTCCCGACGTTCCAGTCAGGATAGGGGTCGAGTCGGGTGCCAAATTGGACCAGCGTTCTTAAGGAAATTACACAACTTCAAGCTACGTCTAACGCATCCGCCTTTGACATTGTCAGGCGGAAGTATCTCAAATCTCTCCAGAAGCATACCGGTCGCAATGTGATTGCGTACTACTCCGGTTACTTGAGTAAACCCCGTATTGAGGGGATAGAAATCAACGACGAAGACAAGAATGGAATGATGTTGTGTATCCACGAAATGGATCGCAGCAAGGGTCTGGATTTGCTTCTTCATACTCCAGGTGGCGACACTCAAGCGACTATATCGTTAGTCGATTACTTGCGCAGCATGTTTGGAAATAACATGCGAGCGATTATCCCGCAGATCGCGATGTCTGCAGGCACAATGATAGCTTTTTCCTGCAATGAGATTGTTATGGGAAAGCAATCCAGCTTAGGTCCCATAGACCCTCAGTTCGGAGTGATTGCTGCAGCAAATCTCTTAGAAGAAGTGAAGAAAGCAAAGGGCGACATAACGTCCAATGTCAACCTAGCCGCCTTCTGGGGGCCAATTCTGTCAAAGATCACTCCGTCATTTCTGGAGCGGTGCGAATGGGCAATCAAGGACGCAAATGCGTTTTTGGAAACAACGCTTCGTCAGAACATGTTCTCGCATATTTCCGCGACTGAACAGACGAACAGAATTGAGGGCGTAGCGAGAATATTTGCGAATAACGAAGGTCGCGCGCACAATACCCATATTCAGTATCAGCAGTGCAAAGACTCTGGGTTAAACGTAACTCGTCTCGAGGATGACGCAAAACTGCAGGATTTAGTTTTGACTTTACACCATTGCTACATGCACTCGCTGAGCAACACGCCAGCATTCAAGATTGTAGAAAACCATCTTGGTCGAGCCATGGTTAAGCAGCAGTTGATGCAAGTAGTTCAGTCGTCCATTCCAGCAGGCTCTGCCGGACCAGCCTGAAGCGGCTCGTCAAAGATGGATAACCTAAGTGCATAGAATATAGTACTTGGGAGAGCAGAAGCTTGTGCTCCACTCGACCATCTACTTCCTCTTCGGCCCCCGGTACGCCCGCGTCCCCGGCTTGCCCGCCGTCGAGCTCCCCCTCCGATCTCCCGCCTTCGGCTACGGCCATGAGGCCGTGGCGTGTTTGATCTTGGACTGGCGGCGGTGGGGTCGTCGATGACGGCGCGTTCGACGGGTTTGAGGCGCTTGACCTCGTCGCGCCGCATTGCGGCGGAGATCAGCCGATGAGGCGGTCATAGTCGGCGTGGGTGCCGATCCAGAACCATACGAGGCCGTCGGGCGACTCGACGGCCAGCGTGCGGTGGCTGTCTCCGATCCTCGCGGACCAGTAAGCGGCCCGCCTTCTTGAGACGGAGCGAGGGGTGGCGCGGGTCGGCTATCAGGAGTTCGAGGTTCTTGTGCGCCAGACGCCTGACGTTTTCCGGCAATTGCTCATAGAGCCGCCAGAAGTCGGGTGACGCAAGATGCGTCACAGCGGGCGGGTCTTGCCTGACTTGTGGGCGGCCAGTGCCTGGTCCGCCAGCCTGTCGAGACGCCCGGCCTCGGCGTCGTCCGCGATCTGCTTGTCCCACACATCGGCGTGGAATTCGGCGAACCAGCGGGCGAGTTTCGCCACTTCGCCGGGGGAGAGGCTGGCGATGTCCTGTTCGATTTTCTCGAGCTTGGTCATGCAGGGATGAATAGCACGGACGGCGAAAGGTTTCCACCGGGTGAGTTTGCTCGACGTCTTCTCCCGCCTCTTCGGCGGGAGAAGAAGGGACCCGTTGCGAAGCAACGGGGAGATGAGGGGAGGTTAAGCGCAGCGTTGCGATCGGAGCTTGACGTCCCCTCACCTTCCCCAACTGCGTTGGGGCCCCTTCCTCTCCCGCGCGCGGGAGAGGACGATGTGGTCACTTCCGCTTCGGCCCCCGATACGCCCGCGTCCCCGGTTTCCCCGCCGTCGAGCTCGCCTTGCGGTCGCCCGCCTTCGGCTGCGGCCATGAGGCCGTGGCGTCCTTGATCTTGGACTGGCGGGCCGTCGGGTCGTCGATGACGGCGAGTTCGACGGCCTTGAGGCGCTTGACCTCGTCGCGCAGGCGGGCGGCTTCCTCGAATTCGAGGTTGGCGGCGGCTTCGCGCATTTTCTTTTCGAGGTCGGCGAGGACCTTTTCGAGGTTGTGGCCGATGAGCGGGCCGTCCTCCATCAGGCCGGCGTCGGCGCGGACGTGGTCGCGCTCGTAGACGCTCTTCAATATGTCGCCGATGTTCTTCTTCACCGACTGGGGCGTGATGCCGTTGGCCTCGTTATAGGCCACCTGCTTCTCGCGGCGGCGGTTGGTCTCCGCGATGGCGCGTTCCATCGAGCCCGTCACCTGGTCGGCATAGAGGATCACCCGGCCGTCGACGTTGCGCGCCGCGCGGCCGATGGTCTGCACCAGCGAGGTTTCCGAGCGCAGGAAGCCTTCTTTGTCGGCGTCGAGAATGGCGACGAGGGCGCATTCGGGGATATCCAGCCCCTCGCGCAGCAGGTTGATGCCGATCAGCACGTCGAAGGCGCCGAGGCGCAGGTCGCGGATGATCTCGATGCGCTCCAGCGTGTCGATGTCGGAATGCATGTAGCGGACACGGATGCCCTGTTCATGCATGTATTCCGTCAGGTCCTCGGCCATGCGCTTGGTGAGCGTGGTGACGAGCACGCGATAGCCCTTCAGCGCCACGTCCTTGCACTCGGCCACGAGGTCGTCGACCTGGTCCTTCACCGGGCGGATGAAGACCGGCGGGTCGATGAGGCCCGTCGGGCGAATGACCTGCTCGGCGAAGACGCCGCCGGTCTGGTTCAGCTCCCACTTGCCGGGCGTGGCCGAGACGCAGACGGTCTGCGGGCGCATCGCGTCCCACTCCTCGAAGCGCAAGGGGCGGTTGTCGATGCAGGAGGGCAGGCGGAAGCCATATTCGGCCAGCGTGGCCTTGCGGTTGAAGTCGCCCCGGAACATGCCGCCGATCTGCGGGATCGTCACGTGGCTCTCGTCGATGAAGACCAGCGCATTGTCCGGCAAATATTCAAACAGGGTGGGCGGCGGCTCGCCGGGCTTGCGGCCGGTGAGGTAGCGCGAATAGTTCTCGATGCCCGCACAGCTGCCCGTCGCCATCATCATCTCGATGTCGAACATGGTGCGCTGCTCGAGGCGCTGGGCCTCGAGCAGGCGGCCGGCGCTGTTGAACTCGTTGAGCCTGATGCGCAGGTCGTTCTTGATGCGGCTCACCGCCTGTTCCAGCGTGGGCTTGGGTGTGACGTAATGCGAGTTGGAATAGACCTTGATCTGCTCCAGCTCCGCCATCTTCTGGCCGGTCAAGGGATCGAACTCCGCGATCGACTCCACCTCGTCGCCGAACAGCGAGATGCGCCAGGCGCGGTCCTCGAAGTGGGAGGGGAAGAGCTCGATGGTGTCGCCGCGCACCCGGAAGGTGCCGCGCACGAAGTTCCCGTCATTGCGCTTGTAGTGAAGGGCCACGAGGTCGGCCAGCAATTGCCGCTGGGGTGTGCGGTCGCCCTTCTTCAGCTGGAAGGCCATGGCGGAATAGGTCTCGACGTCGCCGATGCCATAGATGCAGGAGACGGAGGCCACGACGATGACGTCGTCACGTTCCAGCAGCGAGCGCGTGGCCGAGTGGCGCATGCGGTCGATCTGCTCGTTGATGGCGGATTCCTTCTCGATGTAGGTGTCGCTGCGCGGCACATAGGCCTCGGGCGTGTAGTAGTCGTAGTAGGAGACGAAATATTCCACCGCATTGTCGGGGAAGAAGCTCTGGAACTCGCCATAGAGCTGGGCGGCCAGCGTCTTGTTGGGCGCGAGGATGAGGGCCGGGCGCTGCGTCGCCTCGATCACCTTGGCCACCGTGAAGGTCTTGCCGGAGCCGGTGACGCCCAGGAGCACCTGGTCGCGCTCCAGCGCCTGCACGCCGCTGACGAGTTCCTTGATGGCGGTGGGCTGGTCGCCCTGCGGCTGGAAGTCCGACACCACCTTCAGAGGCCGGCCGCCGTCCGACTTGGGCGGCTTCGGCGGCTTGACGGGGGTGAAGCTCGACAGCGGCACGAATTCCGGCCGCAAGGGGCCAAGCCCCCCGGTGATGGACTCGGACGTGTCGAGATCGAACGGCTGGGGGGCTTCCGCGACGCCGCCTGCCTGGCGTTAATGTCCCTTGAGGGTCGTAATATCGGGTGCGGGAGGGGGCGGGGGAAGGGTTCGGATAGCCAAGGCGCACGGCTTCTGGCATGAGTCCCGGCCCATGAAACACGCGCTCTCCGCTCTCGGCCTCGTCCTGCTCGCCCTTCCGGCGCTGGCCGCCGACGTCCCCTCCCATGCCCCGCCGATGCCCGGCTGGTCGTCCTCGCCGGCGCATTGCAGCTGGGTGTGGCGCGAGGGCGGCGGCATGGGGCTGTGGACCGAGGCCTGCCGCTTCGACACCGGCACGCATGCGGTGGCCTATGACGCGACGCAGGACCTTTTCACCACCACCATCGACGGCAAGCCCGGCATCACCGTGCTGCGGCCGTTCCGCGCGCCCGGCGGTCCTGTGGCGCTCGCCGCCACCCTCAAGGCGGAGGGCCTGCTGCGCGATGACCCGGACTGCGTGATGACGCCGGTGACCGGCGCGCCCGGCCTCGCGCCCGACGGCTGGACCGCCTGGCGGGTGATGCCCACGGGCAAGCTGAAGGAGGCCTTCGACAAGGAGGTGCAGGAGCAGATCCCGGAGCCGCCCTGCGGCAGGCTGGGCTATGCCGTCGACACGGTGAGCTTCTTCATGGCGAAGGACGGCATGCCCGACCGCGTGATCTACGTCGACCTCGGCCAGGAGCGCGCCATGCTCGACATCACCACCCTGCGCCTCAACTGAGCTGAAAGCATCATGCCTGCCCTGACGTCGCCCTACGTGCTGCCGATCCTGATGCTCGTCGCATCGAACGTGTTCATGACCTTCGCCTGGTACGGCCACCTGCATTACACCTCGAAGCCGCTGTGGATGGCGGTGATGGCGAGCTGGGGCATCGCCTTCTTCGAATACTGGCTCGCGGTTCCGGCGAACCGCATCGGCTTCGAGGTCTATAACGCGGCCGAGCTGAAGACCATACAGGAGGTCATCACCTTCGTCGTCTTCGCGGTGTTCTCGGTGTTCTATCTCGGACAGTCGATCACCGTGAACCACGTGATCGGCTTCTCCCTCATCTGTGCCGGCGCCTTCTTCGTGTTCCGCGCATGAACTACCGCCACGCCTATCACGCCGGAAACCACGCCGACGTGCTGAAGCACGCGGTGCTGGCGCGCCTTCTCGAACACATGAAGAAGAAGGACAAGCCCTTCCGCGTTGTCGACGCGCATGCCGGCATCGGGCTCTACGATCTCTCAGGGATCGAGGCGGGCAAGACGGGCGAATGGGAAGGCGGCGTGGCCAAGCTGGCGGAGCCCTTCGCGGCGGACGTCGAAGCGCTGCTAGCTCCCTATCGCGCGGTCATCGCGGCGCTGAACCCCTCAGGGGGCTTGCGTTACTATCCGGGCTCCCCCGAGCTGGCGCTCCGGCTCATGCGCCCGCAGGACCGGCTGATCGCTAACGAGCTCCACCCGCAGGATGCGCTGGTGCTCGAGCGGCAGTATCTCCACGACCCGCGCTGCGATGTCACGTCGATGGATGCCGAGACCTGCCTCAAGGCCAAGCTGCCGCCGCCGGAGCGGCGCGGCGTCATCCTCATCGACCCGCCCTATGAGCAGAAGACCGAGGCGGAGAAGACGGTGCGCATGCTGGCGCATGGCGTGCGCCGCTTCCTCACCGGCGTCTTCGTGGTGTGGTATCCGCTGAAGGCCGATGCCACGGCGGAGACGATCCTCGAGGGCATCCGCGAGATCGGCCTGCCGGGAACGCTGAAGGTGGAACTCCGCGTGCGCGAGGCCTTTTCGGGCGGTGGCCTCGCAGGGTCCGGCCTCGCCATCCTCAACGCGCCGTGGCGGCTCGATCAGGAGCTCAAGCTGCTGGTGCCCGCACTGGCGCAGCGGCTGGGCCTCGGCAGCTGGGGCCGGGGCGAGGTGAGCTGGATCATCCCGCCCCGCTGAAGCGCCGGGCGGTGCGGTTCGCCCGCCGTCATTGGACGGCTTTGATCGCGGCCTGCAGGTCCTGGTATTCCTCGCAGCTGGTGCCACAGCTCTTCCCGATGGCTTCGAGCTGGGCCATGGCGAGGTCGACGCGGCCCGCCGCGAGATAGCCTTCACCGAGATATTCCCGCGCCAGGTTGAAGTTCGGGTCGATGGCCAGCGCTTTCTGGTAATAGGTGATGCCGATGTCGAGCCGGCCCGCCTTGCGGTTCGCATAGCCGAGATAGTTGAGGACGCGCGGATCCTCCTGGTCCTGGATCGCCGAGAGCACCTCGATCGCCCAGTCGTAGCGGGACTCCTTGGCCAGCGCGCGGCCCTGCTGGTAGAGCTCCTCGTCGGTCAGCACGCCGGACTGTACCTTGACGCACTTCTTCGTCTTCTTGTTCCAGACCTGCCCCTTCTTGCACTGCTGGGCCGCCGGGGAGTTGTCGCCGCCGCCACCCCCGTCACCGCCGCCGCCGGCGGCAAGCACGGGTGCTGCGAGAGCGATGGTGAAGGCGAGAACAAGTGGTGCGAGACGTGTCATGGAAACCTCCCGGTTGATGGGTCCTGACAGTGTTACGCAGATGCGCGCCGGGGCAGTCCACACGATTTGGTGATCAGGCGGGGGTGTCTGCTGTCCAGCGATAGAGCCATTCGAGCCGCCCAAGCGCATAGGAGGGGCCGGCCAGCCGCAGGGTGAGGTTGCGGCCCGCCGCGAGCAGGCCCGAGGCGTGGTAGACGCGGGCCATGGCGCGCGACTGCTCCTGCACCCTGGCCGTGCGCTTGCGGCGAAGTTGTTCATAGGACTGGAAGGCGCGCGTCACGTCGGGCGTGCGCGCCACCTCGTGCGACAGGACCACCGCATCCTCCAGCGCCATCACAGCGCCCTGGGCAAGGAAGGGCAGGGTGGCATGGGCCGCATCACCCAGCAGGGCGACCCGGCCTTTCGTCCACTGCGGCAGCGGCGGCAGGTCGGTGCCGGGCCAGCGCACCCAGGAGGCAGGCGCCGCCAGCAGCAGGGCCAGCTCCTCACAGGTGCCGGGCAGGCGCTTTCCCACCTCGCCGGAGTGGGCGGGCGTCTTCCAGCCCGCGTCAGGCAGGGCGCCGTCGACCGCGACGACCACGTTGAAGTTGCGCCAGTTGGACACGGGATAATGCACCACATGGGCGCCGGGGCACAGCCACAGCGTCACGCAGTCCGCCTCGATCTCGGGCGGCACGCGGTTGAGGGGCATGAGGCCGCGATAGAGGATCACGCCGCGCGGGGCAGGGGGCACCTCGCCGGCGACCGCGGCGCGGAGTGCGGAGCGGATGCCGTCCGCCGCCACCACGGCGGTGCCCCTGGCGGAACTGCCGTCCGTGAAGGACAGGGTGGCGGCCTCGCCCGTCTCCGCGACGGCTGCGGCGCGCTTGCCCGTGTTGAGCTCGATGGCGAAATTGCGCTTCGCCGCCGTCAGCAGCCCCGCCAGCAGGTCGGCCCGATGGCAGACGCGATAGGGCGCGCCGAAGCGCTCCTCGAAGGGCTTTCCCAGCCGGATGCGCTGCAACAGGGCGTTCGACAGCCCGTCACGCACGTGGATTTCGGAGGGGATCACGCAGGATGGTTCCACCGCATCCCAGGCGCCCAGCGCCTTCAGCGCCCGCACCCCGTTGGGCGACATCTGCAGCCCCGCGCCGATTTCCTCGAAGCCCGCGGCCTGCTCGAACAGGCGCACGGCGCGGCCCTGCCGGGCAAGCCCCAGGGCTGCCGCAAGTCCGCCGATGCCGCCGCCGGCAATCAGGAAAGGGGTGTCGTCCATGGCCGCTTTCTAGCCCATTTTGCGGCGTGCGTTGATGCGGCGGATTGTGGCTTGCCCCGGGCCGCGCATGCGCCTATTCAGCCCGAAAAATCGAAAGGTTACCGCCATGGGCTTCATCTCCGATTCGCTGAACCGCATCCAGCCGTCCGCCACCATCGCCATCTCCAACAAGGCGATGCAGCTGAAGGCCGAAGGCAAGAACGTGATCGGCCTGGCGGCGGGCGAGCCCGACTTCGACACCCCGCAGAACATCAAGGACGCTGCGATCAAGGCGATCCAGGCGGGCAAGACCAAGTACACCCCCGTCGACGGCATTCCCGAGCTCAAGAAGGCGATCGTCGACAAGTTCAAGCGCGAGAACGATCTCGACTACAAGGTCTCCCAGGTCTCGGTCGGCTCCGGCGGCAAGCAGGTGCTGTTCAACGCGCTGATGGCGACCGTGAACCCGGGCGACGAGGTGATCGTGCCGGCCCCCTACTGGGTCAGCTATCCCGACATCGTGATGCTGGCGGGCGGAACCCCGGTCTTCGTCGAGGGCAAGGTGGAGAACGGCTTCAAGCTGCAGGCGGCCGATCTCGAGAAGGCGATCACGCCCAAGACCAAGTGGCTGATCCTCAACTCGCCGTCCAACCCGTCGGGTGCTGCCTATTCGCGCGCCGAGCTCAAGGCGCTGACCGACGTGCTGCTCAGGCACCCGCATGTCTGGGTGCTCTCCGACGACATGTACGAGCACCTCGTCTATGACGATTTCGAATTCACCACGCCCGCCCAGGTGGAGCCCAAGCTCTATGACCGCACGCTGACCATGAACGGCGTGTCCAAGTCCTACTGCATGACCGGCTGGCGCATCGGCTATGGCGCGGGCCCGGAGCAGCTCATCAAGGCGATGTCGAAGCTCCAGTCGCAGTCGACGTCGAACCCGTCGTCGATCGCGCAGTGGGCGGCTGTCGAAGCGCTGAACGGCCCGCAGGACTTCATCGCGAAGAACAACGAGGTGTTCAAGCAGCGCCGCGACCTGGTGGTTTCGATGCTGAACCAGGCCAAGGGCCTGTCGTGCCCGACGCCGGAAGGGGCGTTCTACGTCTATCCCTCCTGTCTCGGCTGCATCGGCAAGACCGCGCCCTCGGGCAATGTCATCCGCAACGACGAGGACTTCGTGACCGAGCTCCTTGCGGCGGAGGGAGTTGCGGCGGTGCATGGCGCGGCCTTTGGCATGTCGCCCTTCTTCAGAATTTCATATGCGACTGCCACGGAGACTCTCGAAGATGCCTGCAAGCGCATCCAGCGCTTCTGCGGCAACCTGCGCTGAAGGAGCATTGCCGATGAACATGTATGACGCCTCGGTTCCGGTCTTCATCCATTTCCTGCGCTCGCTTTCGGTGATCCTGAAGAAAGCCGAAGTGCATTGCGCGGCGAAGAAGATCGACCCCGGCGTGATCCTCACCGCGCGGCTCTTCCCCGACATGTTCGCGCTCACCCGCCAGGTGCAGATCGCGTCGGATGCCGCAAAGGGGGCCGGCGCCAGGCTGTCCGGTGCGCCCGTGCCGAGCTGGCCGGACGAGGAAAAGACCTTTGACGAGTTGCAGGCACGTGTTGCCCGCACCATCGATTTCCTGGCAGGTCTCAAGAAGGACCAGTTCGACGGGGCCGAAACCCGCGAAATTTCTCTCAAGGCGGGTGGCCGCGAGTTGAATTTCAAGGGTTTTGCCTATCTGGAGACCTGGGCAAAGCCCAACTTCTTCTTCCACCTCACCACCGCCTATGCCATCCTGCGCCACAATGGAATCGAGTTGGGCAAGCCGGATTTCCTGGCTGGCGGTCAGTAAGACAGCGTTTCCCGAACCACATCAAAAGGACAATACTACCATGAAGAAAATCGCAGCCTCGATCCTGGCCCTCGGCCTTATCGCACTCCCTGCTCAGGCCAATACCGGCGTGAAGCTCGGCATGCTGGTCTGCGACGTATCCGGTTCGGTCGGTCTCATCCTCGGCGGCTCGGAAGCCGCAAGCTGCTCCTTCCAGGGCCCGAACGGCACTGAAATCTACAAGGGCCGCATCACCCAGGTGGGCCTCGACATCGGCGTGACCTCCGGCGCGATCATGTCCTGGGCGGTCTTCTCACCCGGTCAGGTTGGGCGCGGTGCGCTCGCGGGCACTTATGCCGGTGCCACGGCGGCGGCCTCCTTCGCGGTGGGCCTTGGCGCCAACGTGCTGGTCGGCGGTTCGCAGAACTCCATCGCGCTGCAGCCGGTGAGCGTGCAGGGTTCTGCAGGCGTGAACATTGCTGCGGGCCTTGCCTCGTTCCAGCTCGAATACGTTCCCTGATCCCGGCGGATGGCAGTTAACGGATAGGATTAACTGCCATATCTCCCGCTTCTGTCGATCAGGCCCAATTCCTGACACAATAGAGGCCTCTAGCCTGTATCGTCCAATAGGAGACTCAAAAACATGAAGAAACTTGCCCTCGCCGCTCTCGTGACTCTCGGCCTCGCGGCATCGCCCGCCTTCGCCAAGACGAGCGGTGTCAAGATCGGCGTCCTCAAATGCGAAGTGGCGCCGAGCGTCGGCATGATCATCGCCTCCTCGAAGTCGCTGAAGTGCACCTTCGATCGCGCCGTCGGCGGCAAGGAACGCTACACCGGCACGCTCGAAACCCTCGGCGTCGACGTCGGCTTCACCGGCAAGGGCGCGATGTCCTGGGTCGTGTTTGCGCCGGGCCAGATTTCCAAGGGTGCGCTGCAGGGCCGCTATGCCGGCGCCACTGCGGAAGCCTCGATCGCCGTGGGCCTCGGCGCCCATGTGCTGGTCGGCGGCGGCAACAAGTCGATCGCGCTGCAGCCTCTTTCGGTGCAGGCCCAGACCGGCCTCAACGTGGCGGCTGGCATCGCCGGTCTTCGCCTCAAGTACGTGAAGAAGTAATTTCTCGGAATTGCCTGCGAAAAGGGTCCGGCGTCAGCGCCGGACCCATTTCCTTTTGCGAATTCCCTTGCCGGGTGTCCGGAACGGAGTCAGTCTTTGACCCGTGGAACCGCCCCGGCGTGGTGACACGGGTAGGAGAGGGCGGTCCTTCGCTGCAGTGAATTCAGCAGTCAAAGGAGCATTGTCCATGGATACCCAGACCGGCAGAAGGCCTTCGGGCTCGCGGTGCGTGGCACTGGTGGGCCCCTATCTCAGCGGCAAGACCACACTTCTCGAAGCCATCTTGTTCCGCACCGGCGCCATCCCGCGCCAGGGCAGGGTGACCGACAAGTCCTCCGTCGGCGATGCGGCCCCCGAAGCGCGCGCCCATGGCATGTCGATCGAGCTCAACGCCGCCACCACGAGCTACCTGGGCGACAGCTACACCTTCCTCGATTGCCCGGGCTCGGTCGAATTCGCGCAGGACCAGCGCGCAGCACTGGCCGGCGCCGATGTCGCGGTCGTGGTCTGCGAGGCGGATGACAAGAAGGCACCCGCACTGCAGCTGATCCTCAAGCAGCTGGACGAGATCAACCTTCCGCGCATCCTGTTCATCAACAAGGTCGACAAGACCGATTCCAGCCCTCGCAACGTGCTCGAGTGGCTGCAGCCTGCCTCCTCGAAGCCGCTTATCCTGCGCCAGCTTCCGATCATGAAGGGCTCGATCGTGACGGGCTTCGTCGACCTGGCCCTCGAGCGCGCCTTCGTCTACCAGGAGCACCTCGAGAGCAAGCTCATCGACATGCCAGAGGACATGGCGGAACTCGAGAAATCGCACCGCTTCGCCATGCTGGAGCGCCTCGCCGACCATGACGACGAGCTGATGGAGCAACTTCTCTCCGACATGGAGCCGCCGCGGGACCGCGTGTTCAGCGACCTCGCAAGCGAGCTCGCCGATGGCTTCATCACGCCGGTCCTGTTTGGTTCGGCCGAGCATGGCACCGGCATCGAGCGCCTGCTGAAGGCACTGCGCCATGAGGCGCCGGGCATCGCCGAGACGACGAAGCGCCTCGGCCTCAAGCCCAATGGCACGACCGTGCAAGTGCTCAAGACCTTCCACACCGCGCATGGCGGCAAGCTGTCACTGTCGCGCGTTCTCTCGGGCGAGGTGGCGGATGGCGCTGTGCTTCATGGTGCGGACGGCGAGGACAGCCGCGTGGCCGGCGTGTTCACGCTGCTCGGCGCAACGCCCTCCAAGGTGCAGAAGGCCGTGGCGGGCGACACGGTGGCGCTCGGACGCCTCGAGGGCGCGCACACGGGCGAGACGCTGTCGGCGGCCAGGGGCAATACGCCGCAACTGGTGAAGGTAGAGCGGGCGCCCGGCGTCTATGGCTTCGCCATCTCGGTGGCCGATCGCAAGGACGAGGTGAAGCTGACCAGCGCCATCGCCAAGTTGGTGGAAGAAGACCCCTCGCTGTCGCTCGAACATCATCATGACACGCATGAGATGGTGCTGTGGGGCCAGGGCGAGATGCACTTGCGCGTCGCACTCGAAAAGCTGCAGGGCAAGTTCGGCGTCCATGCCCACGCGAAGCCCCGCCGCATCGCCTACAAGGAGACGATCCGCAAACCCGTGCAGATCCGCGGCCGCCACAAAAAGCAATCCGGCGGCCACGGGCAATATGGCGACGTGGTGGTGGAAATCGCGCCCCTGCCGCGCGGCTCCGGCTTCCGCTTCACCGACACGATCACCGGTGGCGTGGTGCCGAAGCAGTATATCCCGGCGGTGGAGCAGGGGGTGCGCGAGTGGATGGGCCATGGGCCGCTGGGCTTCCCTGTCGTCGATTTCAGCGTGAACCTGTCGGATGGTTCCTACCATGACGTCGACTCCTCCGAGATGGCGTTCAAGACCGCGGCGCGCATCGCCATGACAGAGGGCATGCCGCAGTGTTCGCCGGTGCTGCTTGAGCCCGTCGTGCTGGTCGAGATCCATGTGCCGGGCGATGCCACCTCGCGCATCAACCAGATCGTGACGGGCCATCGCGGCCAGCTGCTGGGTTTCGACGGGCGCGAGGGCTGGCCCGGCTGGGACACGGTGAAGGCGCACATGCCGGAGTCGGAGATGGCCTCCCTCATCATCGAACTGCGCTCGGCCACGGCCGGTGTGGGCACCTTCACCTTCACGCTCGACCACATGGCCGAACTCACGGGCCGTGCCGCCGAGCAGGTGGTGGCAGGACGGAAGGCGGAGGCAGCCTAGGCGGCCTTTTGCGTGGTCGATGCGTCCGGCCGTTGAACGACTATGGGTTGTATTATATACCATTTATTCATAGTGTTCGCGGCAAAGGAACAGATTCGGCATGCGGAATGGGTGAGATTGAGGAAGGCGGCCGCGACACGCCAGTTTCCGGCAACACGCATCGCGATGTCATTCTGGCGTTAGCCTGTGCCGTGGCCGCCGTCATGGTTGCCGGCGTTCCACTGCTATGGGAACCGCGCTTCTTCTACACCGATGATTACCAGACCTTCTTCATGCCGATGTTCCATGAGGTGGCACGCCTGCTGGGGGAAGGCGAGCTGCCGCTCATCACCGACCGGCTGTGGCGCGGCGGGGCAATCCTCGCAGAATATCAGGTCGCCGTTCTCAATCCGGTGTCGGTCGCCCTCTACCTGCTGATGTCCAAGATCAGTTCGACCCCTGCGGCTGCTGCCGTCTATTCCCTGTTCCACATCGCGGTCTTTGCCGCTGGTACCTATTTCATGTGTCGGGCGCTGCGCTGCAAGCCTTCGCTGGCGGTGATGGCCGCATTGACTGCCGCCATGAGTGAGTGGCTGCTCTACTGGGGTGCCATCAATTGGATCCCGGCGCTTGTCAGCATGGCATGGATACCCTGGGCAATCGGCTCGCTGGTGCGCCTCTTCGACAGTTTGCGGTGGTTCGTTCCTGCGGCCTTCGGCGTTGCTCTCGTGGCGCTCTCTGGTTGGCCATTTGCCCTGCTGGCCTTTGCCATCACGGTGGCGGTGGTGTCACTGCTCACGCTGCCTTGGCAGGTGAATGGAAACCTCAGGCGATGCCTGCCGGTCTACATGGCGCTGCTCGCGGGCGGTCTTTTGTCTGCCCCGGCCGTGCTGCCGATGTTTCCTTATGTCCGCTATAGCGAGCGCCCGATCGACTCGGGCCTGCTTTGGCGTACGAGCATCGCCGCCCTGACGGCCGTTGGCATGCCGTTCTACAGGACGTCCTGGTTCGCCTTCGACAAGGTCAGGATCGTTGCGCTGCCGATGACCTATGTCGCGTGGTTCATTCCCGTGGTGCTGGCAAATGCCGGTGTGCGGCGAATGCTCAGGACACCGGCGGAAGGCGTTGTGCTGGTCGTCGCGGTTTGGTTGGCCTGCATGTCCATGCTCCCGCTCATCGGGCACTTCCGCTGGATGTTCCGGCTTCTTCCCTATTATCATTTCGCATTGATCGTGCTGACCGCGCTGGTGCTCAGTCGCTGCGGGGAGCCACTCAGATTCCGCTTTGTCCCCACGGCAATCGCACTCCTCGGGCCCTTTGCAATTGCATTGCTTGCCGTGCCGTCGATGGCGATGCTCTACGTCGCATCTCTGTCGCTTGTCGCCCTTCTGGTGATCTCAGGCACCATTTTTATGAAGGTCAGTCCGAAAAGCCTGATCGCCTTCGCGCTGATCAGCAACGTCCTGATTGGCTGGACCGTCAACTACAATTTTGTCAGCTCTGGTTTCCCAATCTATCCCAATGCCTTCAAGTCGCCGTTCTCGAACGATGAAGCGGATGAGGCTGCTTCACCCAGGCGGCATCTCGCCCTCTACGCGGAACTGGGAACGGAACAGGACGAAACAGACTGGCGCACGTTCCTGCCGGGCAACAGCGTGCTGTTCAGCGGCAACATCAGTATCAACGGGTACAGTCCCTTTTTCGCCAAGTCATTCCGCTCTGATTTCTGTTTCAACTATCTGAGCGCGCTGACCTGCGCGGACATCGTCAGCCGCCTGACCCGCCCGGTGGAGGGGTTCGGCGTCAGCCTGCTCGACCTCACTCGAACGGAACTCGTCAATATACAGTCCCCTGACATGGCCGAGCAGTTCCGCCGCGCGGCGTCCGGGTCGTGGCGGTCCAGCGTCAATCCCTCCGGGACAACGCTCTTCAGCCGCGAGATTGACGCTGCTGGCCCCGCCGAGCCGATTTCCTGGCAGTCACAGGGGCTCGGTACCGAGGTTGTGGCGCAGTCGCCACGGCGAATCGTGGTCGATGTCGTCAATGATGCCGGTGGCGAGGCGTCGTTGGTCATGGCCCGTGCCTGGTACCCTGACTGGCGTGCGCGGCTGAATGGGGTTGATCTGCCCGTCGACGCCGTCCGTGGGCTTCTCGTCCGCGTCAAGTTGCCGGCCGGCGCGCGGGGGCAACTCGTTGTTGAATACTGGCCTGGGGGCCTGTCCGCCGGGCTGTGGATGGCGGCGGCGGGGGCGATCATTGTGTTCGCCAGCCTGCTCGTGCCGCGCGCCGGATGGCGGCGCAGGCATGGCACCGATGCAAGGCGGTCGGAGAGCGTCTTGCAGTCGTGAAGTCAGGCCCCGGACTTCCCCCAAAAGTGATCGGAGGTTGATTGGCCAGCGTTAGAGGGACGGGCCTATGCTGGGCCATCTTAACAGGAGTCGTCACAGATGTTGATCAAGCGCAATCGGGGCTGGGAAATTCCGGAGGCGCGTGTCACGCCGGAGCATGTGTTCCTCAACCGCCGCAGCTTCATGGCGGCTTCGGCCGGAGCGGTGGCGCTGGCCGCCGCAGGGCCGGCCCGGGCGGAGGCCGACCCCTCGGCCGCGCTCTATCCGGCAAAGGTGAACCCCGCCTATGCCGATGCGGGCCGCCCTGTGACGGCGGCGGAATACACGACGACCTTCAACAATTACTACGAGTTCGGCGCATCGAAGCGCATCGCCGAGGCGGCGAAGGCGCTGCCCATCCGCCCCTGGGCCATCGTCATCGACGGCGAGGTGGAGAAGCCCACCACCATCGCCATCGACGACCTCTTTGCGCAGGTGACCTTCGAGGAGCGCATCTACCGCCACCGCTGCGTCGAGGCCTGGTCGATGGTGGTGCCGTGGACCGGCTTCCCGCTGAAGCGCCTGGTCGAGATCGCCAAGCCGACGTCGAATGCCAAGTACCTGCGTTTCGAAACCTTCAACAAGCCCGAGGTGGCACCGGGCCAGAAGGACGGCTTCTTCACCAGCTATCCCTGGCCCTATGTCGAGGGCGTGACCATGGCGGAGGCGATGAATGACCTGCCGCTGCTCGTCACCGGCGCCTATGGCAAGCCGCTGCCCAATTCGATGGGTGCGCCGCTGCGCCTGCACCTGCCCTGGAAATACGGGTTCAAGTCGATCAAGGGCATCGTGCGCGTCAGCTTCACGGCGGAGCGCCCAGTGAGTTTCTGGGAGACTCTGGGGCCTTCGGAATACGGCTTCTGGGCCAACGTCAACCCGGAGGTGGCGCATCCGCGCTGGAGCCAGGCCTCGGAGGAGGTGCTGGGCGCGGGCGAGCGCATTCCCACGCTGCTCTACAACGGCTATGGCGAGCAGGTGGCAGACCTCTACAAGGGCCTCGAGAACGAGAAGCTGTTCATGTGAAAGAAAAAGGCCAGTCCACCGACCGGCCTTTCAAGTTACCCGTTCCCCCTCGTCTCCGAGGGTTTGATCCGATCCGCCGATCAGGGGTGAAGGGCGGGGACCCATCGGCCGCTTCGCAAGGGGAGACAGTGAAGCGGCGAAATCCGCGCCGGAATGCGCGGCTTGGGGAGGATGGCATTCGGGCTCGCCATTCGACAAGCAGGACGCGTACATGGGAGCCATGCCGCGGGGGAATGCGCCGTGGCGCCCGACATTCCGGTTTTCGCCGGGATGTCGGGCCGCAAAATGGCGGGCGCGAAGCTCTCCTAGAAGCTCCACTCCTTGGCCTTGGCCACCAGAAAGTCGCGGAACACCGTGACGCGCTTCGTGTCCTTCAGCTCCTCCGGATAGACGAAGTAGGTGTCGAACTCCGGCGTTTCCACCGGCACGTCGATCTGGACAAGGCCCGAATCCTCCGGGACGATGTAGTCGGCGAGCGAGGCGAGGCCCATGCCGGCCTGCACGGCGCGGCGCAGGCCATAGGCGTTGTTGACACGCAGCGCCACGGGGCGCGGGTCGCCCTCCGGCCGGCCCACGAATTCGAGCCAGTTGACGGGCGTCAGGTAATTTGGCGCCTGGCCATGGGTGAGGATCTTGTGCTTGTCGAGGTCCTCGAGCGATTTCGGGATGCCGTGCTTTTTGAGATAGTCGGCCGAGGCATAGAGGTGGTGGTGCACGGTGAACAGCTTGCGCTGGATCAGGTCCGGCTGTGTGGGTCGGCGCAGGCGCACCGCCACATCCGCCTCGCGCATCGACAGGTCGAGCTCGCGGTCGTCGAGCAGCAGGGTCACCGCGATCTCCGGATAGATCTCGGAGAATTCCTTGAGCCGCGGCGTGAGCCACACCGAGCCCAGGCCCACCGTGGTGGTGATGCGCAGCTCGCCCGACGGTTTCTCCTTGGAATCCATCAGGCGCGTCTGTGCCGCCGTCAGCTTGGTGAAGACCTCATGCGCCGTGCGATAGAGCATCTCGCCCTGCTCGGTGAGGATGAGGCCGCGCGCATGGCGGTGGAAGAGCGGCACGTTCAGCGCATCTTCGAGTGCCGAAATCTGCCGGCTCACAGCCGACTGCGACAGGCCGAGCTCGTGACCGGCATGGGTGAAGCTGCCGGCATCGGCCACCGCGTGGAAGATGCGCAGCTTGTCCCAGTCCATCACGGTGTTACTCAGCGGCATGGCGCACCTCCGTTTGCGTGTGGAGCCAGCGCTCCGCCTCGAGTGCGGCCATGCAGCCCATGCCGGCGGCTGTCACAGCCTGGCGATAGACGTCATCCGTCACGTCGCCCGCGGCATAGACGCCGGGGATCGCGGTCTGGGTCGAGCGCGGCTCGGTGACGAGGTAGCCGCCCTGCTTGAAGGGCAGCTGACCCTCGAACAGTTCCGTCGCGGGCTTGTGGCCGATGGCGATGAAGATGCCGTCGACCGCCACGTCCTCGGTCTCGCCGGTCTTCACGTTCTGCAGGCGGGCATGGGTGACGCCCTTGGGATTGTCCGTACCCAGAACATCGGCGAGGGTCGTGTCCCACATCACCTTGATCTTGGGGTGGTTGAACAGGCGGTTCTGCAGGATGCGCTCCGCCTTGAACTCGTTCCGCCGGTGGACGACGATCACCTCGGACGCGAAGTTGGTGAGGAACAGCGCCTCCTCCACCGCGGTATTGCCGCCGCCGACCACAATTACCCGCTTGTTGCGGTAGAAGAAGCCGTCGCAGGTGGCGCAGGCCGAGACGCCGAAGCCGCGGAAGGCCTGCTCGGAGGGCAGGTCCAGCCACTTGGCCTGGGCACCGGTGCAGATGATCAGCGCATCGCAGGTGTATTCCTGCCCGGAGTCGCCCTTGAGCCAGATCGGCTTGTCGTTGAGCCGCACCTCGGTGATGGTGTCCGAGACGATGTCGGTGCCCACATGCTCGGCCTGGGCGCGCATCTGCTCCATCAGCCAGGGGCCCTGGATCACGTCGGCGAAGCCGGGATAGTTCTCGACGTCGGTCGTGATGGTGAGCTGGCCTCCGGGCTGGATGCCCTGCACAAGGAGGGGCTTCAGCATTGCGCGGGCGGCATAGATGGCGGCCGTGTAACCGGCGGGTCCCGATCCGAGGATCAGCACGCGGGCGTGGCGGGCGGACATGGGTTTCTCCAGTTGCTATGAGAAAACAGCATAGCTCAATTGGGCACAACGACAAGGGGACTACAAGCTGTTGTGAACAGCCCGCACGCCCGAATTCCACTTGAAGAACCTCAGGCTGAATTTGCGTGTTTCTTCCGGAGGTTGCGCCAGTCTGAATGCTGCTTTGCACACTGCAAGATGCTGCGCTGCAACATATAAGCCCTACAGAATACGGGTGGGTTGTGTCCGGTCCATGCCCTCTCGCCGCATGGCTGCGGAGTTGCTAGAGCGGAGCGATGGACCTCGATGCCACCGACTGGAAGATCCTGCGCGAATTGCAGCGCCATGGCCGGCTGACGAATGTCGAGCTGGCGAGCCGTGTCGGCCTGTCGCCGCCGCCTTGCCTGCGCCGCGTGCAGGCGCTGGAGAGGGCCGGCGTGATCGCCGGCTATCGCGCGCTGCTCGATGCGACGGCACTCGGCTTCGAGGTGACCCTCTTTGTCTTCGTCGGCCTCCGGAGCCAGGCGGATGCCGAGCTCCGCGCCTTCACCGAGCGCGTGGCGCAGTGGCCGCTGGTGCGCGAGGCCTATGCGATTTCGGGCGAGGCCGATTTCCTGCTGAAATGCGTGGCGCGCGATCTGCCGTCGTTACAAAACTACATCATCAGTGATTTGACCTCCGCGCCCAATGTCGAGAACGTCAAGACGTCGCTCATGCTGCGCGTGGCGAAATACGAGCCTGGAGTTCCCATTCCGTGACCGAGTCTGCCCTGAAGCGTGACCACTCCGGCTGGTTCAGCCTCTTCTCGTCGACGCTCACTGCCGTCGTCGTCGGCTTTGCCTCGACCATCCTCGTCATCATGGAGGCGGCCCGCAACGTCGGTGCCACGCCCGCGCAGCAGGCCTCCTGGGCGGCCGCCCTGTGCTTCGGCATGGCTGCCACCTCGTTCATCCTGTCGTGGCGCTACCGGATGCCGATGATCACGGCGTGGTCGACGCCCGGTGCCGTGCTGATCGCGACGAGCGGGGCAGGGATCACCTATCCCAATGCGCTGGGCGCCTTTCTCGTCGCGGGTCTTCTCATGGTCGTGGCGGGCCTCATCAAGCCGCTGGAAAAGGCGATCGAGAAGATTCCGGCACCCATCGCCGCCGCCATGCTGGCGGGGGTGCTCCTGCGCTACACACTGGGCGTTCCCGGCGCAGCCATGTCCATGCCCTGGGCGGTGCTGCCGCTGGTCATCGTGTTCTTCGGACTGCGCCTGTCCTATCCGCTCTATGCCGTGCCTGTCGTCGTGGTGCTGGGCGTGGCGCTGGCGGCTTTCGGCGGCGGCTTCGCAGGCGATTGCTGCAGCTTCGGCATCACCGCGCTCGAATGGACGACGCCGAGCTTCGACTGGCAGACCATCCTGTCGATCGGCGTGCCCTTGTTCCTCGTGACTATGGCCTCGCAGAACCTGCCGGGTTTCGCGGTGCTGCGGGCCTCCGGCTACCAGCCGCCCGTGCAGCCCGCGCTGCTCGTCACCGGCATCGGATCGACGCTCATGGCGCCCTTCGGCAGCCACGCCATCAACATGGCGGCGATCACCGCCTCGATCGTCACCGGTCCCGACTGCCACCCGGATCCGGGCAAGCGCTGGCTCGTGGCCTATCCCTATCTCGGTCTCTACGGCCTCATCGGGCTCATGGCTGCAAGCTTCGTGCATGTGCTGGGTGCGCTGCCCAAGGACCTGATCACGGCCATCGCCGGGCTTGCGCTGTTTTCGCCGCTGATGGGCGGTGTCACCGCGATGATGAAGGAGCCGCGCGACATCGAAAGCGCACTGGTCACCTTCCTCGTGACGGCGAGCGGCCTCACCATCATGGGTGTGGGGTCGGCCTTCTGGGGGCTGGTTGCCGGTCTCGTGCTGTTCGGGGCGCGCCACCTCATCCAGCGTGGCTGATCCGTGCCCTGCATGTGAACGTTTGAGGCTCATGCGACAGCTGATCCTCACCCTTTGCGCCCTTTTCTTCGCGAGTACCGCCGCCATGGCCGAGACCACCGCCTATGACTTCACTCTCACCGGCATCGACGGCAAGCCCATGCCGCTTTCGCAGTTCAGGGGCCACCCGATGCTTGTCGTCAACACCGCGTCGGAATGCGGCTACACGCCCCAGTACGAGGATCTCGAGAAGCTCTGGCTGGCCTACAAGGACAAGGGGCTGATCATCATCGGCGTGCCGTCCAATGATTTCGGCGGGCAGGAGCCCGGCAGCGCCACCGAGATCGCCAGCTTCTGCAAGCTGAATTACGGCGTCACCTTCCCGCTGGCCGACAAGACGGTGGTGAAGGGCGACAAGGCCGATCCTTTCTACAAATGGGCAGGCGAACAGGCGGGTGTTCTGGGTCGGCCGAAGTGGAACTTCCATAAATACCTGATCGGGGCCGACGGCCGGTTCATCGATTGGTTCTCCACGCCCACCAAGCCGATGAGCCCGAAGATCACCGCAGCCGTCGACAAGGCGCTCGCAGGCCGCTGAGCAGGGCCGCGGGCAGGGCCTCGCCCCCTTTCTTGACACGTTTACATGCATGTGACATGCATTCATAAAGGGTGATCACATGAAGCACGGCGTCTCTCCGTCACAGCATGCGGCAAACATCATTGGCGCCCTGTCCTTGGGTCTCGCGGACCGTATCGTCACCGAGACCGAAGCGCTCATCGGTGCCGGCGCCAATGCATCGGCCGCCATCATCCTCATCGGCAGCCGGCCCGACCTCACAATCGATGACCTGCGGCATGGTGTTAGGCTCACCCATTCCGCGACCGTGCGGACCGTCATGCGCCTCAAGAATGCAGGCCTCGTGGAAAAGCGCGCCGGCGAGGATGGCCGGTCCGTCTATCTGCGGCTCAGCGCCAAGGGCCGGCGCGACATGGCCCGCGTCATCCGGCTGCGCGAGAAGATCCTGGATGATGCCTTTGCGACGCTCTCGCGCGCCGAACTGGAACAGTTCGGCGCCATGGCGGCACGGGTGCTGCCAAACATCGTGCCACAGTCTGTCTCCGTCGACGCCATCTGCCGCCTGTGTGATGGCAGCGTCTGCCCCGATGCGATGTGTCCCCTCACGCCTGAGCGTGATGCGCGGGCTCAGTAATAGATCATGAAGCTCCGCCACGGGGCCTCGTCCGCCACTCTCTGATAGAGGGCGATGGCGGGGGCATCGGTCTCGGGCACCAGCCAGCGCAGATGGGTCCAGTTCTGTTGTTGGCCATGGCGGGCCACCGTCTCCAGAAGTTCGCGCGCCACGCCCCGCCGTCGCGCCGAAGGCGCCACATAAAGATCGTCGAGCAGGCCGCACCAGCGCCCGGAGATCGCCTCCGGCAGGTGGAAGACGACCGCGAAGCCCACCAGTTCACCTTCCATGAAGGCACCCCAACACAGCACATTGGGGTGCGAGAGCAGGGCGGCGGCGAAGCCGCCGTGACCGTCCTCGCCATTTTCCTCCGACATTTCCGCGGCATAGTCCCGCCGAAGCAATTCGAGCCGCGGGCAATCCTCTGGCAGCAGTCGCCGGACGTGTCGCATCATGTGAGTTCCCAGTGAGTTGAGGTGGTTCCCGTCTGCCGGTTCCTGGCGAGGTGGCGGCGGCCCATGCCGAGGACAAGCCAGGCGACATAGATTCCGATCACCGTTGTGCCCAGGGCGGGCAGGCCCTGAACCCCCGCCAGTTCACCGCTGCCGCCGCCCATCAACCCGCCGAAGGTGCTGCCCAGCGCATAGGCCATGGCATAGCAGGCAGCCACCGAGGCGAGCGCACGCTGGGCATAGCGCTCGCCCAGGATGACGAGCGAGATGCTGTACATGCCGATGATGGTGCCGCCCGCCAGGAAGGCGGCGGCAAGTGCCACCGGGTAGGACAGTGTTCCAGCCCACAGCAGCACCATGCTGAGCAGGGCGCCGGACGCGACGAGGAGCAGCAGCCGCGCGCGGTCGAACCGGTCGCTGGCGAGGCCCAGCGGCAGCGCCAGTGAAATGGCCCCGAGCGATAGTGCGATGAGCAGCGACAGCGAACCCTGTTCGCCGAAGCCGGCGCGCTGGCCGAAGATCGGCAGCATCGTGTAGAGCGCGGTCTCGACGAGGCCGGTCACGAAGGCGACCGATATCAGCGGCAGCGCTTCCCGCGCCACCCGAAGGTCAAGCCGGTGGTTTGCCGGTGCGGCCGCCGGCTGCGGCAGGAACAACGTGGCAGCCCCGCCCGCCAGCGCCATGAGCACCATGAAGGCGATGGGCAGGTGGCCGGCGAAGCCCATGACGATGACCAGCCCGGGCCCGGCCATGAAGCCGATCGAATAGCAGAACTGGAAGATGGCATTGGCCCGCCCGCGCGCCGTGTCGGGCACGATTTCGTTGAGCCACGCCTCGGTCAGGATCCACAGGCTGCCCAGGGCCATGCCGAGCAACAGGCGCGACAGGCACCAGCCGAGGAAGCCCGGCCCCGTCACCAGTGCGCCGATCGCGGCCGCTGCCGCCAGGAAGCAGAAGACCGTGTAGCTGCGGTAGCCGGCGCGGGCGATCAGCCACGGCACGAAGGGGCCGACGAGGAACACCCCGAGGCCCCCCAGCGTGGCATTGAGGCCGATCGCCGTTTCGCTGAAGCCCTGCTGCTGCAGGTTCAGCGCGTAGAAGGGGTGGGTCAGGCCGAAGACCATCGCCTCCATCAGGCCGATGGCGGAGAGCAGCATCATGCGCAGGGGCAGCGGCATTGCGCGGCTCATATTCATATGAAGCACCTCGGCTCGTCGCACCAGCACGGGATGCCCTCCGGCACCAGGTCCCACTGCCGGTAGTCCGCCGTCAGCGCTTCGCCCGCCGCGATCGGCCGGTCCGCGACCGCCACGATCTGGTTCTCGATGCGGACGTTGGGGCGGCAGGAGTGGTTGATTAGGCCGATCCCCGTGCGCTCGTTGCGGATGAAGCCGAAGAGGTGGTCGCCGTCACGTGCCACCTGCACGAGGTTGATATGCTTTTCAGGCTCTGCCAGGCGCTCGTCGCAGATCGCGATCCGCACCAGATCGCCCTGGAACACACCGAGAAGGCGACCCGCTTCGATGTCGCACCGGGCAATGGCCCCGCGGCTGCCATTCGGCAAGGGCGCCTCGGCAACGAGGCTCCAGTTGGTGTAGGTCAATGGCCCCTCCGTACTGCCCGGCCGTCGTGCATGATGCATGCAGCGTGCATAGAGTCTTATCAGGTCAAAAATCTTGTCGCAAGTCAATATGCATGCAATATGCATATATCCTGGAAATGACCTTGACACTGGAGGCATGCATGCTCCCCTCGATGATCTCTGATGGGCCGGGGCCTTCCAGCATGGACCGGCTGGCCCGGTGGATGTCGACCGGTCTCGCCTGCATCGCTGGCCGGCGCGAATTCGCCAAGGGCCGCTACGTTATCGCCGATCTCGCGGAGGAGGGGCTGCTGTCGGCCGTCGCGCGCTTCCAGGATGACGTGCGACAGCTGCGCAAGGTCGCGCTGATCTGCCTGCTGCCCCGCACGGCCGCAAATACCGATCCGAACACGCCTGCGCTCGCTGTGCTGCGCGAGCTGAGTGCCGCGGCTGCGGCCGTGTCGGGCCGGCCGGCGGAGGAGCTGCTCAACGGCGGCGTGCTGGAGCTGCCGGTGCTGCTTGACTGTCCGGTGACGGGTGCGCCGACAACCTATTCCTTCTTCGGGGTGGCCTTCTGCCCGCAGGCGGCCAATGCGGCGGATACGCTTTACGACCTGCCGCTGAGCGCGCCCTTCGCGCTGGTCAACATCACGTCGGATGCTTTCGCCTTCGCCATGTTCGTGCGTGACATGTCACTGGCGCGGCACGGCGTTGCCCCGCACCAGCTTGCGTCATATGAGGACAGGGCCAGTCTGTTCGCTGACTGCGTGGCCCGCTGGCAGGCCTTCTCGATGCATACGCTCAGCACCTTCGCGGCACGCACCGCTGGCACGCGCTGCCCGGTGCGCGTCAGCGAGGACGGCCGCAGCTGGCAGGCGGTCCACAGCGACCCGGTCTTTGCCGAAACCGTCAAGGAGCCGCACACGCACGAGATGCCCTGCGTCTATGCCGCGGAGCTTGCCCTGCAGTGGACGGCGGTTCTCGACCGTCAGGCACCGCAGTTCCACGCCCGCTCGGGCCAGACCGGCGGACGGCCGCTCGGCGGTCACTGTCCTGTTGCCGGGCTCGCGCGTCTGTTCAGGAGAACCGCGGCCGCGCAGTGAGGCGCCGCCGCGGCATGGCCGGCATCAGCGCCAGGCCACCTTGGCGATCTCGTAGGACTTGCCGCCACCCGGCGTGTTGACCTCGACCGAGTCGCCCTTCTTCTTGCCGATGATGGCGCGCGCGATGGGCGAGGACACGGAGATCTTGCCCTTCTTCACGTCGGCCTCGAATTCACCGACGATCTGGTAGGCGGTCTTTTCGTCGGTTTCCTCGTCGATCAGCGTCACCTTGGCGCCGAACATGACGGTGTCGCCCGACAGCTTCGAGATGTCGATGATCTCGGCGCGGGACAGCTTGTCCTCGAGTTCCGCCACGCGGGCCTCGGTCCAGCCCTGCTGCTCCTTGGCGGCATGGTATTCGGCATTCTCGGAGAGATCGCCGTGCGAACGGGCTTCCTCGATGGCCTTGATGATGCGCGGGCGCTCCACGGTCTTGAGGTGCTTCACCTCATCCATCATGGCGGAGTGGCCTTCGGCGGTCATGGGCACTTTGTCCATCGGTCTCGTCCAATCTTGTCCAGTTTCTTCGCGCCCCCGGGCTGGCCCGGAGGCAGAATTCCATCCGTGTCTGGGAAAAACGACACCCGGCGATACGGGGTAATCCGTATCTCGCCGGGCGAAGCAGAAACATGGCCCAACTCGGCCCGAAATTCAAGGGGAGCGGGAAATGGCCCTTTAAGTGCCTGATGTTATTGGCGTCACCCCGGCCTGCCGCCAGGGTGACGGCACCGGCGAGGGCGGATGACGGCGGACCGGCAGGGTGATAGCGTTCCCTCCATGGGTAGATTTCTGATGTTCCTGGCGGCCATTTTCGTGGTTCTGGTGCTCGCCTTCGCCGCCGCCTTCCTGATCCTCGGGCCGGAGCGCCTATGGGCCCGGTTCGGCCCCGCCGATCTTGGCGACGTCGACTTCGCCACGCTGGTGCGGCGCGAGACGCCGAATGATGCGCTGGCCTGCCTGCCGGAATACTGTGCGGCGAAGGCGGACATTCGCGCGCCGGTGATCGCCTTGCCAGTAGCTCAGGCCTTCCCGGCCGTCGAGCAGGCGCTTCTCCGCGAGCCCCGCGTGCATCTTGCCGCGGCCGATCCGGCGTTCGGCACGCTGCGTTTCGTCCAGCGCAGCCGGTTCATGGGATTCCCGGACACCATCAACGTCAGGCTGGTGCCGACCGCCGATGGCGGCTCAGCGGTGCTGATCTATTCGCGCTCGCAACTCGGCAGGGCCGACATGGGCGTGAACCTCGCGCGGGTGAAGCGCTGGGTAGACCTGATCGTGACGGAGGCAAGCAAGGATGCGCCCTAGGCCCTGAACGCTCCTTGCCCCGGCTTGACCGGGGCATCTTTTTGCGGCCTCCAAAAAGCATGGCCGGGTCAAGCCCGGCCAAGGTGAATTGTCAGACGGCTGATCGTCTGCCTCAGAAGTAATCCTGCAGCGGTTTCACGTCGAGGCGGCCTTCCTTCTGCGCGGCGATCGCCTTGGTGACGGCGAGGATGCCGGGCAGCGTGGTGTAGTAGGGCACCTTCTGCATCAGCGCGGTCTGGCGGATCGGCTTCGAGTCGGACTGCGAGGCACGCGTCTCCGTGGTGTTCAGCACCAGCTGGATGTCGCCGTTCTTGATGGCGTCCACCACATGCGGGCGGCCTTCCAGCACCTTGTTGATCTTGGTCGAAGGAATGCCCTTGTCCTCGAAGTAGCGCTGCGTGCCGCCGGTGGCGACGAGCTTGAAGCCCATCTCGACGAGCTTCTTCATGGCGGGCAGGATCTTCGGCTTGTCGGCATCCTTCACCGAGATGAACACGGTGCCCGCCATCGGCATCCGCATGCCGGCACCCAGCTGGCTCTTGGCGAAGGCCATGTCGTAGCTCTTGTCGAGGCCCATGACCTCGCCCGTCGAGCGCATCTCAGGTCCCAGCAGCACGTCGACGCCGGGGAAGCGGTTGAAGGGGAACACGGCTTCCTTCACCGCCACGTGGTTGAGCTTCCGCTGCTTCAGCTTGAAGCTGGCGAGGCTTTCGCCCGCCATGACACGCGCCGCGATCTTGGCAACCGGCAGGCCGATGACCTTGGCCACGAAGGGCACGGTGCGGGACGCACGCGGGTTCACTTCGAGAACATAGATGTCGCCGTCCTTGATGGCGAACTGCACGTTCATCAGGCCCACCACGTTGAGGGCCAGCGCCATCACCTTGGTCTGGCGCTCGAGCTCGGCGATGACGGCGGGCTTCAGCGAATAGGGCGGCAGCGAGCAGGCCGAGTCGCCCGAGTGGATGCCCGCCTCCTCGATGTGTTCCATCACGCCGGCGATGAACACGTCCTTGCCGTCGCAGATCGCATCGACGTCCACCTCGATGGCGTTGGAGAGATAGCTGTCGATCAGCACCGGCGAGGAGCCCGAGACCACCACGGCCTCGGTGATGTAGCGCTCGAGCTGGGCGTCGTCCTTGACGATCTCCATGGCGCGGCCACCCAGCACGTAAGACGGGCGGATGACCACGGGGAAGCCGATCTTCTTGGCGATCTTCTTGGCTTCCGCACCCGAATGCGCGATGCCGTTCTCGGGCTGGCGCAGCTTCAGCTTCTTGAGGAGCTTGGAGAAGCGGTCACGGTCCTCGGCCAGGTCGATGGCGTCGGGCGTCGTGCCGAGGATCGGCACGCCGGCCTTCTCCAGCGCATCGGCCAGCTTCAGCGGCGTCTGGCCGCCGAACTGCACGATCACGCCCTTCAGCGTGCCATTCTGCTGTTCCTTGTGGATGATCTCCAGCACGTCTTCCGCGGTGAGCGGCTCGAAGTAGAGGCGGTCCGAGGTGTCGTAGTCGGTCGACACGGTCTCGGGGTTGCAGTTGACCATGATCGATTCATAGCCCGCGTCATGCAGTGCGAAGCAGGCATGGCAGCAGCAATAGTCGAACTCGATGCCCTGGCCGATGCGGTTGGGCCCGCCGCCGAGGATGATGATCTTCTGCCGGTCGGAGGGGCGCGCCTCGTCCTCGGCGTCATAGCTCGAATACATGTAGGCGGTGGGCGAGGCGAATTCGGTAGCGCAGGTGTCGATGCGCTTGAACACGGGGCGCACGCCGGTCTTGTGGCGATGCGCGCGCACCTTGTCTTCCGACAGGCCGACGAGTTCGCCGAGGCGCTTGTCGGAGAAGCCCATGGCCTTCAGCTTCTTCAGGTTCACTGCATCCTTCGGCAGGCCGCGGGCGCGGATCTTCTCTTCGGTCTGCACGATCTCCTCGATCTGGCGCAGGAACCACGGCTCGTATTTGCAGGACGCGAAGATCTGGTCGACGGTCGCACCCATGCGGAAAGCCTGGGCGATCTTCAGCAGGCGGTCGGGCGTCGGCGTGCCGAGTGCGGCGCGAATGGCGTTCTTGTCGTCGCCTTCGCCGGCACCCGGGATCTCGACCTCGTTGAAGCCGGTGAGGCCGGTCTCGAGGCCGCGCAGTGCCTTCTGCATCGATTCCTGGAAGCTGCGGCCGATGGCCATCACCTCGCCCACCGACTTCATGGCCGTGGTCAGCGTGGGCGACGAGCCGGGGAACTTCTCGAAGGCGAAGCGCGGGATCTTGGTGACGACATAGTCGATGGTCGGCTCGAAGGCCGCGGGCGTGGCGCCACCGGTGATGTCGTTGGCGAGTTCGTCCAGCGTGTAACCGACGGCGAGCTTGGCCGCGACCTTGGCAATCGGGAAGCCGGTCGCCTTGGAGGCCAGTGCCGAGGAGCGCGACACGCGCGGGTTCATCTCGATGACGACGAGGCGGCCGTCGGCGGGGTTGACGCCGAACTGTACGTTGGAGCCGCCCGTTTCGATGCCGATCTCGCGCAGCACCGCGATCGAGGCGTTGCGCATGATCTGGTATTCTTTATCCGTCAGCGTCAGCGCCGGGGCCACGGTGATCGAATCGCCCGTGTGCACACCCATCGGATCGACGTTCTCGATCGAGCAGATGATGATGCAGTTGTCCGCGTGATCGCGGACCACTTCCATCTCATATTCCTTCCAGCCCAGCACCGATTCCTCGATGAGGACTTCCGCCGTGGGCGAGGCGTCGAGGCCCTTCTCCACGATGTCGAAGAATTCCTCGCGGTTGTACGCGATGCCGCCGCCGGTGCCGCCCAGCGTGAAGGACGGGCGGATGATGCAGGGGAGCCCCACCTCGAGCATGGCCTCGAAGGCCTCGACCATGGCGCGGTTGCGATAGTTCCTCTGGCGCTCGGGCTCCTCGGCTGCCCACTTCTTCTCGAAGGCCTCGATGTCGCCGCCGTCCTTCTGGAGGCGGGCGATTTCGGCGGTGTAGAAGTCCTTGTCGGCATCCTTGGCGTCAGAGGCATTGGCCAGCCGCGACTTCGGCGTGTCGAGGCCGATCTTCTTCATCGCCTCGCGGAACAGCTCGCGGTCCTCGGCCTTGTCGATGGCCTCCGCCTTGGCGCCGATCAGCTCCACGTTGAACTTCTCGAGCACGCCCATCTTGTTGAGCGACAGCGCGGTGTTCAGCGCCGTCTGGCCGCCCATGGTGGGCAGCAGCGCGTCAGGGCGCTCCTTCTCGATGATGCGGGCGACGACGTCCGGCGTGATCGGCTCGATGTAGGTGGCATCCGCCAGGTCCGGGTCCGTCATGATGGTGGCCGGATTGGAGTTCACCAGGATGATGCGATAGCCCTCGGCCTTCAGCGCCTTGCAGGCCTGGGTGCCGGAATAGTCGAACTCGCAAGCCTGGCCGATAATGATCGGTCCCGCCCCGATGATGAGGATGGATTTGATGTCGGTACGTTTTGGCATGTGAGGGGAACCCGAATTTTGGGTTTCCTACACACATGGGGCGGGGATTCCAAGCGTTAATGGCCGGGCTGTGGATGCCGCGGAGTTCCAGGGCCTCGCGCGCCGCATCCAATTCAGGCTGTCGTCCCGGCGCAGGCCGGGATCCAGCTTTCTTTCCACGTGGTTGGCGCCCAAATCTGGGCCCCGGCCTTCGCCGGGGTGACGGAACGTGTGGGCAAAGCCGCCGGGCTACGGCGTCGCGTCGTTCAGCTGCTGGTCGCTGCGCTCGGTGAAGCATGTCACCTGCCGGAAGGCGGTGCAGTCGCCGTCGCAGATCACGGCCGAATCGATGAGCCGGGCGGAGCTGGACCGTTCGCGCTGGAACAGCATGGCCATCGTCTCCCTCAAATGTCGACGCAGCGGGCGCGGCTGCAGGGTTCGACGGAGATCTGCCCGGCGGGCGGCCAGGAGGCGTTCTTTTCGATGACCGTGACATTGTCCGTGTCGGTGGTGGCGACCAGGGCGGGCTGCCTGCCGTGGGTCGATCCGGCGAAGGCTCCCGCCGAGAGGAACATGACACTCAGGATGATCGATGTTGTCAGCGTCTTCATGGCCTTGCTCCGTTCAGGAGATCGTCCGTTTCCGGAATTCGGTTTCGCGGGGAAGGAAAGGTGGCCCCGGGGGTTGGCCGGGGCCGCCAAGTTGTGGGCGGCCGTTTTGCAGGGGATGGGGGGAAGTGGCCGCCCAGGGAAAACGTCAGTGTCGAAATCGTCAGCTGCGGACCAGCGTGCACTCCGCATTCAGGCATTCCTCGACGGTGAGAGGACCCAGCAGCGGGAAGGCCTGGTTCTTCTCGATCACCGTCTCGTTCTGCGACATGGGCTCGATCGAGCTTGCTTGCTTGGGCGACACCGAGGCGAGCGCACTTGCGGCGGTGGCCAGGGCGATCAGCATGTAAAGGGTGGTGTGCTTCATTGTCGTGGTTCCCGTCGGTCTTGATGGTCCCTTTGTAGGCCTCGCTCCGCGGGCGGGATGTAACGCGCGTCACACCCGTTAAGTTTTCTGAAACCTTGTTGGCCGGCAGAAAAAAACCCCGGCGCAGTTGGCGGCCGGGGTTCAGGTACAGGCAGTGTTTGCAGGGGATGGGGGGGAAGTACTGCCTGGTGATAGGGAACATGTTGGCGGGAGAATGTGATCTTTCAATGCCGCTTGCGGCGGCGTTTCATGAATTATCCGTTAGGAACGTCGGAGCAGTCGTCGAGCTTGCACTCGGTCACGACGAGGGGGCCGATCACCGGGAAGGGGCTGTTCTTCTCGATCACGGTCTGGTTGGCGAGGGGCATGCCTTCGGCAGCCGCGGGCAGGTTATGCAAGGTCGCGGCGCCGGCGATGGTGGCCATGGCGGCGATCAGGAACATGGCGGTGCGGATCATTGTCGTTTCCCCTCTCGATCTCTTTCGATGATCCTGATCTAGGGGGTGATCTGTCCAACCGTAGGACGATCCTGTAACCGGTTTGTGGTAGGTTGTGTTCAGTTTGGGGCAATTGCGGCGGCTGCCACAATTGAAAAGGGCCGCTCTCCCGGAGGAGGCGACCCTTTGATCTTCAACAATGAGGTCCGGCGAACCGGAAAGGCTTCTTACTGCGCGCGCGGGCCGCGGGCCGGGCCCTCGACCTTCTTCGGCATCGGCAGCAGGCCCTCGCGCTGCAACTTCTTGCGCTGCAGCTTGCGGGCGCGGCGCACGGCTTCCGCCTTCTCGCGGGCCTTCTTCTCGGAGGGCTTCTCATAATGTCCGCGCAGCTTCATCTCGCGGAAAATGCCCTCGCGCTGCATCTTCTTCTTGAGCGCTTTCAGGGCCTGATCGACGTTGTTGTCACGGACTACGACTTGCAAGTGCTACCTCTGCAAACAGGGTTAAATGGATTGAAAGCCCCCAAAGGAGGCTCAGCGTGGGCGGCGGGTTAGCATAGAGTCTCAGGCCTGTCGAGGGGTGACCCTGTTGAAATGCCCCATTTTGCGCCCTGGACGGGACTCCCGCTTGCCGTAGAGATGGACATGCACCCGGGGTTCCGCCGCCAGCTCCTGCCAGCGCCCGGCGTCCTCCCCCAGCAGGTTGGTCATCACCACGTCGGCATAGCGTTCCGGCGCCCCCAGCGGCCAGCCGCACACCGCCCGGATGTGCTGCTCGAACTGGGAAACGGCACAGGCATCCATGGTCCAGTGCCCGGAATTATGCACGCGGGGCGCGATTTCATTGACGATCACGTCATCTCCGGCCACGAACATCTCGATGCCGATCACCCCCACATAGTCCAGCGCCGCGATGATGCGGCTGCCGAAATCCATGGCGGTGCGGGCCACGGCGGGGGAGATTCGGGCGGGAACCGTCGAGGTCTTCAGGATGTGGTTCTCGTGGTGGTTCTCGGGGACGTCATAGACCTTCACCTCGCCGGACCAGCTTCTGGCCGCGATCACCGAGATCTCCTTCTCGAAGGTCACGAAGCCCTCCAGCACCGCCGGCTGGCGGCCGATCTCGGCGAAGGCCTGGCCAAGGTCGGTGCCGTCATGGATCTTGGTCTGGCCCTTGCCGTCATAGCCGAAGCGGCGGGTCTTCAGCACCGCCGGCCTCCCGATGCGGGCGATGGCCGCCTCGAGGGAGGCAAGGTCGGCGACCTCCGCGAAGGGCGCAACCGGAATGCCCAGGTCCGAGATGAAGGTCTTCTCCGCAATCCGGTCCTGTGCCGTCTTCAGCGCGGCAACGCCCGGCGCCACCGGCACCAGCGCATCGAGGAAGCCGGCCGTGTCGCCCGGCACGTTCTCGAACTCGTAGGTGACGACGTCGACGGTCCTGGCGAAAGCCTCCAGCGCCGCGAAATCGTCATAGGCCGCCACCGTCTTCGCGGCGGAAACGGCGAAGGCCGGGCTGTCGGCTTCCGGCGCATAGATGTGGCAGTCGATGCCTAGCCGGCCTGCGGCCAGCGCCAGCATGCGGGCGAGCTGGCCGCCGCCGAGGATGCCGATGGTGGAACCGGGCGGCAGGGGAGAGGAGATGGTCTTCATGCCTCGTCCTTCGGCCGCTCGGCCACGGCAGCCGTCTGCTCCGCCCGGAAGGCGTCGAGGCGCCGGGCCAGGGCAGGGTCGTTCAGCGACAGGACGCTCGCCGCCAGGAGTGCGGCATTCACCGCACCGGCCTTCCCGATGGCCAGCGTGCCCACCGGAATGCCGGCTGGCATCTGCACGATGGAGAGCAGCGAGTCCTGCCCCGACAGCGCCTTGCTTTCGACCGGCACGCCGAAGACCGGAAGCGATGTCATGGCGGCCGCCATGCCGGGCAGGTGTGCAGCACCGCCAGCACCCGCGATGATCACCTTGAAGCCGTTGTCACGCGCGGTGGTGGCGAAGTCGTAGAGGCGCTGCGGCGTGCGGTGGGCGGAGACGATGCGGTCGTCATGGGCGATGCCCAGCCTGTCGAGCGTGTCGGCGGCGTGCTTCATGGTGGCCCAGTCGGACTGGCTGCCCATGATGATGGCGACGGGAGGTGTGGTCACGGTCTGGTCCTAGGCGATGATGTCGGGGATGAGCATGTTCTCGATGGCCTGGATCTTGTCCTTGATGTCCAGCTTCATCTTCTTGAGGCGGCGCAGCTGTAGCTGGTCGCCGGTGCCGGTGTCGGCGAGGGAATGGATTGCGGTGTCGAGGTCGCGGTGCTGCTGGATCAGGTTCTGCAGCTGGGTGCGCAGCTGCACCTCCTGTATCACGTCCAGCTTCGGCATTCCGTCCCCGACAGTTCACAAATTTGTTTTCGGCGTTTCTTCACTAATGCCCTTTGCGCGTGTTCGACAAGCCCCCAACTCTGTGCAATGATGGTTTCAATCCATCTGCAAACAATGGAGGATCGCATGAGTCTTCAAGCGCATCTTGGCGAACTGCACGCGAAGCATAAGGCCCTCGAGGCGGAGCTCGCCGACGCCATGAACCACCCGGCATCATCGGATGCCGAAATTGCCGAACTCAAGCGAAAGAAACTCAAGCTCAAGGACGAAATCACCAGGCTCGAGCACCAGCACGCCGCCTAAAGGCGTTCTGGATCAACAGCCTGGCGGCCTGGCCTTGTGCCAGGAGGTCGCACGTTCGTAGGCATGGGCGGCGTTCAGCACCGTCCGGTCGTCGAACATGCGCCCGACCAGGTGCAGGCCTGCGGGCAGGCCCTCGGACGTGAAGCCGCAGGGCACGCTCGCGGCGGGCTGCTGGGTGAGGTTGAAGGGATAGCTGAACGGCGTCCAGTTCACCCATTTTCCGGTGTTGTCGGGGGCGGCAGGCGCAAGCTTGCCGGCCTCGAAGGCCGGGATGGGCAGCGTGGGCGTCACCAGCAGGTCATAGTCTTCCATGAAGCGCCGCATCTGGCTGCCCAGCGCGCCACGCGCCTTAACGGCGTCCTGGTAGTCGTCCAGCGTGATCGACATCGACTGTTCGACCACGTCGGCCAGCGCCGGGTCGAGCAGCTTCTTCTTCGCGTCCGGCAGCTTGCCGAGCAGCGCCCGGGCGCCCGACCACCACAGGACGCGGAAGCAGGCGGCCGGATCCGCGAAGCCGGGATCGACCTCCACCACCTCGGCACCCAGTTCCTCCAGCACCTTCACGGCATCCGTCACCAGCCTCGCGATCGCGGGGTCGACGTCGACATAGCCGAGCGTCGGGCTGAAGGCGATCCTCAGGCCCTTGATGCCTTTCTTGAGCTTCGCGGTGTAGTCGACGCCATCCGGCGGCAGCGCGGTCCAGTCGCGCGCATCGCCCTGCGCGATCACGTTCATCATCAGGCAGGCATCTTCCACCGTGCGGGTCATCGGACCCACATGCGCCACCGTGCCGAAGGGCGAGAGCGGATAGGCCGGAACGCGCCCGAAGGAGGGCTTGTGCCCGAAGATCCCGGTGAAGCCTGCCGGAATGCGGATCGACCCGCCGCCATCGGTGCCCAGCGTCAGCGGCGCATAGCCGGCGGCGGCCGCAGCCGATGAGCCGCCCGACGAGCCGCCCGGCGTCTTCGTCACGTCCCACGGGTTGCGCGTGATGCCGGTGAGCGGCGAGTCGGTGACGCCTTTCCACCCGAATTCCGGTGTCGTGGTGCTGCCCAGGAAAACGGCACCGCATTCCCGCAGCCGCGCGACGCTCGGCGCGTCCTCGTCCCAGGGCTGGTTCCTGTCGACGGTGAGGGAGCCGCGCAGGGTGGGCCAGCCGCGCACCAGCAGCAGGTCCTTGATGAGGGTCGGAACGCCGTCGACGGGTCCCTGCGGCGTGCCCTTCATCCAGCGGGCTTCGCTGGCCTTCGCCTGGGCCAGCGCCTCCTCGGCATGGACGGCGACCATGGCGTTGAGCGCCTTGTCATGCCGTTCGATCTGCGCGAGGCAGGCATTGGCCACCTCGACGGGGGAGAAGCTCTTCTTCGCATAGCCCTTCACGAGCTTTGCGGCAGACTTCCAGTGAAGGTCGGTCACGTTCCCCTCCGATGTGGCGTGAGGTGCTACTTCTCCCGCGCCTTGCTCAGCGCGTCCTTGAACTGCGGCAGCAGATCGGCGTTGGTGGCGAGGATGTTGCCGGTCTCCATTGGGTTCTTCTCGCTGTCGGGGTCGGCGACGAAGCCGCCGGCCTCGCGCACGATGAGCACGCCCGCCGCGATGTCCCAGGGCTTGATGTTGCGGCAGACCATGGCATCGAAACGGCCGGCCGCCACATAGGCCAGCGAGAGTGCCGCCGAGCCCGTGCCGCGGATGCCGACGACGCGCGCCTGCAGCACCGAGATTTCGGCGCGCGACAGCGGAAGGTCCTTGCCGCCACGGTGCGGCACCTCATAGCTCACCAGCGTGTCGTGGATGTCGCGGCGCTGGGCAACGCGGATGCGCTTGTTGTTGAGGAAGGCGCCGCCGCCCTTTTCGGCGGAATACATTTCATCGGTGATCGGGTTGTAGGTCAGCGCCGCCACCAGCTCGCCCTTGCGCTCGAGTGCCACGGTGATGGCGAAAAAGGGCACGGCATGCATGAAGTTCATGGTGCCGTCGATCGGGTCGATGATGAAGCGGTGGTCGGGGTCGGTGCCCGGAACGATGCCCGTTTCCTCGGTGAGGAAGGCATAGCCGGGCCGCACCTTGGCCAGTTCCTCGCGCAGGATCTTGTCCACCTTCTGGTCGGCGATCGTCACATAGTCGCCGGGCGCCTTCTGCGACACCTGCAGGTTGGCGAGTTCGCCATAGTCGCGCTGCAGCGTGCGGGCGGCCTTGCGGACGGCGGCGGTCATGACGGTGAGGACGGGAGAGGACACGGGCGGACATTCCTTCGAAACCAGACTTGAGGTGGCCGGATAGCAGGATTGGCCGGGCAGGGGAAGCTAGACCCCGAACAGCGCCTGGAAGAAGGCCACGACACCCGCATAGAGGGCGGAGGACACCGCCGCGAGGATCACCACGGAGGCGGCCGACAGCACATAGCCCACGATCACCGCGAGGCCGTCGCGCTCGGCGAGGCCCAGCGCCAGGCAGGCGATGGCGGCGGCGGGCGGGATATTGCCGAAGGGAATGGGCAGTAACAGGATGAGCGCCAGCGGAAAGGCCACGAGACCGATCATCCGCTCCGCCGGGTCGGAGGTGACGATGAAGCCCAGCCGCGGCTTCAGCACGCGTTCGAGGCGGCCCATGATGGGCGTCACCTTGCTGACGAAGCTGTGCAGCATCTCCTTCGAGATGCGGCGCTTGCGCACCACCTCCGGCAGCCACAGGGTCTGCCGCCCCATCAGCACCTGCCAGGTGAGGATGACCAGCGGCAGGCCGAGGATCGCGGAGGTGCCGGGCGGCATGGGAATGGCATTGGGCACCGCGAAAATGAACAGCAGCGCGCCGAAGGCCCGTTCACCCAGCGAATTGGCCAGGTCGCCGATGGTGGTGTCCTGGCTCGTGTCCATCGCGCGGACGATGTCGGACAGCCGCGACGGCTTCTGCTTCCCATGCGGGTTACCCTGCGCGCCACGGTCGAAATCCGCTGGATGATCCTGCTGCACGTCAACTCCAAATCCCTGTGTCGGGGGAAGTATATGGGGAATGGATGACGGTTGTCCCATGTCTTCCACATCCCCCGATTTCACCTTGCCCCGCTTGATGTGGGCATCCTCGTTCCGCTGCCGGCAAGACGGATCGCCCCGTCAAGCCGGGCGAAGGTGCGTGTGTGGGAGGGCAGAAGGGTTCAGTCCCCTCACGCCCCCGTATTGGGGTAGCCGGCCTGATCAAGTGCCATGGCCACGGCAGCCGCCGGAAGTGCGGTCTCCACGCTCACGGTCTTGCTCGCGAGGTCGGCCTTCACCTCGGCCGCCGGGTCCAGCGCCTTCACGGCCTTGGTGACGCTGGCCACGCAGTGGCCGCAGGTCATGTCGGGAACATTGAACTTCATGCTTTGATCTCCTCTGGCCAGTACCTGCCACAGCACATGGGGCTTGCCAACGTAGGAAGGTCAAGGGGCGGCCTGCGCCCGGCCCCGTCACGCCCGTCGGCCACCATCACCTGCTGCGTGATCTTCGCAAGGTCCTGGTCGTTCTGCTCGTCCGCCGCCCGGGTTGGGTGCGGCGAGGCCACGGGCGATGAGGCGCGTGGTCCCGACGATGCTCCTCAGGTGATGCTGCGGGGAGGGCGAAGTGGCCTTCGCAACCTCCCCCGCTGTCCTTACTTCGAGATGTCCTGCACCGTCGCGGGCTGGTCGATGGGGATATAGCGGATGTCCTTGGCATCGAGGTCGAGCGACTTCAGCGACACCTGGCGCACCGTCTGATTGTCAAAGGTCTTGAACTGGTAGATGCCGTTCTTGAGGTCCGCACTCACCGTCCATTCGGTCACCTCGTAGCCGGCCACACCGCCGCCTGCCGAGCCGCCCGCCACCGTCTGGATGGCGCCGGGCGGAATGTCGAACTGGTTGAGCAGGTGGAAGGCCAGCGGCATGCCCGCCGCGGCGTCCTTGAAGGCAGGCGAGGACGCGACGAGATAGGCCGCGCGGATGAAGCGCGAGGGCGAGGAATAATCGCCCGGCTGCGCCACCTGGCCACCACCCGTCGACCACTGCGGGAAGCTGGTGCCGTTGATCTTGAAGGGCGCCACCGGCGTGGGCGTCGAGGTGGCGAACCATGACAGGCTGTCGAGGTGCCACTGGATCGAGGGCGCGTTGGTCATCACGCTGGTGGGGTTGTCGGTGATCTGCAGCTGGCCGTTGATATATTCGATGGCAACGCTGTTGCCGGCCGCGTCATGCACCGAATAATGCACCGGGGCCGCACCCTTGAACACGGCGAGCGGCGAATTGCTGACCTTGATCTTCGGCACGCCCGCCTTCACCTCGTCCACGGTGGCGAACTGGGTGAGGATGTAGTTGACGAGTTCATGGGAGGCGACGGAGTTGCCGGCCTCGGCCTCCGGCACGTCCTGGAATTTTGCCAGGCCGGGGAAGAAGAACATGCCGGCGGCAAGGCCCTTCTCGTTGATGCCGTCGACGATCACGGGGAGCCCCAGGCCATTCATGCCGGTGGCGGCATATTTGGCGCTGTAGGTAAGGCCGTTCTCGGCCTTGCCGTCAGGCCCCGTGCTCTTGTTCACGTAGCCGCGCGGCATGACGATCAGCTGCGAATTGATCGGCAGCGCGAATTCCAGCGTGCGGCCATAGACCACCTCGCCGTTCTCGGCCTTGAGCAGGAATGAGGTGCAGGCATTGGCCGCCGTGGTGCTGAAGGCCAGCGCGGCGGCAATCGAGGTCGCGCAGAGCGTGCGCAGGCTCTTGAACATGGTCATGGAAGTCTCCTCTCGGGTGTGAGTGAAAAGAGTGTCAGTTGCTGGCTGCGTCCAGCAGCATCTGCGTGCCGTCGGGCTGGTCGCTGATCTCGGTGAAGGGCACGCTCACCGTCTTCTTCAGGGCCGCCAGCTTGTTCATGTCGAAGGGCGTGAAGTTGATGGCGTCGATGGTGCGCAGGTAATAGCGGTTGCGCGCCTTGTCGTTCATCCAGGTGAAGACGGTGACCTCGGTCGAGGTGTCCCACATCGCGGGGCCATCGCCGGCGTTGCCCGGCTCGTCCACCGACAGATCGTAGGGCCGGTCGAAATTGTTGAGGATGTGGCCGAGCGTGCGGACGGCATCGTCCGGGGTCTTCGCCTTGCGGACATAGGTCGTGTAGTAGGCCGCCTTCACGAAGCGCCCCCAGGAGAGCTGCGAGGAAGGAAGTGCTGCCAGCGCAGCACCGCTGTCGGGCACCGTCACCTTCAGCTTGCCGAACTGCCCGGTATCCTTGTCGACATTGCTGAGGAAGGCATAGTTGTTGAGGTTGGCGAGGTGCCAGGGGAAGTCCGGCCCGTTGGTGGCCACGCCCACCGGATTGTCATGGACGTTCATCTTCCCGTTCAGGAGTTCGACGACGATGCCCTCGCCCGTCTTGTCGAAAAAGATGTAGTGGAAGGGCATCTCGACGTTGCCGGCGAAGGGCAGCTTCGGCAGCCATACCTGCACAGCGCCGGAGGTGAGTGCCGCCTTGGCCTCCGCCACCGTGGCGAAGCTGCCGAGCACGTAGTTGGCGAGGTCTGTGGCTGCAAGCTGCTTGGCCTTGTCGGTGCCAAGGCCGTCCGGCGTGCGGCTGTCATTGAGCTGGTTGGTGCTGACGGAGAGGCCCTGGTCGTTCGTGGCCTCCACCATCATCGGCTGGTGACCGCCGGGGATCATGGCGGTGGGCGCCGCGCCGCCGAGCATTGCATACTTGGTGGTGAAGCTCATGCCGTCCGTGCCGTCGGCGGCGAGCGACACGATCTTGCTGCCCGCCGGCACGTAGGTCATGTCGAGCGGAATGGGACGGGCATATTCCATCGTCTTGCCGCTGTAGGCCATGCCGCTGGCGTCGGTGATCATCAGCGCGGTGCAGGCCGCGGCGGGTCCCGCGGTCAAGGCCATCAAGGCAGCGAGCGATGTGGCGCAGGCGGCGCGCCAGGACGTCAGGATGTTCTTGCGGATTTTCATGGTTCTCTCCTGGGCTTCAATGGTCAGGCTCGGGGATGACACAAGGGTTCTGTGACATCCCATTCAAAGAAGTCTGTCGGCAGGCCAATGATCGGGATCAATTGTCCTCGTCGGCGTGGAAGGTGTCCACCGCCGCGCTGAACTGCGCGTGCGGCTGGAACCGGAACGCGTGACCGCCGGCGATCGGGGCAGGTTTCATGGCATGTTTCCTTTGTCGGGAAAGGCGTTTGTCATCCTGTGTGCGCCCCGCTGCGGCCCGTCCGGCGAAAGGCACGCCTCGCGTGCAGACCTATGCAGTATTGAAACCATCTTCAAGGGCGTAGTTCTACCAAGCCCGAGCAGGCGTCCGCCCGCCATGTTGAACCCGCAATGTTGAAATGGATTCTTGACCTTCCCATGATGGGAAGGCCCATATGAGGGCATATGAACTTCGCTCATCATGCCGGAGGCGGCGGAGCGGGGATTGAAGGGTCGAGCATGAACCAGATCGCACAGCGGCCGCTGCGGAGCTTCCCCGTGGAGGGGATGACCTGCGCCTCCTGCGTGCGCCGGGTTGAGAAGGCCATTGCCGCCGTGCCGGGCGTCGAGAGCGCCTCCGTCAACCTCGCCACCGAGCGCGCCGACGTGCGCTTGGTCGAACCTGCCACGCCCGAGGCTGTCATCGCCGCGATCAAGGCTGCGGGCTACGACGTCGTCAGCCAGACCATCGCTCTCGGTGTGGAGGGCATGAGCTGCGCCTCCTGCGTGCGGCGGGTAGAGAAGGCCATCGACGCCGTGCCGGGTGTCGTTTCCTCCGCCGTCAATCTCGCCACCGAGCGCGCGACGGTGAAGCTGGTGGCGGGCACGCCGCTCTCCGCCATCGAGGCCGCCATCCGCAAGGCGGGCTATGAGCCGCGCCGCCTCGCAGAGGCCGACCCGCACGCCCATCAGGCGGCGAAGGATGAAGAATACCGCAAGCTGAAACGTGACTTTACGATCGCCGCCGTCTTCACCCTGCCGCTCTTCGTGATGGAAATGGGTGCCCACCTCATTCCCGCCGTCGGCCACTGGCTGCATGGGGTGGACCGCTTCACGCTCTATGTCTTCTATTTCGTGCTCGCCACCATCGTGCAGTTCGGGCCGGGCCTGCGCTTCTACCGGAAGGGCGTGCCCAACCTCCTCAAGCTCGCGCCCGACATGAACTCGCTCGTGGTGCTCGGCTCCACCGCCGCCTGGGGCTATTCGGTCGTCGCCACCTTCTGGCCCGCGCTGCTGCCGGAGGGTACGGCGAATGTCTATTACGAGGCCTCCGCCGTCATCGTGACGCTCATCCTGCTGGGCCGCCTGCTGGAAGCGCGCGCCAAGGGCCGCACCAGTGCGGCCGTCGCCAAGCTCGTCGGCCTGCAGGCCAAGTCGGCCCGCGTCGAGCGCAATGGCGAGATCGCCGAACTGCCATTTGACCAGGTGATCGCGGGCGACGTGGTGCAGGTGCGCCCGGGTGATCGCTTGCCGGTCGATGGCGTGGTGGTGGCGGGTCGCTCCTTCGTCGATGAATCGATGATCACCGGCGAGCCGGTTCCCGTCGTGAAGGAGCAGGGCGCGGAAGTGGTCGGCGGCACCATCAACAAGACCGGCAGCTTCACCTATCGCGCCACCAAGGTGGGGGCGGATACGCTGCTCGCACAGATCATCCGCATGGTGGAGCAGGCCCAGGGCGCCAAGCTTCCCATCCAGGCGCTGGTCGATCGCATCACGGCGTGGTTCGTGCCCGCCGTCATGGCGGTGGCGGCCTTGACCTTTCTCGTCTGGCTCGCCTTCGGCCCTGCGCCCGCGCTCACCTTCGGTCTCGTCAATGCGGTGGCGGTGCTCATCATCGCCTGTCCCTGCGCCATGGGGCTTGCCACGCCCACCTCGATCATGGTCGGCACCGGCCGCGCGGCGGAGCTCGGCGTGCTCTTCGCCAAGGGCGAGGCGCTGCAGGCGCTGCGCGACGTGCAGGTGGTGGCGCTCGACAAGACCGGCACGCTCACCGCGGGCCGCCCGGAACTCACCGACTTCGACGTGAGTGGAATTGCCTCCGACGAAGCGCTGTCCCTCATCGCCGCGGTCGAGAACGGTTCGGAACATCCCATCGCCGCGGCCATCGTCAGCGCCGCCAGGGCAAAGGGCCTCGACATTCCCGCGGTCGAAGGCTTCGAGGCCGTGCCCGGCTTCGGCGCGCGCGGCCTGGTCGCGGGCCATGCGGTCGCGGTGGGTGCCGACCGCTACATGACGATGCTCGGCCTCGATGTCTCCGCCTTCGCGGCGCGCGCGCAGCGCCTCGGCGAGCAGGGCAGGACACCGCTCTACGCCGCCATCGACGGCAGGCTCGCCGCCATCATCGCCGTCGCCGACCCGGTGAAACCAACCACACCCGCCGCCATCGCCGCACTCCACGCCATGGGCCTCAAGGTCGCGATGATCACCGGCGACAACCGCCGCACGGCGGAGGCCATCGCGCGCTCGCTCGGCATCGACGCGGTGGTGGCCGAGGTGCTGCCCCAAGGCAAGGTCGCGGCCATCGCGGAGCTCAATGGCCAGGGCCGCGTCGCCTTCGTCGGCGACGGCATCAACGATGCGCCGGCGCTGGCCGCAGCCGATGTCGGCATCGCCATCGGCACCGGCACCGACATCGCCATCGAGAGCGCCGACGTGGTCCTCATGTCGGGCGACCTGAAGGGGGTGCCCACCGCCATCGGCCTCTCCCAGGCGGTGATCCGCAACATCAAGGAAAACCTGTTCTGGGCCTTCGCATATAACGTCCTGCTCATACCCGTGGCCGCCGGGGTGCTCTATCCGGTCAACGGCACGCTGCTCTCGCCCATGATCGGGGCAGGGGCCATGGCGCTCTCCAGCGTCTTCGTCATCAGCAATGCGCTGCGGCTCCGCCGCTACCGCCCGAGGCAAGAAACGTCATGAACATCGGAGAGGCTGCAAAGGTTTGCGGCGTGTCGGCGAAGATGATCCGCTACTATGAGAATGTTGCACTCATCACGCCACCGACACGCAACGCAAATGGCTACCGCAGCTACAACAAAGACAACATTCACGAGCTCAAATTCATCCGCCGCGCACGCGATCTCGGCTTCACGGTGGAGCAGATTTCAGGCCTCATGCATCTCTGGCGCGACCGCAGCCGGGCCAGCGCCGACGTCAAGCGCATCGCGCTCGAACACGTCGCGGCCCTCGAGGCGAAGACCCGCGAGATCGCTGAAATGGCCAATACATTGAAACACTTGGCCGCGACGTGTCACGGCGACGGCCGGCCCGATTGCCCGATCATCGAGAGCCTGGCCGAGGGCGGCAACCGGGCGCGCCCCACCCATCTCGGCAAGGGCTTCGAGAAGCTCCGCTGAGGGCTGCCTCCAGCACCGGTCCCGGTATCGTTTGCAGGATGCGCAGCAGGCTCCCCACCGGCAAGGTCGACAGCTCGTCAATCAAAAGCAACTCATTGAAAGCGCTCTGCGTTTCGCGGTCGATGTGGGGCGGGCGTGCGGTGGTGGACATGCGGTCTCCGGTCGTTTCCAAGAACGTATGAGAACGTTTGTACCAGCATTCCGCCGCAGCGCCCGGATTTGCCGCGAAAAGGTTTTCCCCCGCTGAACGAAGAGGATCGTGTTTTAGCTTCCGCTGCCCGCAGCGCCGGGACTCATCGCGGGGGAGAGTGGGAAGCAACGTCGCTGCAACAAGTGGCTGGGGGACTAGGATTCGAACCTAGACTAGCGGAGTCAGAGTCCGCGGTCCTACCGTTAGACGATCCCCCAAGCTTATCAGACACTTGGATCGCTTCTCGCCGGGCTCGGGCAGGCATTTTGCCGGTTCCGGGCGTCGCTGACGCGCTCCCATACCATAAGTGTGCGACCTTTGCAAGGCTCATTGCGGGCCCGGTGCCCTTGAAGAAGGGGCTTGCATTCTGCAACATGAGGTAGAGGCTAGCGAGGAGGGGCTCATGGTTGGTCTTGGCGGCGAAAACGGCGTGGCAACAAGGCTTTCCGCCATGGGTGGCATGCTGCTCGTATGCACCGTCATCATCGTTCTTGCCGCGCTCTCCTGGGGAGAACTGGTGTTTGCGCCGGCCGCCTTCGCGGTGTTCATCGTCATGGTCGTGTGGCCGATGCAATCCTGGCTGCAGGATCGCCTGCCGCGCATGCTGGCGATGCTGATCACCATTGTCGTGACGTTGATTTGCGTTGCTTTTCTGTTGCTGCTCTTCGCCTGGGGCATCAGCGTCATCGGGCAATGGCTGGTGGGCAACGCGGCGCGCTTCCAGACCATCTACCAAACGGCGGCGGACTGGCTGGAGGGCCATGGCGTGGGCCTCGCCGGCACGCTGTCCGACACGTTCAACATGACCTGGGTCGTCCGCTTCGTGCAGTCGCTCGCGGCGCGGCTCAACGGTCTCGCCGGCTTCGCGACCCTGGTCTTCGCCTTCGCGGTGCTGGGGCTGCTCGAGGTGGACAACCTCGCCAGCCGCCTGCGCAAGGCGGGAAGCCGGTTTGGCGGAATCGATCTCGTGGCCGCGGGGCGCGAAATCTCCGGCCATTTCGGCACGTACATGCTGGTGCGGAGCGTCGCCAGCATCATCACCGGCGTGGCGGTGTGGATCGTCGCCCATCTGGTGGGGCTCGAGCATCCGGCGGCCTGGGCGGCCATCGCCTTCACGCTCAACTACATCCCCTTTCTCGGCCCGCTCGTCGCGACGCTGCTGCCGACGTTCTTTGCGCTGCTGCAGTTCGAGTCGGTGCAAGTGGCGGTGATCGTTCTGGTTTCGCTCACCATCGTGCAGTTCGTCATCGGCAGCTACCTTGAACCGGTCTTCACCGGCTCGACGCTGTCGATCTCGCCCTTTGCGGTGATGTTCGTGGTGTTTCTGTGGAGCATGCTGTGGGGGCTGACAGGCGCATTCATCGGTGTTCCGGTTCTCGTTGCGGTGATGACAGTATGCCGGCAGATCCCCTCGATGCGCTGGCTCACGGTGATGCTGGCGGGCGGCAGGTAACGATTTTCGTGTTCAGCGGCGACGGAAAGGTTGATCACACCTTTTGATTGCTGCATTAAGCAACCTTAACGAGATAATTGGTTGCGGAGCGAAATCGATGCGCATATCCCTGCAGGGCAAGTTGATTGCGATTGCGCTGATCGTTCCGCTGCTGGCCGCCTGCAAGCAGGAGGCGGCGGCCCCACCCGCCGCGCCACGCCAGGTGCGCACGACGGTGATCGTGGAGGAGGCCGGCGCCACCGCGCTCACCCTCACCGGCCGCATCGAAGCCGAGGACGAGGTGCCGCTGGCCTTCCGGATCGGTGGCCGCCTGCTCGAGAACAGCGCCAAGCTGGGTGAGCGCCTGCAGCGTGGCGATCTCGTCGCGCGGCTCGAATCCCAGAACGAGGAGAACCAGCTGCGGGCCGCCACGGCGGCGCTTGCCGCAGCCCAGGCGCAGTACAACCAGGCCGCCGGCCACTACGACCGCCAGCGCACCCTGTTCCGCCAGGGCTGGGCGACGCGTGCCACCTACGAGACCGCCGAGAAGGCCAGGAAGACCGCCGCCGCGCAGGTCGAGGCCGCCGAGGCGCAGCTGGGTGCGGCGGAGGACCTCTTGTCCTTCACCGAACTGCGCGCCGACCAGGATGGCGTGGTCACCACCGTGGGCCCCGGTGCGGGCGAGGTGGTGCAGCCCGGGCAGATGATCCTGCGGATCGCCCGCCAGGACGGACGCGATGCGGTGTTCGACGTGCCCTCGCAGGCGATCCGCTCGGCCCCCGCCAACCCGGACATCATGGTGTCGCTCGCCGATGACCCGAGCGTGACGGTGCGCGGTCATGTGCGCGAGGTGTCGCCCCAGGCCGACCCGGTGACCCGGACCTTCAAGGTGAAGGTGACGCTCGAGAACCCGCCGGAGGCGATGCGCCTCGGCGCCACGGTCAATGGCGTGATGACCACCACGCAGGATGCCGTGATCCAGGTGCCGGCCAGCGCACTCACCCGTGCGGAGCAGCAGCCGGCGGTGTGGGTCGTCGACCCCGCGAACCAGACCGTGGCCCTTCGCCCGGTGACGGTGAAGCGCTTCGGAGAATATCTCGTCGCCATCGCCGACGGGCTGAAGGCCGGTGACATTGTCGTTACCGCGGGCGTGCAGGCGCTGCACCCCGGCCAGCAGGTGCGCCTGCTCGAGGCCCAGCAATGAGCGGCTTCAACCTCTCCGAATGGGCGCTGAAGCATCGCTCCATCACCATTTACCTGATGATCCTCGCGGTCATCGCTGGCCTTGCTTCCTATTACCGGCTGGGGCGCAGCGAGGACCCGAGCTTCATCATCAAGACCATGGTGGTGCAGGCCCAGTGGCCGGGCGCCACCACGGAGGAGACGCTGAAGCAGGTGACGGAACGCCTGGAGCGCACGCTGCAGGAGACCCCGCATCTCGACTTCCTGCGGAGCTTCACGCGCGCCGGCGTGTCGACGATCTTCGTCAACCTCGACGGCAAGACCAATGCGCAGGAAGTGGCCGACACCTGGTACGAGGTGCGGAAGTCGGTGGGCGACATGCGCCACACGCTGCCGGCCGGCGTGCTCGGACCCGGCTTCAACGATGACTTCGGCGACACCTTCGGCATCATCTATGGCGTGACGGCCGATGGCTTCAACCACCGTGAGCTGCGCGACCATGTGGAAGCATTGCGCGACAAGCTGCTCAGCGTGCCGGACGTCTCCAAGATCGAGCTGCTGGGCGTACAGGACGAGCAGATCTACATCGAGTTCTCGATGGAGGAGCTGGCCAATCTCGGCATCGACCGCAGCCAGCTGCTGGCGGCGCTGCAGGCGCAGAACGCCATCCGTCCGGCCGGCCAGATCGAGACCGGCGCGGAGTCGATCGCGCTGCGCGTGTCGGGCGCCTTCGAGAGCGAGCAGGACCTTGCCAATGTGAACTTCGCCGTCGGCGGGCGCATGCTGCGGCTCTCCGACATCGCCACCATCCGCCGCGGTTTCTCCGATCCGCCGCAGCCGCTGTTCCGGGTGAACGGCGAGCCCGCCATCGGGCTTGCCATCGCCATGCGTGACGGCGGCGACATCCTGGCGCTGGGCAAGAACATCACCACGGTGATGAACGACGCCAAGGCCGAACTGCCGCTGGGCATCGAGCCCTTCCTGGTGGCCGACCAGGCGGTGACCGTGGACACGGCGATTTCCGAGTTCATGGAATCGCTGTGGCAGGCGATCGCCATCATCCTGGTGGTCAGCTTCATCAGCCTCGGCGTGAGGCCGGGCCTGGTCATCGCCACGGCCATTCCGCTGACGCTGGCCATCGTCTTCGTGGCGATGGACTTCGTGTCGATCGACATGCAGCGCATCTCGCTGGGCGCCCTGATCATCGCACTCGCACTGCTCGTCGACGATGCGATGACGACGACGGACGCGATGCTGACGCGGCTGGGGGAGGGCGACGACAAGATGTCGGCCGCCACCTTCGCCTACCGGACCTATGCCTATGCCATGCTGGCCGGCACCTTCGTGACCATGGCGGGCTTCGTGCCGGTGGGCTTCGCCGCCAGCTCGGCGGGTGAGTACACCTTCTCGCTCTTCGCCGTGGTGTCGATCGCGCTGGTGGTGTCGTGGTTCGTGGCGGTGGTGTTCGCGCCGCTGTTGGGGGTCGTCATCCTCAAGCCGCCGAAGAAGAAGGAGGGTGGCCCGGGCTTCGTGTTCCGTGCCTACCGCGCCTTCCTCAGCGGCGCCATCAAGGTGAAGTACCTGACCATCGCCGTCACCATCGGGCTGTTCATCGCCGCCCTGCTGGCCATGCCGCTCATCCCGCGGCAGTTCTTCCCGTCCTCGGACCGGCCGGAACTGCTGGTGGACCTCAGCCTGCCGCAGAATTCATCGATCTATGCCTCCGAGACCGCGGTCGAGCGCTTCGACGCGCTGCTGAAGGACGATCCGGACGTCGAGCGCTGGTCGAGCTATGTCGGCCGTGGCGCCATCCGCTTCTACCTGCCCCTCAACGTGCAGCTTCCCAACGCCTTCTTCAGCCAGGCGGTGATCGTGGCGAAGGACGTGGCGGCCCGCGACCGGCTGCAGCAGAAACTGCAGGACGCGCTGGCCAAGGACTTCCCCGATGCGGTGAGCCGCGTCTACCCGCTCGAGCTCGGGCCGCCGGTCGGCTGGCCGATCCAGTATCGCGTGAGCGGGCCGGAAATCTCCAAGGTGCGCGACATCGCCCTGCAACTCGCCTCCGTCGTCTCCGCCAACCCCAATGTCGAGAACGTCAACTTCGACTGGCTGGAGCCGGCGCGCCAGCTGCGCATCCGGATCGACCAGGACGAGGCGCGCCAGCTGGGCCTGAGCTCGCAGGCGGTGGCACGCATCCTCGACACGGTGGTCTCCGGCGTGCCGGTGACGCAGATCCGCGACGACATCTACCTCGTCAACGTCGTGGCGCGCGCCACGGGTGACCAGCGCGTGTCGCTCGATGGCCTGCGCACGCTGCAGGTTCCGCTGCCGGGCGGCCGCACGGTGCCGCTCGCCCAGTTCGCGAGCTTCGACTATGAGCAGGAATATCCGCTCATCTGGCGGCGCGACCGCACGCCGAACCTGACCGTCCAGTCCGACCTTCGCCCCGGCGTGCTGCCGGAGGAGGTGGTCTCGGCGCTCGACAAGCCGATCGCCGAGATCTCGGCCAAGCTGCCCGCTGGCTATGCCATCACGGTCGGCGGCACGGTGGAGGAGAGTGCGAAGTCGCAGGCCTCGGTGCTGGCGGTGGTTCCGGTGATGCTGATCATCATGCTGTCGGTGCTGATGTTCCAGCTGCAGGGCTTCCAGCGCCTCATCATGGTGCTGAGCGTGGGCCCGCTCGGCCTGATCGGCGTGGTCGGCGCGCTGCTGCTGTCGGACAGGCCGCTCGGCTTCGTGGCGATCCTCGGCATCCTCGCCCTGCTCGGCATGATCACCAAGAATGCGGTGATCCTGCTCGGGCAGATCGATGCCGAGCGCGCGGCGGGCAAGGATGTGTTCAATGCCGCGGTCGATGCCTGTTCGGCGCGCTTCCGCCCGATCATGCTCACCGCCGTCTCGACCGTGCTGGGCATGATCCCCATCGCCTGGACGGTGTTCTGGGGCCCCATGGCCTTCGCCATCATGGGCGGGCTGCTGGTGGCCACGGTGCTGACGCTGATCTTCCTGCCCACGCTCTACGTCACGTGGTTCGGCTGGCAGGAAAGGCGCGCGGCAGGCAAGCCGAAGGTCTCGGCGGAGACGCCGGCGCCGCAGGCCTAGGGTTCCACGCATGGCGGAACCGGTGACGCAAGCGACGAGCAAGGCCGCGCTGCTGCTGCGGGCGGCGGCCTATTTCGTGTTCTGGGTGGTGCTGGCCGGAACCGGGATGAAGGACCTCGCGGCGGGCGCCATCACCGCCGTCATCGCCGCATGGATGAGCCTGCAGCTCATTCCGGCGGGCGAGATGGTGCTGCGGCCCGGCAAGGCGCTGACGCTGTTCCTGCGCTTCCTGTGGCAGAGCCTTGTGGCGGGTGTCACGGTGGCGCGGATCGCGCTGAGCCCGGTGATGCCGCTGCGTCCCGGCATGGTGGCCTATCGCACCGGGCTGCCGCCCGGCAACCGGCGCGACCTGTTCCTGACCTATGCCAGCCTGCTGCCCGGCACGCTGCCCAGCGGCAAGGCGGACGCGCCGGACATGATTGCGGTTCATGCGCTCGACTGCGACCAGCCCGTCGCGCAGACCCTGGCGGAGGAGGAGGCGCGGCTCGCGGCGGCCATGAAGGAGCAGGTGGCAACATGACCTCCTTCTACTTCGCCGTGGGGCTGTTCATCCTGCTCACGGTCGGCGGCGGACTGGCGCGCGTGTTCCGAGGCCCCGGCAGTTCCGACCGGCTGATGGCGGCTCAGCTTGCGGGCTCCGGCGGCGTGGCCGTGCTGCTGCTGCTTGCGGCAGCCATGGGGCAGATGGCGATCATCGACGTGGCGTTGATGCTGGCGATCCTCGCGGTCTTCGTGACGGTCGGTTTCGTCACCTGGCGGAGCGATGGACATGGCTGACCTCTTCAGCATTCTCGCCGTCACCGCGGGTGCGGTGCTGTTCCTGGCCGGCATGCTGGGCCTCCTGCGCTTTCCCGACGGCTTCACCCGCCTTCATGCGCTCACCAAGGTGGACAACCTGGGCCTCGGGCTCGTGGTCGTGGGGCTTATGCCGCAGCTTGGCTGGCTTGCCGCTGCCAAGATGCTGGCGGTGTGGCTGCTGGTGCAATTGTCGGGCGCCATCGTGACGCAGATCCTGGCACGCAGCATCCGCGACACGGAGGAGCGGGGATGATGGAGACCGCCTTCGACATCGTTCTGGCGCTGCTGCTGCTGGGTGCGGGGGCCTGGAGCGTGATGGCGCGCAACATGATGACGGCGGTGATCATCTTCATCGCCTATGGCCTGTTGCTGGCGCTGGCCTGGGTGCGTCTCCATGCCATCGACGTGTCGCTCACCGAGGCGGCGATCGGCAGCGGTGCCACGGGTCTTCTCATGGTGATCGCCGCGCACACGGTCGCAGGCGATGCGCGCGGTGTGGTGCGGCTGAGCCGCAGCGTCCATGTGCTGGCCGGCATTTTTGCCGTGCTGGTGGCGCTGGGCGTGGCCTCGCTCGCCTTCGTGCTGCCGGGCGAAGCTGTGTCGCTGGCCGGGCCGGTGCTGGAGCGCCTGCCGGTAAGCGGCCTCGGCAATCCGGTGGCGGGCGTGCTCTTCGTCTATCGCAGCTTCGATACGCTGCTGGAGAAGGTGGTGCTGCTACTGGCGCTGATCGGCGTGTGGGCGCTGGCGCGTGACCAGGACTGGGGCGGCGTTCCAGCGTTGAGGCGCTACCCCCACCGCGACAGTGTCCTGGTGCTGCTGGCGCGCACGCTGCCGCCCATCGGCTTCGTCTTCGGGATCTACATGACCTGGGCTGGCGCCGACGTGCCGGGCGGCGCCTTCCAGGGCGGCACGGTGCTGGCAGCGATGTGGATCCTCGTCATGGTGGCGGGGGTGCGCCGGATGCCGCGGGTTTCTTCGCCGCTCCTGCGGCTTGCCATCGTCGCCGGGCCGGTGGTGTTCCTCGTCATCGGCTTCCTCGGCTTTTTCGTGCCCGGCGCCTTCCTCGCCTATCCGGACGGCTTCGCCAAGCCGCTGATCGTGGTGATGGAGGTGGCGCTGACGCTGTCGATTGCCGTCATCCTCGGCCTGCTGATCGCTGGGCCGCCGAAGGGGGAGGATGCGACATGAGCGCCGTGCTGCTGTTCTGGCTGGCGGGGTCCGGCCTCGTCGGGCTCGCCGTCTATGGGCTGATCGTCAATCCGCACCCGCTGTGCAAGCTCATCGCCCTTAATCTGATGGGCTCGGGCGTGTTCCTGCTGTTCGGCGTCATCGCACGGCGCGGGGCTGCGGCCGGGCTCGGTGGCGATCCGGTGCCGCAGGCGCTGGTGATCACCGGCATCGTCGTGGCCTTCTCGGCCACGGCCATTGCCGTGGCGTTGCTGCTGCGGCTGCATGCGGAAGCGGGCGAAGCCTCGCTCGACGCGGAGGACGGCGCGCCGTGATGCCGCTTCAGGCCATCGCCGAAACCGGAACGACCACGGGCGGTTCACTGCTGGTGCTTGGCATCGTCATGCCCGCGGTGGCGCTGGTGGCGCTCATCGGCCTCGCTGGCCGCGGCGCACGCGTGATCGTCGCAGCGGCGCTGCTCTTCCAGCTTTACGTGGCCGTGCGCGTGGCACGCATGGTGGCGGGCAGCGATGCGCCACTCGCCTATGTGGTGGGCGGCTTCCAGCCGCCGCTGGGTATCACGCTGCGGGCCGACGGCATCTCGGCGCTGATGATGGTGGTGAGCGCCGTCATCTTCCTCGCCGCGGCAGGCTTCGCCTGGAAGGATTTCGCACAGCCACAAGGCCGGCCCGAGGCGCGGCTGTCGCTGGTCTTCTGGTCGGCGCTGCTCGCCATGTCGAGCGCGCTGAACCTGCTCTTCACCTCGACCGACCTGTTCAACCTCTATGTCGGGCTCGAACTGCTGACTTTCGCGGCCATTCCGGTCGTTGCCATCAAGGGCGGTGCCGAGACCTTGCGCGCGGCCCTGCGCTACCTGCTCTTCGCGGTCTTCGGGTCGATGCTCTATCTCTTCGGCATCGTGCTGATCTATGGCGCCTATGGCACGCTGGCGATCCCTGCCATCGCGGCCCGGGTCGAGCCCAATGCCGCGACGCTGGCGGCGGCGGGCTTCGTCACCGTGGGGCTGCTTGCCAAGACGGCGCTGTTTCCCTTCCACCTGTGGCTGCCGCCCGCGCATGCGGGGGCGCCGGCGGCGGGCAGTGCGGTGTTGTCGGCGCTCGTCGTCAAGGGCAGCCTGTTCCTGCTCATGCGGCTGTGGTTCGACACCTTCCCGTCCCTGCGTGGGCCCGCCGACATGCAGCTCCTCGCACTTCTCGGCGCGCTGGCGGTGATCATCGGCAGCATCACCGCGCTCCGCCAGCAGCGGCTCAAGCTGCTCGTCGCCTATTCGACGGTGGCGCAGATCGGCTACATGTTCTTTATCTTCACGCTGGTGCCGAAGGATGCCGGCGCCACGCTCGCCGCCACCGCCTGGACGGGCGCCTGGCTGCAGGTGGTGGCGCATGCCTTCGCGAAGGCCGGCATGTTCCTCGCCGCGGGCCTCGCCGCCGAGGCGCTGGGGCACGACCGCATCAGGGACCTGGGCGGGCTCGGCGCCAGGGCGCCGCTGGTGGTGCTGGCCTTCGCGGTCAGCGGCCTGTCGCTCATGGGACTGCCGCCCAGCGGCGGCTTCAGCGCCAAGTTCATGCTGCTGGTGGCGGCACTCGGCGAAGGGCACTGGCTGTGGGCGACGGTGATCATTGCCGGCGGCGTGCTGGCCGGGGCCTATGTCTTCGGCGTGCTGGCCCGCATGATGGCGGCGCCCGCCGCGGCCGTGACGGTCACCGGCTTGGGCCGAGGCCGCCAGCTGATCGCGCTCGGGCTGGCCGGCGTGTCGGTACTCATCGGCATGCTCCCGGTTCAGCCCATCGCCTTCCTCGCGATCGGGAGGTTTCCGTGATCCTCACCATCCTGGCGATGATCCTGCTGCCGCTGGTCATGGCCCTGCTGCTGCTCTGGGCGCCGCTGCGGCCGCGCGTCCTGCGCAGCCTCGGCCTGGCGCCGGTGCCGGCGCTGCTGCTGCTGCCGGCCGCATGGCAAGGCCGTGTGAGTTCGTTCACGCTGCAGGGCGGCTGGACCTATGTGGTCGACCAGGCCGGGGCGCTGATGTTGGGCGCGTCGGCGATGCTCTGGATCATCGCCGGCTTCGCGGCGGCCCACTGGCTCAAGGGCCGCCATGAGGGGCAGGGGGCTTTCGCGCTGTGGTGGCTGCTCACGCTCTCCGGCAGTCTCGGCGTGTTCGTGGCGGGTGACGTGGTGAGCTTCTATGCGCTCTATGCGCTGGCGAGCCTTCCGGCCTATGGCCTCATCGCCCTCGGCGGCGGCGCCGCGGAGCAGCGCGCCGGCCGCGTCACGCTGGCGGCGGCGCTGATGGGCGAGGCGCTGATCCTCGCCGCCTTTGTGCTGATGATCGTGGCCGCGCCCGGGCAGGGGCTGGCCATCGCGGCGATCATGAACGCTCTGCCGCAATCGCCCGACGGCGGCAGTGTCATCGCCCTCGTCGTCATCGGCTTCGGCCTCAAGATCGGGCTTGTGCCCCTGCATGGCTGGATGCCGATGTCCTATGCTGCCGGGCCGCTGGCTGCCACGGCGGTATTGAGCGGGGCGACTTCGAAGGCTGGCATCATCGGGCTCATCCGCTTCCTGCCGCTCGATGCGGCGATGCCGCTGGCGGGCGCGCTCATCCTCGCCGCGGGGCTGTTCTCGGCCTTTTACGGCGCGGTGCTGGGCCTCACGCAGACCAATCCGCGCAGCGTGCTGGCCTATTCCAGCATCAGCCAGCTCGGCCAGATGGCGGCGGTGCTGGGCGCGGGCCTTGCCGCGGGCCTGCCGGGGGCGGGGGTGATCGTCGCCTATTATGCCGCCTATCATGTTCTGGTGAAGGGGGGCCTGTTCCTGATGCTGGGGGCGCGGGCGCAGGGCCATGACATGGCGCGCTGGCAATATGTCCTTGCAGGTTTCGCGGCGCTCGGTTTCGCCGGGCTTCCGCTCAGCGGCGGCGCGCTGGGCAAGCTCGCCTTCAAGGATGTGGCGGGCAGTGGTGTCACCGGCCTGCTGTTGAGCCTCGCCGCCGTGGGCAGCACCGTGCTGGTGCTGCACTTCCTGCGGCTGCTGCGGGCCGCACCCGGACAGCCGAAACGCGACGCGCTTCCCGCCGCCGCGTGGATTGGCCTCGTCATCGCCGCAACGCTGCTGCAGTGGGGCCTGTTTGCGGCCGTCACCGGCGTGCCGGCGGCCTATGCGCTCAAGCCCGCGATGCTGTTAGAGCTCGCCTGGCCGGTGCTCGTCGGCGCCGTGATCGCCGCCGGCCTTGGCAAGGCAGCAACCCAGCTGCCGCGGGTGGTGCCGGGTGACATCGGGGCACAGATCATCACGCTCGGCGAAGGGCAGGCGCCGCGCCTCGCCAGCCTTGCCACAGCCCTCGAGTCACGGGCCCGGCTGTGGCCCGCGTCGACGCTCGTGCTGGCGGGGCTGCTCATTCTGTTCGTGGTCGTTCAAGCCTGGCCTGGCAGGGGCTGACGGGCGGAGCTCAGACCATGCGGCGTGGCGGGCGGCATGGCAGCATCGCATCCACCCGCCGCCCGCCTGAACGCGTGGTGCCTCAGTCCTTCAGCGTGGCGGCCAGCACCGCGACCTTGCAGCCCGCGACATACTGGTCGAGATCGACGAATTCCTTCACCGTGTGCACCTCGTGCTGGCCGGCACCGATGGTCACGGTCGGGATGCCATGCTTGTCGAGCCAGTTGGCATCGAGGCCGCCGGGCGAGAACACCAGGTTGGGCATCAGGCCCAGCGCCGTGATGGCCGACGAGATGCGCGTGACCGCCGCCGAGTCATCCGGCAGGTTGAAGGGGGGATAGGCCTTCACATGGGTGAAGTTCACCTCCGCCACGTCGCCATCGGTGGCCTTCACGGCCTGGCGGGCTTCCTCGAAGGCGGCCTTGAAGGCCTCGGCCACGGAGGCCGCGAAGGCGGACTCGTTGCTCCGCGCCTCGCCCTTCATCCACACATAGTCGGTCACCACGTTGGTGGCGTCGCCCGCCGCCTTGCCGTCCTTGCCGCCGAAGATGCCGACGTTGGACGTGCCCTTGCCATTGGCCTTCTCGATCTTGCCGAACCAGCCGTCACGGCGCGCATTGGCGAGGCCCAGCGCACCGACCAGCGTGGCCGAGATGCCCTTGTCCGGTGCAAGGCCGGCATGCGAAGCGCGGCCCTTGATCTCGACCTCCCAGTTCTCCTGGCCCACCGCGCCGGTGATCACGTCCTCGGGCTTCTGGCTGTCGATGTTGATGCACATGACCGGGCTGCCGAGGTCCTTCGGGTTCAGTTCGCGCGCGCCATGCAGGCCGCTTTCCTCGCGCACCGTGAACAGGAGCGTGATCTTCGGGTGGGGCAGCTTGTGCTTGATCAGCGTCTCGGCAAGGCTCACCAGCACGCCGCAGCCGGTGCGGTTGTCGCCGCCAAGGGCCGTCGTCCCGTCGGACACGATACGGCGGCCTTCCATCCTGGGCTTGGCGCCGCGGCACAGCGGCACGGTGTCGAGGTGGGTGGAGAAGAGCAGGTGGGGGCCCTCGGCTGTTGCCGGCAGGTCGACGATCAGGTTGCCGGTCTGGGTCGGCACCGGAATGCGGGTATGCGCGTCGTCGAAGCGGATCGCGCTCTTCGGCACGCCCACCTTCACGAGTTCGTCGATCACCGCCTCGCCGATGGCCTTCTCCTCTCCGGTCACGCCGTCGATGGCGAGGAAGCGCATCAGGTGGGCCTCGGCAGCCTTCGCGTCCAGGAAGTCCGCGGATGAAGTCATGTGTCGTCCTCTCTTGTTTGGTGATGAATTTTTACCATTTCAATAACGCAATTCGGCATGGCAGGATCATGTCAGAACCGCCATACCAGCGGCACCCAGAACACGGCGACCGCGAAATAGAGCAGCATCATCACCGCTCCGAGCTTCCAGTAATCACCGAAGCGATAGCCGCCGGGACCCATGACGATCAGGTTTGAGGTGGTGGCCACCGGGGTGAGGAAGGCGGCCGAGGCGCCGACGTTGAGCGACATCAGCACCGGCTTCACCGAAATGCCGAGTTCGGCCGCGGCCGTCACCGCGATCGGAATGATGATCATGGTGGTCGCCGTATTCGAGATGACCTGACCGAGCAGTGCGGTGACCAGGAAGAGCCCGGCGAGCAGCATCACCGGGCTGTCGCCACCGGTGGCCGCCACCAGCCGGTCGGTGATCTGCGTTGCGGCTCCGGTGACATACATCGCCGTTGCCAGCGGCAGCATGGAGGCCACCAGCACCACGGTGTTCCAGTCGATGGCGCGATAGGCTTGCGGCACCGTCAGGATGCCTGCCCCGATCACCGCCATGGCCGCGAGCAGCACCCCCACCGAGGCCGGCAACAGGCCGAGTGCCAGCACCAGTACCATGGCGGCGAGGATCAACAGCATCATGCCCGAGCCCGGCCCCAGCGGCACCGCCTGTCGGCGCACCTCGTCGGGCCGGTCGACGACCAGCACGTCGGGATCGGTGGTGATGGTCTTGAGCGCATCCCAGCTGCCCTGAATCAGCAGATGGTCGCCCGCCTGCAGCGGCACGACGGCACCCTCGCCACCGATGGGCTCGCCGTGGCGCTGCACGGCCACCACCACGAAGCGCCCGCTCTCCGTCACCATGCCGGGCTGCAGCGTCTGGCCGATCAGCTTGGAGCGCGGCTTCACCACCACTTCGGCCAGACCCGAATTGCGGTTGAACAGCATGCCGGCAACGGTGGTTTCGGCCGCGTCCCGCGCGATCAGCGCGTGACGGGCGGTGAAGGCTTCGAGCGCCTCGGTGCTGCCGCTCAGCACCAGCGCGTCACCGGGGGCGAAGGTCACGCCGGCACCGGACACGCTCAAGAGGCTGATACCGGGTGTTCCGCGCGCCGCGTCATGCGGCTGCCCGATGAGCGGCGAGTCGGCATCGAGCGTGAAGACGCGTGCGCTGCCGGCAACGCCATATTGTTCGGTCAGGGTCTCGGCATGCCGGCCAAAGTCGCCGGGAAGGGTTGCCGGACGGCGGTCCGGCAGCAGCTTGCGGCCGGCGAGCGTCACGATCAGCAGCGTGCCCGCCAGCAGGGGGACGCCGACCCAGGCGAATTCGAAGAAGCCGAACTCGCCGTAGCCCGCGCCGGCCGCGGCATTGGAAACCAGCACGTTCTTGGCCGTTCCGGTCAGCGCCAGCAAGGAGCCGGCGGCCGCGGCGAAGGCCAGCGGCATGAGGAATCGCGACGGCGCCTGACGCAGCCGGATCGACATCAGCATGGCCACCGGCATCAGTGCCGCCACTGCGCCGCTCTGGCTCACCAGCGGGCTCAGCAGGGCCACGATCAGCAACGTGAGCAGCGAGAGCCGCAGCGGGCTGTCGCCCACGGCGCGCGACAGCCATTGACACACCCATGCCGCAATGCCGGACGCTTCGAGCCCAGCCGCCACGATGAACAGGCTGGCGATGAAGATGACGACCGGATTGCCGAAGCCGGCGAACACCTGCTCGAGCGTCAGGATGCCGGAGAAGAACAGCGACAGCGGCACCATCAGCGCCACCAGCATCACCGGCAGGCGGCCCCAGATGAACAGCACCACCACAGCGGCGATGATCGCGAATATGACCGCACTGTCGCTCAAGCACGTCTCCACGGAGTTGCGGCCAGAAGGGCGCGTGTTGGCATCCGATCAGCGGTGCCGCTGCGCTAGAATGACCACTACTTTCCATGGAAAGCAGCAGACGTAAAGCACGGAGTGGCTGGCGATGCACGGACGGCCCTGCGCCAATCCAGAAATTCCCAACTGTCACGGAGCATGCAGATCATGAGGCGATTAAGGCCCAATTATTGCAGTCAAAACCGTGATCTATGACCGCAGTCCGCTGCGGCACTCATAGAGAACGATTTCACATACTGTATTTTGGCCCCGAACAGGTCAGTCTAAACATATATCGAAAATGAAGCTTTGGTTAGTTGTCGACATGACCGAAAACTGACCTTAGACACATGCAGGAAGGCCTGAGATGAGAGGCCCTGCGACAAGGACCTGCCGCACCCGGAGGTCAGCTCACGACCGACAGGCCGGGCGATACGCTGAAGGGAAGTACCAATGAGCGACGTCACGACAATCTTTCTCATCATCGCCGTGGCGGTCGTCCTGTTCGTGTCCAACAGGCTTCCGGTGGTGGTTGTGGCCATGGCAGTTGGCCTGTCGCTGTGGGCGACCGGCATCCTGCCGTTGCCGGACGCCCTGGCCGGTTACGGCGATCCGGCGGTGATGTTCATCGCCACGCTCTTCGTGGTGTCATCGGCACTCGAGAAGACGGGCGTCACGGCATGGGCCGGGCAATTGCTGATCGAGAAAGCCGGCGCGGACAGCCGCACCCGCCTGCTGGTGCTGATGATGAGCCTCGGCGCCTTGCTCACTGCCATCATCAGCCTCAACGGCGCCATTGCCGCACTGCTTCCCGTGGTCGTCGTCATCGCGGTGCGCCTCAAGCGCAATACGTCGCAACTGCTCATGCCGCTGGTCTTCGCGGCCCATGCCGGCTCGCTGCTGGCGCTCACCGGTTCGCCCGTCAACGTGCTGGTGTCGGAGGCCGCGCATGACGCGGGCTATCGCGGCTTCAGCTTCTTCGAATTCGCGCTCGTTGGTCTGCCGCTGCTCATCGGCACCATGGCGATCATCGTGCTGTTCGGCGAAAAGCTGCTACCGTTCCGCAATGGCGCCGCCATGCCGGCGGACTTCAGCCGCCACGCCCAGACGCTGGTGGAGCAGTATGGCCTGTCGGGCGGGGTCTTCCGCCTGCGCGTCAAGGCGTCCTCGCCGCTGGCCGGCAAGCCGCGTGACGAGATGGCCGATCTCAAGGCAATGCACGGGCTGGAATTCGTCGCGCTTCAGGATGGCGCCAGCGGCATGCCGCTGCGCCGCGATACGCTGGCCGACGGCGATTACATCATCCTCAAGGGGGCCGCCGACGCGGCGGCGCGCTTTGCCGCCGACAGCCACCTCGCGCTGCGCGAGGAGGGCGACGGGACTGGCGGCCAGGACACGCTGTTCAATCGCAAGTCCGGCCTGGCCGAAGTGGTGATCCCGCCGCGCTCAGGCCTGATCGGCACCACTGCATTCCCGGGCATGGTGACGGAAAGCGGCGATCTCATCATTCTGGCGATCTCGCGCGCCGACGTGCCGCTCGAGGCGCCGGACACGACGCTCAAGGCCGGCGATACACTGCTGCTGCAGGGCACGTGGAAGGCGCTGGATGAGCGGCTCGACGATCCGGACGTGCTGGTCGTCAACTCGCCTGACCTGGTGCGCCGCCAGGCGGTGCCGATGGGCCCGGGCGCCAAGCCCGCCGTCGTCATCCTGCTGGCCATGGTCATCCTGCTGGCCACCGGCATCGTGCCCACTGCCGTCGCCGGCATGCTGGCGGCGGGCGCCGTGGTGCTGCTCGGCATCATGAACATCGAGCAGGCCTACCGCTCGATCAACTGGACGACGGTCATCATGGTCGCTGCCATGATGCCGCTGTCGACCGCCATGGATCGCACCGGTGCGGCGCAGCTGCTGGCCGAATACCTTGTCGCCGCGGTCGGCGACCTGGGGCCCTATGCGCTGCTCGGCGGCCTGTTCATCCTGACGGCCGTGCTGGGCCAGCTCATCTCCAACACGGCGACCGCGCTGATCGTCATTCCAATCGGCATCGCCGCCGCCAAGGTGCTGGGCATGTCGGCGGAGCCGGTGCTGATGTCGACCGCCATTGCCGCAGCGGCATCCTTCCTCACGCCGATCGCCACGCCCACCAACCTCATGGTGATGGGGCCGGGCGGCTATGCCTTCAGCGATTACTGGAAACTCGGCCTGCCGCTGATGATCTGGTTCTTCATCGTCGCGACCTTCTTCGTTCCGCTCGTCTGGCGGTTCTGAGGTTGGCGGCGGCACAACAACGGGCACCATGCCCGGGCGCAAAAGACATGAATTGGAATTGGGGGACGAGACATGGCCAAGACGGACGCGAAGGGCGCGGCAGCAGCAAAGCCGGCCACGGGATTCCTCGCCACGGTGGAGCGGGTCGGCAACATGGTGCCGCATCCCGCGATCATCTTCTTCATCCTCACTGCCATCGTCATCGCCTTCTCGGTGATCTTCGGCCTCCTCGGCACCGCGGTGACCTACGACGCCTATGACGAGGCGGTAGGCGACATCGTCGAGCAGACCACGGCGGTGCGCAGCCTGCTGTCGGCCGACGGCATCCGCTTCATGCTGACCAGCCCGGTCAGCAACTTTCTCGGTTTCACCGCGGTGGGCGTCATCCTGGTCGCCATGATCGGTGTCGGCATCGCCGAGGAATCGGGCCTCATCGCCACGCTGGTGCGTAAGCTCGTCGCGGTGGCGCCGAAGTCGATCTTCACCTTCATGATCGTCATGGTGGGCGTGCTGTCCTCGATCGCCGCCGACGCGGGTTACCTGGTGCTGGTGCCGCTGGCCGCTGCGGCCTTCCACAGCATGGGCCGCCACCCGCTGGCGGGTCTCGCTGCCGGCTTTTCCGGCGTCGCGGCGGTGTTCCTGGTCAACGTCTTCGTGACGCCAACCGACGCGCTGCTGACGGAGGTCACCAACGACGCGATCCGCACGGTCAATCCCAACCTGCAGATCTCGCTGGTCGGAAACCTCTACTTCATGATCGTCTCGTCGATCCTGATGGCCATCGTCTGCACGATCATCACCGACCGTTTCGTCGAGCCGCGGCTCGGGCCCTATGCGGGCGAAACCAAGCTCGAGACGGCGCAGGACCTGTCGGAGAGCGAGCAGCGCGGCCTCAAGTTTGCGGGCCGGGCCTTCCTCGGCTACGTGGCCGTGGTTCTGGCGCTCACCGCGCCGCCGCTGCCCTGGGGCATCCTGCGCAACCAGGTGGATGGCGGCATCATGGCGGGTTCGCCCTTCATGAGCGGCCTGATCGTGCTGATCAGCCTTTTGTTCCTCGTCATCGGCTATGCCTATGGCCGTGGTGCCGGCACCATCAAGGATGCCACCGCTGCCATTGGCCTCATCACCAAGACGTGGAGCAACCTGGCGGGCATGATCTTCCTGCTCTTCGTCATCGCCAACTTCATCGCCTTCTTCAACTGGACGAACCTCGCCACCGTCATGGCGGTGAACCTCGCCGACTTCCTGCAGACCGTGCCGATCGGCGCCACCGGCTACATCGTCCTGTTCGTCATCGTCGTTGCGCTGATCGACATCATCCTCACGGGCGCGCTAGCCAAGTGGGCGATTCTGGCGCCGGTGTTCATCCCGCTGTTCATGCGGCTCGGTGGCGATCCCAACCTGGTGCTCGCCGCCTATCGCGTGGGCGACAGCCCGATGAACGTGATCACGCCGCTCAACGTCTATCTCGCGGTGATGGTCGGCTTCGCGCAGAAATACGTGAAGGATGCCGGCATCGGTACCATCGTGGCGCTCATGCTGCCCTACACCATGGTGCTGCTGGTGGTGTGGACGCTGATGCTCATCCTGTGGAACGTCCTCGGCATCCCGCTGGGACCAGGCTAAGTCCATGGAACACGGGGCGCCGGAATTCTCGCGCATCACGCTCGATGCCCTGAAGCCGCTGACACCCGCCGAGGAGCGCATCATCGCCGATCTGGCGGTCGGCGAGTTCGACCGCCTCGGCGATGGCTTGCGCCCAGCCACGGAAGACCCGGCGCGCGAGGTGCGGGCGGCCTTCCTGCGCTTCCTCATGCTCGGCGGCGATGCCAACCACCGTCCGCATGAAAAGGGCGTGCGCGTGTCGGGCGGCTGGATTTCCGGCGTTCTCGATCTCGAGGGCTGTCGCGTCCAGCGCGACATCGGCCTCAAGGACTGCCGCTTCGACGCGGTGCCGGTGCTGCGCTATGCCGTCATCGACAACCTCTTCCTCGACGGGTCGCTGCTGCCGGGCCTGCAGGCGGAGAGGCTCGAGGCGCGCGGCGGCGTGTCGCTTAGGGGCGCCGAGGTCACGGGCGAAATCCGCCTCGCCGCCAGCCGCCTCGAGGGCAGCCTCAGCCTCGACGGCGCGGTCATTCGTGCCGATGGCGGGCCGGCGCTGGTGGCGGACGGCATGTCCATGGCCGCAGCGGAATTGCGCGGCGTCGAGATCCTGGGCGAGACGCGCATGACGTCGGCCCGTATCGACGGCGATCTCGATCTCACCGGCGCGCATCTGTCCTTTCCCGCGGGCGAGGCGCTGCACCTCAACCGCACCGTGGTGCGCGGCGGCCTGTTCCTGCGCGGCGGTGCGAAGATCGACGGGGCCCTCGACCTCACCGGCGCATCCTTCGACACGCTCCATGACGACGCGGAGTCGTGGCCCGCCCCCGGCAACCTGCTGCTCAATCGCTGCCTCTACAATGCGCTGCTCGGCGGGCCGATGGACTCCCGGCACCGGCTGGCGTGGCTGGCCCGCCAGTCACCCGAGCGCTGGAACGAGGATTTCTGGCCGCAGCCCTATGAGCAGCTCGCCCATGTCTATCGCGACATGGGGCATGACGAGGATGCCACCGCCGTGTTGCTTGAAAAGGAGCGCCTGCAGCGGCGGGCGCGCCGGGCGCGGGCCGCCACTCCGCTGCAGCGCTGGCTGCTCGGCCTGATGGACGGCATGCTCAAGGTCACGCTTGGCTATGGCCGGCGTCCGCTGCTGGCCTTCGCATGGCTCTTCCTGTTCTGGCTCACGGGTGTCGCCGTCTTCAGCCTGGCGCAGGCGCAGTCGGCCATGAAGCCCGCCAGCGCCGTGGTGCTGCGCGCGCCGGACTGGACGATGTGCGCCGTGCCGCAGGGTGAAACACGCGCGCTGGCGGCCGGCACCTTCCAGGGTCGTGCGCTTCCGGGTCAGGCGCAGCTTGCCTGCTTTCTCGCCCAGCCGGAGGCGGCGAGCTATCCGCCGTTCAACGCCGCGATGTTTTCGCTCGATGCGCTGTTCCCGGTGCTCATGCTGGGCCAGAAGGATTTCTGGCGTCCCAATCCGGCCCTCGCCTGGGGCAGCTTCGCCATGGGTTATTTCTATCTCCAGGCCGTTGTGGGCTGGGCGCTGAGCCTGCTTGCCATCGCCGGCTTCTCCGGCCTCGTCAGGGCCCGCTAGTCCGATGGCGCTGCTGAACCATCTCTGGTGCGCAACGGTTACCGCGGGGCCGCATGACGTGATCTCCACCGGTTGCAGGATGCTGCCATCATGACCGACGTCGTTCGTGAACTTGAAGACCGCCTGTGCCGCGACGTGGCCATCGACACGCAGAGCGACCACACCTCGGCGACGTCGCCAAGCACGCAATGCCAGTTCGACCTGCTGCACCTCCTTGCCGATGGGTCACGGCTGACGGAGCAGGGGGTTCCGATACCCAACATCTTCACCGGCATGGCGATGATCCACGGGCCGCTCGAATGGGGCAGCCTGCAGGAGATGGCCGTCGCCGTGGAGGTCTGCCTGCATCTTGCCCAGATGACGGCGGTTGGGGGGCGGCAACGCGGTGGGCGAGAGAACAGGAGCTGACATGAGACTTATCCGCCAGGCATGCACCATCGCCTTCCTTCTCGGCCCCTTTCTGGCTGCGGCCACGGCGCAGGAGAAGGCGCAGGAAGACACCGACTTCAACTACGACGCCCTCATCGAAGAGCTTCCGATCGAGTCCGATACCTTCGGGCCGCCGCTGACCTTCGACATGTTCTCCGGCGGCGTCATCAATTTCTATGGCCAGTACAATCCGGCCCTCCAGAGCTTCAACGATGGCGGCGAGGTGACCAACACCTTCGTCGACAACGGCAACTGGAACTCGCGCGTCGGCTTCACCATCATGCAGCCGGCCGGCGACATCACCCTGCGCGCCCGCTTCGAGACCGGGCTTGGACTGCGCAGCAGCGCCCTTGTCTCCCAGGGCTACACGCCGGATTACTTCGACTGGCAGAAGACCGCGCTGCGCTGGTTTGAGGTCGCGGGTGAGGGACGCCTCGGAACGATCTCCCTCGGGCAGGGCAGTTCGGCATCCGACGGCACTGCGGGGCTCGACGACTCCGCCACCTTCGTGGCCGGCTCGACCGACTCGACCGACGGCTTCGGGTCGTTCCGGTTTCGTGATGCCGACGGCAATCTGACCAATGTCACGGTTGGGCAGGTCAACAACAACTTCAACGGCGCACGGCGTTTCCGCGCGCGTTACGACACCCCTGTGGTGAGTGGCGTGATGCTGTCAACCTCGCTTGGCAAGAACATCCTCGTCGAGGAGGACAAGACGACCTACTACGATGCCGCGGTGCGCTGGACGGGAGAGGTTGGGGACTTTGCCATCCGTGCGGCCGCCGGCTACCAGTGGCTCGACAATCCGGATGCCGAGGACACCCGCCGGGTGGCCGGATCGATGACCGTGGTCCATACGCCCACCGGCTTGAACCTGGCGGTCTCGGCGGGCGAGCAGGTGGATGGTGCGGGCTATGTATGGGGCAGGCTCGGCTGGCGGAACCAGGTCTTCGACATAGGGGCCACCGCCCTGTCGGTCGACTATTACCTCGGGCGGGACTTTCTGTCCGACGGCGCAAGAACCGAGAACTTCGGTGTCTACGCCGTGCAGACCATCGACGCCTTCTCGCTCGATCTCTACGGCGGTGTCCGCAAGTTCACCTACACTGACGATCTCGGGACCGATTATCAGGATGCCTATGGCCTGCTGACGGGCGCGCGATTCTTCTTCTGATCGTCAGCCGCAGCAATCGAGGCGGGGGCTTCCGCGTCGTTCACCGGTGGCCTGATCGCGGCGCCGCCCGGGTCGTGCCGGCTGCCCGGGCTGGTCCCCGGTCAGCTGCGGATCTGGCGGATCAGGCTGGCGAGGCTCTGGCGCTCGTCGCTGCTGGCATCGCGCGGCGGCGTGGCGCCCGGGGCCAATGCGGCAAGCCGCCGGAGTGGGGCGGTAAGGTCGCTGCCGGGCATAGGCGGTGGTGCTTGCTGCTGGCCGAATGTGGCCTGCTGCGGCATATCGAACAGGCTTCCCTCCGGCGAGAAGCTCTGGGCGCGCCAGCGCAGGACGATGTCCTGCAGGAAACCGTCCTCCGGCATTTCACGCGCCCAGCTTCCGGTAACGGAGGCCGTATTGCTCTTCGGCCATTCATGCGCCGGCAGCGTGTCGAACTTGATGCGGGTGGGTAGCGACACGCCCTCGCCGAAGGCGATGGCATCACCGGTGCCCATGGTGGGCATGAAGTCGAGCAGGCTCGAGGCCGCATCCGAGATGCCGGCCCGCAGGATGTCCTGGTCGCGCTCGTTGGCCAGTCGCATCGAGAAGATGGTGTTGCACTGGGACAGGATGGTGGCGTCGAGTTCCGCCGGCCGCTGCGACACGATGCAGAGCGAGATACCGTATTTCCGGCCCTCCTTGGCGATGCGGGAAATGGCGCGCTTGGTCGGCTCGAAGCCCAGCGTCTTGTCCACCGGAACGTAGCGGTGGGCTTCTTCGCAAACGAAGGTGATGGGAATGCGACCGGCACTCCAGACGCCGAAGTCGAAGGCGAGGCGGGCAAGGACGGAGACCACCACGTTGGTGATCTCGGACGGCAGGCCGCTGAGTTCAAGGATGGCAATCGGCTTGCCGTTGACGGGGATGCGGAACAGCCGTGCCAGCACCTGGGACATGGTGTCCTGTACGGTGAGGGAGCCGAACATGAAGGCATAGCGGCTGTCGCGGTTGATGGCCTCGAGTCTGGCCTTCAGGCGCTTGTAGGGTGCGAGTTCGCCGCGAAGTTCGAGCTTGCCCATGTGCTCGTCGAGGATGCCGATCAGGTCGGAGGAGCGATAGGGCACGGGCGTGTCGACGCCGATCGCCGATGGCTCTACCTGCTCGCGCGTGCGCTGCAGGCCCGGGCGCTCGCGGCGCTGATTGTTGAGGAAGCGGAGCTTGGCGACGGGGATCAGCTCGCGCAGCACCTCGATGTCGGTGTCACGGTTCGGCTGCTGGCCGATGAGGATCTCCACGATCTCCTCGAAGTTCAGCAACCAGAAGGGCAGGTTCATGTTGGACGGGCTGATGACCTCCGCGATATCCTGGAAAGCATGCGCATATTCGCGGTGAACGTCGAGGAGCAGCACGTGGCCCTGAGGATTGTGCTCGAGGATCCGCCGCAGCAGCAGAGCGACCGTGCAGGATTTTCCGGTGCCCGTGGTGCCGAGGATGGCGAAGTGCTTGCCGAGCAGCTCGTCGATCTTGACCATCGCGGGAATGGCCTCGTCCTGCACGATGTGGCCGACGCGGATGGCGTGCTGGGTGTCGTTGGCATAGGCCTTCTCCAGCTCATGCTTCGACGCGCGGAGCACGGCGTCGCCGAGCGAGGGGTAGCATGAGACGCCGCGGCGGAAATGCAGCGGCTCGCCCCGTTCGTCCTTTGGCAGCTCGCCGAGGAACTCGACTTCGATGATGCGAGTCTCCGGCTCATCCGGCAGGTGGCTCGGCACCGGCGAGGACAGGGCGGAGACGATGCACAGCGATATGGTGCGCGGCGTGTCAACCCGGAGCAGCGTGCCGATCTCGGGCGTCCTGCTGCGCACCTCGTCGTCGCTGCCGCCGTCGATGAGGATCACGGCATGGGCCCCCGTCACAGCGACGATGCGGCCGATGCGGGGTGCGAAGATCTTGTCCTTGCTGGTCATCCTGGCGCCTTCAGTGGAGGTTCGGTTCGCAAGCCTCGCCATCGGCGATCGGCAGCGTGATGCTGATGCGGGTGCCCTTGCCCTTCTCCGAGGCGATGCGCAGGTCGCCGCCATGAAGCCGCGCCAGGGCAAAGGCGATGGGCAGGCCGAGGCCCGTGCCCTCGTGGCGCTTGTTGAAGCCGGAATCGACCTGGCCGAAGGGCCTCAGCGCGGTCTCGATCTCCTGCGGGGTCATGCCGATGCCGGTGTCCTCCACCACGATCAGCGCCGTGTTGTCCGGGGTCGCGGTGGCGCTGATGGAGACCTGGCCGTTGTCGGGCGTGAACTTCACGGCATTGCCGAGAAGGTTGATGAGGATCTGCTTGAGGCGCAGCGGGTCGGCGGCGAGTGGCGGCAGGGCTTCGTCGATCATGTATTCGACACCAATCGACTTCTCGCGCGCCTTTGCCTCGACGATCAGCAGGCAGGAGGCGAGGACGGGGGCCAGATCGACCTGTTCCTTCTCGACCGCCAGCTTGCCGGCCTGGATCTTGGAGACGTCGAGGATGCCGTTGATCAGTTCCAGCAGGTGCTCCGCCGCCTGCTTGATGTAGCCCGTATACTGGTGGACCTTGTCGGGACTGGTTACGGTTCCGGTGTGCAGCATGTCGGAGAAGCCGATGATGGCGTTGAGCGGCGTCCTCAGCTCATGGCTCATGTTGGCGATGAACTCGGACTTGGCCTTGGAGGCGAGTTCGGCATCGACCTTGGCGGCCTGCAGCGCGATGGCCTGCTTGCGCTGCGGAATGGCGAGGCCGAGATGATCGGAAAACTCGCCGATCAGCGAACCATCCTTGAACCACTTGGCACCAAATGTACGCATTACTCACCCGGAAGTTACACCGCCTTTTGGCACCCCATGTCTCAACTTCCGGTTAATTCGATCGCCCGTTCCGTCCGGAGATTTGCTTTGTGAGGGGGGGCCGAAACTGGTACATTCGGGATAACGCAATGATTGTAAGGGCGGCCGCCGCCGCTCCGGTGCTTCCGTCGAGCCCGGTCGCCCTCGAAAGGTTTGGACGTGGATGCGACCAGCAGGCCGGGCAGGGACCGGCCACGGCGCAAACCGGCGGCCGGGGGCCATCACGCCCGGAAACCGCCCGTTTCGCGCGAGCAGCCGCCGGGGGGCCTCTATGGCGCCCTCGATCTCGGCACGAACAATTGTCGCCTTCTGATCGCGACCCCCACCCAGAACGGGTTCTCGGTGATCGATGCCTTTTCGCGCATCGTCAGGCTGGGCGAACGGCTGGCCCAGACCGGGCGGCTGAGCGACGATGCCATGGGCCGCACCATCGAGGCGCTGCGGGTCTGCGCCAACAAGCTGCGCTGGCGCAAGGTGGACCGCGTGCGCCTGGTCGCGACCGAGGCCTGCCGCATGGCGGAGAACGGCCCGGCATTCATCGACCGGGTGAAGTCCGAAACCGGCCTCGGGCTGGAAATCATCGACCGCGAGACAGAAGCGGGCCTTGCCGCCGTGGGCGCAGAGCCGCTGGTCGACCGCGAGGCCGAGACGGCGCTGGTCTTCGACATCGGCGGCGGCTCGACGGAAGTGCTGTGGATGCGGCGCGCCGGTGCGCGCTTCGAGACGGTGGCCTGGACTTCTCTGGCCGCCGGCGTTGTCACCATCTCAGAGCGCTTCGGCGGCGGCGTGGACGTGACGCCCGCGTCCTTCGAAGCGATGCGCGAATATCTGCGACCCATGCTGCAGGAGTTCGCGGCGCGGGTTTCCGCGGCCAATGGTGGAACTCCGCCCGTGCCCTCGCACCTGCTCGGTACCTCCGGCACGGTGACCACCATCGCCGGGGTGCAGCTGGGCCTCGCCCGCTATGACCGCGCGCGGGTCGACGGCTGCTGGCTCGACAGCGACGACATCGGCGCGGTGACCCACCGGCTGCTGCATCTCTCCTACGAGCAGCGGGCCGCGAACCCCTGCATCGGGCGCGAGCGCGCTGACCTGGTGCTGGCGGGCTGCGCGATCCTCGAGGAAATCCGGCTGGCCTTTCCCGCGCAGCGCATCCGCGTCGCTGACCGTGGCCTGCGCGAAGGGATCCTGACCATGCTGATGAAGGAAGACGGAACCTACGGGAGGACCGCATGAGCAGGCCGGGAAGCGGCAAGAAGCCGGGCGTTCGCCTCAAGGTCCGGGTCAAGACCGGCAAGGGCCGCACGGTATCGCAGAAGAACTGGCTGGAGCGCCAGCTGAACGATCCTTACGTGCAGGAGGCGAAGAAGCTGGGCTATCGCTCACGCGCTGCCTTCAAGCTCACCGAGATCGACGACAAGTACAAGTTCCTGAAGCCCGGCGGCCGCATCGTCGACTTAGGTGCCGCACCCGGCGGCTGGAGCCAGGTGGCGGTGAAGCGCACCAAGGCAGAAGAAGGCCGCGGGCGTGTGATCGCCATCGACATGCACGGCATGGACCCGATCAGCGCGGTGACCATCTTCAAGAAGGACTTCCTCGAGGAGGATGCGCCTGCGCTTCTCATCGAGGCGCTGGGCGGCGAGAAGGCAGACTGCGTGCTCTCCGACATGGCGGCCCATGCGACGGGCCACCGCCAGACGGACCACATCAACATCATGGCGCTGGCCGAGGCGGGTTACGAATTCGCCAAGGAAGTGCTGAAGCCCGGCGGCACCTATCTCGCCAAGGTGCTGCGCGGCGGCACCGAAAGCGACATGCTGAAGATGATGAAGAAGGACTTCGCATCGGTGCGCCACGTGAAGCCGATGGCGAGCCGGGATGACTCGGCCGAGCTTTTCGTGCTGGCCATGGGGTTCCGAGGCGGGACGGAGAAGGGCGCTTCCTGAGGCGGCGGCAGGGTGTGAACGGTCGGAGTGATTTCCCTCCCCGCAAGGGGGAGGGATTAAGGGTGGGGGGGTACCGCGAGCCTGCTGTTCGAGCCAGAGCCTGCCGAACGACCCCCACCCCTGCCCCTCCCCACAAGGGGGAGGGAAACGCAAGGTGGTTCCTAGCAAACGAATTTAGTCCTTGACAGCGCGCGCTCGTTCTGCTAGAAAGGCGCAATGTCCAGAAAATCTTCTGTCGCCGCGATGGCCGGGTTCACCCCGGCCATTTTGCTTTTCAGCGCCTGGATCGGGCTGCTTTACCGGCTGGCCACCGCATGGGGCCTCGACCATTCGCGGGCCTGTGCCTCGCGCCGGGCGATGCCCTCGATGAAGCTGTCGATGAAGGGCGTGGCAGGATTGTCGAGGATTTCCTGCGCGGTGCCGACCTGCTCGATCTTGCCGTGGTCGAGGATGGCGATGCGGTCGGCGAGCTCGAAGGCCTCGTCCTGGTCATGGGTGACGAAGAGCGTCGTATGGCCGGTGCGCTGGTGGAGCTCGCGCAGCCACTTGCGCAGGTCCTTCCTCACGCGCGCATCGAGCGCGCCGAAGGGCTCGTCCAACAGCAGCACGCGCGGCTCGATGGCGAGTGCACGGGCCAAGGCGACGCGCTGGCGCTGGCCGCCCGACAGCTGGGCGGGATATCGCGCCTCGAGCCCGTCGAGCTGCACGAGGTGCAGGAGCTCCAGCACCCTGGACTTGATGACGGCCTCCGAGGGCCGTGACGTGCGCGGCCTGGCGCGCAGGCCGAAGGCGATGTTGTCGAAGACCTTCATGTGCTTGAACAGCGCATATTGCTGGAACACGAAGCCGATGCGGCGCTCGCGCAGGCTCAATGTGTTGGCATCGATGTCGCCGAACAGCACCTGGCCGGCATCGGGCTGCTCAAGCCCCGCAATGGCGCGCAGCAGCGTGGTCTTGCCGCTTCCCGAGGGCCCCAGCAGGGCGACGAGCTCGCCCGCCTCGACATCGAGCGAGACGCCTTTCAGGGCGGGATACCGGCCGAAATTCTTTTCGAGGTTCCTGACGCGGACGGGGACGGACATGGCTTGTCTCCTTGGATCAGTAGCGGCGGGAAGACGCGGCGAGTTCGCCGGCGAAGCGCCATTCGAGGAAGGTCTTGGCCAGCAGCGTGAAGAGTGCGAGGCCGGCGAGCAGCGAGGCCACCGCGAAGGCGCCGACGAAGTTGTATTCGTTGTAGAGGATCTCGATGTGGAGCGGCATGGTGTTGGTGAGGCCGCGGATGTGGCCGGAGACGACCGACACCGCGCCGAATTCGCCCATGGCGCGCGCGTTGCAGAGGAGCACGCCATAGAGCAGGGCCCACTTCACGTTGGGGAGCGTGACCTTGAAGAAGGTGTACCAGCCCGACGCGCCGAGCATCAGCGCGGCCTCCTCCTCGGACGTCCCCTGCGACTGCATGAGCGGGATCAGTTCGCGCGCCACGAAGGGGAAGGTGACGAGCACGGTGGCGAGCACGATGCCGGGCACGGCGAAGATGATCTGGATATCGTGCGACTGGAGCCACGGCCCCAGCCAGCCTTGCGCGCCGAAGAGCAGCACATAGACGAGCCCTGAGATGACGGGCGAGATCGAGAAGGGCAGGTCGATCAGCGTCAAGAGCAGGTTCTTGCCCTTGAACTCGAACTTGGCGATGGCCCAGGAAGCTGCAAGGCCCACCACCGCGTTGAACGGCACGGCGATGGCGGCGACCAGCAGCGTCAGGCGGATGGCGGCGAGCGTGTCCGGGTCGCCGAAGCTTTCGAACAGCGTGCCCCAGCCCTTGCGCAGCGCCTCGATGAAGACGGTGACGAGCGGCAGGAACAGGATGGCGCCGAGGAACAGCACCGCGACGCCGATCAGGATGAGCTTCGTCGTGGCGGTTTCGGTCGTCGCGCGCTCAGGCTGATGCGCGAGTGGCAGGACGCGGTCAGACATTGCCATATTTGGTCCGGCTCCAGCCCTGGATGGCGTTGATGAGGAAGAGCATGGCAAACGAGATGGCCAGCATCAGCGTGGCGATGACGGTGGCACCGCCATAGTCGAACTCCTCGAGCTTGATGACGATGAGGAGCGGCGCGATTTCCGAGACGAGCGGAATGTTGCCGGCGATGAAGATGACCGAGCCGTATTCACCCACACCACGCGCGAAGGCGAGCGCGAAGCCGGTGAGCAGCGCCGGATAGACATGCGGCAGCACCACCTGGAACACGGTGCGCAGCCGGCTGGCGCCGAGGAGCGCGGAGGCCTCCTCGATGTCGGTCTCGACCTCCTCGAGGATGGGCTGCACGGTGCGCACCACGAAGGGAAGGCCGATGAAGACCAAGGCCACCACGATGCCGAGCGGCGTGTAGGCGATCTTGAAGCCGAGGCTTTGCGCGATGGAGCCGATGGGGCCGTTGGGCGCATAGATGGCCGCCATGGCGATTCCGGCCACGGCGGTGGGCAGCGCGAAGGGCAGGTCCACCGCGGCATCGATGATGCGGCGACCGGGGAAGCGGTAGCGCACCAGAACCCAGGCGATGAGAAGCCCGAAGACGGTATTGATGAGGGCCGCCACCAGGGCCGTCCCGAAGGACAGGCGCAGGGCTGCCAGCGTGCGCGGGTCGGCGGCGATCTTCAGGAATTCGGCAGGACCGATCGCGGCCGCATGCAGCACGAGGGCTGCAAGCGGGATCAGCACGATGAGGCTGAGGGCGGCCAGCGTAAAGCCCAGCGCCAGCCCGAAACCGGGCAGGGCGCTGGGTTGCCGCAGGGAGGACGGCAGGAAGGTCATCAGTTGGTCGGCCGGTAGATCTGGTCGAAGATGGCACCATCGGCGAAGAACTCCTTCTGTGCTTGTGACCAGCCGCCGAAGTCCTTGTCGATCGACACGAGGTCGAGCTTGGGGAAGCGGGCGAGGTCCGCGGGGTCTGCCGCAGACGGATGGACCGGGCGGAAGAAATTCTTTGCAGCGAGCTTCTGGCCTTCTGGCGTGTAGAGGAACTTCAGATAGGCCTCGGCCACATCGAGATTGCCCTTGGCCTTGGCATTGCCTTCGACCACCGCAACGGGGGGCTCGGCGAGGATCGACAGCGAGGGGGCGACGATATCGAAGTTCTCCGCGCCGAATTCCTTCTGGACGAGGAAGGCTTCGTTTTCCCAGCTGATCAGCACGTCACCGATGCCGCGCTGTGCGAAAGTGGTGGTGGAGCCGCGCGCGCCGGTGTCGAGCACGGGCACGTTGCGATAGAGGTCGGCAACCCAGTCCCTGACCTTGGCCTCGTCACCGCCATGTGCCTTCTCGGCATAGGCCCAGGCGGCGAGGTAGTTCCAGCGCGCACCGCCGGAGGTCTTGGGGTTGGGGGTGATCACCTCGACGCCGTCCTTCACCAGGTCGCCCCAGTCCTTGATGGCCTTGGGATTGCCCTTGCGCACGAGGAACACGATGGTGGAGGTGTAGGGGGCAGCGTTGTGCGGAAGCTTGCTCGCCCAGTCCTTCGGCAGCTTGTTGGTCTTGTTGGCGATCTGGTCGATGTCGCCCGCCAGCGCCAGGGTGACCACGTCAGCCTGGAGGCCGTCGATCACGGCGCGGGCCTGCTTGCCGGAGCCGCCATGCGACTGGTCGATGGTGATGGTCTCGCCCGTCCGGGCTTTCCAGTCGGCGGCGAAGGCGGCGTTGAATTCCTTGTAGAACTCGCGGGTCGGATCATAGGACAAGTTGAGCAGGGTGCGGTCGGCCAGGGCCTGGGCCGCCCCGACGGAGAGGAACAGGGCGGCGATACCAAGGGCCAGTGCACGGCGGTTGAACAGGCGCATCAGGGTCTCCTTCAGATGATTACCCAATACTATACGGGATTAGTAGGGAATCAAGTCCGAAAGTTCGATTTGTCGAACAAAGCGTTCTAAATAAAGATTTCATGGGGTTGGGGCTGGATTTCCCCTCCCCCTCGTGGGG
>CAYYTH010000012.1:0-36132 GCA_964474665.1 uncultured Aestuariivirga sp.
CCAACTCCGTTGGGGCCCCCTCCTCTCCCGCAGGCGGGAGAGGACGATGAAGAACCTCACCCGCCTCCTCAATCCCAGGTCCATCGCCTTCATCGGCGGCAATGAATGCGCCATCGCCATTCGCCGCACGAAGGAGCTGGGCTTCACCGGCACGATCTATGCCGTGCACCCGAAGCGTGACGAGCTTTCGGGCGTGCCGACGCTGAAATCGCCGGAGGACATTCCGGAAACCGTCGATGCCGCCTTCATCGCGGTGAAGAACGAACCCACCATCGAGGTCGTGCGCGCGCTGGCCGCCAAGGGCTGCGGCGGCGCCGTCATCTATGCCGCAGGCTTCGCCGAGACCGGAAACACGGAACTGCAGCGCAAGCTGCTCGAAGCGGCGAACGGCATGCCGCTGATGGGCCCCAACTGCTACGGCTTCGTCAACACGCTGTCGGGCGCGGCACTCTGGCCTGACGAGACGGGGTTGGAGCCGGTTGAGCGCGGCGTGGCGCTCATCACCCAGTCCGGCAACATCGCCTGTAACTTCACCATGATGATGCGGGGGCTTCCCGTCGCCGCCGTGTTCTCCATCGGCAATCAGGTCGACGTCGGCATGCATGACATGGTGGAAACACTCTCCGCCGACCCGCGCATCTCGGCCATCGGCCTCCACGTCGAGGGCCTGCCGGACGTCGCGGCTTTCGCCAAGGCCGCAGCCCTCGCGCGAAAGCGCCGCGTGCCCATTGTGGTGCTGAAGACCGGGCGTTCCGAACAGGGAGCCAAGGTGGCGATGAGCCACACCTCATCGCTCGCCGGTGCGGACACGCTCTATGACGCGCTGTTCGAGCGCTACGGCATCGCGCGCATGAAGTCGGTCTCCGCCTTCGCCGAGACGCTGAAGTTCCTGCACAATGGCGGGCCCATCACAGACTCGCGGCTGGTGTCTCTCTCCTGCTCGGGTGGCGAAGCGGCCCTCGTCGCTGACATGGCGCTGGAGAAGCGCGTGTCCTTCCCGCCCTTCAATGCGGAGACGAAGCCCCGCGTCGCCGCGACGCTCAATGAATATGTGGCGATCGACAACCCGCTCGACTACCACACCTTCATCTGGGGCCAGCCGGAGAAGCTCACCGCCACTTTCACCGAGGTGCTGAAGGGCGGCTTCGATGTCGGCATGGTGATCCTCGACACGCCAACCCACCCCAAGATGAAGCCGGACAGCTGGGCCACCACGGCGCGGGCCATGGCCGCCGCGTCGAAGGCCACGGGTGCGCGCGCCGCCGTCGTCGCCTCGCTGTCGGAAGGCATGCCGCTGTCGCTCGCCGCCGAGCTTTCGGCATCAGGTGTCGCGCCCATGATGGGCCTCGACGACGCGCTCACCGCCTTCGAGGCGGCCGCCTTCATCGGCCGCAACTGGGCGCGCAGCGAGGAGCCGCCGGAGATGCTGCCTCCGGTGAAGAAGGGCGCCGAGGAACGCCTGTTCAGCGAGTCCGTCGCCAAGGAGCTTTTGAAGAAGCACGGCCTCGCGGTGCCGGAGGGCATCGTCTGCCCGGCGGGCGATGCGGTGGCCGCCGCCGAGAAGCTCGGCTATCCGGTGACGCTGAAGGTCTCCTCCGCCGCCATCGCCCACAAGACGGAAGCGGGCGGCGTGGCGCTGAACCTGCGTAATGCTGCCGAAGTCGAAGACGCCGCAAAGCGCATGGCGAAGTTGGCACCCGATGTACTGGTGGAACGAATGGTGACGGGTGCGGTCGCCGAACTCATCATCGGCCTCACCTCCGACCCTCAATTCGGAACGGCCCTCGTCGTCGGTGCGGGCGGCATCCTCACAGAACTCCTCAAGGACACGGTGACGCTGATCCTGCCGACGACACGCTCGGAAATCGAACGCGCGCTGAAGACGCTGAAGGTCTGGACGCTCGTCGAGGGCTTCCGCGGCAAGTCGGGTGATGCGGTAGCCGTCATCCGCGCGGTGGAGGCGGTGGCGGACTTCGCCAATGCCAATCGCGGGCTCGTCGAGGAAGTCGACGTCAATCCCCTGCTCGTTCTCAAGGACGGCGCCATTGCCGTCGATGCCCTGATCAAGATGAGGAAGCCATGACCGTCAAGGAAAGCACCACCGGACCGATCCACGTCACCAAGCGCGGCCGCGTGCTGGAAGTCAGGATCGAGCGCGGCAAGGCCAATGCCATCGATGCCGCGACCAGCCGCATCATGGGCGACATCTTCGCCGGCTTCCGTGACGATCCGGAGCTGCGCGTCGCCATTCTCACCGGCACCGGCGAGAAATTCTTCTGCCCCGGCTGGGATCTCAAGGCCGCGGCCGAGGGCGAAGCGCCGGACTCGGATTATGGCGTCGGCGGCTTCGGCGGGCTGCAGGAACTGCCGGGCCTCAACAAGCCCGTCATTTGCGCGGTGAATGGCCTCGCCTTCGGCGGCGGCTTCGAGATCATGATCTCCTGCGACATCATCATCGCCGCCGAGCATGCGACCTTCGCGCTGCCGGAGATCAATTCCGGCACGGTGGCGGACGCCGCCTCGATCAAGCTGCCGCGCCGCATTCCCTATGCCGTGGCCATGGAAATGCTGTTCACCGGCCGCCGCATCGACGCGAAGGAAGCCAAGCACTGGGGCCTCATCAACGAGGTCGTGCCGGCCGATCAGCTGATGGCCCGCGCCCGCGAAGTGGCCGACCAGCTGGCCGACGGCCCGCCCCTGGTCTTCGCCGCGATCAAGGAGATCACCCGCGAGACGGCGCATCTTCCCGTGCAGCAGGCCTTCGACATGGTGACCAAGCGCAAGCTGAAGACCGTGGACGTGCTCTATTCGAGCGAGGACCAGCTCGAAGGCGCGCGCGCCTTCGCCGAGAAGCGCAAGCCGCAGTGGAAGGGCAAGTAGCCCCCATCAAAAAAAATGGCCCCGGATGTAACTCCGGGGCCTTCAGGGGAGAGAGGGTTCAGCCGACGAGCCAATGGCGGCCCGACTGGCGAATGCGGGACTGCTCAGCATCCAGCGCCTCGAATACCGAAGCCTCCGCGGCGGGTGCGGTGAGGCTGCGGAGCGCCTGGTGCACGGCACTGCCCAGGCTGGTCCAGACCGGGATGGCGGGCGCGGTGTCGGCGAGACGGGTCATGATCTTCAATCTTTTGTTAAGAGTAGCGGCGTTGGTTTCAAAGATAATCCCGGCGCTCCGCCTGTACAAACGAAGCTTTCTAGATTAATCTTCAAACAAAGTTTGAGGATTGCCCATGTTGCGCCACATTCCGGGCCTGCAATCGTTGAAAGCCTTCGATGCTTCGGCCCGTCATCTGAACTTCACCCGCGCGGCGGCCGAGCTGAATGTTACCCCCGCTGCTGTGAGCCACCAGATCAAGGAGCTCGAGGAGGCCGTTGGCGTGCCCCTGTTCCAGCGCACCAGCCGCCACATGCAGCTGACCCGCCAGGGCATGGTCCTGAAGCCCGCCGTTGCCGATGCGCTGGAGGGCATCACCCGCGCCCTGCAGAAGATCCGCCAGGTGGACAACCCCACCCAGGTGCGCGTGACTGCCTCCCCCTCCATCGCCGCCAAGTGGCTGGTGCCGCGCATCGACCGCTTCCTGGAGTCCATGCCCGGCGCCGATGTGCGCATCGACGTTTCCTCCGAGCCCCTCGACTTCGACCGCGAAGACATCGACGTGGCGATCCGCTTCGGCGATGGTGTCTATCCCGGCCTCGTGGTGGAGAAGCTTTTCCACGACACGCTGTTCCCGGTCTGCAGCCCGGAGCTGCTGACGGGGGCCAAGCCGCTGCGCGAACCGCGCGACCTGCTGCAGTTCACGCTGATCCACCTCGACTGGGAGGCACAAGGAGCCGTCTGGCCCAACTGGCGCATGTGGATGTTGGCCGCGGGCGTGAAGGACTTCAACGACACGCGGGGCCTGCACTTCAGCCAGACCTCGCTCGCCGTGCAGGCGGCGGTGGATGGCCATGGCGTGGCGCTCGGCGACTCGACGCTGGTGGCGGATGACCTGGCCTCCGGCCGACTGGTGAAGCCCTTCGAGCTGTCACTCCGCAGCCCGGCGCAGTTCGCCTATCACCTGATCACCCGCAAGGACACGGCGGAGCGCCCGATGACCAAGGCCTTCCGCAACTGGATCATCGCCGAGGCTGCAGCGAGCCAGGGCTGACGGCAAGGCTTCGCCGCAGCGCGATCACCGCCGCCAGCGCGACGGTGGCCGCCGATGCGAAGGACACCACGAAGAACCCATGCGCTTCATAGACCGGACCATAGACGGCACCCGCCGTGCCGAGCGAGAGGTAGGTGGTGAAGGAAAACAGCCCCATGATGGTGCCGCGCAGGCGCTGCGAGAGGGTGTTCATATATGAGACGAGCGTCGTCATGCAGAAGTGGTTGGCCAGTCCCCAGAGGAAGGGCCACAGCGCCACGGTCAAGACGCGTTCCGCCGCGAAAGGCAGGACGAGATAGTTGAGGCCGACCAGCGCCAGGCCCAGCGGCAGCATGCGCGTGGGGCCCTTGGCGTCGATCCATTTGTCGAAGACCACACCGAGGCCGAAACCGATGCCATAGGCGAGCGAGATGGTGCCGCCGAGCCAGGCCCCTGCCCCGTGAGTCTGGCGCACATGGTCGCCGATGAAGGTGTAGGTCTGGTAGAAGGCGATCATGTAGGCGAACGTCGCGAGATAGCCGGTCCATGCGCCCGGCAGCCGCAGCACGTCCATGTAGCGCACGCGCTCGGTGCTCACCTGCGAGGTGCCGCGCGGCAGAAGGATGCCGGCGAAGGGCATGGCCGCCGCGACAAGGCCGACGATGGCGAAGGTGCCGCGCCAGCCGACGAAGGCCGAGAGGACCGCGGCCAGCGGCACGCCCGCGACCATGGCGATGGACCAGCCGAACAACACCTTGCCAAGGTCTTGCGAGCGGCGGTCCGGCGGAGCGATGTCACCCGTCAGCGCATAGGTCGCCGGAATGATGACGCCCGAGGCGAGGCCCGCGACGAGCTGGGCGGCCGCCAGCACGCGCCAGTCCCATGCGAAGGCACAGAGGAACAGCGACACGGCCAGCACCGCGAAGGCGATGCGGATCGCCCCGCGCTTTGGCCAGCGGCCGAGCTGCGGCGCCGCCAGCAAGGCTGCGGTGGCCACGCCCACGCCATAGGCCGACGCCGCGAAGCCGATCTCCTTGGCCTGGGTGCCGAGGCCCGCAGCGATGTCAGTCAGCAGCGGCGACAGCATCAGGGCCTGGATGCCGACCGCCGCGATGGAGAGCGTGAGGAGAAGGAGCGGCGTGCGCCCTGACGATGTCATTCGGGCGCGAGTGCCGGATGCTGCTCGAACACGGCAACCGGCATCTGCTCGTAGTCGATGATCGCGCCCGTCATCATCTGGGCCGACGGCGAGACGAGATAGGCGACGAGGCCCGCGACGTCCTCCGGCGTGATCAGGCGGCCCGCCGGCATGCGGCGGCCAATGGCCTCGGCCCAGTCCTGCGGCATGTTGTGGAAGCCCGTCTGCAGCGCATGCTCGCCGTCGGAATTCACCCAGCCCAGATTGATGGCGAAGATGCGGATGCCGTCACGCGCCACCTTCTGGGCGGAGGAGCGCGTGAGGATGTTGAGTGCCGCCTTCGAGGCCGAATAGGTCGTGAGGTTGGGCGGCCCGCCATGCGACAGCATGGAAGACATGTTGATGATGGTGCCGGCACGATTGGTGCGCATCGCCTTCACCGCCTCCTGCATCATGAGCAGCGGCGCCCTGACGTTGACGCCGAAGAGACGGTCGAAGGCCTCGGGGCTCGTGTCCTCCAGCCCGCAGCGCTCGGTGTTGCCCGCGGCGTTGACCAGCACGTCGAGACGCCCGAACGCTGACAGGGTGGCGGCCACGGCGCGGGCGGCAAGCGTCACGTCCATCAGATCACCGGTAACCGTCTCGACGCGGCCGAGCGGCCTGAGCCCTGCCGCAGCCTCGGCGAGTTTCGCCGCGTTCCGGTCGAGCAGCATGACGCCGCCGAAGCCCAGCTCCAGAAACCGCTTCGCGGCCGCGAAGCCCATGCCCTGGGCGCCCCCGGTCACCAGCGCAAACCTGCCGTCAGACATCTTCTCTCCCCGCTGCCTGTCGGCCGAGCTTAGGTGATTTTGGGGCCTCCGGCCACGCCCCGGGCGTCACCCGGCACAGCAAGGCCAAGCCTAGTCCTTTTCGGCCAGGGCCTTGAGCTTGGCCAAGGCCTTCTCGTACTCCGCACCAACGCTTCGGTCGATGCCGAGGCCCGCCCAGCGGTCGATCACGCCGGGAAGCTGCGACTGGAACACCCAGGTGAGCTTCGTGCCAGCGCCATCTGGGGCGACATCCATCATCGCGGTGGAGGTGCCGAAGCCCGTGTAGTCGGACGCGGTCGCAACCCGCAGGTTCGGGGTGGCCTCAGTAACCCGCAGCGTGCCGCTGCCGACCATCGGGTTGCCGGAGGCCCAGCGCATCACCTGCCCCGCACCCTCCATGGGACCTTCGAAGCTGAACTTGGCCTGCGGGTCCGTCTCCACCCAGGGCGACCATTCCGGCAAGCGGCGCAGATCGGCCACGATGGCATAGACCTTATCGGGCGGAGCGGCGATGACGATGGAACGCTCCACCCGCGCCTCGCCCGGCAGCAGCAGGGCCCCGCCATAGAAGATGACGGTGAAGCCCATGATGAGGAAGATGATGGTTTTGATGACGGATTTCATGACCCGTCTTAGGACCACAGCCCAGCCGCCTTGGCAAGGCCGGGTTGCTGCGGGCGCGGCTTGCCACTCAGGCCGTCCTCGCGCAATCTGCCGATCATGAGCAACGCGATTTTCACAAGAGACTTCAAGGCCCGCCCCTTCTGGTGGGAGGCCCATGAACCCAAGCCCCTGCCCGAGATCACCTTGCCGAAGCAGGCGCGCGTGGTCATCGTCGGTGCAGGCTATGCCGGGCTCAATGCGGCCCTCGAACTGCACCGCGAGGGTTTGGACTGCATCGTGCTCGATGCCAATGAACCGGGCTTCGGCGGCTCATCGCGCAATGGCGGCATGGTGTCGGGCGGCGTCAATGTCGGCAAGCGTTACATGGCCAAGGCCATGTCGGACGAAGAGGCCGCCCCCTTCCTCAACGATGCGGCCGATGCCTTCAGCCACATTGAGCAGCTGATCGCGCGCGAAAACATCGACTGCGGCTGGCACCGCGCCGGCTATTTCCTCGGCGCCTGGTGCAAGAGCCACTACGAGAGCATGGCCCACAAGGTGGACCTTCTCAACGAGACCGCTGTGTCCGAGTCCTACATCGTGCCGCCCGAGAGGCAGCGTGAGGAGATCGGCTCCGACTATTACCGTGGTGGCATGGTGGTGGGCCGTGCGGGGCACCTGCATCCGGCCCTGTTCTTCAAGGGCCTGCTGACGCTGTGCCAGCAGCGCAACATCCCGATCGCAACGAAGACCCCGGCCACCAGGCTCACCCAGACGGGGTCAGGCTGGCGGGTGGATACGCCGCGCGGCGCCATCGCGGCGGGCGATGTGATCATCGCCACCAATGGCTATACCGGCGACGTGACGCCCGAGTTGAAGCGGCGCGTCGTGCCGGTGGGTTCCTACATCATCGCCACCGAGGAGCTTCCACCGGATCTCGCGAAGACCATCAGCCCCAAGAACCGCTCATTCGCCGACACACGCCGGGTTCTGACTTATTATCGCATGTCACCCGACGGCAAGCGGCTGATCTTCGGCGGCCGCGCCAAGTTCGGCCATACCGACCCGGTGGAGACGGCACCCATCCTCTACCAGTTCATGACCGACCGCTTCCCGCAGCTGAAGGGCTCGAAGATCACCCACGCCTGGACCGGAAACGTGGCCTTCACGCTCGACGAGATGCCGCACATGGGCAAGTTCGACAACATGCACTATGCGCTGGGCTGCAATGGCTCGGGCATCGCCATGATGAGCTATCTCGGCCACCAGACGGCCCGCAAGATCGCCGGCAAGGCCAACCACGTCTGCGCCTTCGACCGGCCGGAGTTCCCCGACCATCCGCTCTACACGGGCAACACCTGGTTCTTGCCATGGATCGGGCGCTACTTCCGCACCCGCGACTGGCTGGACCGCCGCTTCGGATGATCTTCGAGACGGCACGGCTGGCGGCAAGGCGCTTCCGTCCCGGCGACCTCGACGCCTTCGTCGCCATGCGCGACGACCCGGAGGTGGCGCGCTACCAATCATGGGACCGCTTCACCGAGGACGAAGGCCGCCGCTTCATCGCCGATCTCGCAACGGCTGAACCGGGCGCGCCCGGCTGGTTCCAGTTCGCGCTGGAGGAAAAGGCGACCGGGCGATTCATCGGCGACTGCGGTCTGTTCATCGACCCCGGCGACCGACGCCTGGCGCGCGTCGGCTATACCATCGCGCGCCCCTTCTGGAACCGCGGCTTCGCCACCGAAGCCGTCTCAGCCCTGGTTGACGATGCCTTCGGCCGCTTCGCGCTTCACCGGGTCACCGCCTCGGTGGACCCGCGCAACCTTGCCTCCTGCCGGGTCCTTGAAAAGGCGGGTTTCGTGAAGGAGGCCCATTTCCGCGAAAGCGAGTGGTTCAAGGGGCACTGGGCCGACGATGCGATCTACGCAAGGCTGCGTTAGATCTACCAAAAACTTGCCAGAGGTTGTATATTGAATATAGCTTCATGCCATGCGCCTCAGCGTTTTCACCGACTATTCGTTGCGTGTCCTGATCCAGGCCGCCATCCGGCACCCCAACCGGGTGACGATCGACGAAGTGGCGAAGGCCCATGGCATTTCCCGTAACCACTTGATCAAGGTCATCAACGAGCTCGGGCGTGCGGGCTTCATTGTGACCCAGCGGGGCCGTTCCGGCGGCTTCACGCTGGCACGTCCGGCGGACCGCATCCTCGTTTCCGATGTCATGGCGTTCGCGGAGGAAGGACAGGTACTGGTGGAGTGCTTCAACCCCGCGCGCAACACGTGCGTCATCACCCCGGCCTGCAAGTTGAAGGGCATGATCGCCGAGGCCAAGGGCGCCTTCTTCGACGTTCTCGCCAAATACACGATTGCCGACGTGAGCGCCAAGCCCGAGGCCCTGCTGCGCCACCTCGGCCTCACGGCTCCCTGACGCGTTCGCCTGCTTTAGCCTCGTCTAAGACCAGGGCACGCGGCCCCGCCGGGTGAGCGTCTGGCTGAAGACCGCGGACGGAGCCTCAGCCGCACTTCGCCTGCATGCGCCAGCGCGCGTCGACATAGGCGGGATTGCCCTGCAGACGCCCCTTCTGACCATCCGGACAGGCGTAATAGCCGAGCGACGAGGTGGCGACCGCCACCGCATCCTTCTGCTGCTTCGGCCCCATGCCGGAAACCGACATGTCGAACAGGTTGGGGCCCTTCGGGGCGAAATCCAGCTGGTAGGTCTTGCCGTTGTAAAAGATCGGCTCGCTGCGCGGCTTCATGACCACCTGCGGGGCCGCCTTGTTGCGGGTGACCCGGACATCGGGAGACTCGCTGCAGGCCGCAAGGCCAAGGGCCGCCGCAAGAAGAATCAAGCCGGAAACATGTTTTCGCATGGGCGCCTTATGCCCGCAGCACCTCGACCGGGCAAGCGCGCTGACGTATAGGGGGCCGCATGACCCAGTTCGATCCCGCCTCCCTGCTCGTCGCCCGTTCGAAAACCGCCGATGAAGGCGCCATCATCCGCATGTCGCAGCGCGCCCGCGAGATGCGCGCCAAAGGCGCCGACGTGGTCAGCCTGACGCTGGGCGAGCCCGACTTCGACACACCGGACAACATCCAGCAGGCCGCTGCCGAAGCCATGAAGGCAGGCTTCACCCATTACGCCCCGGTCATGGGCATCCCGGAACTGCGCGCCGCCCTGTCGAAGAAGCTGAAGGCCGAGAACGGCCTCGACTATTCCGCCAACGAGATCTGCCTCGCCAACGGCGCCAAGCAGGCCATCGCCAATGCCATGCTCTCGATCATCGGACCGGGTGACGAGGTGATCATGCTGGCGCCCTTCTGGGTGTCCTATGAGATCACGGTGCGCTTCTGCGGCGGCACGCCGGTGGTTCTGCATGCGGGCGTGGAAGAGAACTACAAGGTGCCGGCCAGCCGGATCGCGGCCGCAATCACCCCGCGGACCAAGCTCATCGTGCTCAACTCACCGTCAAACCCCTCCGGTGCGGTGTGGAGCAAGGCGGAACTCACGCAGCTGGCCGAGGTGGTGAAGGCCCACCCGCACCTCATGGTGATGTCGGACGAGATCTACGAATACATCATCTTCGACGGCGAGATGCAGTCCTTCGGCGCGCTGCCTGGCATGCGCGAGCGCACCATCACCGTGAACGGCTTCTCTAAGGGCTTCGCCATGACCGGCTGGCGGCTGGGCTATGCCGCAGCACCCGAACCCATCGCAAAGGCCATGGGCCGCATGCAGAGCGCCATTTCGGCCGGTGCGAACCAGTTCGTCCAACGCGCCGCCATCGCAGCGCTCGAAGGTCCGCGGGACTCCGTCAGCCGCATGCGCAAGGAGTACCAGCTGCGCCGCGACATGGTGCAGGGCGGTCTCAACGCCATTCCCGGCGTGAAGCTCGGTAACATCCCGGCCACCTTCTATGCCTTCCCGGATGTCTCGGCCCTGCTTGGCAGGAAAGCCGGGAACCACCTGCTCGACACGACAGATGCCCTCTGCGACTGGCTGCTCGACACGCATGCGGTGGCAACAGTACCTGGCTCCGCCTTCGGCGCGCCGGGCTCGATCCGGCTGTCCTTCGCCTGCAGCGAGGTGGAGATCGGCAAGGCCATGGCGCGGATGCAGACGGGACTGGGCTCGCTGGTGTAGGCACCATCCTCGACAGCTCATCCTTTCACCTTGCCCCGGCTTGACCGGGGCACCCTTTGTCTCGCGGCACCAAAAAATGATGGCCGGGGCAAGCCCGGCCAAAGTGAGTGCGTGTCACGAGGCGGAACTGCGTGCCCCCCTACTCCGCCGCCTTGGGCACCGGGCTCAGGTCATTGGCCGGATGATCCACATGGGGCCCGAGAACATCCGAGGCGTTCTCGTGGTCATGCATGTGGCGGCGGTCGCGCGCGACGTAAGAATAGATCGCGGGCGTGATGAAGAGCGTGAACAAGGTGCCGATGGTCATGCCGGCGGCGATGACCACGCCGATGTCGAAGCGGCTCTTGGCGCCGGCACCGTCAGCGATCAGCAGCGGCACGACGCCGATGACCATGGCGGCGGTGGTCATCAGGATGGGCCGCAGTCGGACGGCGGCAGCCTCCTTGATCGCGGTTTCCTTGTCGTAGCCCTTGGTCTCCTGCAGTTTGTTGGCGAACTCCACCATCAGGATGCCGTGCTTGGCGATGAGGCCGATGAGCGTGACGAGGCCGATCTGGGTATAAATGTTGATCGTGCCTGAGCCGAGGTTGACCGGCGGATTGTTCATCATGGCGCCATTGACCTCGCCCAGGATGAACAGCACGAGGAGTGCGCCGAACACCGTGGCCGGAAGGCCGATCAGGATGATGAAGGGGTCGCGGAAGCTTTCGAACTGCGCCGCGAGCACCAGGTAGATCAGGAGAAGCGCGACCGCGAAGGTCACGGCCAGCGTGTTGCCTTCCTTCACGAACTGGCGGCTTTCACCCTTGAAGTCATAGGCCATGCCCTGCGGCATGATCTCGTCGGCCTTCTGCTGCAGGAAGGCGATGCCCTCGCCGATGGTGCGACCTGGGAACGGCACGCCTTGCAGCATGGCGGAGTTCAACTGCTGGAAGGTGGCGAGCCCGTTGGGCTGCACCGTCTTCGAGACCTCGGTGAAGGCGGAGAGCGGCACCATCTGGCCGTCCGCTGCACGCACGCGATAGCTGAGGATCTGGTCCACCGAGGAGCGCTCGGTGCGCGGCACCTGCGGGATCACCTGATAGCTGCGCCCGTCGACCGTGAAGCGGTTGACATTGTTGCCGCCAAGCAGCGTCGCGAGCGTGGCGCCGATGTCCTGCATGGTGACGCCGAGGCGGTTGGCGCGGTCCTTGTCGACGATCAGCTCCACCTGCGGCGTCTGGTACCGCAGGTCGGCATTGGTGAAGATGAAGAGGCCGGATTTCTTCGCCTCGGCATCGAGCTTGTCCAGAACCTCGGCCAGGCGCGTGTACTCACCCGGATAGGTGAGCACGAATTCGATGGGAAGCTCGCCTGCGCCCACCGGAATGGCCGACGGGGCGGTGGCGAAGATGTTGACGCCCGACACCGACTTGAACTTCGGCTGCAGCTCGCCCATCACCGTCAGGTCGGAGCGCGAACGATCCTCCCACGGCTTCAGGATGAGGCCCATGAAGGCGGAGTGGCTGTTCGGGAAGCCATCGATGGCGAAGAGGTTCTGCTTCTCCGGCACCGCCATCATGGTCTTGGTCAGCTCGTCGGTATAGGTCGAGAGATAGTCGAGGTTGGTGTGCTCGGGCGCATTGACGAAGGCGAAGAGCACGCCCTGGTCCTCGGACGGGGCAAGCTGGCGGCCGATGGCGTTGTAGAGCACAGCCGACAGCACGATCATCAGCACAGCCACCCAGGCGAAGACGGCGCGCTGCCGGATGGTGCCGTCCAGGCGGCGTCGGTAGAAGCGCTGCAGCCCGCCAAAGACGCGCTCCACGAGGCGGCCGAACCACGAGAGCTTGGCGTGCGGCTTCAGCATCTTCGACGTCATCATCGGCGACAGTGTGAGCGCGATGACACCCGACACGATGACGGCACCCGCCAGCGTGAAGGCGAACTCGCGGAACAAGGCGCCCGTGAGGCCCGAGGTGAAGCCGATGGGCGCATAGACCGCGGCGAGCGTGATGGTCATGGCGATGACCGGGCCGGTGATCTCGCGCGCGCCGCGGATTGCGGCGTCGAAGGGGCGCATCCCCTCCTCGATGTGGCGGTGGATGTTCTCGACGACCACGATGGCGTCGTCGACCACGAGGCCGATGGCGAGCACCAGCGCGAGCAGCGTCAGCAGGTTGATGGAATAGCCGAAGGCCACCAGCACCAGCGCCACGCCGATCAGCGACAAGGGGATCGTGACGACCGGGATGATGGTCGAACGCACATTGCCAAGGAACAGGAAGATCACCACGATGACGATGATGCCCGCCTCGAGCAGGGTCTTACCCACCTCCCAGATGGAGGCGTTGATGAACTCCGTCGCGTCATAGGCGATGTTCGCCTGGAGGCCCGTCGGCAGCAGCCGCTGGATCTCCGGCATGGTGTCGCGCACCTCGTTGATGACGGTGAGCGGGTTGGCGTCCGGCGTCGTCTGGATGCCCATGAACACCGCCTTCAGCCCGTCGAAGGCGGAACGCGTGTCATAGTTTTCCGGGCCGAGGTCGACGGTGGCAACCTGACCGAGCCGGATGACCGAATCCCCGCGCGTGGCGACGACCAGGCTCTCGAACTGCTCGGGCGTTTCCAGCGAGGTCTGGGCGTTGATGTTCTGCTGGGTGAAATCCGACTTCACCTCGCCCGCGGCAGTGGTGAAGTTGTTGGCCGCCAGCGCCTGGCGCACGTCGAGTGGCGTGATGCCGAGGGACGCCATCTTCTCCGGGTCCAGCCAGACGCGCATGGCAAAGGTGGAGCCGCCGAGGATTTCGGCCGAGGCCACGCCATTGATCGCCTGCAGCTTGGGTTTCACCACGCGGTCGAGGTAGTCCGAAATCTGCGGGGCGGACATCTGGTCGGACTTGAAGCTGATGTACATCAGCGCGAAGCCAGCACCGTTGGTGCGCTTGACGACCGGGTCGTTCGCCTCCTCGGGGAGGACACCCTTGACCTCGTTCACCTTGGAGAGGACGTCGGCCAGCGCGCGGTCGGCATTGGCGTCGAGACGCAGCTTCAGCGTGATGGTCGAGACGTTCTGCGACGAGCGGGATTCGATGATGTCCACGCCCTCGGTCGAGGCCACGGCCTGCTGCAAGGGGGTGGTGATGAAGCCCTTGATCTGGTCGGCATTGGCGCCTGGGTAGATCGTGGTGATCTCAATCTTGGTATCCGACACCTCCGGGAACTGGCGGATCGGCAGCTTGAGCACGGCCTGGAGGCCCGCCAGCAGGATGAGCAAGCTGACGACCGTCGCAAGGACGGGGCGCTTGACGAAGATGTCGGTGAAATGCATCGCCAGGGGCTCCTTACTGGATCGTGCTCGTGTCCTGGAGCTTGAGAGCGATCGAATTGTCGATCACCACCTTGCTGCCCTGGTCGATCTTGTTCTGGCCGGCCGTGACGACCTGGTCGCCGTCCTTGATGCCGCTGACGATGGAGACGCGCCCGTCGCGCACCGGGCCGGCCTTGACGAAGCGCCGCTCGATGACGAGCTCGTCAACGTCCTTGCCGTCCTTGTCCTTCACCTTCGTGGCGTTCACCACGAAGACGTTGTCGCCATAAAGCGAATAGGTGACGGCCGTCTGCGGCACGGTGACGACCTTTTCGGGTGCGCCCACGTCCACCAGCACATTGGCATACATGCCGGGCACCAGCTTCATGTCCGGGTTGGCGATCTCGGCGCGCACCATGACCATGCGGTTGCTGTCCGAGAGCCGCGCATCGGTGGTGACGATCTTGCCGGTGAACACTTCGCCCGGATAGGCGTTGAGCGTGACCGATACCTGGAGGCCCTCCGAGATGCGGCCATAGTCGGCCTCCGTGACCGTGAAGTCGACGTAGACCGGGTCGATCTTCTGCAGCCAGACGATTTTCTGACCCGGCGCCAGATAGCTGCCGAGCGCAATGTCCCTGAGGCCCACGCGGCCGTCCCACGGTGCATAGATGAACTTCTGGGCGACCTCCGCGCGGCGGCGGTCCAGCGTCGCCTCCAGCACCCGCTTGCGGGTCTTGAGCGCGTCGAGCTCGGTGGCGGCGACCACGCCCTTGGACACCAGGCTTTCGCGGCGCTTCAGGTCCGACTCGGTGTTGGCGAGCTCGGCCGCGATGGAGCGCATGTCGGCTTCCTCAGTGGCGGTGTCGAGCTTGACCAGCAGCTGGCCCTTCTTCACGTCCTCGCCGGACTTGAAGTTGATCTCGGTGACGACGCCGCCCACTTGCGGCGTGACGTCGATGCCCTGGAAGGCCGTGACCGTGCCGATGCCGGCGATTTGCGGCTGCCAGCTGTCGGTGCGGGCGGCCTCGGCCGACACGGTTTCCGGCGGCTGCGGCGCGCCGCCGATCACTTCCGCCAGCATCTTCGGCTTGAAGTCGAAGGCATAGAAGGCGATGGCGCCCGCAAGGCCGCCGAGGAGAACGGTGACGAGGAGGAGATAGAGGATGCGGCGTATCATGTGCTTCGTTCCCGGATGTTCTATTCGGCAGCCTGCGCGCTTGCCTGGCGCAGCAGCTCGGCTTTCTTTTCGATGAGGACAGTGACCGCCGCTGTCAGCACGGCCCTGCCATAGTCCGCCACGAAGCGCGCCCCGGCATGGGGGTGCTCCGCGCACTTGCAGTCGTCGATACGCGCAATGTCGGCTTGCAGATCCGAAAGCTGCTTGTCGATCGCCGTCAGCATGGTGGCGGGCGTGATGTACTCCTGCAGCAGCATCTGGAACAGGAACTCGGACTTGTATTTGTCCCTGCCCGGCACGACCGAGATCGACCGCGCCAGCGCATCGGTGCCCTTGGGCGTGATGGCATAGACCTTCTTGTCGGGCTTGCCAGACTGCTCCTCGGCCCGCACCGTGACGAGGCCTTCGCCTGCCAGCTGCGTGAGCGCGGGGTAGATCGAGCCGAAGCTCGCGTCGATGAAGTGGCTGAACAGCCCCTCCTCGATCTCCTTCTTGATCTCGTATCCCGAGGCCTCCCCGGAGGAGAGGACGCCGAGGCACAGGGTCCTGACGTTCATGTCAAATTCCGATCCGATATATGCCAGCCCGATATAACGGGTCGATATATATCGACTCAAAATAGAGTTCAAGGGTGTGTGCGGCGAGATTCCACCACCAGCACGCGTGCCGTCACGCGCTTGTTTTCGAAAACCGATCCATCTATGACAATTCTACGGCAGCCAAAAAAAACATCGCGCCGCAGTCAGTCATACAGGGGGGCTCATGGAGTATTTTCTCCAGCAGCTGATCAACGGAATTACACTCGGGTCGATTTATGGCCTGATCGCCATCGGTTACACGATGGTCTATGGCATCATCGGCATGATCAACTTCGCCCATGGCGACGTTTTCATGGTCGGTTCGGTCGCCGCATTCCTCGTCGTCTTGGGAATCGGCCTGACGGGGGGCAGCGGCCTGCTGCTGATCCTGCTGGCGCTGATTCTGGTTGCCGCCATCGCCATGGTGGTGGCCGCCGCCTATAACTGGACCATCGAGCGGCTGGCCTACAAGCCGCTGCGCGGCTCCTTCCGCCTCGCCCCGCTGATCTCCGCCATCGGCATGTCGATCGTGCTGCAGGAGTTCGTCCGCGTGAACCAGGAGGGCCGCCCCAAGCCGGTGCAGCCCATCGTCACCGGCGGCTACGAGATCATGCGCCGCGTGACCGAGGCCGGCGAATTCATCGTGCGCCTCACCAACATGCAGATCCTGATCATCGTCTCGACGCTGATCCTGATGGCGGTCTTCACCATCCTCATCCAGAAGACCTCGCTCGGCCGCGCCCAGCGCGCCTGCGAGCAGGACCAGAAGATGGCCGCCCTGCTCGGCATCGACGTGGACCGCACCATCTCCATCACCTTCATCATGGGTGCCGCCCTCGCCGCCTTCGCCGGCCTGATGTTCTTCCTCTATTACGGCGTCACCGACTTCTTCGTCGGCTTCCTCGCCGGCATCAAGGCCTTCACCGCAGCCGTGCTCGGCGGCATCGGCTCGCTGCCGGGCGCCATGCTGGGAGGCCTCGTCATCGGCCTGATCGAGACCATGTGGTCCGCCTACTTCACGGTCGAATACAAGGACGTGGCGGCCTTCACGGTGCTGATCATCGTGCTGATCTTCATGCCCCAGGGCCTGCTCGGCAAACCCGAAGTGGAGAAGGTCTGATCATGTCTACAACTGACCTTCCCGCGCCCAAGGCGCAGGCCTACGACTGGCCGGCCATCCTCAAGGACCTGATCGGCACGGCCATCGTGTCGCTGCTGATCATGGTGCCGATCGTCGCCTACAAGTCGGTCATCACCCAGTACTCGCTGGTGCTGGTGTCGCGCTGGACCGAGGTGTTCATCATCCTCGCCCTGCTGCTCGGCGTGCGGCTGTTCATGCACCTCTTCGTATGGAACCGCGCGCCCGCGCCGGTGACGGCCGCGGCCAAGGCGGCAGCACCGCCAAAGGCGAGCTTCGCCGACAGGGTGGGCCCATGGGTGTTCCCCGTGCTCGTGGCCTTCGCCTTCGCGCTGCCCTTCCTGTTCGGCTTCGAACGCCGCCCCATCGACCTCGGCATCTACATCCTCACCTATGTGATGCTGGCTTGGGGCCTCAACATCGTGGTGGGCCTCGCAGGCCTGCTCGACCTGGGCTACGTCGCCTTCTACGCCGTGGGCGCCTATGCCTATGCCCTGCTCTCCACCGTCTATTTCCCCTACTGGTTCGGCGACGGCATGGTGCCCTGGGCCTTCTACATCACGCTGCCCATCGCCGGCCTGCTGGCGGCACTGTGGGGCGTGATCCTCGGCTTCCCCGTGCTGCGCCTGAGGGGCGACTATCTCGCGATCGTCACGCTGGCCTTCGGCGAGATCATCCGTCTCGTGCTGATCAACTGGTTCAGCTTCACCAACGGCCCGCAGGGCATCACCGTGCCGAAGGCCACCTTCTTCGGCCTGCCCTTCGTGCGCGGCGAGGGAAGCTTCGCCGACTTCTTCGGCATCGAGTTCAACCGCATCCACTATTACGTCTTCCTCTACTACGTGATCCTGCTGCTGGCGCTGCTCACCTATTTCGTGACCAACCGCCTGCGCCGCCTGCCCATCGGGCGGGCCTGGGAGGCGCTGCGCGAGGACGAGATCGCCTGCCGCTCGCTCGGCATCAACACCACGAACACCAAGCTCACGGCCTTTGCCATCGGCGCGATGTTCGGCGGTTTCGCGGGCTGCTTCTTCGCCACCCGCCAGGGCTTCGTTTCGCCGGAAAGCTTCGTCTTCATCGAGTCGGCCATCATCCTCGCCATCGTGGTGCTGGGCGGCCTCGGCTCGCAGCTGGGCATCGTCTTCGCCGCGATCGCCATCATGGGCTCCTTTGAGCTGTTCCGTGAGCTCTCGGTGTTCCAGGAATACCTGCCCGAAGGCACGGACCCGGTGCACTTCCGCATGCTGGCGGTGGGCCTCGCCATGGTGCTGATGATGCGCTTCCGGCCAAGAGGCTTCGTGACACGCAGGCAGCCGACCGTCTTCCTCAAGGAGCGCAAGGCCGTCTCTGGTGATCTCGTCAAGGAAGGACACGGCTGACATGGCAACCGCGAACACGACCCCGGTGCTCTCCGTCGAGCACGTGACGATGCGTTTCGGCGGCCTCACCGCCGTTTCGGATCTCTCCTTCGTCGCCAACCGCAACGAGATCACCGCGCTGATCGGCCCCAACGGCGCCGGCAAGACCACGGTGTTCAACTGCATCACCGGCTTCTACAAGCCGACGGAGGGCAAGATCGCGCTCCGCCACGCCGATGGTGCGGAATTCCTGCTCGAGCGCATGGACGACTTCAAGATCGCCCAGCACGCGAAAGTGGCCCGAACCTTCCAGAACATCCGCCTGTTCTCCGGCATGACGGTCCTGGAAAACCTCATGGTCGCCCAGCACAACAAGCTGATGGTTGCCTCGGGCTATACCATTGCCGGCGTGCTCGGCAGCGGCCACTACCGCCGCGCTGAAAAGGAGGCGATCGACCTTGCCAAGTCCTGGCTGGAGAAGGTCCGCCTGATCGACCGCGCCGACGACCCCGCAGGCGACCTGCCCTATGGCGACCAGCGCCGCCTCGAAATCGCGCGCGCCATGTGCACCGACCCGCGGCTTCTCTGCCTCGACGAGCCGGCGGCCGGCCTCAACCCGCGTGAATCGGAGGAGCTCAACAAGCTGCTCCGCGCCATCCGCTCCGAGAACGACGTGTCGATCCTGCTGATCGAACATGACATGAGCGTGGTCATGGGCATCTCCGACCACATCGTGGTGCTCGACTACGGCCAGAAGATCTCGGACGGCACGCCGCAACACGTGAAGAACGATCCGGCGGTGATCCGCGCCTATCTCGGCGTCGACGAGGAAGAAGAAGAACACGACCCGCTCGCCCACAAGGCGGTTGTCGAAGCCGTAGGAGACAAGGCATGACCGAACCCCTTCTCAAGGTCCGGGGTGTTCAGACCTTCTACGGCAAGATCCAGGCGCTGAAGGGCATCGACATGGACGTCAATCAGGGTGAAATCGTCACCCTGATCGGCTCCAACGGTGCCGGCAAGTCCACCCTGATGATGACCATCTGCGGCACGCCGCGTGCCCGCGCCGGCTCGATCCACTTCGACGGCAAGGACATCACCAAGACGGCGGTGCACAAGATCGCCCAGCTCGGCATCTCGCAGAGCCCTGAAGGCCGCCGCATCTTCCCGCGCATGACCGTGCTCGAGAACCTGCAGATGGGCGCAACGGTGAGCGACCCCAAATATTATGGCGAGGATCTGGCCCGCGCCTTCAAGATGTTCCCCATCCTGGAGAAGCGCCAGGCGCAGCGCGGGGGCACGCTGTCGGGCGGCGAGCAGCAGATGCTGGCCATCGCCCGCGCGCTGATGTCCCGCCCGCGCCTCCTCCTCCTCGACGAGCCGTCGCTGGGTCTCGCGCCCCTCATCGTCAAGCAGATCTTCGAGGCGATCAAGGAACTGAACCGCACCGAGGGTCTCACCGTGTTCCTCGTCGAGCAGAATGCGTTCCACGCGCTGAAGCTCGCCCACCGCGGCTACGTGATGGTCAACGGCCGCATCACCATGTCGGGCACCGGCAAGGAACTGCTGTCAAAGCCCGAAGTCCGCGCCGCCTATCTCGAGGGAGGTCACTGAGCCATGTCGCTGTTCGTCGAAGACAATCTCTGGATCTTCCTCATCATGACCGTCTTCTTCGGTGGCGGTGCGGCTTATCTCGCGGGCCGCGGCCTCGCCATCAAGTGGCGGCCGGTGTGGATGGCAGTCATCGCCATGGTGCCGCTCACCCTCGGATTGCGCTTCCTGCACTTCGCGCTGTTCGGGGCTGACCTGACATCGCTCCACTACCTCATCACGGACTTCATCATCCTGCTGGCGATGTGCCTGCTGGGCTATCGCATGACGATCGCCAAGAAGATGGTGCGGCAGTATCCGTGGCTGTACCAGTCGGCTGGCCCGCTGGGCTGGAAGAGCAAAGGTTAACAATCATTTACCCCCTTTCCAAGGGGCCGTGTTTGCGCAAATATGGTCCTTATGGTGCCCGTCCGTGGGTCGGCACTACGTCTGGAAAGATCCACGCTGAGAATAACGACTAAACGTAATCAGGGAGACATCGAATGAAGAAATTCCTCATGACCGGCGTTGCCGTCAGCTTCGCCGCCGCGCTGTCCGCGGGCACGGCTCTGGCCGACCTCACCGTCGCCACCGTGGGTCCGATCTCGGGCCAGCTCGCCGCTCTCGGTGAGCAGTACAGCCAGGGCGCCAAGAAGGCGGTTGCCGACATCAACGCCGCCGGCGGCATCAACGGCGAGAAGCTGGTCCTCGAGATCGGCGACGACGCCTGCGACCCCAAGCAGGCCGTGAGCGTTGCCAACCAGATGGCCTCGAAGGGCGTGAAGTTCGTCGCCGGCCACCTCTGCTCGGGTTCCTCGATCCCCGCCTCGAAGGTTTACGAGGAAGAGGGCATCATGATGATCACCCCGGCCTCGACCAACCCGAAGCTGACCGACGAAGGTGGCTGGAACGTCGCCCGCGTCTGCGGCCGTGACGACGCGCAGGGCCGCGTGGCTGGCGCCTTCCTCGCCAAGAACTATGCCGGCAAGAAGGTTGCCATCGTCGACGACAAGTCGGCCTACGGCAAGGGCCTGGCGGACGAAACCCGCAAGGCGATGAACGCCGCCGGCCTCACCGAAGCCGTCAGCGAGTCGATCAACCCCGGCGAAAAGGACTATTCGGCCCTCGTGTCGAAGCTGAAGGACGCTGGCGTTGAAGCCATCTACTTCGGTGGCTACCATCCGGAAGCCGGCCTCATCCTGAAGCAGATGGGCGAGCAGGGTCTGAACGCCAAGATGCTCTCGGGTGACTCGATGAACTCGGCCGAGCTCTGGACCATCGCCGGCAAGTCCGCCGAAAACCTCATCTTCACCTTCGCCCCGGAACCCCGCAACATTCCGGAAGCCAAGGCGATCGTCGATGAGTTCAAGGCTGCCGGCTACGATCCGGAAGGCTACACCCTCTACACCTATGCCGCCTTCCAGATGCTGAAGCAGGCTGCCGAGGCGACCAAGTCGCTCGACAACCAGAAGATCTCCGAGTGGCTCCGCGCCGGCAACCCGACGCAGACCGTTCTGGGCGAGATCAAGCTCGACTCGAAGGGCGATCTCCAGAACCCGGTGTATGTCTGGTATACCTTCAAGGACGGCAAGTACTTCGAGGATTCCTCGATCAAGTAAGCCATCCGTGCTTAAATGAGGGGTGTCCGCCGCGAGGCGGGCACCCTTTTCATTTACAAGAAACGATACAGGGCGGCGAACCAGGAGAAGGAGCGGAAAGTCTGCATTCAAGGAGAACGTGCATGAAGAAGATCCTACTGGCCGGCGCTGCCGTCAGCTTCGCCGCGGCACTCAACGCCGGAACCGCCCTCGCCGACATCACCGTGGCCTTCGTCGGCCCGATCACCGGCCAGGTCGCCGCCCTCGGCGAACAGGGCCGCCAGGGCGCCCAGCGCGCCGTTGACGACATCAATGCCGCCGGCGGGATCAATGGCGAGAAGCTCGTCCTCGAGATCGGCGATGACGCCTGCGACCCGAAGCAGGCCGTCAACGTCGCCAACCAGATGGCCTCGGATGACGTGAAGTTCGTTGCCGGCCACCTCTGCTCCGGCGCCTCCATCCCGGCCTCCAAGGTCTATGAGGACGAGGGCATCCTGATGATCACCCCCGCCTCCACCAACCCCAAGCTCACCGACGAGGGCGGCTGGAACGTGGCCCGCGTCTGCGGGCGCGATGATGCCCAGGGCAAGGTGGCGGGCGACTACATCGCCAAGGCCCATGCCGGCAAGAAGGTCGCCATCATCGACGACAAGGGCGCCTATGGCAAAGGCCTCGCCGACGAGGCGCGCAAGGCGATGAACGCCGCGGGCCTCACCGAGGTGCTGAACGAGTCGATCAATGCCGGCGAGAAGGACTATTCCGCCCTGGTCTCCAAGCTCAAGGACGCCGGCGTCGAGGCCATCTATTTCGGCGGCTATCACCCCGAGGCCGGCCTCATCCTGAAGCAGATGTCCGAGCAGGGCCTGAACGCGAAGATGTATTCGGCCGACGGCATGAACACGGCGGAACTCTGGGCCATTGCCGGTCCGGCGGCCAGCAACCTGTTCTTCACCTTCGCGCCCGATCCGCGCAAGAACCCGGCGGCCAACCAGATCGTCGAGCAGTTCAAGGCGGCGGGCTACGATCCCGAGGGCTTCACCCTCTACACCTATGCCACGCTGCAGCTCTACAAGGCGGCGGCCGAAGCCACCAAGTCGACCGATGGCGAGAAGATCGCCGAATGGCTGCGCGCCGGCAACCCGGTCCAGACGGTGATCGGCGAGATCAGGCTCGACGCCAAGGGCGACGTCGTGAACCCGTCCTATGTCTGGTACACCTTCAAGGACGGCAACTACACGGAAGCCAACATCCAGTAAGGCAGCCGTTCCCGCCAACCGGACCCGCGCAACCCCTGCGCGGGTCTCTTGTTGCCTCGCCACCGCGAAGGCCCGATACTGCGACCAGACCATGATGAACCGAGCCCGCCTGCCCCTCCTCCTGTCTGCCCTGCTGCTGAGTGCGGCAGCCGCACGCGCCGACATCCTGATCGGCGCGGCAGCACCGCTCTCCGGCACCAATGCCGCACTGGGCGAACAACTGCGACGTGGGGTCGAACGGGCCGTCGAGGACATCAACGCCACTGGCGGCATCCGCGGCGAAAAGCTGGCGGTGCAGTTCGCCGACGACGGCTGCGACCCGCGCAAGGCCATCGACGTTGCCACCGAATTCGTCTCGGCAGGCGTCAAGGCGGTGATCGGGCACTATTGCTCCGGCGCCTCGATCCCCGCGTCGAAGGTATATGAGAAGGCCGGCATCGTGCAGATCAGCCCGGCCTCCACCAACCCGAAATTCACCGACGAGGGCGGCTGGAACGTCGTCCGCCTCGTGCCGCGCGACGACGCGCAGGCCGTCGCCGCCGCGGCGCTGGTGGCAGCAAAATTCCCCGGCCAGAAGATTGCGGTCATCAGCGACCAGACACCCGCCTTCTCGGCGCTCGCCGCGCGCTTCGTCGCCGCCTTGCAGCAGAAGGGCTTCGCCCCCGCCCTGCAGCAGGGCTTCAAGGCGGGCACCAAGGATTTCGCCCCGCTCGCCAAGGACATCGCCGCGTCGGGTGCGGGCGTCGTCTATCTTGCCGGTTCCTATGTCGAGGGCGGCCTCATCGCGCAGGCATTGCGCGCCGCGGGTTCACAGGCCCAGATCGTGTCGGGTGACTCGCTCGTCACGGATGACTACGGCAACCAGGCGAAGGCGGCGGCCAACGGCACGCTGTCCTCCTTCACCTATGACGCCCGCAAGTTTCCGACCGCCAAGGGCGTCGTCCAGCGCTTCCGCGACGCCGACCAGAACCCGGAGGGCTTCACGCTCTATGCCTATGCCGCCGTGCAGGCCCTTGCCGCCGCGGCCGAGGCGACCGGAAGCCTCGACAGCACGCGCCTTGCCGAATGGCTGCGCGGCGGCAACCGTTTCGACACGGTGGTCGGCCCCGTCAGCTTCGACGCCAAGGGCGACCTCGCAGCCCCGGCAATCGCCTGGTTCAAGTGGATCGATGGTCGCTACGTCGAGGTCGATCCCACGACGCTTCAGCCCCCCAAACTCGATACAACGCCCTGACGGAGCCCTCCCATGCGCGCCTTCTTCGTCCAGATCAAATGCGAACTCGGCAAGTCCTATGACGTGGCCACGGCCATCGCCGACGCCGAGATCGCGTCGGAAATCTATTCCACTGCAGGGGGTTGGGACCTTCTGGTGAAGTTCTATCTGAAGGAAGACGACGACGTCGGCCAGTTCGTCTCCAACCAGATCCAGACCATCCCCGGAATCCGCGACACCTACACGCTCATCACCTTCAAGGCCTTCTGAGCGATGCGCGCCCCCGCCCTGCTCGCCGCGCTGCTCATCGGATCCACCCCGGTGCTCGCGGCGGACGGGGCGGCCTTCAATGCCATCGGCTATTCGCCCGACAGCCGCTACTTCGCCTTCGAGCAATATGGCGTTCAGGATGGCTCTGGCTTCCCCTACTGGGACGTCTTCGTCATCGACCTCAAGTCCAATGAGTGGGTGAAGGGCTCGCCCTACCGGGCGCTGATCGAGAGCGAGGAGTCGAAGCCCGCAGCGGCCCGCGACCAGGCCCATGCCGCTGCGGCCGCCGCGCTCAAGGACCTCGACATCACCCAGCCAGCCGAACTCATCGCCGCCAACCCGGCGACCGAAGCCGTGCCGGAGCGCGAGCGCCTCACCTTCGATCGCTTTTATGAAAGCCTCGGCGCCCGTTCGACGGAGAAGAGTCAGCTTGGTGTGCGCTTCGAACTCGCCGTCGAGAAGATCCCGCTGCCGCGTCCGCCCAAGTGCCCGGAGGGTGACGGCGACAGTTTCGGCGTCCGCGTCATCCTCAAGGACCTGCAGACCGGCACCAGCCGCGCCATCCATGAAGACAAGTCAATCCCGGAGAGCCGCAACTGCCCGGCGGCCTATGACGTCGCAGCCGTGGTGGCGCAGACGGGCTTCCCCGTGACCGACCGGCTGGTGGCGCTGATCGGCGTCTATGCCCGCGGCTTCGAGGGGCTGAACCACCGCTTCATCGCCGTGCCCTTCACCATCAGCGACTAATTCGCACTCGCACACATCCGTCGGATTTGTTAAGCGGACGCCATACCATCCGAGAGGCGACCCCGATGATCCCGCGCTACACCCGCAAAGAAATGGCCCAGATCTGGGAGCCACAGACCCGCTTCAGAATCTGGTTCGAGATCGAAGCCCATGCTACTGATGCGCTTGCGGAATTGGGCGTCGTGCCGAAGGCGGCTGCTGCCCGCATCTGGGAAAAGGGCAAGGACGCCGTCTTCGACGTCGCCCGCATCGACGAGATCGAGGCCGTCACCAAGCATGACGTGATCGCCTTCCTCACCCACCTCTCGGAGATCGTCGGTCCCGAAGCACGCTTCGTGCACCAGGGCATGACCTCCTCCGACGTGCTCGACACCTGCCTCAACGTGCAACTCGCCCGCGCCGCCGACCTGCTGATCGAGGATGTCGACGGCCTGCTTGCAGCGCTCAAGCGCCGCGCCTTCGAACACAAGAACACGGTGTGCATCGGCCGCAGCCATGGCATCCACGCCGAACCCACCACCTTCGGCATCAAGCTGGCCCAGGCCCACGCCGAGTTCCAGCGCGCCCGCGAGCGCCTGGTCATGGCCCGCAAGGAAATCGCCACCTGCGCCATCTCGGGCGCTGTCGGCACCTTCGCCAACATCGACCCGCGGGTCGAGGAATATGTGGCCGAGAAGATGGGCCTCACGCCGGAGCCCGTGTCGACGCAGGTCATCCCGCGTGACCGCCATGCCATGTATTTCGCCGCCCTCGCCGTCGTGGCCTCGTCGATCGAGCGGTTGGCCACCGAGATCCGCCACCTGCAGCGCACCGAAGTGCTGGAGGCCGAGGAATATTTCTCGCCCGGCCAGAAGGGCTCCTCCGCCATGCCGCACAAGCGCAACCCGGTGCTGACGGAGAACCTGACGGGCCTCGCCCGGCTCGTGCGTTCGGCTGTCGTCCCTGCGCTGGAGAACGTGGCGCTGTGGCATGAGCGCGACATCTCGCATTCCTCCGTCGAGCGCGGCATTGGGCCCGACGCGACGATCCATCTCGACTTCGCGCTGAAGCGCCTCACCGGCGTGATCGACAAGCTGCTGGTCTATCCCGAGAACATGCAGCGCAATCTCGACCGCCTCGGCGGCCTCGTCCATTCGCAGCGCGTGCTGCTGGCGCTGACACAGAAGGGCATGAGCCGCGAGGATTCCTACGCAGCGGTCCAGCGCAACGCGATGCCCGTGTGGCGTGGCGAAGGCAATTTCCTCGACCTCCTCAAGAAGGACAAGGACGTGAGCGCCCTGCTCACTGACGCCGAACTCGAAAGCCTCTTCGACCTCGGCTATCACACCAAGCACACCGACACGATCTTCCGCCGCGTCTTCGGCGAGGCCTGATCAGTCGACGGGCAGGAACCACAAGGCCAGGAAGGGCTCCCCGTGCGAGCGCATCGCATGGAGAATGCCGGGCGGATTATAGATGATCCCGCCCGGGCCGGGCGCGGTCCAGTCCATCTCCGCGTTCCACCATTCGCCGGGTGACAGCGTGATATAGACCTCTTCCGGCGGGTGGTCATGGTCAGGATAGACGATCCCCGGCGCCATGACGGTCACTCCCACCCAAACATCCGCGCGTTCCTCGAGGCCACCTCGCCCCACCAGCGTGGCATTGGCATGGCCGCCGAAGAACGGCTCGCCCACCGCATCCGCGTTGCGCCGCCGCCCCCAGGTGAGCTGCGTCTCAACGGCGGCAAAGGCTCTGCCAAGTTCGGGAAGCGGCGAGGCCTCGGCCGCTAGTGCCGCCAGCGCCGCTTCAACGGTGTGGTGAACGACGGGAAGCCGCTCTGCAGCCACTGATCCGGAGGATCCCTCCCGCTCGCCCAGGCGGCTGAACACCCGCTCGCCCGCCTTCATGGCACGCGCATCGCCGCTGCCGGAAATGATCCGCCGGGAGATGTCGAGAAGCTGCTGCAGGTTGCTGTCGCGAAGGCCCATGATGTCTTCTGCTATTCTGCACCGGTTGCGAGGTCAAGAACGGCGGGGCGACGGCGTGGTGTCAGCGAACCGAGGCGAAATGGCCAGTCACCTAGTTCAGGCTCCCGGCGATCTCCTCCACCAGCCAGCCGCGATCAAACAGGCTGTGCCAATAATTGGTCGTGCAGGACAGCGTGACCGGAATGTCCGGGTTGCGCTGGCGCGAGAATTCCGCCGCGATGCGCCCCTTGCCCTGCCGCAGCAACTGCCGGCCCAGCGCGGCAATGATCATGCCCTCCGGACCCCCCTCCATGGAGACCAGCGTCAATGCCCGGCGCTCCAGTGCCTTGCAGGAGGATTTCGTCCCCTCGCTGACCATTGGATAGGCGAAAAACACGGCCACGAGAATGGCGGCCAGACCGGCGGGAATCAGAAATTTCCTCATGCCGACGTCTTACTTCCGAAGCGCGGCCGCGATCAACATGGCGAGTCCGGCGACGACACCTGGGCACAGCGGCCGGTGAAGGCAGCGCCGGCCAGGCGGTGCGCCTTCTCGGTCGTCGCGACGGGATATGGCCTTAGTTGGAAATGGTGATGCGCGTCGACTTCATGCCGTGCTTCTGCACCAGCGAGTAGAGCTTCTCGGCATTCTGCGGGTGAAGCCGGATGCAGCCATGCGAGGCGGGGCGGCCCAGCTGGTTCACGTAATAGGTGGCATGGATCGCATAGCCGCCGAGAAAGAAGATCGAATTCGGCATGGGCGAATTGTCGTACTTCCGCGAGTAATGCATCTTCTTCAGCAGGAAGGGCCGCCATGAGCCACGCGGCGTGTAGTAGCCGTCACGCGCGGTCGAAACCCTCCAGCGTCCATAGGTCCAGCCGTTCACCTCAACTTTCATCGTCTGGTTCGAGATGTCGACATAGATCTCGACCTTGGGCGGTGCCTTGCTCTTCGTGGCAGCCTCGGCGAGCCCCGTCGCCGCAAAGGCGATCATCAGGATCCCTGCGAACAGGGCAAGCAGCTTGTTCATCGCTTCGTCTCCACACCAGCGGGACCTGCGCCCCGGTCAGCCACCATCCTCATGGAGAAATTCCCGGCCAATCTTTACGCGCCGCGCGCCATCGTAGCGGATTATGTCGGCGGTAGCGTAAGTTTCCGTTAAAGTCGCCGGCAGGAAGCTTCCCGTGCCCACCATGTCCACAGGCGCTCGCGCCGCGCCCATGATCTGGCACTTTTGGGGATCGAAACCGGAAGACCCCACAATCGTGGCTTGCCGGTAGCCCGCATCATCCAGCGCGCGGCGCACGTGGATGATCGCTGCCGCCGATACGCCCTTGCCGAACAGGATGCGGCGCACCTTGTCGACGAGGATGTTGTTGGGGTCGAGCTGGAAGGCCCTGCCGCCCAGCACCTGCTCGACGATGTTGTATTCGCCGTGAACGCCAAGCCACTGGCCCACCGTGTCGACCGATTTCTCGTAGTCGAGGCCCTCGGCAAAGCGGCCGCCATGGGTGTCGAGCCGCACCCCGAAGCTCTTGCCCTGGGCATCGAGCTTGGCCTCGTCATAGAACCAGCGCGCGCAGCGGATCGAATCCGTCACCTCCTGGCCGGTGTAGTCGACAAGTGCCGTCAGGTTCTTCACCTCCGGCAGCGTCTGCGCAAAGAGCTTCATCGCCTTCAGCACGTCGCCGTCGGTATAGCCGACCAGCGCATGCGGCATCGTTCCCATGCCGCCGCGCGCGCCAAAGAACGGCGCGGTGAGGTCCTGCGACGAGCCGATGAAACCCTTCACCTTGCTGTCCGCCCGCTTCGCCGCAGCCGAGCCGACGGCCGCTCCATAGGAGGCTAGGATGTTCATTTCCGCGCCGGAGCCATGACGCGCATGCATGTCCATGAAGGCCGCGGAGGGGATTGCCCGGCACATCTCATAGGCATTGTTGGCCGACACGCAGGGAAAGCCGATCTTCTGCAGCATCAGCGTCTCGATCTCGGAGAGCTTCTGCATCGAGCCGGTGATCTCGAGCATCTTCGACTCGGAGGGCACGATGTCACCTTCGGCATAGAAGCGCCTGATCTCCACATCCGGAACGAAGTGGCGGATGAGCCGGATGGCGGGCTCGAGCGCCGCGACGACGCGGCGGCGCATGAACACCGCGAAGGTGACCTTGGAATCGCCATTGGCGCCCACGATGCGGCTGGTATTGGTGAAATATTTGTCGGTCTGCGCAGCCACCGGGCCGGCACAGAGGGCAAGGGCGATGAGGCGGTCGAGGATCGCCTCAGCGCCCGGAATGAGGGAAGCACGCTGATCCATGATGGATCACCTTGGCGCGGATCACCTCAGGCGTCAAATCCCCGTCGGGTGGAGGCGCCACACCGGGTCGGCCTCATTCCTTCTTGCAGTCGACGCCGGCGGCGCAGGCGGTGGCGTCTTCCGGCTGCGATTCCTCGACCGGCGCGTCAGCCATGCTGTCGCCGCCGTTGTCTTCACGATCCTCCGGACTGTCTGCCCTGCCCTCGCCGCCCTCTTCGCCCCCGCCGCCTTCGCCACCATCATGATCGCCACCATCATGATCGCCACCGCCGTCCTTGGCGAGGGCCGGTTGCAGTGCGACGGGTGCGGCAACGGCGAACAGCGCGAGTCCGAGGAGTGAAAGAAGGGTCCTGCGAGTCATGTCGGGTCTCTCCAGCTGCTTTCGTTTGAGGGTTCCGATGTGTCGAACCATAGCGGCAGAGCCGAGGCCCCAGCAACGGATCAGGCGAGTGCCTTTCGCAGTTCCGCCGCACCCCATTGCATCAGGTCCACCTCGACCGCCGCCGCGATGAAGGTGAAGCCCAGTTCGAGATAGGTCCTGATCACCGCGGCGCTGCCGCCGAAGGCCCCTGCGACGAGGCCATTTTTCTTCGCCGCCGCGGCCACCTTCGTCATCGCGTCCAGCGTCTCGCGCCCCGTCTTGTCGACGCGCGCACCTCCGGACAGGGTAATCGACAGGTCAGAGGGTCCCACGAAGAGGCCATCGAGCCCCGGCGTCGCGGCGATCGCCTCGACATTCTCCAGCGCCTCCACCGTCTCCACCATGGCGAAAACCATGGTCATGCGGTTGGCCTCGCGCAGGTACTCTGCAGGCGTCAGCCCTGAGGCCTGTTGCGCGGTGTAGCCGCCCCAGCTCCGCGCGCCCATCGGCGGATACTTGGCGGCGCGCACCAGCGCCTCTGCCTGCGCCCCGGTGTTGACCATGGGCGCGATCACGCAGCAGGCCCCGGCATCGAAGCACTGTCCCGGGGTCGCGGCGTCGTTCCACAGGGAGCGCACCAGCGCCGGGCGGCCGGCGGCGTTGATGGCGGCGATCATGCCCATCGCGTCGGGAAACCCGATCATGCCGTGCTGCATGTCGAGGCACACGCCATCGAGCGGCAGCCGCGCCACCTGCCCCGCCAGCGCGGGTGAAGGCACGGTCATCCATGAAAACAGAAACGGCCCGCCGGAGGCGAGCCGCGCTCTGAGGTCGAAATGGGCCGAGGCCACTCAGGCACCCGCCTTGATCTGCTCGACGGCCTTGGCCATCAGCTCGTCCATGGCCTGGCGAATCTGCTGGTCGGACTGGGCCACGGCCTTGGCATCGAAGTCGCCGCGCACCTTGCGGAACACGTCCTCGTCCCCGGCCTCGGCGAAGTCGGCCATCACCACTGACTTTGCGTAAGCCTCCGCGTCGGCGCCCGAAAGCCCGAGCTTTTCCGCTGCCCAGAGGCCCAGAAGCTTGTTGCGGCGGGCGCCCGCCTTGAACAGCAGCTCCTCATCCAGAGCGAACTTCTTCTCGAAGCCTTCCTCGCGCTTGTCGAAGGTTGTCATTCCTGTCTCCCGTTGAATATCAAGGCCTTGAAATAACCACTGATCCCGGCCAAATCAACCCTGACACACGCGGCCGTGATCGGGCGTTGTGCAGCGCACCACGTTGCGTTAAGGACCCGTGAAAGGATTGGGGAAATTGCTCCCCGACTCGCGAACAAAACTGGCGAAGACCGCCGTCCGGGGCTAAAGCTCTGGAGGGTGGATTAGGGATTTGATGAGGATATTTCAGATGAACAGCAGGCGCACCCGGATCTACGAGGGCAAGGCCAAGATCCTCTACGAAGGCCCCGAGCCCGGCACCATCATTGTCCACTTCAAGGATGACGCCACCGCCTTCAACGCCCAGAAAAAGGCGGTGATCGAGGGCAAGGGCGTGCTCAACCAACGCATTTCCGAGTTCATCTTCACCCGCCTGAACGAGCTTGGCATCCCCACCCATTTCCTGCGCTCGCTCAACATGCGCGAGCAGCTCGTCCGCGAGGTCGAGATCGTGCCGCTCGAGGTCGTCGTGAGGAACGTCGCCGCCGGTTCGCTGGCCAAGCGCCTCGGCATCGAGGAAGGCACCCAGCTCCCCCGCTCCATCATCGAATTCTATTACAAGAACGACCAGCTCGGCGACCCGATGGTCTCCGAGGAGCACATCACCGCGTTCAACTGGGCATCCCCCCAGGAGATCGACGACATGATGCACATGGCGATCCGCATCAACGACTTCATGTCGGGCCTCTTCCTCGGCATCGGCATCAAGCTCGTCGACTTCAAGATCGAGTTCGGCAGGCTTTACGAGAACGACATGATGAGGATCGTCCTGGCCGACGAGATCAGCCCCGACTCCTGCCGGTTGTGGGACATCAAGACCCAGGACAAGCTCGACAAGGACCGCTTCCGCCGCGACATGGGCGGCCTCGTCGAGGCCTACCAGGAAGTGGCCCGTCGCCTCGGCATCATCGCCGAGGGCGAGAAGCCCGAACGCTCCAAGCCCAAGCTCGTGAAGACGGATTTGAACTGATGAAGGCGAAGATCAAGGTTACGCTCAAGACCGGCGTGCTGGACCCCCAGGGCAAGGCCATCGAGGGCGCGCTCGGCCACCTGGGCTTCGGCGGCGTCGGCGAGGTCCGCCAGGGCAAGTATTTCGAGGTCGAACTGGCCGAGACCGACAAGGCCAGGGCGGCTGAACAGGTCAAGGCCATGTGCGAGAAGCTCATCGCCAACACCGTGATCGAGAACTACGACATCGAGCTTAGCTGACATGAAATCCGCCGTCGTCGTCTTCCCCGGCATCAACCGCGAGCGCGACATGATGCTGGCGCTCGAGACCGTCACCGGCTCGAAGCCGGTTTCCGTCTGGCATACCGAGACCGAGCTTCCCAAGGTCGACCTCGTGGTCGTGCCCGGCGGCTTCTCCTATGGCGACTACCTGCGCTGCGGGGCCATCGCAGCGCGTTCACCCATCATGCAAGACATTCGCGCCAAGGCCTTGAAGGGCCTCAAGGTTCTGGGCGTCTGCAACGGCTTCCAGATCATCACCGAGGCGGGCCTCCTGCCGGGCGTTCTGGTGCGCAACAAGGACCTCCGCTTCGTCTGCCGGCAGGTGAAGCTCAAGGTGGAGAACAACCAGACCTTCTTCACCAACAAGCTCGCCAAGGGCACGGTGGTCTCCTGCCCCGTCGCCCACGGCGAGGGCAACTACATCTGCGACCCCGAGACGCTGAAGACGCTCGAGGGCGAGAACCGCGTGGTCTTCCGCTACGCCGAGGGCACCAACCCCAACGGCGCGCTGAACGACATCGCCGGCATCATGAACGAGTCGGGCACCGTCATCGGCATGATGCCCCACCCCGAAAACATGATCGAACCGCTGCACGGCCGGACGGACTGCCGCCCGCTGTTCGAAAGCCTGCTGGCGGCCTGACCGTTACGCTCCTCTTTGATGCCGTCATCCCGGCTTTCGCCGGGGTGACGGTCTGAAGGGGCGCCGAAGGCCGTAAGAAGCGCCCTGAAGGCCTCTGCGAATGCTCCACGTAGGGGGATGGCCGTGAAATTTCTGCCCAAAAACAATCGTTACGAACCTCATCACACCGGGCATCGGAAATCTTCCCAGATCCACGCCCGCAACTTGCTGGAATGTCTTTAGTGAAGGGGGAGCACTTCCGACCCCCACCCCTGCCCCTCCCCACAAGGGGGAGGGAGACCTGGATGAGACGCGTCCGTTCTTGTTTCCCCTCCCCCTTGTGGGGAGGGGTTGGGGTGGGGGTCGCGCCGACGCAAGACCGCATTTGAGATTCGCCACGCCGCGCGCTAAAGCCCCCTTCCATGACCCTTCCCAATGACACCAAGATCACCCCGGACCTCGTCAAGCAGCACGGCCTGAAGCCCGATGAATACGAGCGCTTCGTCAAGCTGCTCGGCCGCGAGCCCACGCTGACCGAGCTCGGCATCTGCTCGGCCATGTGGAACGAGCACTGTTCCTACAAGTCGTCGAAGAAGTGGCTGAAGACCATGCCGACCAAGGGCCCCAAGGTCATCCAGGGCCCGGGCGAGAACGCGGGCGTCATCGACATCGGCGACGGCGATGCCATCGTGTTCAAGATGGAGAGTCACAACCACCCCTCCTTCATCGAACCCTACCAGGGTGCCGCGACCGGCGTCGGCGGCATCCTGCGCGACGTCTTCACCATGGGGGCGCGGCCCATCGCGGCGATGAACGCGCTGCGCTTCGGCGAGCCCGCCCACCCCAAGACCCGCCACCTCGTCTCCGGCGTCGTCCACGGCATCGGCGGTTATGGCAATTCCTTCGGCGTGCCGACCATCGGCGGCGAGGTGAACTTCCACGCCCGCTACAACGGCAACATCCTCGTCAACGCCATGGCGGTGGGCCTCGCCCGCGCTGACTCGATCTTCTATTCCAAGGCCAAGGGCGTGGGCCTTCCCGTCGTCTATCTCGGTGCCAAAACCGGCCGTGACGGCATCCACGGCGCCACCATGGCGTCGGCCGAATTCGACGACAAGGCGGAGGAGAAGCGCCCCACTGTGCAGGTCGGCGACCCCTTCACCGAGAAGTGCCTGCTCGAGGCCTGCCTCGAACTGATGGCGAGCGGCGCCGTCATCGCCATCCAGGACATGGGCGCGGCGGGCCTCACCTCCTCCGCCGTCGAGATGGGCGCGAAGGGCGATCTCGGCATCGAGCTCGACCTCGACAAGGTGCCCTGCCGCGAGGCCGGCATGACGGCCTATGAGATGATGCTGTCGGAGAGCCAGGAGCGCATGCTCATGGTGCTCGATCCGTCAAAGGAAAAGCAGGCCGAGGCCATCTTCCACAAATGGGGCCTCGACTTCGCCATCGTCGGCAAGACCACCGACACCCTCCGCTTCGTCATCAAGCACAAGGGCCAGGTCATGGCTGACCTTCCCATCAAGCAGATGGGCGACGAGGCGCCGGAATATGACCGCCCCTGGGTGCCGCCGAAGCAGCAGCCCGTCCTCAAGGACGTGCCCGCGCCCAACGATCTCAAGGCCGCCATCCTCAAGATCGTCGGCTCGCCCGACATGTGTTCGAGGCGCTGGGTGTGGGAGCAGTATGACAGCCTCATCGGCTCCAACACCGCGCAGATTCCGGGCGGCGACGCGGGCGTCGTGAGAATCCGGGGCAAGAAGGCCATTGCGGTGTCGACCGACGTGACGCCGCGCTATGTCGAGGCCGATCCCTTCGAGGGCGGCAAGCAGGCCGTCGCCGAATGCTGGCGCAACCTCACGGCGGTCGGTGCCGATCCAATTGCCATCACCGACAATCTCAATTTCGGCAATCCCGAGCGGCCCGAGATCATGGGCCAGTTCGTGCACGCCATCAAAGGCCTGTCGGAAGCCTGCAACACGCTCTCCTTCCCCATCGTCTCCGGCAATGTCTCGCTCTACAACGAGACCAACGGCCAGGGCATACTGCCGACCCCGGCCATCGGCGGCATCGGCCTGATCCCGGACGTCGACCGCATGGCGACCATCGCCTTCAAGCAGGCCGATGACGTGATCCTGCTCGTCGGCGGCCATGGCGGCCACCTCGGGCAGTCGATCTACCTCCGCGAGGTGCTGGGCAAGGAGGAAGGTGCTCCGCCGCCGGTCGATCTGGCACTGGAGAAGAAGAACGGCGACTTCGTCCGCCAGCTCATCCGCACCGGCCAGCTCAGCGCCGTGCATGACGTCTCTGACGGTGGCTTGGCCCTTGCGGTCATCGAGATGGCCATGGTCTCGGGGCTCGGCGCCAGCCTCTCCGCCCTCGACCATGAACAACTCTTCGGCGAGGACCAGGCCCGCTACGTCGTCACCACCTCCCCCAACAATGCCGCCGTGCTGCTGGCGGAGGCCGCCAAGGCCGGCGTGGCCCTCGTGCAGGTCGGAACCGTCACCTCGGAGGCTACATTGAAGATCGAAGCCGGCCCCTCTATATCTGTGGCCGATCTGCGCGCCGCGCATGAGGGCTGGTTCCCGGCCTACATGTCGGGCGAGCTTTAGGGGGAATTTTCCATGGGCATGTCCGCCACCGACATCGAACGCTTCATCAAGGAGGCGCTGCCGGACGCGCAGGTGACCATCCGTGACCTCGCCGGCGACGGCGACCATTACGCGGCCAACGTCGTTTCCGCCGCCTTCAAGGGCAAATCCCGCGTGCAGCAGCACCAGATGGTCTATGCCGCCCTCAAGGGCCGCATGGGCGGCGAGCTGCACGCCCTCGCACTCCAGACCAGCACCCCAGAGGACTGACCAATGACCGACATCACCAAAGAGATCGACAATGAAGTGAAGAGCAACGACGTCGTCCTCTTCATGAAGGGCACGCCCGACATGCCGATGTGCGGCTTCTCCGGCCGCTCTGTGCAGATCCTCCAGCACCTCGGCGTCCCCTTCAAGGGCATCAACGTGCTCGACTCCGCCGAGCTCCGCCAGGGCATCAAGGACTACACCAACTGGCCCACCATCCCGCAGCTCTACGTCAAGGGCGAGTTCGTGGGCGGCTCGGACATCATGATGGAGATGTTCCAGTCCGGCGAGCTGAAGCAGCTCATGGCCGACAAGGGCGTGGCGTAAGCCCTGCCCCCAGGTTTCACATCGCCCGGGATCGACCCGGGCGTTCTTTTTGGCGGCGCCCGTTTCATCGCGTCTTCTCCCGTTCCTTCAACGGGAGAAGAAGGGACCCGTTGCGGCAAGCAACGGGGAGATGAGGGGACGCCGGACAGGCAGGCTTCAGGCCCCGCTTCCCCACACCTCCCCCAACTGCGTTGGGTCCCCTTCCTCTACCGC
>CAYYTH010000012.1:36142-92851 GCA_964474665.1 uncultured Aestuariivirga sp.
CCTTCCCCGCATGCCTCCCTGATTGACCGCTGCCTGAACATCGGGCACGCATGGGATCCCCTTGGGATTCCGGATGAACAGCCTCAAGACCCGCGCCATTCTCGCCCTCGTCGCCGCCATGCTGTTCTGGGGTTGCGCTGCCGTGTTCATGCGCACGCTGGCGCTGGCGCTGAGCGCGGAAAATTCCATCGCACTCCGCTACGTGCTGCTCAGCGTCATCAACCTCGCCGGCCTCCTCTGGCTCGGTACCTGGCGCATCCCCAGGGCCGACTGGCCCCGCTTCCTGCTCGCCGGCATCGCCGGAATGGCGGGCTACAACTGGTTCGTGAACGCGGGCTTCGAACTCGTCCCCGCAGGCGTCGGCACACTCGTCACCATGATCGAGCCCCTGATGATCGCCATCCTCGCGGCACTGGCGCTGGGCGAAAGGCTGACGCGCTATGTACTCATCGGCGTGGCGCTGGCGATCGCCGGGTCCGTCGTGCTGTTCTGGCCCGATCTCACTACCGAGACGCAGCAGCCCGTCTCCGGCCGCGGCCTCGTCTACCTGGTGCTCTGCTGCATCGGCTGGGCGATCTACACCATCGTGACCAAGCCCCTGCTCGACCGGCATGACAGCTTCACCGTCACCGCCGTCACCATGCTCATCGCCGCCCCCATCATGATCGGCGCGGCCAGCGAGCCGCTGCCGCAGCTCGCGGCAAGGCTGGACCTGCGCCAGTGGCTGGAGGTCGCCTATCTCGTGCTCGCCTCCGGCATCGGTGGCACGATGCTGTGGAACTATGGCGCCAAGCACCTGTCGAGCACCGCCGCCGGCACCTTCCTCTATCTGATCCCCGTCATCGCCGTGGCGGCGGGCGCGCTGGTGCTGGGCGAGCAGGTCACCCTCTACGTGATCTCGGGCGGCCTCCTCATGCTGGCGGGCGTCGCCGCGGCGCAGTTCGGCCCCGCGCTCATGGGCCGGAGGTAGCGCCGCGATGGAGATGCGCGCCTTCGCGGCCATGATGTTCACCATCATCGTATGGGGCATCGGGCCCGTGTTCCTTCGCTCGCTCTCGGTCGATCTCGGCCCCGCCGACCACCTCGCCATCCGCTATGGCATCGTCACGGCGATCTACGTCGTGAGCCTCGCCGTCTTCGGCGGCTGGCGCATCGACCGGCAGGACTGGCCCCGCCTTCTGGTGATCTCGCTCGTCGGCATGATGGGCTACAATCTCGGTTCCGCCTTCGGCTTCGCCCATGTCACGGCAGGGATCGGCAGCCTCATCATCGGCACCCAGCCGCTCCTCATCGCGCTGATGGGCACGCTCATCGCCAAGGAGCGCCTCACCGTCGCCGCCATCATCGGCCTCGTCATCGGCTTCCTCGGCATCGTGCTGCTGGTATGGCACGACCTCGGCGTCAGCGATGACGGCTGGGGCTTCCTCACCGGCTGCGCCATGATCTTCCTGTCGGGCACCGCCTGGGCGATCTATGTGGTGGTGTCGAAGCCGCTGATCATCAAATACGGCTCCTACTCGATCTCCGCCATGTCGATCGTGCTGTGCTCCCTCGTCATGGTGCCGATGCTGGCGCGGCCCTCGACGCTGACGACGGTGGCCAACATGACGCCGCGCAGCTGGGCGGAGCTCGGCTACATCGCCATCATCTCCACCATGGTCTGCTCGATCACCTGGAACTATGCCGCCTCGCGCATGAAGGCGGCCGCCTCCGGCGCCTTCCTCTACCTCATCCCCATCATCGGCGTGGCGGCGGGGGCGATCATCCTGCGCGAGCACGTCACCTCGGGCATGGTGATGGGCGGTGCCTTGATCCTCATCGGCGTCGCCATCGCCCAGTTCGGCGACAGGATCGTGCCCTCGGGCGGCCTTGCCGCACTCGCTGCCGTGCTCTTCGCCGTCACCATGTGGGGGCTGATCCCGGTGGCCATGCGCTACCTCATCACCGAGCTCAACCCGCAGGCCGCCATGGTGCTGCGCCTCTATCCCGCCGGCCTCCTCGCCATCATCGTCTGCCTGTTCACCGGCGTGCGGCAGATCGCCTGGCGCGACTGGGTCCGCATCGTCATTGCGGCACTTGCAGGCAATCTTGGCTACCAGATCCTTGCCGCCTTCGGCATGCAGTCGGTTCCGGCCAGCTGGACCGGCCTGCTCTTCGGGCTGGAGCCCGTCTTCATCGCCGTCTTCGCCGTCATCTTCGCGGGGGACAAGCTCACCCCCTGGCTCATCGGCGGCATCTTCGTCGCCATGCTCGGCACGGCGGCGCTGATGCTGGGGTCCACGCTCTCGCCCTCGGGCGACGTGTCGCTCTTCGGCCTTGTGCTGGTGACGCTCTCCACCATGGGCTGGGGCATCTACACGGTGGTGATCAGGCCGGCCTCGATCAAATACGGCGCACTCCCCGTCGCCTGCCTCGCCATGGCCATCTCGGCCCTGCCCATGCCGCTCTTCGTCTCCATGGACTTTCCCCAGACGCTGGCCGCGATGAACCTCACGGCATGGGCGGCGGTGGGCTTCGTGGTGGTCTTCGGCACCTTCCTCGCCACCTCCGCCTGGAATTATGCGCTGGGATCGATGGACAGTTCGATCGCCGGCGTCTTCCTTTACGTGCAGCCGGTGGTGGCCGCGATCGGCGGCATCCTGCTGCTGGGCGAACGCCTCACCTGGCCCTTGCTGCTGGGGGGCGCCCTCATCATCCTCGGGGTGGCAATTTCGCAGTTCGGCCCACTCATCATGAGGCGTGTACGACCCATCAGCAAAACGCATTTGAGCCCGCGTCACGAGCCCGTTATGGAAGCCCGATGACCCCCGCCGCCCGCACCGCCGACCACATCCCCTGGTACCACACCATCACCGCGATGATCGTCGCGGGCTGCCTCGTGGCCATCGTCAATTTCGGGGTGCGCTCCACCTTCGGCTTCTTCACCGTGCCGGTGTCGGAAGCCCATGGCTGGCCGCGCGAGGTCTTCTCCTTCGCCATGGCGATGCAGAACCTCATCTGGGGTCTCGCCACCCCCATCGCCGGCATGCTGGCCGACCGCTATGGCTCGGCCCGCGTGCTGATGTCGGGAGCCGTCATCTACTGCCTCGGCATGCTGATGATGGCCTATACGGACTCCGCCTCCATGTTCAATTTGGGCGGCGGCGTGCTGGTGGGCATCGGCATCGCCTTCTCGTCCTTCTCCATCGTCATGGCGGCACTCGGCCGCATCGTTCCGCCGGAGCGCCGCAGCTGGGCTTTCGGCATCGCCACCGCCTCGGGCTCACTGGGCCAGTTCATCTTCGCGCCCTTGGGCGCCATGCTGGTCTCGGCCTATGGCTGGCAGCAGGCCCTCGTCATCCTCGCCTGCCTCTCGCTGCTCATCATCCTCTTCGCCGCCCCGCTGCTGAAGCAGAACACCAGCCATAGCCGGCCCACGGCGGGCGAGGCAGACCTCACCATGCGGGCCGCCATCGGCTTCGCCTTCGGCCACCGCTCCTACATCCTGCTGGTCTCGGGCTTCTTCGTCTGCGGCTTCCAGCTCGCCTTCATCACCGTGCACATGCCGGCCTATTTGTCGGAGCACGGCATCTCGAAGGAGTTCGCCGGCATCGCCATGGGCCTCATCGGCCTGTTCAACGTGGTCGGCTCCTATGTCTCGGGCATCATCGGCGGGCGCGGCGAGAAGCACGTGCCGCTGGCCTTCATCTACCTGATCCGCGCCGCCATCACCGCGGGCTTCGTGCTGCTGCCGGTCACCAACACGACGACGCTCATCTTCACCTGCTCCATGGGCCTCCTGTGGCTCTCCACCGTGCCGCTCACCATGGGCCTCGTCACGGTCATGTTCGGCACGCGCTACATGGCAACGCTCTATGGCTTCGTCTTCGTCAGCCACCAGATCGGCTCCTTCCTCGGCGTGTGGCTGGCGGGCCGCCTTTACGATCAGTTCGGCTCCTATGACATCGTGTGGTGGCTGAGCGTGGCGCTGGGCGTCTTCGCCTTCATCGTCAACCTGCCCATCCGCGAGCAGCGGGCACAGCACTTCGCCACCGCCTGATGAAGCGCACGGGCCACAGGCTGGCGCTGATGCTGTTCGCAGCCGTCATCGCGGTCTGGCTCATCGGCATGGCCGTGGTCATGCGCCATGCCGCACTTCCAGCGGAGGCGAGCGGCACCATGCTCGCCGTCTTCGAACCGGGCACGCCGGAGGACGTCGTCTTCGCCGCCCTCACCCGCGCCGACGCGCGCATCGTGAAGCCCTCCGGCCTCGGCTTCATCTGGGTGGTGACAAGCGACGAGCCGGGCCTCGCGGGCCGTCTCCACCGTGAAGGCGCCCTTGGTGCCTATCGCGAACTGCCGGTCAGCCCGGTGATCGCCGGCTGCTTCGCCTTCGCCGATGCCAAGGTGGCCAGCTTCGCGCAATAGCTTGATACCTTGGCAGCACTCTCGAAGATAGGCTGCTAAGATATTGATTTCATTCGCATTTGCGAAACTGCATTCTTGACCGGAACGATCCCCCTTTGGCAGCATGGGTGAGTCTCAACTGCCGAGGAGGAACGACATGGGCGACCGGGACTTCGAACGCCAGTTGCAGGGCTGGAGCCTCACCACCGCGGAAATCATGTACCGCATGCCGGATTTCCGGAACCTGCTGCAAACCTACATCTGGCAGGACTACGACCTCGCCCCGAAATTCCCCCGCCTCATCAAGTTCCTCGATTTCTGGTCGCACAACCTCGATGGCCCGCTGGCCCAGGTGCGCGTCGCCCATGCGGGGATCGTCCGCCCCGTCGAGCTCCGCCACGTCGGCGCCGAGTGGAAGCTGCACTAGGCTGAAAGCCGGTCCGCGATCCAGCGCAGGATCGGCGCCTTCGTCGCCAGCATGCCGCCATAGGCCAGGCGCTCGTCGCTATAGGCCGTGAGCAGCCGTTGCAGCGCCGCCAGGCTGTCGGGCTCCTCCGCGATGGCGGCGAGCGGGTCGGAATAGGTGTGGATGCCGAAGGCCAGCGCGCCGGTTTCGGGCAGCCTGACGAAGCTCTGCCGCTCGACGCGCAGCCACAGCAGTTCTCCCGCAGCGGTGTGGTCCGCCGCAAGCGCCCGCGCCGCCGCCTCGCTCGCCTCCACGTTTGCGTCATGCGAGCCTTCGGGGAACAGCCGGCTGGCGATCGGCGTCACGAACCAGTTGAAGCGCACCACCGGCTTTTCCGCCTGCACGTTGCCGATCACCCGGTCGATGCGCGCCGCCAGCGCCGCATTCAGCCCCGGCACGGGCTCATGGGCGAAATGCATGCCGCGCCCCACGCAGGACACGATGCGCCCCGAGCTCGTATAGGCATTGGACGCCGCGATGACCACGTCCTGCCCCTCCTCGCGCCCGAACAGCACGAAGTCCTCCTCGGCAAGCCCGCCCAGAATGTCCAGCGGCGCGCGCGTAGCATCGGCAAGGTCGCGACGGCTGCCGTCCAGGCGATCCACCAGCACATCGCCCTCGCGCGCGAAGATCTGGGCATGATGCGCTGCAAGGTTCGCCGCCACCACGTGCAACAGCTCCGCCTGGGCCGGCCGCGAGCGTTCCAGCGCGCGGTAGTAGCGCGGCGGGCAACCGCTGAGCCGCGCGCGCTTCGCAGCCATGAAATCCGCGTGGTCCGGCCCCACGTCCAGCCAGCCCGCCATCTCCATCGGCTTCAGCCCGATGTCGAACGCCGCCGCGGCGGTCAGGTAGGGTCGGTGCCGGGGGAAACTCATGCGGCGACTATCGCAAGGCGGTGCCGGGCTGCCAAGCCGTCGTCATCCCGCGCATCAAACGAAAAGGGCCGCCGGACGAGTCCGGCAGCCCCTTTCGGTGAAGTGCCTGTCGATCAGCGGTTCTTGATCGCACCGACGATGGCAGAGAGCACGGCGCCACCGGCGCCGCCGCCGATTAGGCTCGAGATGATGCCTGCAATGTCCATGCCCTGCGTCGCCGCAGCGGCCTGGTCGGCGGTCACCGCGCCACCCGTCACGCGCTCGATGATCTGGCCGAGCACCACGCCGCCAATGGCGCCGGCGATGGAGTTGCCCGCACCACCGAGATCGAACTTCGACGAAGCCTTGCCCGCCACGTTGCCGCCCACGGCACCCGCGATGAGCTGAATGATCAGACTGACGATATCCATGTTATCCCCCATGATGTTCTGCAGCGCCGCACGGATGCGGACTGCATCAATCAGCATCGACCGGTTGTCAAATGCGCGCAATCGCCGATTCAGGCGACAAACGCAACATTCGGTAGGGACTTGCACGCTCTGCGTGAGCGCGGCGCAGTCCGAGCGGCGGCGTGCTAGCGGGCGGGCGGCTGCCCTTATCCGGCGGCGGAATCGATTCGCCGTGCCTTCGCGAGGTTTCCCGCCACCTCGACCACCGCATCGCCGAGGGTGTAGAGCAGGAACCACACCAGCGCAGCCCACAGCAATCCGGCGGACCATGCGGCAAACGCGATGAGCGGCAATAGCGTGTCGAGGCCCGACAGCAGGCTGAAGGCGATGTCGAACGCTCCGGGCGGGCGCGGTACCGAACGTGCCTCGCCAGCGCCCCCGGCGAAGAGCTTCGCAGCATAGAGACGGTTCACCCGCGCATAGGTGACAAGGATGCCGCAGCACAGGCCGACGGCCAGCCACGGCACCGCGGCGCCCGGCCAGATGTGGTCGGCGATAAGCCCGTAACTGGCATAGGCGGTGTTGCGATAGATGATGTCGGCAGCGAAATCGAGGTATCGCCCCTGCAGCGATCCCGTGCCGGTGGCCCGCGCCAGTGACCCGTCGGCGCAATCCAGGATGTTGAACAGCAGGGCCAGAGCGGTGATCACCAGCATCGCCGGCACCGGCGCAAGAAACCAGGCAGACAGTGCGATGGCGGGGATCAGCAGGGTCCCAGTCACTGTGAGCTGGTTTGGCGTCAGGCCGAGCCGCGCCGCAGCGCTGGCCAGCGCGAAGGCCGGCAACCGGTAGAACACGGCTGACCCCCAGTCGCTCTTCAGCTCATCCTTAAGCTTTTCCGCACGGTAATCCGCCAGGATCTCGGAAAAACGCACCCTCTGCATGCCGCGTTGACTCCCCCTCAGGGCTCTTCCACTATAGAATCAAAAGGATTTTTACCATGACAGTTTCAACCGCGGTCATCCTCGCAGCCGGCCGTGGCATGCGCCTGGGCGATGACTTCCGTGACCGGCCCAAGGGCTTCATTCCCTGCCAGGGCACCACCATGGTGCAGCGCTCCCTCGCCATCCTGAAGTCCTGCGGCATCACCCGCGTCTTCATCGTGACCGGCCACTGCGCTGATTTCTATGACGCGCTGGCACGGCAATCGGGTGGCTTCGTCACCACGCTGTTCAATGAGCGCTACGCGGTCAACGGCTCGCTGGTCAGCCTGTCGGTGGCGCTGGATGCCGTGGCGGATCCGTTCCTGCTGCTCGATTCCGATATCGTCTATGAGCGCCGGGGCCTCGCGGCCCTGCAGGCGAGCCCGATGGACAATGCAGCGCTGGTCTCCGGCACCACGGATTCGGGCGATGAATACTACAGCTGGGTCGATACGGTCGCTGGCCTTCCTCTTCCCGCCATACGCCGTCTCTCGAAGACACTGGCGGACGAGCCTGTGGCGCCGCTGGGCGAGCATGTCGGCATCCTCAAGATCGGCAGCGACCTCGGCGCCAGGGTCCGCGCCGCCGCCCCGGCCAGGGTATCGGCCCAGCCCATGTCATTCTATGAGGATTGCCTGATCGAGCAGCTGCCCGGCTGCCCGATGGGCGCCGTCCACATTCCCGACCTCGTGTGGTGCGAGGTCGATGACCAGCGCATGCTGGAGCGCGCCAATCGCTTGTTCTTCCCGCGCCTCGAACCGCTAGAGGTCATCCAGCGACACGCTGAGGCGTTGTCGCCCGTCGCCAAGCTGTGAAGCCGTCAGATGGTCCGCCTGGTTGCGGATCATCGCCGCGGCCAGCGGCAGCTGCAGCCGGTCTGCGCCCTGTTCCGGTTCGATGGGCATGTCGAGCGCCCCCGGCAGCGCAGCCCCCGTCCATGTGAAGTCCAGCCGCAGGGCCACCTCGTCATACTGCGCCCTCACATCGACAGGTCCCTGCGCGAGCACCTCCGCGGCCTGGGCGAATTCCTCGACCACGGCCTCCGCCTTCGCGACAAGCTCGACACGGGCACCCCACAGACGGGCGTTGGATTCGACCCAGTGTCGCAGCACGCCGTCTCCTTCAGAGGGTGACCAGCTCGTTTCCACCTTGCGCCTCACCCCGATGCGAAACAGCGCCGCGAGCAGGATGGCCACCGCCACCGAGGTCAGCAGCGCCGAGCTGAAAACCGCCTTCACCCATGTCGGCAACATGAGCGCCCGCATGATCTCGTCGAAGGCCAGTCCCACCACCAGTGGCGAGCCGATGGTGATGGCGCGCCGGCTGTCGATGATGCGCTGCGTCAGCATGCTGATGCCCGCCCGTATCACGAAGCCCGCGGTGAAGAACACGGCCGCCCCCTGCACCGAAGCCGGGATCAGCAGCAGCAGCGGCGGCCCGAAGGGCAGCAGCCCCAGCACGATCCACATCACGCCCACGCCACGCGCAATGGCCGGCGCGGAAACACCGCTTGCCGCCACGAGGCCCACACTGCCCGAATTGGTGTTCAGTGGCAGGGTGCCGAGAAGTCCCGCGATGATGTTCGAAAGCCCCTCCGCCATGCCGCCCGCGGCGATCACCCGGGTGTTGGGCCGCTTCCAGTTGCGGTCCGACACCTGATGGCTCGCCACCACGTCGCCGGCCGCGCGCAGGAAGCTTGCGACGGCGCCGATCATGAAACCCGGCAGGTAGCTGTCGGTGAAGCTGATCTCCACCAGCGGCCAGTGCGGCACCGCCAGCACGATGTCCGGCATGGAGAACGCCCGCGTACCGACGACGAGGTACAAGACAGCGGCGGCTGCGCATCCGGTGACGAGCCCGACGAGAACGGCAATCGGCCGCCATGTCCTGCTTCCCCACACCGAGAGCCAGACCATCACGGCCAGCGCCACAACCGCGGAAAGCCATTCGAGCGGTGCCGCCACCTGCCCCTCGCTCACACCGCACATCAGCTTGAGGCCGAGAATGCCCCAGCCGATGCCGATCATCACCACCGCCACCCCGATCACATCGGCCGGGAGGAAGCCCCGCACATGGCGCAGAAAGCGCGACAGCACCACCTGCGTCACGCCCGCCACGATGGTAAGCCCCGCCACCGCGCCCAGCCCGTGCGCCTCCGCCACCGCCAGCGCCGGCACCAGGTAGATGCCGGTGAAGCAGGCCGGCAGCAGGTAGCCGGAGCCGATGATGCCGCGCCATCCCCAGGCCTGCAGCAATGTGGCGATGCCCACTGCCACCATCGCGATCTGGCAATAGCTCTCGACATCCGCGCCATCGAGTCCCGCCGCCTGCGCAACCAGCCGCGGGACCACCAGCGTCACGGCGCCCAGGCCGAAGTGTTGCAGCACGGCCGGCCCGTAGGCGAGCCATCCAGGCCGGGCCAGGCCGCTTCCATCGGCACGCGCCATCGCCGTCACGGGGTGAGCCGCATCAGCCAGGCACCGACAACCAGCGCCACGATACCCAGAACGAAAACCATCGATGACTGTTCGAACCTCTGCTTGGTGGTCATCACCGCCATGAAGAACCCCGCCATGGCCGCCAGAAAGCCTGCCGCCATCAGCCCCGCCCCCAGCATGAAGGCAAGGCCCGGGATGGTCGCGGTCATCGCGATGAAGGGCATCACATGCGGCATCCGCTCTCCCTGGCGTTCACCTGCAGTGAGCCCCTGATTTCCGGTGAATGCAAGATTCCTTTCATCATCAGCTTCTGGTCTCGCTGCGGGTCATGATTCCCCACAGCACGCCCTTGCCGAGCACGAAGGACATCTCCCGGAAGGTGATGAGCGGCAGCAGCATCACGAACAGCAACCCCGCATAGACGAAGACCCCCAGCCAGCTGCCGCCGCCCAGGTGCAGCAAGCTGCCGGCCACCGGTTCGCCCTTGATCATGGCACGGATGGCCTCCTCGATCACATGGAAGGCCATCAGCAGCGCCGTGAACAGCGCCGTGCGCCCGAGCACGACCCAGATGAACATGCGCTTGCGCAGGCTGGCGCCAAGATTGATGATCTCGCCCAGCAGCATCACCTTGGCGAAGACCAGCGCATTGACGATGGCGTAGCTCTGCGTCCACGGGTCGATGCCGTTCTCCTTCAGCAGCACCTTGCGATACAGGCCGAGAAGGAAGAACAGCACCCACAGATAGGCGGTGAGCGCCGCATATTTCTTCATCTCCTCGAGCGCCTTCTCTTTCAGTGTCATGTGCCCCGGTTCCTGGTCCGCCGCCATTGCGCTGTCTCCCGATTGGTTCTGCCAAAGAAAAAGGGCCCTGCCGGCGGCAGGGCCCTCGCGTTCGTCAGCTGAAGGCCGAAGCCCTTAGCGCGAGTAGTATTCGACGACCAGGTTCGGCTGCATCTGGACGGGATAGGGAACGTCCGACAGCGCCGGGATGCGCACCATGCGTGCGGTCATGCCCTTGTGGTCGACTTCGATGTAGTCCGGCGTGTCACGCTCGGCGAGCTGAACGGCCTCGAGCACGGTGGCAAGGCCCTTGGCCTTGTCGGTGAGCTCGATGGTGTCGCCGGCCTTGAGGCGGATCGACGCGATCGTCACGCGGCGGCCGTTCACCTTCACGTGGCCGTGCGACACGAACTGGCGGGCGGCGAAGATGGTGGGCACGAACTTCGCGCGGTACACCACCATGTCGAGGCGGCGCTCGAGCAGGCCGATGAGGTTTTCCGACGAGTCGCCCGTCATGCGCACGGCTTCGTCATAGACCTTGTGGAACTGGCGTTCCGAAAGATTGGCGTAATAGCCCTTGAGCTTCTGCTTGGCCTTCAGCTGGGTGCCGAAGTCCGACATCTTGCCCTTGCGGCGCTGGCCGTGCTGGCCGGGGCCGTATTCGCGCTTGTTCACGGGGCTCTTCGGGCGGCCCCAGATGTTTTCGCCCATGCGGCGGTCGATTTTGTACTTCGCGTTTGCGCGCTTCGTCATTTACGGTCTCCTAGAGTGACGTTGAGAACCCACCCTCCTGGCACCGGTCTCCCGGCCGACAGCCCACAAGGGGCACGGGCAAGCAAACACGGAGCCCGAAAGCTCCGTGCTGCGGCGCATATAGGCCAAGCGGGGGGCGGTGTCAAATCGGATGGTCCGACTACCTTCTCCCCCTCCGGCCGTTATCCCGGCGAAGGCGGGGATCCAGCTTTCCGCGAGGTCAGCCAGTTGTAGCTGGACCCCGGCCTGCGCCGGGGTGACGCCGTGGTTGGCGCATGAAATCCGTCTGATAATCTGTCCCCACAATGCCCCACCCCGCCGTCCTCCGCCACCTCCGGGACCTTGCCGCCGTCGCCACGGTGGCCCTTTTCATGTTCCCGCTCTTCTGGTGGGGCCTGAACTCGATCAAGCCGGCCAGTGCCATCTTCGAGAACTTCAGCGTCAATTGGTTCGACTTCACCCCGACGCTCGACAACTACCGTGTCACCCTTGGCGGCCAGGGTCCCGCCTTCTTCACCTCCCGGCAGGCCATCCTCGACACCATCCTGGTCGCCTCCGGCGCAACGCTGCTCACCCTCGCCGTGGCCCTGCCCGCCGCCTTTGCGCTCTCGCTCATCCACTTCGCCCGCAAGCGCGCCATGTTCCTCTGGGTGCTGTTCCACCGCATCCTGCCGCCCATCGCCGTGCTGGTGCCACTCGTCTTCACCTATGCGCAGGCCGGCCTGCGCGACACCCGCATCGGCGTCATCCTCGCCCATGCCGCCGTCAACCTCCCCTTCGCCGTGCTGCTGCTCAAGTCCTTCCTTGACGAGGTCCCGCGCGAGGTGGGCGAGGCCGCCACCATCGACGGTGCCACCCGCCTCCAGTGCTTCATCCGCATCTACGCGCCGCTCGTCCGCGGCGGCATCGCCGCCACGGCCGTCCTGTGCTTCATCTTCTCATGGACCGAGTTCCTCATGGCGCTGTTCCTCAGCAGCACCATCCGCCTGCTGCCCGTGCAGTTAAGCCTCGTCGTCACCCAGACCTGGGGCTTCACCGCGGCCCTCAGCACCGCCTCGATCCTGCCCGCCTTCCTCTTCGTGCTCCTCGTCCAGCGCCACCTGGTGCGCGGCCTGACGATGGGGCTGGCCAAGGGCTGAGACGCCACACAACACCCCTACCCCTTCACCTTGCGCGGACTTGATCCGCGCGTCCTTTCCGCCACCACCAAAATGGATGCCCCGGTCGAGCCGGGGGCAAAGTGAACTGCGGGAGTGGACATCCGCTCCCCTCATCGAAAACCCTATTTCGGAGAATGCGCGTTTCTAGCACAGCGAGCGCGCGCTGTCAAGGACTTTTATCCCTCTCTAGACTTTTAGGTCCAGACACTCAGGCAGGTGGAAGCTCATCCTGGCATAGGCCGGCAACGCATCCTCCGCCGCGGCCCGGTCCGATGTCAGCAGCACTGCATTGTGCGGCGGCACGGGTTTCATGGGCTCCTTCGGCGTCACGTCCTTCAGCACGTCCGCCACGCGCCGGGCGATGGCCGGTGCGGGGTCGATGTAGCGCACCACCCAGGGCTCCACCTTCGCCATCTCGTCGGCCAGCAGCGGGTAGTGCGTGCAGCCCAGCACCACCACGTCCGTCCGCTTCGCCCCCTCTTCCACGAAGACCGGAGCGATCTCCGCCTTCAGCTCCTCGAGGTCCACGGGCACGCCCTTCAGCTTGCGCTCGGCGATCTCCGCCAGCTTCGGCGCGCCATGCAGCGTCACGTGGCAGTGCGAGGCGAAATCGTGGATCAGCGTATGCGTATATTCGCGCCGCACCGTTCCGGGCGTCGCCAGCACCCCGATGATGTGCGACTTGGACTGTGCCGCAGCGGGCTTGATCGCGGGCACCGTGCCCACGAAGGGCACCTTGAACTTTTCACGAAGCTGCGCGAGCGCGATGGTCGAGGCCGTGTTGCAGGCGATCACCACGATGTCGGGCTCGACGCGGGCGATGAGCTCGCCCATCACGAACAGGATGCGCCGGACCAGCGCCTGCTCCTCCCACGCGCCATAGGGGAAGGCCGCATTGTCGGCCGAATAGACGAGCTGCGCGAAGGGCAACTCGTGCCGCACCGACCGCGCCACGGTCAGCCCGCCCATGCCGCTGTCGAACAGCAGGATGCGCGGCTGGCTCATCCCTCGCCCCTGTCCCTCGCCACGGCGTCCTTCTCGCGCTGCTCGCGGCGCTTCTCATGCGCCCGCGTCAGCGACGACACGATGCCACGCAGCGAGCGCACCTCCTGCTCGGTCAGCTCGGCGCGCCCGAACAGGTTCCGGATGTTGCGCATCATACCGGGTTTCTTGTCCTCGGTCTTGAAGAAGCCCGCGATGTCGAGCTCGCGCTCCAGGTGATCGAAGAAGCCGAACAGCTCCTCCTTGGTGGCGGGCCGGGTGTCCGGCGTCTGCAGGCCGGGGCCTTCGAGGGCGGGCAATTCCGGCGTCTTCTGGCCCAGGCTCTCGGCCTGGTCCTTGTACCACTCATAGCCCATCAGCAGCACCGCCTGCGCGATGTTGATCGAGGCGAAGGCGGGATTGACGGGCGCCGTCACGATCACGTCCGCCTTGGAGATCTCGTCATTGTCGAGCCCCGTGCGCTCGCGCCCGAACAGGATCGCCACGCGCTCGCCGCGGGCCACGCGGGCGCGCATGTCATGGCCCGCCTGCTCCGGCGTGATCACCTCCTTGATCATGCCGCGCGGCCGCGCCGTGGTGGCATAGACGTAGTTCACGTCCTTCAGGCAATCGTCCAGCGTTTCGTGGACCGTCGCGTTCTCGATGATCCAGTTGGCGCCGGAGGACGAGGTGAGCGCCTTCGCATTGGGCCAGCCGTCACGCGGGTCCATCAGGCGCAACTCGTGCAGCCCGAAATTCGCCATGGCGCGCGCCGCCGTGCCGATGTTCTCGCCCAGCTGCGGATTCACCAGCACCGCCACGGGCGCGGGCCCCAGCACCTGATTCTTCGTCTTGTCGGTTCCAGCCACTATCGCGCCGCCTGCTGGTCGAGAAATCCGGTCGATTTGCGTTTCATGTCAGCGTGACGCCCTTCCCACCCACCTCCCGCTGGGGAGGCAGTCATCAAATGGCATCTCTCCATGAGTCACGCAACGGCCCGTATGCGGAGCCACGTCATGCCGGTGCCCCGGCAAGACGAATGGCAGGAACACGTGGTGCCCTGCCATTTGCCGATCTTTCAGTGAGGTCGCGCGGCTAGTTGCAGAAGCCGAGCTGGGCATAGGTGTAGTTGGGTTTCCTCCAGTAAGGCGTGGTGCATGCCTTCTCGAGGAGATAGCCGATGTTGCCAGGACCGTAACCGCCATAGTCGGCGTTTGGATATTCGGCATTCTGGCCGAACCGCGAAGAGTAGTTGTCCTTCGGGAAGTTCGGGTCAGCCGAGCCCCATGACGTGACCCCGATAACCCTCGGGGTGGCCTCGTCCCCGGGCGAGGCCCCGTCGTAATAGACAGGCTCCTGCGACTTGAAGTTCACGATCCACGGCCCGCCGCTCGAGCCGCCCGTCATGTTGCTGCCCTGCCAGTATTGGAGGGCCGAGTCGACCGTGGTTTGGTAAGTCGGTCCGTCCGTCCGCTGCATGATCGAGCAATTGTCGAGTTCACACGGGTAACCCAGGGTGCTGACCTGTGCCACGGCAAGATTGCCGGTCTTCGGCGAGGATACGAAGGAATAATTGTTGAAGCCGTAACCCAGCCAGCCAGTCGTGTCGCCGATGAACTTTCCGCGCCTGTCGACATCGAGGATGATGACGGCGACATCGTTGTTGCGGGCATCTTCCGAGCCGCTGTCGGAGCCGCTGGACCAGGTCGGCGGAACATCCGCCTGGGCCCAGAGCCACACCCCGAATGGCTGGACCGGCTTGCTGGCGGGGCTGGCACGGAAATAGCCGGGGGTGAACTGCCAGTTGGTGAACCACCCGCCGTTTGAGCCGACATCCATCAGGCAATGCGCGGCCGTCACGATCACGCTGCGGCGAATGAGTGAAGCGCTGCAGACATAGCTATCCGCGCCTCGGTTGAAAGTCAGTCGCCCGATCGCTGAATAGGGATAGCTGGCCGACAGGAAGGCGGGTGAGTTCGACTTCACCCTGGTCTTTCTGTTGACCAGCGCTACGCGTGTCGAGGTGAAGGGAATTCCAAAGCTGCCATAGGCGCGCGACGTCGTCGACTGGGACTTGCTCTCGGCGCTCCTGGTGCTGTCGATCGCGCCGGACTTGAAACCCGGTACCAGACTCGAGTTGCTGCCTTCGGCGGCCACACTTGACGTGTCAGGGGACGGCCGCGGATTTTCATAGCCGCGCGCCCTGTCGCGGAGTTCCTGGCTCAGGCCATTCTGGCTGGTGTTGGAGATCGAGTCTGCCCGGCCGGCAAGCGCGGCCTGCGAGCCAAACAGCAGCGACAGGATTGAAACCGCGGTGAGCACTGACCGCTTTCGCATGGGCTCGTCCCTCCATGGGTAGTTACTGCATGATATAATATCAATTTACACACATAAACCTGCCCTAAACAAGCCTTGAAAAAGTGGGCTGCGCGAAGTGAAGAACTTGGCCGCGGGGTTCAGCCCCGCCCGTCCAGCCGCCGCGCGGTGCGGAGTTCCGGGAACCAGCGCGACCAAAAGAAGGCCACGCCCATGGTGCCCGCCCCGCCGAGGCTCACCGCCGCCACCGCGCCGATCCAGGCCGCGACAGTGCCCGCGCGAAACTCGCCCAGCTCGTTCGAGGCGCCGATGAACACGCGATTGACCGCATTCACCCGGCCCCTCACCTCATCCGGCGTCCACAGCTGCAGCAGCGTCTCGCGGATGTAGACGCTCACCATGTCGCAGGCCCCCATCAGCACCAGCGCCGCGATGGAGAGCGGCACCGAGGTCGAGAGCCCGAACACCATGGTGAAGAGGCCGAACAGCGCGACGAAGATGAACAGGATGCGCCCCGCATGGTCCTTGATGCCGAAGCGCGCGAGGTAGAGCGCCATGGCCACCGCCCCCACGCCCGGCGCCGCGCGCAGCAGGCCAAGCCCCCACGGCCCCACCTCGAGGATGTCGCGCGCATAGACGGGCAGCAGCGCCACGGCGCCCCCCAGCAGCACCGCGAAGAGGTCGAGCGAGATCGCCCCCAGCACCAGCTTCTCGTGCCGGATGAAACGGAAGCCGGCGAAGAGCGAGCCCAGCGTGGTCTCCTCCTTGCCCTCCTCGCGCTGCTGCCGCACGCGGCCCATGGCGATGATCAGCGTCACCGACACCGCCACCAGCACCAGCGCCACGCCATAGGCCACCTCGCCCGCCAGGCCATAGAGCAGCCCGCCCGCCACCGGCCCGGCGATGTTCGCCACCTGCCAGATCATGGTGGTGAGCGAGATGGCATGCGCGATCGCCTCCTTGGGCACGAGATTGGGGGCGAGCGCGTCCGACGCCGGGTTCATGAAGGCCCGCGCCACGCCCAGCACGGCGAGGATGCCGAAGACCGGCGTGACGTCGGTCGGCTTCGACAGCGTGAACAGCAGCAGCCCCAGCGCGCACAGCGCCTCCAGGGCCAGGCAGGCCGCCATGATGAGCCGCCGGTTGAAGCGGTCCGCCGCCAGCCCCGTCACCAGGACCAGCAGCAGCGGCGGCAGGAACTGCACCAGCCCCACATAGCCGAGGTAGAGCGGGTCGCGCGTGATGTCATAGATTTCCCAGCCCACCGATACCGACATGATCTGCACCGCGAAGGAGGTGCAGCCGATGGCGATCCAGTAGAGCACGAACTTGGGGTGGCGAAGCGCATTGGCTTCGGCGGAGGCGCGGAGAGTCATGAAACCTGCTTACGACAGCCGGCCCCGGCGTTCCACCCCCCCCCTGCCGCGTCCCCTTCAGCCCCGGGGCGACCCCACCCTGCCAGCCGAAGCAGGCCAAGGCCCCCTTTCAAGCCTTCGAACCAAGGCGCATCCGCCTACAGTCTGATTTGCCGCCCCCCGGCCGGGCTGCTATAGGCGGTGCACAATATTCCGCAGCGCAACAGAAGGCTTTCCCCATGGCGAAGATCAAGGTCCAGAACCCGGTTGTCGAACTGGACGGCGACGAGATGACCCGCATCATCTGGGACCTCATCAAGAAGAAGCTGATCCTGCCCTACCTGGACGTCGACCTGCATTACTACGATCTCTCGGTCGAAAACCGCGACCGCACCGATGACCAGGTAACGGTGGACTCCGCCAACGCCATCAAGAAATACGGCGTGGGCGTGAAGTGCGCCACCATCACCCCGGACGAGGCCCGCGTGAAGGAGTTCCACCTCAAGCAGATGTGGAAGTCGCCCAACGGCACGATCCGCAACATTCTGGGCGGCGTCATCTTCCGCGAGCCCATCATCTGCAAGAACGTGCCGCGCCTCGTTCCCGGCTGGACGCAGCCCATCGTCATCGGCCGCCACGCCTTCGGCGACCAGTACCGCGCCACCGACTTCACCTTCCCCGGCAAGGGCACGCTCACCGTCAAGTTCGTCGGCGAAGACGGCACGGTGATCGAGAAGGAAGTGTTCAAGGCCCCGGGTGCGGGCGTCGCCATGGCCATGTACAACCTCGACGAGTCGATCAAGGAATTCGCCCGCGCCTCGTTCAACTACGGCCTGATGCGCAACTACCCGGTCTATCTCTCGACCAAGAACACCATCCTCAAGGCCTATGACGGCCGCTTCAAGGATATCTTCCAGGAAATCTACGACGCCGAGTTCAAGGCCGAGTTCGAGAAGCGCAAGCTGTTCTACGAGCACCGCCTGATCGACGACATGGTTGCCTCGGCCCTGAAGTGGACCGGCGGCTATGTCTGGGCCTGCAAGAACTATGACGGCGACGTGCAGTCGGACATCGTGGCCCAAGGCTTCGGCTCGCTGGGTCTGATGACGTCTGTCCTGATGACGCCTGACGGCAAGACGGTCGAGGCCGAAGCCGCCCACGGCACGGTGACGCGCCATTACCGCCTGCACCAGCAGGGCAAGCAGACCTCCACCAACTCCGCCGCCTCGATCTATGCCTGGACCGGGGGCCTCAAGCACCGCGCAAAGCTCGATGGCAACGAGAAGCTCGGCAAGTTCGCCGACGCCCTCGAGAAAGTCGTGGTGCAGACCATCGAAGAGGGCAAGATGACCAAGGACCTCGCCGTCCTCATCGGCCCCGACCAGAGCTGGCTCACCACGGAGGGCTTCCTCGACGCGGTGGACGCCAACCTGCAAAAGGCGATGGGCTGATCAGTCCACCCACCCTCCGCGAACATCATGGCCGGGCACGCTCCGGCCATCTTTTTTGGCGCGGCGGGAAGAGGATGCCCGGGTCAAGGCCAGGCATGATGAGATGCGGCAGTGCACTCTCGACGAAAGCGCCCTTCCGCGCCACACTGCTTGCATGACCGACACCCTTGCCACCGGCGGCTGCCAGTGTGGCGCCGTGCGCTACCGCATCACGGCGCCCTTCGAGAACCCGCACATCTGCCATTGCCGGATGTGCCAGAAGGCCTTCGGAAACTACTTCGCGGCGCTGGTGGGCACGAAGAAGACCGGATTTCACTGGACGAGGGGCCAGCCTTCCTTCTTCCGCAGCTCCGAGATCGTCCAGCGTGGCTTCTGCCGGGATTGCGGCACGCCACTCAGCTTCGCCTATGACGCCTCGGAACGCATCGCCGTTTCCATCGGTTCGCTCGATCACCCTGAGGCCGTGACCCCCGCCCGCCAATACGGCATGGAAGGCTGCCTGCCCGCCTTCGCAATCCTCCACACCCTCCCCGGCACCCGCACCGAGGACGACATCCCGCCCGAAGACATGGCAAGACTGAAAAGCCGCCAGCATCCGGACGGGGATTGAGGGGAGGATAGATCGGAACTCTTGCTGCCCCGAGCGCCCGACCCACCTGAGGGTTTAGTCTCTAGCTACGCTCGGGTAACCCGAGCACCGGCAGCGCAACACGGACAACACCGTAGGGTGAAACACGCCCGGCGGCGATTTCTTCCTTGAGCCCCTCCAAGGTGAGGCACCGCTTGCACAGTGGAACCACGTCTGAGTGAAGTAACGCTATAAAGGGTTCAAGCGCCGATGGGTCTGAACTCATCGTGCAGCCGTCCAGGATAATTTCGCGATGAGAAGGGAACAGGCGCTCCAAACGAGATCTGACATGACAATGACTTTCCGGAGGATACTGAGCATCACCGAGCGATGACAGCCATACCCCGAAGTTCACGAAGTACAGATCGCTGAAGTCATCCTTCTGAAGATTGAGAACGACGACGCAATCAGGACCGTGGAGATACCAAGTCTGCCCCTTTTTCCGGAAGCCATGCTCCCTCAGAGCATTTCCAAAGCTTTTCTTGAAGAATGCTTTGTCTATCAAGGCCGATTGGTATCCACAAAGCTTCTCCTGTTAAGGTCAAGCGAAGACTCTAATTCCTTGGCTCCAGCATCCCGATTGAAGGGGACGATCGGCCGGATCCAACCACACAGGGCGATTGCAATACTCGAACAACGAGACTGTGGTTGGACAGTGCCGGTAAGTGCGCGCCGCCTTGTGGGAGCGCCGCAGCGGCTCAACTCGGATTTAGCAGTTCTCTATCGAACTAAGCATCCTCGTAGTCATCCGCAATCAGAAAACGCAATTCGGGAGAGAGCCCAAGAAATGGCTCCAGTTGAGGACACAGATCGCGTATATGCCTTGCATGAAAAGGTCTGAAAAAACTGTGAGCATCCGAAAGCGTTGTGCCTGCCCAGATATACCAACCTGACGTGTTACCAGAGGGTGGATGCCTAAGACCATTTAGGGGAAACAAGCCCTGCATGACCGTTTCGGATACAACCTGCACATCGGATTCGGCGGTTTCCATGAAATCCGCACCGAAACGCGCACATCTGATTTCCTGAAGTCTTATAAGTTCGCTATCGCGGATCACACTCAAAGCTCCTTTTCATCTCTCGAGAGTATCGCAGCATTTCTGCACCCTACGCTGCAGAGCGTGGACATTCTGGACGGATAGAGTCCAGGCCCCTCATCTTGGCTTTATCGATCGTCCCAGCTTCGTAACACTCCCTCACACGGATCTATGTTCAGCTCCTGGAATAACTAAACTGATGGATCAAAAGCGACGTGCTCTGGTCGGGCATGTACTCGTAGGTCCTTATAAGAACCTTTCCCAGAGGCAGGAACATCGTTAGGCATTTTCCCGGAATTTCGGTTCCGGGGTATGCAGAATCAAAAATGTTCCACTTTTCCTCGTTTACACTGATGGATGTTCGCTCAACTTCAGTGGCGCGCTCAAGATAAATACCATCCGACAGCATACTGCGAACATCGACAGAAATCTGGGAATACAATACCCTCGCGATGAGCGGCGCTCCATCGATTGAGAGGACGGTCGTTTCCAGAGGCATGTCACCGAGAACCAGACCAGTGCTCCCCAATACCGAGATAGCGCCAAGATAATCCTTTATCGCACATGCTCTTTCGTAATCAGTTCGAAATCCTTGGTCGCGGTATCGGAGGTCGCCCAAGCCATCGACACCCTTCCATGCGTGAATGATCGAACGATCGAGGCAGATCAAAGGGCTGCCCCCAGAAGAAACCCAGTCCATAGAGATACCCTCCATTAGCGATCTACCCAGCGGAGCATTCCGCCCTGGGCGTTACTACAACCCTGACAGTGCGGATAGTACACTTGCTGAGACCCTGGCGGATTGAGTTTCGTAGGAGGTTGATGATCGCCGATCCAGTTTTCTCTCTTGGTCCCCGGGGCCTTCTCTCCACACGTATGGCAACCTGCCCCGCTTTTGACGTCATCGAAGTTCTTGCTGACGGTGAAACCACCGCTGTCGCCCGCAGGGCTTCTGGTTTCAATACCCGCAAAGGACCACGACCTGGTGCACGAACTGCGGGAGCAGCTTTCCTGCGGCATGCTCAACACCCGCGCGAAGTCGGCAGCGCCATCACCCGTGAAATCACCGATCGCGATGATGTTGTCCGAGCCCGGAAGCTTTCCGGCCGTCAAGCCACCTATCAGCGGAAAACTGCTGATCGCTGGCGAACCATTGGCCAGGCGCAACCTCTCACTGATACAGGCATAGGCAGGCACAGGATCGCCGTTACGGCCTTTCGGATTGGATTTACCCGGCAGAGTTCCGGACGTGCACAGCGCCGGCAGGTAGTGGTCTGTCGCCCAACCATCACCGTTGAAATCTCCAACGATTTCCTCCGATTGCGGATAGCCCGTCAGGGCGCTGAAGCCCCCGCCGTCGCCTGCGGTCCTGATCGCGGCAATCCCCGGGCCTGACCAGTCCGTCCGCCGGGTGAAGCTGGGCCGGCCAGCAGCGTCGCCATTGTGGGAATAGGTCATGCGATGGGGCGGCAGCGACGTCCCGCCGCCCACGACGCCATTCGTGATCGCCGCATCCGAGCCGTGGCGACGCACTTCGGTGAGACGTGACAACGATGTCGAGCTGGAGAGTTCATAGCTGAGCCCATAGGCACTGCGGAGACGACCGGCACTGCGGATCTCCACGGCAGTGATGCGCTTCGTCATGGTGCGCAGACCGCGTCCGGTGCCATAGGTGATGGGGTCCGGCCGATCCTGCGTGTGGAAGACAATCTCGCTCGCAGGCGTGCCCGTGCCGACGCTGAAGGCCCGGATGCTGGCAATCGTGCAATGGCCGAATTCACAGGACCAGGCATAGTCGACCCGGTTGCCCCGCCGATCCGTCACCGATGCCAGGTGCCAGCGGAAAGTCTGGTCCGAGGCACCGCCCTCGAGAGACGTGTAGACGGAACGGACACCATCGCGCCCTGTAACCTCCCAGCTGTTTGAGCCCGGAGTCTGGCGGATGCGCAGGAAGGTTTCGACCCGGCTGGTCCACGCCCCAGGCCCCGCCCCGCCGGCACAGGACGGCGTCGACCACGGCGCCGCGACCTCGCTGCAGGCGACCAGTTCCACGCCATCGAGCACGAAGCTGTCAGCCGGAAAGCCAGCCGCGCCATAGGCCGGCGCACCGAGGCAGCTTGGCGCCTTGTTCTGGCCGTTCACGGGAGCAATGGTTCCGGAAACGCGCTGGATCGCAGAAACGCCCCGGAGGGACCAGCCGACGCCCAGTTCCCCGCCCGCCGGCGGAAGATTTCGCAAGCCGGTCGATGAATCATAGACGAGTTCCAGCCTGGGTGTGATGGAGCGGAACTCCGGCACTTCGAGAGGAATCACCTTTACGAAGCTGCCGTTGCGCCCTTCGACAGGGAGCTTCGGATCACGCGTGTCGGCGGTCTCGGCGAATGCTCCGGTGCTGAAGGCGACCATGAATAACAGAAACAGCCATGCCCGCATGATCATCCCCCAGGTCACTTTACCTTAGGTAAGCTATATCATCCGCACCTCATGACAATCATTTTTATATGCACTTTTCTTCTCTTTCTTTAAGGTTTCTTTCCGATAATGCACCGCCTGCCCCTTGCCTTCCCAACGAAGTCGATTGCGGGATCCTGCCGGACCAGATCTGCGAGGACGCACAAGGTGGCGATAGGCCGTTCTGCGGGCGGGGCAGCTCAGGCTTGCCAGCCCGAAGACAGACGTCGTAGGTCATGCCCTGCATTGGAGACACGCATGACCGAAATCCATACCGGAGGCTGCCAGTGTGGCGCCGTTCGCTATCGCATCGAGGGGCCGCTGGGACATGCGGGCTTCTGCCATTGCCGGATGTGCCAGAAGGCCTTCGGCTCGCTGGGGGCGCCGCTGGTCAGCGTCGATCCGAAAGATTTTCGCTGGACACGCGGCGAGCCCGCCATCTTCCGCTCATCCCCCGTGGTTGCGCGTGGTTTCTGCCGGGACTGCGGCACGCCGCTGTTCATGCTGGAGGATGACTATGGCCCGATCGAGATCGCCATCGGCACGCTGGACGAGCCAAACGCCGCAGCACCCGACCATGTGGTCGGGATCGAGAGCAAGCTGGTGTGGGCAGACACCCTGCCCGGCCTGCCCGCGAAACGCACCGAGGATGATCGCTCGGCTGAGGAGCTCAAGACGCTCCGCTCGCTGCAGCACCCCGACCACGACACGACGGAGTGGCCGGAGAGGGGTTAGGATCACTCAGCCACTTGAAATCTCACCTTGCCCCGGCGCGACCGGGGCATCCTTTTTCGTGGCTGCCAAAAGGATCGCCGGGTCGAGCCCGGCGAAGACGAGTGTTGGGGACTGCGAGTGCTCGGCACTGACCGTTGGGGACCGGGCGTTGCGATCAGCCCAGCGCGGCCTTTACCGCGGCGAGGGCGTCCTCGGCCTTCGCGCCATCGGGGCCGCCGGCCTGGGCCATGTCGGGCCGCCCGCCGCCACCCTTGCCGCCCAATGCTGCTGCACCGGCACGGACGAGGTCGATAGCGCTGAAGCGCGACACGAGGTCGTTGGTGACACCGACGACCAGGCCGGCGCGGCCTTCGTCATTGAGCCCCACCAGCGCCACGACGCCGGAGCCGAGCTTGGCCTTGCCCTCGTCGACCATGCCCTTCATGTCGTTGGGCGAAATTCCCTTCACCACGCGCGCCATCAGCTTGATGCCGTTGACCTCCGAGATGCCCTCGTCGCCGCCGCCCTTGGCGCCGCCGCCCATGGCAAGCTGCTTCTTGGCCTCGGCGAGTTCGCGCTCGAGCTTGCGGCGCTCGTCGAGCAGCGTCTCGATGCGGGTGACGATCTCGTTGGCCGGTGCCTTCAGCGCCGCAGCAGCGGCCTGAACGCGACGGTCCTGCTCCTCGAGATAGGCACGCGCGGCGGGGCCGGCCAGCGCCTCGATGCGGCGCACGCCGGCAGCGGAGGCACTCTCGCCCACCACCTTGATGAGGCCGATGTCACCGGTGCGGCCGACATGCGTGCCGCCGCAGAGTTCGAGCGAATAGATCGGACGGCCCGCGCCATGGTCATTGCGGCCCATCGAGACGACACGCACCTCATCGCCATACTTCTCGCCGAACAGCGCCATGGCGCCCTCGGCGATCGCCGCGTCGACGGTCATCAGGCGGGTCGTGACCTTGTCGTTCTGCAGCACGATCGCATTGGCGATCTGCTCGACCTGGGCGATCTCGTCCGGGCTCATGGCCTTATTGTGCGAGATGTCGAAGCGGAGGCGGTTCGGCTCCACCAGCGAGCCCTTCTGCGCCACGTGGCCGCCGAGCGTAAGGCGCAGCGCCTCATGCAGGAGGTGGGTTGCCGAATGGTGGATGCGGTTGCCGGAGCGGCGGGCATGGTCGACGGTGAGTTCCACCGCGTTGCCCGGCTTCATGCTGCCGCGCACCAGTTCGCCGACGTGGATGAACACGTCGCCGACGCGCTTCTGCGTATCGCTCACCAGGAAGGATGCGCCCTCGGCCGTGCGGATCACGCCCTTGTCGCCCGTCTGGCCACCGGACTCGCCATAGAACGGAGTCTGGTTGACCACGATCGACGCCTTCTGGCCCTCGGCGAGGCTTTGCACTTCCTTGCCGTCGACCACGATGGCGCGGACGATGCCTTCCGCCATCTCGGTGTCGTAGCCAAGGAACTCGGTGCCGCCGAGGCGCTCCTTCAGCTCGAACCAGATGGTCTCCGTCTTCGCATCGCCCGAGCCCTTCCAGGCGCGGCGGGCCTCCTCGCGCTGGGCCTCCATCGAGGCCTCGAAGGACGCCGTGTCGACCGTGATGCCGCGCGACTTCAGCGCATCCTGCGTCAGGTCGAGGGGGAAACCATAGGTGTCATAGAGCTTGAAGGCCGTCTCGCCCGAGAAGGTGTCGCCCTTGGCAAGGCCGGCGGACCCTTCGTCGAGCAGGCGCAGACCGCGCTCCAGCGTCTTCTTAAAGCGGTTTTCCTCGAGGTAGAGGGTCTCGGTGATCAGCGCCTCGGCGCGCACGAGCTCGTTGTAGGCAGCGCCCATCTCGCGCACCAGCGCGGGCACGAGGCGGTGCATCAGCGGCTCCTTGGCACCAAGCAGTTCGGCATGGCGCATGGCGCGGCGCATGATGCGGCGGAGCACGTAGCCGCGGCCCTCGTTCGACGGCAGAACACCATCCGCGATGAGGAAGGACGAGGCGCGCAGGTGATCCGCGATGACGCGGTTCGACGCCTTGGCATCGCCCGTCGCCGGAACGCCGGTCTTCTCGACGATGGCGGAAATCAGCGCGCGGAACAGGTCGGTCTCGTAATTGTCGTGCGTGCCCTGCAGCACCGCCGCGATGCGCTCGAGGCCCATGCCGGTGTCGATCGAGGGCTTGGGCAGGTTGACGCGCTCGTCCTTCGACAGCTGCTCGTACTGCATGAAGACCAGATTCCAGATCTCGATGAAGCGGTCGCCGTCGGCTTCCGCCGAGCCCGGAGGGCCACCCCAGATCTTGTCGCCGTGGTCGTAGAAGATCTCCGAGCAAGGCCCGCAGGGCCCGGTGTCGCCCATGGACCAGAAATTGTCAGAGGTCGGAATGCGGATGATGCGGCTGTCGGGCAGGCCTGCGATCTTCTTCCACAGGGCATGGGCCTCGTCGTCTTCCGAGAAGACGGTGACGGTGAGCTTGTCTTTCGGAAGGCCCAGTTCGGAGGTCACCAGCGTCCAGGCGAACTCGATGGCATCGGGCTTGAAATAATCGCCGAAGGAGAAGTTGCCCAGCATCTCGAAGAAGGTGTGGTGGCGGGCGGTGTAGCCCACATTGTCGAGGTCGTTGTGCTTGCCGCCGGCACGCACGCATTTCTGGGCCGTGGTGGCGCGGGTGTAGGGGCGCTTCTCCATGCCGGTGAAGACGTTCTTGAACTGCACCATGCCGGAGTTGGCGAACATCAGGGTGGGGTCGTTCCGGGGCACCAGCGGCGAGGACGCAACGACTTCATGGCCCTGGCGCTTGAAGTAGTCGAGGAAGGTCGAACGGATCTGTGCAAGCCCTGTCATGTGACGCCTGGAAAATGAAGTGTGAGTTTGGGGCGGTCTTAATGGCGCTGGACCGCCCTGTCCAGAATAACCAAGCCAGAATGGGGCCTGGGCTGGGGCCAGCACAACCGGCCATCTCAAAGACGGCCTGGGGCCAACGGAAACAGCGCCCTCCGTGGGGTGACGGAAGGCGCCGGCTCAGGCGGTGTGGGGCTAACACCGTGGGCAGCCGGACGCCACTTGGGCTTGGCGTCCGGGTTCTCTGGATCGGGGGTTGACCGGGCGGATCAGTCGTCCGCGGCGTCGTCCTTTTCGGTGCCGTTGCTTAGGGCGGCGGCGACGATGCCGGCATTGCCGCGGATGGTCGCCTCGATGGCGTTGGCCATGTCCGGGTTCTGGCGCAGGAAGGTCTTGGCGTTCTCACGACCCTGCCCGATGCGCTCGCCATTATACGAGAACCACGAGCCGGACTTTTCGACCACGCCGGCGGTGACGCCCAGGTCGATCAACTCGCCGACCTTGGAAATGCCTTCGCCATACATGATGTCGAACTCGACCTGCTTGAAGGGCGGGGCCACCTTGTTCTTGACCACCTTCACGCGGGTCTGGTTGCCAACCACCTCGTCACGGTCCTTGATGGCGCCGATGCGGCGGATGTCGAGGCGCACGGAGGCATAGAACTTCAGCGCATTGCCGCCGGTCGTCGTTTCGGGCGAACCGAACATGACGCCGATCTTCATGCGGATCTGGTTGATGAAGATGACCATGCAGTTGGTCTTGGAGATGGAGCCCGTCAGCTTGCGCAGCGCCTGGCTCATCAGGCGGGCCTGCAGGCCGGGGAGCTGGTCGCCCATCTCGCCCTCGAGTTCGGCGCGCGGGGTCAGGGCCGCGACCGAGTCGATCACCAGCACCTCGACCGCGCCGGAGCGGACCAGCGTGTCGGCGATCTCGAGCGCCTGCTCGCCGGTGTCCGGCTGGGAAATCAGAAGGTCATCGACCTTGACGCCGAGCTTCCTGGCATAGACCGGGTCGAGGGCATGTTCGGCATCGACGAAGGCGCAGATGCCACCGCGCTTCTGGGCTTCGGCAATGGTCTGCAGCGCCAGCGTGGTCTTGCCGGAGGACTCAGGACCATAGATCTCGATGATGCGCCCCTTGGGCAGGCCACCGATTCCGAGCGCGATGTCGAGGCCCAGGGACCCCGTCGAGATCGCCTCGATCTCCAGCGCCGAGTTGGCGCCGAGCTTCATGATGGAGCCCTTGCCGAAGGCGCGCTCGATCTGGCTCAGCGCGGCATCCAGTGCCTTGTTCTTGTCCATGGAATTCTCGACGACCCGCAGATTCGAAGACTGTGCCATTCGGTTTACTCCTTGCTGTTCATTGGGTCCACCGGAGGGCCTGTGCCAGCGCCGCCGCGTCACCGTTGTTCGAACTATGTTCTATTTCCGTTCATCGTGCAAGGGGAAAATGCGAGCAAGATAAGTATCTGATATTAATAGCTTCGCATCGCACAAAGACGGAACATGCCGGAACAAAATGACGTGTACGGACAAATATCATAAACGGTGATACTTGCGCCCTATGCGTGCATCACTTCCGCGCCGCGAGCACCCGTTCCAGTGCCCCAGCCACCCCGAAAAGGGTGCGGTCGTGCCCCCAGGGCGCCATGGCCATGAAGCCGCAGGGCGCCTCGCCCCTCCCCTGCATGGGCAGCGAGATGGCACAGCCATTGAGGAAGTTGCCGACATAGGTGTTGCGCAGGCTCATGGCGTTGAAGCGGATGTAGTCCTTGTCATCGGCGAGTTCGGCGATGGCCGGAGCCGTGTTGAGGGTGGTCGGCAGCACCACCGCGTCGACCCCTTCGAACCGCCGGCGGAACAGGTCGATCATCTCGCGCCGGCGCGCCGTATAGCCGAGGTAGTCGGCGGCGGAGATCGACTCGGCCAGTTCGATGCGGAAGCGGACGCGCGGGTCGTAGTCCGCCCCCGAGGCCGCGATGCGCGCGCGGTGGATGAACCACGCCTCGGCCGCGACGATGCCGCCCTTTGCATTGATCGTGGGGATCTCGCGCAGTTCCGGGAAGCTCATCTCCGAGACCACCGCCCCGGCCTCTTCCAGCGCCTTCAGCGCGCGGGCGAAGTCACGTTCAACCTGGGGTGCGAGGCCATCGAGCACGAAGTCCTTCAGAACCGCGAGGCGGAGACCACGCACCTGCCGCTCCGGCACCACGCCGTCCCAGTCACCCGCCATGATGGCATCCGCGGTGGCGCAGCACGCAACGGAGGTGGCGAGCGGGCCGATCGTGTCGAAGCTGGCGGAGAGCGGGTTGCAGCCGGTGAGCGGCACCCGGCCGTGGCTCGACTTGTAGCCCACGATGCCGCAGTAGGAGGCGGGCACGCGGCAGGAGCCGCCCGTGTCGGTGCCGATGCCGAGCGCCACCATGCCATCCGCCACGGACACCGCCGCGCCCGAGGAGGAACCGCCGGGAATGCGCCCCGTGGCGCGGTCGAAGGGTGACCGCGGCGTGCCGTAATGCGGATTGAGGCCGACGCCCGAATAGGCGAATTCCGTCATGTTGGTGCGGCCGATGACGATCATCCCCTTGTCTTTGAGCCGCGCGATGGCGACGGCATCCGACGCCGCGGGGAGATCGTTCCGGAGCACCTTCGAACCGGCGGTCGTCACCTCGCCCACGAGGTCGAAGATGTCCTTCGACGAGAAGGGAATGCCTGCCAGGGGCGACACCTGGCGGCCGCGGCGGCGCTGCGCGTCCGCGAAGTCGGCCGCGGCGCGGGCACCCTCCGCATCGACGGCGGTGAAGGCACGCGCCCCCTCGCCTGCCGGATCGGCGATGGCGGCCAGCGATGCTTCCACCAGCGCGCGGGAGGTGGTTTTGCGGTCGGCCAGTTGGCGGGCGAGTTCAGCGAGTGTCGGCATGGCGAATTCCTGCGGGCTTGCATGACGGCTTAAGATGATTCAAAGACCCGTGCATCCGAAAAGCGATCAGGGGCGGCCATGACCTACGACATCGGGTTTCTCGACATGGCGGGCATCCGTACCGCCGCCGAATGGGCCAGGCGCGAGGGCTGGAACCCCGGCCTGCATGACGCGGAGGCCTTCGCTGCCCAGGACCCGGAGGGCTTCATCGGCCTGAAGGTCGATGGCGAGCTCATGGCCACCATCTCGCTCGTCAGCTATGGCCCCGCCTTCGGCTTCCTCGGCTTCTACATCTGCCGGCCGGATGTACGCGGCCGCGGGCTGGGCCTGGCGCTGTGGAACGCCGCGCTTGCGCTGAAGCCCGCGCGCACCATCGGGCTCGACGGCGTGAAGGCTCAGCAGGACAACTACAAGAAGTCGGGCTTCGTACTGGCGCATGAGAACATCCGCCACGGCGGGCTGAAGCTGCACGGCTATTCGCAGGGTAACCGGGCGCTCACCGCCCTGTCCGCCGCCGACGCCACCGCGATCGACCGCTTCGAGCAGCACCACCGCCTGTTCCCCGCCTCGCGCACCAGGTTTCTCGCCGAATGGCTGCGCCACGATGCCTTGGCCTTGCGGCGCGACGGGGAGATCGTGGGCTATGGCGTCATCCGCGAATGCCATGACGGCTGGAAGGTGGGTCCCCTTTTCGCGGAGAGTGTGGGCGATGCGGACATCATCCTGCGCGGGCTGCTGACCAGGATGCCGGAGGGGAGCTTCTACCTCGATACGCCGGCAACCAACCGGGCCGCGGTCGATCTCGCCCTGTCGCTCGCGCTGACGCCGATGTTCGAGACGGCGCGCATGTATCGCGGGCCCGCACCGCAGATCGACATGGCGCAGGTCTTCGGGATCACGAGTTTCGAGCTCGGGTGACGACCCGCATCTCCTTCTCCCGATGCGAAGCAATGGCAGAAGGACGCGCGGCCCCTAGCTCTCCATCGCCTCCTTCACCTTCTCGACCAGCTGCTTCAGCGAGAAGGGCTTGGGCATGAAGCTGTAGCCCGAGTGCCCTTCGAGGTCCTGTTCGAACTGCTCGCCGGGATAGCCCGAGACGAAGACGAACTTGGTCTCGTTGCCGCGTTTCCTCAGCTCACGGAGCAATGTCGGGCCGTCCATCTCCGGCATGACCACGTCGGAGATGATGAGGTCGAAGCCCTTGTCGTCCATGTCGATTTTCTCGATGGCGCTTTCGCCGGAGTCCGCCTCGACCACGGTGTAGCCGCGCGAGGTGAGCGCGCGCAGCGCGAAGGCGCGCACCGCGTCCTCGTCCTCCACCAGCAGGATGCGCTCCTTGCCGGTATAGTCGCGCTTCGGCGCCTCCGCCGGCTTCTCATCGACGGCGGCTTCCTCCGCCTTCTTGGGATAATAGCGCGGAAGATAGATCCTGAACGTGGTGCCCTTGCCCACCTCGCTGTCACAGAAGATGAAGCCGCCCGTCTGCTTGACGATGCCGTAGACAGTGGACAGGCCGAGGCCGGTGCCCTTGCCCACGTCCTTGGTCGAGAAGAAGGGCTCCCAGATCTTGTCGCGGATCTCGGGGGGAATGCCGCTGCCCGTATCCTGCACCTCGCAGGCGACATATTCGCCGGGCGGCATGAGGGACGGCATGATGGAGCGCGACTCCTCCACGCCCACATTATAGGTCCGCACGGTGAGCGCGCCGCCGTTCGGCATGGCGTCGCGGGCGTTGACGGCGAGGTTGATGATCACCTGCTCGAACTGGTGGATGTCGACCATCACGAGGCCGAGCTCACGGTCATGGCTGATCCTGAGCGTCACCTTCTCGCCCAGCACGCGGCCCAGCAGGTTGCCAAGCTCGGAAAGCGCCTCGGTCAGCACATGCACCTTGGGCTGCAGCGTCTGCTTGCGCGAGAAGGCCAGCAGCTGGCGGACGAGGTTCGCCGCGCGATTGGCATTCTGCTTGATGTTCATGACGTCGGCGAAGGCCGGGTCGGTGGGCCGCATCTTGGCCAGCAGCAGGTCGGCGAAACCGATGATCGGGGTCAGCACGTTGTTGAAGTCATGCGCGATGCCCGACGCGAGCTGGCCCACCGCCATCAGCTTCTGGCTCTGGGCGAGCTGGACTTCCAGCGACTTGTTCTCCGTCTTGTCCACCGCGAAGACCACCGCCGTGTCATCCTCGGGGGCAAGGCGCGTGAAGGTGAACAGCACGTTGCGCGGGCTGGTGCCTTCGACATTGGCCTCGATCTGGTGGAGGCTGCCCTCGTGGCGCAGCGCGCTGGACAGCGTCTGCAGCAGCGAGGCACGCTCGGCGGCGACGATCGCCGCGGAAAGCTCGGACCCGCGCCGCGCCTTGGGCGAAAGTTCGAGGAAGGCGCCGTTGGCCATGCGCACGATGCCGTCCTTGTCGATCTCCGCGATGCCGATCGGCGCATTGTTGATGAAGCGCGACAGCCGTGGTGCGGAAATCTCGCCGCCCGCGGCGGACGTGCCTGCGAGGTGGCGCGGCACCACGATGGTGCGTGATGGCGAGGGCTGGCCCTCGGCATCGAACTCCACATGGTGGATCAACTGCACCGGGATCAGCTTGCCCGTGGCATTGTTGCGAAGGTCGAGGCCGAAGCTCTCGGTCACGGCGGTTCCGGGCTTCGGAGCGACGCCGGACACGAGCAGCGCCGCCTGCTCGCCGAGGAGATCGGAGAGCTTCATGCCGGCGTTCTGCGCCTGCGTCAGGTCGATCCCCAGCCATTGCGCGAGCGTGGCGTTGATGTAGTCGACCTGGCCGTCGCTCAGCGTGGAGAAGAAACCGGCCGGGGCATTGTCGAGATAGGTGATGATGAACTGGAGGCGCGAGAAGGCCTGCTCCTGGCGCGCGCGGTCCTCGCTGATGTCCTCGAGCAGCCAGAGGCGAAGCGGCCTCTCCCCGCCCGTGATGGGCGTGGCGGAGAGCTTCACCCACACCGGGCGGTCGGGCTTGGCGCAGGGGGCAGCGGCCCCTTGTGCCACGCGCAGCTCGCGCGCCTCGCCGCGGCCCTCGTTCACCGCCTGGGCCAGCTGATAGACGGGAGCGGAGAATTCCGCATAGGGCGCGAAGAGCACATCCATGCCGACGAGGCGGCCGGCCTTGGCGGACATCGCCTCATAGGCGGCATTGGCATAGACGGCGCGGCCCTCGCCGTCGGTCACGACCAGCGGGTGACCGATGGCCGCGGTCAGCGCATCGAGGAAGGCGCGGTCATTGCGCTCGCCGCCGAGCCGCAGCAGTCCCGCGACCAGCGACAGCAGCGCCAGGAGGCCGAGCCCGGCCAGCGCCGCCCCCGCCCACAGCAACCAGCGCGGCCCTGCCGGGCCGACGTGCCAGAGGCCGAAGACCACGATGGCCGCGACCATCCCCGCCAGCAGCAGGGCGAGAATGGCACGGCCCGCGCCGCCCCCGGCCGCAGCCGCAGGCACCGCCGTTCCGCCGCTCACCGGCGCGTTCCTGTCCGTCATCAAACCCCACCTCGAATCATCTGCAGTATAGGGCATTCGGCAGGTGGCGGAATCGCCCACAGCCTCGCGTTGATCTTCGCTTTACAAACCATCTGGCTGCCGCCAGACTCGCCATCAAGGGCAGATGCCTGCGGGATTGACCGTGGGCCTGTGGCGTGTGTGCAGTTTGTGGAGGGGCGTGGCGATGGAATTCCTGAGCCAGAACATTCAGACCATCATGGTGGCGGCGGCGGTGCTGCTGGTCCTTTTCGTGGTCATCGGCGTCTGGCGCGCCTTCAGCCCCCGCGTTTCGGGTGGGCGCCGCGGCCAGCGCCTCGGCATCAGCGAATACTACGAGATCGACAAGGACCGGCGCCTGGTCATCGTGCGGCGCGACGGCGTCGAGCACCTCATCCTGATCGGCGGCCCGCAGGACATCGTGATCGAGCAGAACATCGGGTCCCCGGACACGGTGCAGCCGGGCCAGGCCCGTCTCGCGCCCCGCGCACCCGTGTTCAAGACCCAGCCGATCCGCACGGCGGCGGAGCCTGCGCCCGCGGCCGCCCGGACGCGCGAGGAACCCGAACTCTGAACGCGAAAGAGCCCGGCGCAAGGCCGGGCTCCGCCAATCGCCACGGGGCGGCGACTGTCACTCGTTGATGGCGGGAGGGCTCGAACGGCGTTCGGCCATGAAGCGGTCGAACTCGTCCTGGTCCTTGGCGCGGCGCAGGCGCTCCACGAAGTCGCGGAAGGCCTTCTGCTCGTCCTCGAGCCTCCGGCGTTCCTCGTCGAGCCGCTTCAGCTGCTCGCGCTTGTAGGCGTCGAAGGCGTCGTTGCCGGATCCGGCGAAGCCATAGGACTGGCTCTTCCAGCCGGCATTCCAGCCCGACAGGTCAGGCGCCTTGAAGCCTGCCCAGGGCGCGGCCGTCTCTGCCGAACCCTTCCACATCTCGCCGTTCTTCCATTTCAGGAACAGGGCGATCAGCCCCAACGGCCAGAACACCACGAAGCCGGCGACCATGGCGCCGATCTCCCAGGCCGACCAGCGGCCCATTGAGCCCCAGCCGCAGCCACGCTTCTGCGTGCTGCCGTTGTGCTCGAAACCAGCCGAAGCCGAATGTGTCATCTCCGATCCTCTCTCCAAAGTTGACGATTCATCAGGTAGGAACCCTCCCGGGCCGCTTCAATGAAAATCGGAATTGCGGCTCCGCCCTTTTGCCGGGTTTCCCGCCGCACGCACCGGTGCTAACCCTATAAGTCCTGATTTCCCGAGGAGTTACGTGACGATGTCCCACACCCACCACAAGATCGCGATGCTCACCGCGGGCGGCCTCGCCCCCTGCCTCTCCTCGGCTGTGGGCGGCCTCATCGAGCGTTACTCCGAGGTGGCGCCGGACGCGCCGATGATCGGCTATCTGGCCGGCTACAAGGGGCTGCTGCAGGGCAATTCCATCCCCGTCACCCCCGAGGTGCGCCGCCGTGCGCATGTGCTCCACAGCCATGGCGGCTCGCCGCTGGGCAACAGCCGCGTCAAGCTCACCAATGTGGCCGACTGCGTGAAGCGCGGCCTCGTCAAGGATGGCGAGGACCCGCTCAAGGTTGCGGCCAACCAGCTGGTGAAGGATGGCGTCACCATCCTGCACACCATCGGCGGCGACGACACCAACACCACTGCCGCCGACCTCGCCGCCTATCTTCACGGCAATGGCTATGAGCTGACCGTGGTGGGCCTGCCCAAGACCATCGACAACGACGTGATCCCGATCCGCCAGACGCTGGGCGCTTGGACGGCGGCCGAGCATGGCGCGATGTTCTTCGAGAACGTGGTCAACGAGCAGTCCACCTCGTCGCGCCAGCTGGTGATCCACGAGGTGATGGGCCGACATTGTGGCTGGCTCACCGCCGCCACCGCCCGGGCCTGGCGCGACCGGCTCGACCACCTGGAGTTCCTGCCGGAGTTCAACCTCGACCGGAAGCACAAGGACATCGACGCAGTCTATATCCCCGAGATGCACATCGACATCGAGAAGGAGGCAGCACGCCTCAAGAAGGTGATGGACCAGTATGACTCGGTCTCGATCTTCGTTTCCGAAGGCGCCTGCGTGCAGGAGATCGTGGCCGAGCTCGAGGCCAAGGGCGAGCACGTCGACCGTGACGCCTTCGGCCATGTGCGCCTCGACAGCGTGAAGGTGGGCGACTGGTTCGGCAAGCAGTTCGCCAAGAAGATCGGAGCGGACAAGACGCTGGTCCAGAAGTCAGGTTACTTCGGCCGCTCGGCGGCGGCGAACCAGGCCGACCTCGACCTCATCCGCGCCATGGTCCACGTGGCGGTCGACTCCGCCCTCGACGGCGTCTCCGGTGTGATCGGCCATGACGAAGAGCGGGGCGACGAACTGCGCGCCATCGAGTTCCCGCGCATCAAGGGTGGCAAGCACTTCGACGTCCACACCCCGTGGTTCGCCGAGATGCTGAAGGACATCGGGCAGACCGCATGAGGTGCGCCGCCGCCCTGCTCGCCGTGACGCTGCTGGCTGGACCGGCGCTCGCCGACGCCGCGCTGGAGCAGGGCAAGGCCGATTTCGGCAAGCTCTGCGCCCCCTGCCACGGGCCGGGCGGCACGGGTAACGGCCCCCAGGCCGCGCATCTGGCGAAGAAGCCTTCCGACCTCACGGCCCTCACCCGGAAATATAGCACCTTCCCGGACCAGAAGGTGTTCGAGACCATCGCCGAGCTGGACATGCCCGATGGCCACGGCACCCGCGAAATGCCGATCTGGGGCGACGTCTTCGTCACTGAGGGCGTCGGCAGCAGCACGAAGCTGGAAGATGCGATGAAGGCCTCGGACGACGCCTCGCGGCGGATCGCAGGGCTGGTGAAATACGTCGCCTCGATTCAGACGCCGTGAGCTGTTGCCGGTCGCCGGGAAGTGTTATAGTCGATTGGGAATGACGCAAATCCTCCCGCATCGCCGGCCCGGCAAGAGTACCGTGGGATGACCCTCCTCTCCCTGACGCCCGAGGAGTGGGAGGCCGTGCGCCTCAGCCTGAAGGTGGCGACCGTGGCGATGATCGCCAGCCTTCCGGTGGCACTCGCGGTGGCGTGGCTCCTCGCGCGGCGTGAGTTCTGGGGCAAGTCGCTGGTAAACGGCATCGTCCACCTGCCACTGGTCATGCCGCCGGTCGTGACGGGCTATCTCCTCCTCCTCACCTTCGGCACGCAGGGCGCGATCGGGTCCTTCCTCGCGCAGTTCGGAATCGTCTTCGCCTTCCGCTGGACGGGTGCGGCCCTGGCCTGCGCGGTGATGGGCTTCCCGCTCATGGTACGGGCGATCCGGCTCTCGATCGAGGCGGTGGACACCCGTCTCGAGGCCGCATCCTCGACGCTGGGCGCCAATGCTCTGTGGGTGTTCCTCACGGTGACACTGCCACTCACCCTCCCCGGCATCATCGCCGGCATGATCCTGTGCTTCGCAAAGGCCATGGGCGAGTTCGGCGCCACCATCACCTTCGTCTCCAACATACCGGGCGAGACCCAGACATTGCCCACAGCGATCTACACCCTCACCCAGGTTCCCGGCGGCGATGCGGGGGCCCTTAAGCTGACGGCGATCTCGATCGCCATCTCGCTCGGGGCCCTTATCGTGTCGGAATTCCTCGCCCGCCGCACCGGGCAGCGGGCCGGCGCATGAGCCTGACGGTCGACGTCCGCCACAGGATCGGAAGCCTGACGCTCGAGGCCGCCTTCACCGGCAGCGGCGGCATCACCGCCATCTTCGGCGCATCGGGCTGCGGCAAGACCTCGCTGGTCAACATCATCGCCGGCCTCATCCACCCGGATGCCGCGAGGATCAACGTCGGTGACACGGTGCTGGTCGACACCGCGCGGGGCATCGATGTGCCGCCGCACCGGCGGCGCATCGGCTACGTCTTCCAGGAGGCCCGCCTCTTCCCGCACATGACGGTGGAGGCGAACCTCGCCTATGGCGAATGGTTCACGCCGAAGTCGGAGCGCTATGCCAGCAAGGCCCAGATCCTCGACATGCTCGGCCTCGGCCATCTGCTCAAGCGTCGCCCGCGCGATCTGTCGGGCGGCGAAAGGCAGCGCGTGGCCATCGGCCGTGCCTTGCTGGCCTCGCCACGTCTCCTGCTGATGGACGAGCCGCTCGCCTCGCTCGACGCCGCGCGCAAGGCGGAGATCATGCCCTATCTCGAGCGCCTGCGCGATGACGTGAGGATCCCCATCATCTATGTCAGCCACTCGGTGGCGGAGGTGATGCGGCTCGCCTCCGAGGTGGCCGTGCTGCAGCAGGGCAGGCTCGCAGCCTTCGGGCCGGCGGCGGAGATCGCCCAGCGCCTCGACCTCGTGCCGGAGGAAGAGCGCGAGGAAGGTGGCGCCATCATCGACATGACGGTCGCGGCGCATGACGCGGGCTTCGACCTCACCCGGCTGTCGTCGCCTGCGGGCGACGTCTTCGTGCCGGGCCACGTCGGGCCGCAGGGGACCCCTGCCCGCGTGCGCATCCGGGCGCGCGACGTGATGCTGGCGCTCGAGGAACCGCGCAACATCAGTGCACTGAACATCCTGCGCGGCACGGTTGCCGCGGTCACGCCGGCGGGTCCTTCATCAGTGAATGTCCGGCTCGACTGCGGGGGCGCGGCGGTGGTGGCACGCATCACCCGCCAGTCGGCAGCGGCACTCCGGCTCGCCGCCGGCACGCCGGCCTTTGCGGTGGTGAAGGCCGTGTCGGTGAGTGGCCCGGCGGCCGAGCCGCGCTGAGCTTCTCAGGCCTTTGCGATCTCGGCGGCCAGCGCCGAGAGGTGCGGTTCCGTGGCGGCCGCCGCGGCCCGCTCCATCGCGCGATAGCGCGCGATGAGGGCGTGGCCCAACGGCGTGAGCGTGGCCCCCCCGCCCTTCCTGCCGCCGCTGCGCGAGTCAACCACCGGCTTGCCGAAGATGGTGTTCAGCTCCTCGATCAGTTCCCAGGCGCGGCGGTAGGACATGTCCATGGCGCGGCCCCCGGCCGAGATCGAGCCCAAGGCCGCGATCTGCTCCAGAAGCGCGATCTTGCCGGGCCCCACTCTCAGGTCTGGACCGAAGTCGATGCGGATGCTGAGGTCTGCCATGGGATTCGCTCTTTCGTCACATGGGAATGATCGAACATACTGCCCGCTGAATCCAGTGCCAGAAGGAATGTGAATGGCCGCGGTCCTCACCATCACCCTCAATCCGACCATCGACGTCTTCGGCGAGGCGGCGAAAGTGCAGCCCACCCACAAGGTGCGGCTGAAGGACACGAGCTTCGAGCCGGGCGGCGGCGGCATCAACGTCGCCCGCGTGATCGCGACGCTCGGCGGCGAGGTGGAGGCCCTGGCGCTGTCCGGCTGGGAGATGGGCGCCTTCCTCGGCCGCCTGCTGAAGGACGAGGGCGTTCCTTGGACGCCCATTCCGATGGAGGGCGAGACGCGCGTGGCGCTGATGGTGCATGACCAGTCCACCGGCCTCGAATACCGCTTCCTGCCCGAGGGGCCGGAAGTGCATGCCCATGAGATCGACGCCTGTGCCGATGCCATCCGCCACAAGACGGAGGGCTTCGTGGTGGCCAGCGGCAGCCTGCCGCGCGGCGCGCCGGCGGACAGCTACGTGCGCCTCGCCCGGGCCGCAGCGCAGAACGGCCTTCCCTTCGTGCTCGATACCTCCGGCGCGGCGTTGAAGGCGGCGCTGGCGCATGGCGGGATATATCTGGTGAAGCCGAGCCAGAGCGAACTCGAGAGCTATGCCGGGCATGAGCTCGACGCCGCCGGGATCGAGGCGACGGCCAGGGCCATCATCGCCGCCGGACAGGCACAGATGGTGGCGGTGACGCTTGGGGCCGGTGGCGCCGTGCTGGCGACTCGCGACAAGCTGCTCCGGCTTCCGGCCATGGCCGTCGAGGTGCGCTCCGCCGTCGGCGCCGGCGACAGCTTCCTCGGCGCCATGGTCTGGGCACTGTCCGAAGGCTGGGCGATCGAGCAGGCCTTCCTGCTCGGCATGGCGGCAGGCGCCGCGGCAACGAGCAACCCCGGCACCTCGCTGTGCCGCCGGGAGGACGTGTTCAGGCTGTTCAAGGAGGCGGGCGGAACAGTTCCCGCCAGCCGTAATTAGAGACCCATGTCCGCCTCTGTTAACCCGTCGGGGGGAAGCGGCGCGAGGCCGTCGGCGTACCGGACTTGCCCGTCCTCCATCCATGTGAGAAAGTGGCCTCATACCCAATGTGGAGATTGAAGATGAAACGAGCAGCCCTGTTCTGCCTCACCCTTCTCGTGATGCCGGCCTTCATGGCCGATGCCGGCAATGCGACGCTGACGCAGAGTGAGAAGCGCTACTGCCAGCGCAAGGCCGAAAAATATGCCGACCAGAAGTCGCTCGGAACCACGGCCGGTGGCGCCATCGCGGGTGCGCTGGCGGGCGGAATCATTGGTGGCGTGGTCACCGGTGGCAAGGGCAGCGGCGTGGGCACGGGTGCCGCGATCGGCGCCGGTGCCGGCGGTGTGGGCGGCGCCGTTCGCGGCTCACAGAAGTGGAACAATCATTACTGGAGCAAGTACAAGAACTGCATCAAGAAATACGACTGAGGCTGGCGCGCAGCCATCTCGACGGAAAGGCCGCCCTATGGCGGCCTTTTACATTCTGGATCCAACGCATCAATCTCAGCGATGGGGCACGGCGCGATGGGCCAGCGCAATCATCGCGGCTGACCCGGCAACCCGTCATGAGCAGCATCGCGAGGCCAGGACACCCGCCCTCAGCGCTGGGTCTTCAGCGCGGCGGGGCGCGGGTCCAACAGGCCCGGAAGTCCGGCAAACTGCTCCTCGGGCGGCCCACCCGCGGTATAGGTGAAGCCCACCCTGTCGGCGGCCCGCCAACCGGCCCGCACATGATGGGCGATGGAGGATGGCAGGAACCTCACCTGCACGTTCGCCCCAAGGTCCGTATGCTGGGGCAGGCTCACCTCAACCCAGTCCTGACCCGCCGCCATGACACAGCCGACATGCAACCGCTTTCCGACCTCGTCGATGATCTCTGCAAACTTCATCACGAAATTCCGGACGCCGGCCTGATGGTCTTTCATGCTGTCTCCAACCCGGCGATTCTGCCGCACATTCGCAATATCAAAAGCACAATTGTTCGTATCGCCTTGGTCCACACATATATGCAAGCGCATAAATGAAGGCCACGACCACCCGGAGGTGGCATGGCGTTGCCCCCTCGCCATGGCAAACATGCGCTGGTCCCGCTCGCCACCGTCAGCGCATCTCGAGGAGTGGAAGGTTCTGAACCCATCCGCAATCACGACACGCCCCTGATCACAGCGCGAGCCAGCGTCACTGCGCCCGGACAGTCTGCGGACGTTCCCCACACCCTGGCGAGGATGCACCGCGCGAGGGCCTCGCCCTCAATCCACGGCTTTTGCGTTCGAAGGATCGAGCCAGGTTTGCGGAACGCCTGATCCTCACGAAGGGAAGCATTTGCCGAAGGCGAAGAGCAGGCTGGGCTTGCCTTTGATGCGAAGTCCGCCGGTGGCGATGAAACGCAACAGTGAAGTCTCTCTGGCGAGGACGCGGACCCATCCGCGCGCATGCTGATGTCCGGCCTTCCCGTCAAGCCGTCATCGACGGTGAGGCGACCGTTCGCAATCAACACCGTGGCCGAGCGCATCTTCGCGCCGGTGAAAACGAAGTGGTCAACGGCATTCAGCCCCGCGGCCCTGCTAGGCTGGAACACATGGCGCATGCCAGCGAGAAAGCCCGTGATCGACGTCACCTTCAGGCCGGAGCGGACGACGCGCCTGCGCTTGTGCGGAAAGCGCCTGGCCACATATTCGGCCCGATACTCTTGAGATACTGCGCCTTGCTCGCCTGATGGCGGCCGACGACAGAAGGCGCGTCACGCTGCGCTTGTCGACCGGTCTGATTTTCCATTGAGAGTTCAATGGTGGGCGATGAAGGACTCGAACCTTCGACCCGCTGATTAAGAGTCAGCTGCTCTACCACCTGAGCTAATCGCCCGCCCTTGAAGGACGTTCGGCCCCGCACATCCGGGGCCGATGGCGGGCTTACTACATCGCCCGCCGTCCCTCGTCTAGCTCTTTTTTAGGGCCCTGTTGACGCCCGAGAGCACGGCCTTCAGCGAGGCTACGACGATGTTCTTGTCGATGCCCACGCCGAACAGGCTGGAGCCATCGGGGAGCCTCAACTCGACATAGGCGATGGCGGCGGCATTGGCGCCCATGCCGATGGCATGCTCGCGGTAATCCGCAACATCGAAGTTGAGGCCCGATTCCTTGCGGATGGCGTCGACGAAACCGTCCACCGGGCCATTGCCGTGGCCCAGGATGGTTTTCAGGTTGCCGTCCACCGTGATCTTGGCCACCACGTCCTGCTCCGTCTGGTCGGCGCTGGCCGAATGCGAGACGAAGCCGTAGCGGCCGTTGCCCTCGAGATACTCGGTCTCGAAGGCGCCCCACAGCCGGTCGGCCGCGAGTTCCACGCCCTCGCCGTCGGCAATGGCCTGGACCACCTTAGAGAATTCGATCTGCAGACGGCGCGGCAGTTCGATGCCGTGTTCCTTCTCGAGGATATAGGCGATGCCGCCCTTGCCCGACTGCGAGTTGATGCGGATCACGGCCTCGTAGGAGCGGCCGAGGTCCATCGGGTCGATCGGCAGGTAGGGCACCTCCCACAGCGGCGAGTTGGATGCCGCCATGGCCTTGAAGCCCTTGTTGATCGCATCCTGGTGCGAGCCCGAAAAAGCCGTGAACACCAGTTCGCCCGCGTAAGGATGGCGCGGGTGGATGGGCAGCTGGTTGCAGTATTCCGCCATGCGCACGAGCTCGTTGATGTTCGAGCAATCGAGGCCGGGGTCCACACCCTGGCTGTACATGTTCATCGCCAGCGTGATGATGTCGACATTGCCGGTGCGCTCGCCATTGCCGAACAGCGTGCCCTCCACGCGGTCGGCACCCGCCAGCAGGCCGAGCTCCGTCGCCGCCACCGCACAGCCGCGGTCATTGTGCGGGTGGAGCGAGATGGTCAGGCAGTCGCGCTTCTTGATTTTGCGGCAGAACCATTCGATCTGGTCGGCATGCACGTTGGGGGTGGACATCTCAACCGTGGCCGGCAGGTTGAGGATGAGCTTCTTCTGGGGCGTCGGCTCGTAACAGTCGATCACCGCCTCGCAGATTTCCTTGGCAAACTCGAGCTCGGTGCCGGTGAAGCTCTCGGGGGAATATTCATGGCGGATCACGTCCTCCATGACGAATTCCTTCTCGAGCTTGCGGATCAGGGTGGCACCCTTCACCGCGATGTCGATGATGCCCGGCTTGTCGAGCTTGAACACCACGCGGCGCTGCAATTCGGAGGTCGAGTTGTAGAGATGCACGATCGCGCTCTTAACGCCCTTCAGGCTCTCGAAGGTGCGGCGGATCAGCTCCTCGCGGGATTGGGTGAGCACCTGGATGGTGACGCCGTCGGGAATCCTGTTGCCCTCGATCAGGTACCGCACGAAGTCGAAATCGGTCTGCGAGGCGGAGGGGAAGCCCACCTCGATCTCCTTGAAGCCCATCTTCAGGAGCGCGTCGAACATTCGCATCTTGCGGTCCAGCCCCATCGGTTCGATCAGCGACTGGTTGCCGTCACGGAGGTCGACGGAGCACCAGATGGGCGGCTGGGTGATGGTCTTGTTCGGCCACTGCCGGTCGGTCAGCTGGACCTGCGGAAACGGGCGGTACTTCTCGCGGGGGGAAATCATCATGGTCGGGTGTCTTTCGGAAATGCCTGGCTTAGCTGGTTTGGTTCGTCAGCCCCCCGAGAGCCAAGGCAGATGCCCGGCCGGCCCTCAGGGGCAGCTAAGAAGGAGGCGGCCAAGCGCGAGCGGCAGCTGCAGGGCGGCCGGGACGAACGTGATGTTCCGCGCGTTGGACATGCCCGTTTTATAGGGCAGGACGGGACGGGGTGCAACCCTCGCCAATACCGGCGCGGCCTGCTCGCCTCCGCCAGATGCGCCCCCGAGGGGCTTGGCCCGGCTCGGGGCGGAGCCACACTAGGGCGGGTCCGGGCAGTCCGTGGAATAGGGCCTGCTGAGACTGGCGAAATCCTGGTCGAAGCGTGCCCTGTAGGCGCCCACCGGCCGGGCCTCCGACAGGAACATCCCCACCTCGCGATTGAATGTGGTCGAGTCGGGCGAGAAGCTGATGGAGCCGATATAGAGCCGGAGACCATCCACCAGCATGGTGCGGGCATGCATGTAAGGAGTCTGGAAGCTCTGAGCCGGGCCCGTCACATGCACCTGGATGCCCCAGTCCTTGAGCTTCCTGAGCGAACTGTTCTGCAGGTCCTGGATCTCGGTGGTGGCACCATTGACGCACAGGGGCGAGATGAGCCGCACCGCCACGCCCCGCGCCGCCGCCGCGATCAACTCGCTCTCGAGTGCAGCATTGCCCAGAAGCTCGCTCGTCACGTCGATGCGCCTGCGGGCCGACTGGATCAAGGCGGTGAGCTTGCTGGCCGCGGTCACGGGACCGACGGCCAAGTCCGGCCTGATGATCCGCGGCGTCGGGTTGAAAGGCGGGCTCTCGCTGCCGGGGGGTGCGGAGTGACGCCAGTCGTTGTCGAACAGGTTGGAGAGGTCGCGGATCACACCCCTTTCGCCGGTGATCAGGACGTAATCCCGGTACTGCTGGAAAGTCGTCGTGTCGAGGCAGGATGAGCCCACGATGGCCTTCCGCTCGTCGATGAGGATCACTTTCGGAAAGCTGCGCGGGAAGATCGGGTTGCTAAGATGAAGTTCACCGCCTGAGGCGACAATGTAATTGGCCAGGTTGGTGCGCTCGGGCGCCAGCGCCTGGTACTTGCCATTGTCGACGATGACCTGGACACGCACGCCCCGGTCGAGCGCCTGTTGCAGACCGGCGAGGATCTGCGGATCTTCCAGCACACAGATCTCGATCCGGATTCTGGATCGCGCCTCGGCGAAGGCCCGCAGGAAGTCCGCGCGCCCGGCCTCGGGCAGAGTGCGCAGCACAGCTGCCCGCGCCGGCGCTGCTGCCGAATGGCCCACCGCAACCGCGAGAAGCATGGCGCACAGCCAGTGCCTGAACGCGCTTCCCCATTTCATGAGGTCCTCCATCAGCTGCCCGGAGTGCACTGCCGTGCGACGGAAGCAGGAAACCCGATCCGGAAACAGATTACCAGAGCTCATCCACCACATTGAGGACGACGCACGTGTCGCCGGACGTGAGTTCTCCCAGCCGCGCCGCCGCTCACCCGTGCAGAGACCATACCCGTGATTGATCCGCGCAGCTTCGGCAAGTCGCAGACGGCCTTGCTCCACGCAGCGGGTCTATTGCGAGGGCCACCGATCACCCCACGCGCTCGCATTGGACAGCAGGCGAAGCCCCCGCGTCTCCACATGATGACAACCAAATGAGGTATCCGGTCACTTCCCATGCCGCCCTACCGCGCTGCGCGCCCGTCGATCTGCCTGTCCCCCTCTCATTCCGCATGATGGAGGTCATCGACGTCGACATGGACATGGACATGGACACCCTCGTCAATTCCTGCGAGCATGCCGACATCCGCGCCTGGACGGAATTCTCGCTCCAGGTGGGGGATCCGGCCTGTGCAACAGCGCGCGAAGCGATTGGCGGCAGCGCGGATGGCAGCTATGGCAGGGCAAATCAATCACGAGGACTGCATGATGAAACTCACCGCCACCGCTCTCGCATTGCTTGTCGCCATGTCCGGGTCGGCTCTCGCGGGGGCCTGCGACACAGACCTTCCCGCGCTCAAGGCCGCGCTGGCGTCATCTCAGGCAGAGGTCGACGTAAAGACCCAGTTGCAAGACATGGCCACGCAAGCTGAGAAGCTGTGCGAATCCGGCAACGATGAAGAAGCCGCCGACGTGCTGGCCGAGGCGAATGCGATGCTGATGGCTCAGTAATCGCCAACAGAGGACTTCGCGCACCGCCTGGCACGGCCCCGTGCGGACGAAAAACCGGCGTCAGAATGCGATGCACATCCCCGCCGTGCCACTCCAGGACTGCTCACCATCGCCGCTGACGGCATCGCTGTATGTCAACTCACCGTGGAGGTGAAGCGGGGTCTGCTCCGTGCCCCAGTGAAAACCGGCCCCTGCCTCGATGGAGCCGCCGGCCTGGTCGATCTCCAGCGATGCTCCGCCAACGGAGGCTTGCGCGGCATCGCCGAAGTCCTGCCAGTAGTTGAGGATGCCCGTCAGGCGCAGCGGCATGTCGTGATAGGTCCCCGCGGCTGCATCAACCGCAAGGCCCAGACGCCCGATGGGCGTGGTCTGCTCTTCGAATGACACCTTGGTGTCTGCGCCATCGGTGAAGGAGTCGATATGCGTGTTCACCCAGGCGAACTGGGCCTGGGGAACGAGCTTGATGGACTGCGAGACGGCGAATTCGCGGCCAGCCTCCAGTGACACGTAATAGCCATTGCCATTGGTGTCTGCCGAGCCCGACCTGCTCTCCGTCGAGATGTCATAGCTGTTCCAGGCACCAACCGCTTCGACGTAGAAATTCTCGGTGTCAAAGCCGATCGACCCGCCGAGGCCCCAGGCATCGGCTTCCGCCGTCCCCGATGACATGCGCGTCGTCTCGTTCTTGACGTTGCCGGAAAGGCGGCCGGTCTGGCCGAAGATGCCCACGGTCACGAGATACGATGCGGTGTCCGCCACGACGGCGTCAACGCCACCCTGCACGCCACCGGTGTCAGCGTCATAGGAGAGGTTCTGCTTTCCGAGGTTCGCAGGCCCGCCCTCGAGCGCGCCCTCGCCTTCCGTCCACTGGCCGATGGCGCGAATCCACACATTGCCGTCGGCATTGCGGTCACCGCCTGCAAGCGTGGTGACACCGTCAGAGGCGACCGGGTCCTCGCCCGTCACGCGCCCCCGCGCCCATGATCCGGTCCGCTCGAAATGGGTGGCAATGGTCTGCCTGCCAAACTGCTGCAACAGCCTGCCCATCGTGGGATAGAGGCTTCCCGCGCCCAACATTTCTGTCGGCGCGAACTGCCATGTATTGCCATCGAGCTCCAAGGCATAGGAATATGCGCCGAGCTCGAAATCCGCTGCCGTGAAGTCCCCGTCCTTGGTCGCCCCGTCGACCTGCACCACCTCGATCGGTATGCCGGTCGTCTTCTCGCCGATGAGGCGGGTGGAGATCTGCGTCGGCGCACCCAGGACATCGCCGGCGATCGTCATCCGGTCCGCAGTGTCGCCGTCGACATCGATCAGCAGCTGGCCGCCGCCTGTATAGCTGCCGCCAACCGACAGCACGTCGCTTGCCGCGCCGTTCTGCAGGTCGATGGCGCCGGCATTGGCGAGCTGCCCCGTCACGGCGTGAGCGCCCGACACGCGCTGTTCGAGCCGGGAGCCCGCAGCAATCGACAAATTGCCCGTCAGCGTCAGAGGCGCCCCGGTGCGCAGATAGGCGCCGCCCGTCAGGAACAATCCGCTCGTCGCATTGATCGGGTCACCGGTGGCGATTGTCCCATCGCTCAGCGTCAGCCCTCCGCCGGCGAGCGAAAGCCTCTCCCAGTTGACGAGCTTGCTGCCCGTCGTCGTGATGGTCTTCCCGGAGATGGTGAGGTGATCGATGTAGGTGTCCGGCGTGAGCGCGTCGTCACCGCCATCCAGGAGCTGGCTCCCGTCATAGGCAGCGGCACTCACCGTGGCGAGGTCGGAACCATCCCCGCCATTGAAAGAGGCGACGCTCCCGGCCGACCACGTGAGCGTGTCGTCACCGGAGCCGCCGACAATGGCGGCTACGCTGCTGCCGGTGAGGCTGAACACATCATTGTCGGCACCGCCGTCGATGTTGCCGGCAGCACCGGTGCCGAGGTCAAAGACATCGTTGCCGGCACCGCCGAGAACCGCACCGGTGAAGGCCGTTCCGTGGAAGTGGATGTTGTCGTTTCCGTCGCCGCCCGTCACGGCGTTGCCAGTCGAGCTGATCGTGCCGCCCGTGAGCCAGATATTGTCATTGCCGCTTCCGCCCCCAATCGAGGCGACGCTGCTGCCGGTCAGGGTGATCTGGTCGCTGTCGGCCCCGCCATCGATATTGCCGGCGGCTCCGGTGACAAGGCCAAGAACATCGTTGCCGGCACCGCCGAGAACCGCCCCCGAGAAGGCAGTTCCCTGGAGTTGGATGTTGTCGTTTCCGTCGCCGCCCGTCACGGCGTTGCCAGTCGAGCTGATCGTGCCGCCCGTGAGCCAGATATTGTCATTGCCGCTTCCGCCGCCAATCGAGGTGACGCTGCTGCCGGTCAAGGTGATCTGGTCGCTGTCGTCGCCGCCATCGACGTTGCCCGCGGATCCTCCAAGCAGGCTGATCGTGTCCTCGCCAGCATCGCCGGTCACGGAGCCGCCCACGGTGCCGTTATGCAAGGTGATCGCGTCCGCATCTGTCCCACCCCTGACCGCACTTATAATCGAAGGTCCGGCAGCGGATGGATTTGTCCCGTCGCCGATATCGATCGTGTCGCTGCCCTCATCGCCAAGCACCTGCTGACCGACGGTGCCCGACAGAAGCGTGATCGTGTCGGCGCCGGCGCGCCCTCGGATGAAGCCCGTGATGGTCGCGCCGTTCAGCGTGATCTGGTCATCGCCATCGTCGGGTGAGGCCCCGTCAAAGTCTCCGAGAACATTGCCTTCCACAGTTCCGGACAGCAGGTGTATCGTGTCGTCGCCCGTTCCAGCGACGAAAGAGCCCCGGTTCACACCGAGATGCGGGCGCGAGATGAGGCTGCCCTGAAGGACGATCGTGTCGCTGCCCTCCCTGCCGTCAATGGCTCCGATCATGCCGCCGCTGAGGGTGATCACGTCGTTCCCGGCTGCCGCGTTGATGGCCTCCTGAATCAGCAGAGTCTGGCCGGCGCCGGGGTTGGCGGTGATGTAGTCGACCTGGTTGCTTCCGATCACGCCCGAGATGTTGCCGCCGAGAATGCTGCCGGACGTGAGCGTGATCCAGTTCTCGCTGCCACCGTCGGTGCGGACCGCGCCATGAACGGTCGCCCCGTTCAGGATGATCGTGTCGTTGCCGCCCGGCGCAGAGATGTCGCCTTGATCGCCGGCCACATCGGTGTTGGTTCCCGGTGATCCGATCACGCCGCCATTGAGGTAGATCGTGTCGTCGCCATCGTTCCCCTGAACGGCAGAGAAGCCGCTGTTGACCGGATTGAACACGCCTTCGATGAATCCACCATCGACGATGATCGTGTCGTTGCCGGTATTTCCCCTGACGATCGTGCCGTCACCACTCTGGTATGTGATCGCGTCATCGCCGCCGAGTGCGTCCAGGACGCCATTTGGCGATCCCGCACAGGTGATCGTGTCCGGCCCTGCCGTCGGTGCGGGCGTGCAGCCAGCCACCGCCGGAGCTGAAACCGCGAAAAGGCCGACGAGCACCGTGCCGAGCGCGGTTGCCGAAATGCAGAGCCCGCGTGACACCCGGTTGCCGTTCAGCCCGTCGCCCGGCCAAGTGACAGTTGAAGAACTTTTCACGATCAGCCCCGCTCCATCCTGTTTGACCCGGAGCGACCCCACTGACCGTGATTCGCCGCCCGTCCTTTCTCGGGCTGGCAGTGAATACAAAATCGGAAATTAAGACAATCCTTAATTGAACATTGAAATCAATTGCGCTTCCCCTTTGTTGTAAATTTCACCCCTGGTGGAGGTATCGGAAGCAGACCGGCGGAGGTGGAAGCCCTCTAGGTCTCGAAGGCGAGCACCGCCAGCGTGATGGCAGCCAGCGCCGACACCCACACGCCCGACACGAAGAGCTCCATGCGCGGATAGAGCGACTGGTCGCCGGTGCGCATCATCTTGCCGGCCGTCATGCGGGCCAGGCCGTGGCAGAGGGTGAGCAGCACCACGAAGCCGATCTTGACGATGAACCAGCTGTTCGGTGCGTCCTGCGGCGGCAGGCTGAAGAACAGCCCGATGCCGGTGATCCAGATCGCCAGGATCACGATGTCCCCGATGCGGGCCAGGATGCGGCGCAGGAAGGCCAACGCCTGGCGCCGGTCGCCCGTCTCCCCGGCCGCAATGCGGATGTTGATGTAGTTCGCAATGCTCATGCCCGTTCCCGTGGCCATGGCGATCAGGTGCGCGATGAGCAGGATGGTCTTCATGTGGCGTACGGCCCTCCCCCGGCCGGTGTCCGCTGTGCTCGTTCCCCGCTAGATGTCTAGCACGCCCGAACTGATTTGCACCGCCTGACCTGCAACCCGGACAGCCACCAGCTTCGCACCTGCAACATCGGCCTCGAGCCACAGGTCGGAGGGGCGGCCCATCTCGTAGCCCTGCTCGAGCTTGAAGCGGTGGGTGCCGTCGGCGAGTTTCTCGGCAGCGAGAAGCTGCGCCGCCAGGATGGCGGTGGCCGAGCCGGTGGCAGGGTCCTCCGGGATGCCGTCGAGCGGGGCATAGGCGCGGGCGCGGAAGTGCGTGTCGGCGGCATCGCCACCGCGCACATAGATATAGGCCATGCGGGTGCCGAGCCCCGCGAAGAGGTTCGACCAGTGCGGTTCGATCACCTGCGCGCGCGCCAGTGCATCACGGCTGGCGACGGGCACATAAAGGAAGGACGGGCCGCCCTTGAACACCCCGGGGACGTGTCCATCAAAGCCGATGTCCGTGGCTGAAAGCCCGAGCGCCCGGGCAATGGCCTCGGCCGAAGGCGCCGCCACCTCCACCGCAAAGGGCGTCACTGGTGCGGTGAACTGGGCGCGCGGCACGTCGCCGATGCGCGACACCTTCACCGGCACGAGGCCCGCCACCTCTTCGAGCCTGATCGTGGTCTCGAAGGAGCAGCCCTGCTTGTACTTCTTGGCCGCCAGATGGATGGCGCAGCCGATGGTGGGATGCCCGGCAAAGGGGATTTCCGCCGTGGGAAAGAAGATGCGGACGCTCGCGGTGTTGGCCGCGTCGCGGGGCTTCATCACGAAGATCGTCTCGGACAGATTGAACTCTCGGGCGATGGTCTGCATCTGCTCCGTGGTGAGCGCGTCGGCCTCCTCGACGATGGCCAGCGGATTGCCCGCGAATTGTCGACTGGTGAACACGTCATAGGTGTAGAACGGCAGCTTCATCGTTATCTCCTGCGGGCCACGCAAGCTGGTCCGCTCCGTCCGGCGCGTCAACCGGCAAATCCGTTGCTGTTGCATGGCGGCGGCGGATGGGCTGTCATCACGGCAAAAGAGGAGGACCCCATGGGCGGTGTGGCAGGACGGACGGCCATCGTGACGGGCGCCGGCAGCGCCGACGGCATCGGCTTCGCCACGGCGCGGCTGCTGCTGGCGGCCGGCGCGAAGGTCGCCATCACCTCGACCACCGACCGCATCCACGCGCGGCTGAAGGAACTCGGCGCCGGAGCCGACCGCGCCTTCGCGATGCCGGCGGACCTCACCGTGCCGGAGCAAGTGACGGGCCTCGTCGCGGCGGTGGCGGCGAAGCTCGGTCCCATCGACATTCTCGTCAACAATGCCGGCATGACGCAGGTCGGCGGCGACGTGCCGGGCGGCAGGCTCGCCCAGATGTCGGAGGAAGGCTGGGACTACGGCATCAGCATCAACCTCAAGACCTGCTTCCTGATGACCCGCGCAGTGCTGCCGGGCATGATCGAACGGCGCTATGGGCGGATCGTGCAGATGTCCTCCGTCACCGGCCCGCTGGTGGGCATTGCCGGAAGCTCGGTCTATGCCGCGGCCAAGGCGGGCATGCTGGGCATGACGCGGGCGCTGGCGATCGAGGTGGGCGGATCCGGCATCACCGTCAATTGCGTGGGGCCCGGCTGGATCCAGACGGCCTCGAGCTCGGAAGCCGAGATCACCGCAGGTCGCCACACGCCCGTGGGTCGCCCCGGCACGCCGGCAGAAGTCGGCCATGCGGCAGTATTCCTCGCCAGCGAGGAGGCGAGCTACATCACCGGGCAGATGCTGGTGGTGGACGGCGGCAACATCATCCAGGAATACAAGAGCGGTGCCTGAGACACCTGCTCACGCCTGAAAGAATCTCATCAATTCAGCCACATAGCCCGGCATTCTTGAATCAGTCTGTGAGGCGTGGCGCAGGGCCTCGACGGCGGAAAGCTCGGCATGGGCATCGGCATGGCGCTCGAAGCGCCGCGCGATCTCCGCGAAGCGCAGCGGAAAGTCGAAACGCTGGACCACGGCAAGGCGCGGGCCCTCGAAGATCGCCGCCATCGCACCGGGCGTGGCGTCGGCGAGGTCGAGGCCGGTTTCCTCGAGAAGTTCGGTGCGCATGTTGCCGAGGATGTCCACCGTGCCGTCCGGCGCCACGTCCTTCGGCTCCAGCGAGCCGGAGGGCGGATAGGCCCTGCCGGCATTCAGCGTGGTGGCGCCCATCACGCCCAGCAGCAGCGCCCCGTCGGCGGAGAACACCGCGGGCACGCCGAAGCAGTTGACCACCGACTGGTCCGGCCGGCCCCAGTCGCGCCAGGCGACGAAGCTCGCATAGTCGATCTCGGCCAGGCGGGCGCGGAACACCCCCTGCTCCACCACCGCTGCGGTGCAGATGAGGGTGCGGCCGTTCCACAGCTTCGGGTTCTGCGCGACGACACCCGACCAATGCCGCGCAATGGCCTGCGCGTTGTGCGCCTCGAAGGCCCAGCGGTCGCCGGTGCAGCGCAGGTCCAGCGCGGTGACGGGCTCGACCCTGATCATTTGAACAGCGCGTCGTAGATCAGCTTCAGCGAGATCAGGAACAGCGCCATCTCGACCAGGCGGAAGAACAGCTTCTCCGGCAGCCTCTTCGTGCCCTTGTAGCCCACCACCGCGCCGAGGACGGCAATGGGCGAGAGCATGGCGGCCATCTCGAGGTTGCCCGGGTTGAACTGGCCGAGGGCCCAGTAGGGCACGAGCTTCACCACGTTGATGATGGCGAAGGCGATGGTGCTGGTACCCGCGAAGACCATCTTCGGCAGCTTCTGCGGCAGCACATAGGTCTGGAAGGGCGGCCCGCCTGTGTGCGAGACGAAGCTGGTGAAGCCCGTGAGCGTGCCCCAGAAGGCGCCGCGCGGAATGTCGGCGGGCTTCGGCGGGGCATTGGCCTTCCGGAAAACAACGGTGGCACAGTAATAGAGCCCGACGAGGCCGACGAGCAGCGTCACCATCCATTCCGGCGTGACTTTCGCCGTGGCCCAGCCGACGCCCACGCCGAAGATCATGGCGGGCACGAGGATCGCCAGGTTGCGGGCGCTGTATTCGCGCCGGTAGGCCCAGAGACCCACCACGTCGCTGACGATGTAGACCGGCAGCAGCAGTGCGGCCGCCGCGACCGGGGGCATGACGAGGGCCAGCAGCGGCACGCCGAGCACGCCCACCATGGGCAGGCCGCCCTTCGACGCGCCGACCAGGAAGGCAGCGGCACCCGCCATCACGAAGAAGAGCAGGCTCGTCTCCATCAGGCGGTTTCGGGGCCGAGCTCCAGCATGCCGTGATCGACGCCGAGGAAGCGGCACAGCATCTCGACCACGAAGCCGTGGTCCTCGCGCTCCGGCACGCCCGACACGGTCACCGCGCCAACAACGCCCGTGCCCCGGACATGGATCGGGAAGCCGCCGCCCTGCGGGGCATAATCCATGAGGTTGAGCCCCCGCGAGGCGTCGAAGGCATTGCCCTTGAGCTTGTATTCGCGGCCCACCCGGTAGGAGGACTTCTGGAAGCGGGTGACGGTGTTCACCTTGCGGCGGATCCAGTCGGGATTTTCCGGCGTGGTGCCGGGGAGTGCCGTATAGAACAGCGGCCTTGTTCCGATACGGATGTCGATGACGAAGGGCAGGTTTCGCTCTTCCGCCGTCCGCCGCATCAGCGAGCCCAGCGCCCAGGCATCCGCCTCGCTGAAGTGGTCGAAGCGGAGTTCTTCTTCCTGCCGCGTGATCTTGGCGATGTCGCTTTCGAGGCTCATGGTCCCTCCCCTTGTTCGCATTCTTCTGCGCCGTCACCCCGGCGAAGGGCCGTGGGGTGCTGAGCGACAGAACTAAAGCAGAAGGGCGGCTTCCATGAAACCGCCCTTGTCAGACCTGCATTGCAGCCCCCATGTCACCTCCCCCGGGCCTGACCCGGGGGTCTTTTCAGGCGACCCGGAAAAGGTTGCGCGGATCAAGTCCGCGCAAGGTGATAACGGAGGCCGGAAACTAGTTGCGGGTTTTGTCGACCAGCTTGTTCTTGGCGATCCACGGCATCATGGCGCGGAGCTTGGCGCCCACTTCCTCGATGTTGTGGCTGTCGTTCATGCGGCGGATGCCCTTGAAGCGGGCAGCACCGGCGCGGTACTCCTGCATCCACTCCGAGGTGAACTTGCCGGTCTGGATGTCCTTGAGGACGCGCTTCATCTCCTTCTTGGTGTCTTCGGTGATGATGCGCGGGCCGGTGACGTATTCGCCCCACTCGGCGGTGTTGGAGATCGAGTAGTTCATGTTGGCGATGCCGCCCTCATAGATGAGGTCGACGATGAGCTTCACCTCGTGGAGGCACTCGAAATAGGCCATCTCGGGGGCGTAGCCGGCTTCCACCAGCGTCTCGTAGCCCGCGCGGATCAGCTCGACGAGGCCGCCGCAGAGCACCACCTGCTCGCCGAACAGGTCGGTCTCGCATTCTTCCTTGAAGGTGGTCTCGATGATGCCGGAGCGGCCGCCGCCCACGCCCGAGGCATAGGACAGGGCGAGGTCATGGGCATTGCCCGACGCGTCCTGGTGGATGGCGATGAGGCAGGGCACGCCGCCGCCCTTCTGGTATTCGCCGCGCACCGTGTGGCCGGGGCCCTTCGGCGCGATCATGACCACGTCGACGGTATTCTTCGGCTCGATCAGGTTGAAGTGCACATTGAGGCCGTGGGCGAAGGCGATGGCCGCGCCGTCACGGATGTTGGGGGCGATCTCGTCGCGGTAGATGTCGGCCTGGAGCTCGTCCGGGGTCGCCATCATCATCAGGTCGGCCCACTTGGCGGCCTCGGCCACGGTCATGACCTTGAGGCCGTCGGCCTCGGCCTTCTTGATGGTGGGCGAACCCGCCTTGAGCGCGATCACGAGGTTCTGGGCGCCGGAGTCCTTCAGGTTCAGCGCGTGGGCGCGGCCCTGGCTGCCATAGCCGACGATCGCCACCTTCTTCGACTTGATCAGGTTCACATCGGCATCACGGTCGTAGTAAACGCGCATTTCAGAGGTCCATCCCGTTGGAATTTGAATTGGGCCGGGAATTAGCGGGGGGACGGCCCCAAGGCAAGCGGCAAAAGGAGCGCCAAAGGTATGGGCGCCATGCCCTGGCACGGCGCCCCGGAACCCCTCCCCGGCCCCGGTCAGGCCAGCTTTTCCGGCCCCTGGCCCCTCGTCTTCCACAGGCTGTAGAGGACGCCGGCGGCCAGGATGCCGAAGGTGACCGAGAGCGACACCACCGGGGGGATCTTGTCCAGCCCCAGGAGCGGCGCGGCGAAGATCTTGGAGCCGATGAAGATCAGAACGACGGCGAGCGCCAGCTTCAGGTAGTGGAAACGCTTCACCATGGCCGCCAGTGCGAAGTAGAGGGCGCGCAGGCCGAGGATGGCGAAGATGTTCGAGGTATAGACGATGAAGGGGTCCGTCGTGATGGCGAAGATCGCCGGAACCGAGTCCACCGCGAAGATCACGTCCGCCACCTCGATCAGGATCAGGGCCAGGAACAGCGGCGTCATGAACCAGGCCAGCCTGCCGGTCTTCGGGTCTTCCTTGCGGACGAAGAACTTCTCGCCATGGTGCTCGTCCGTCACGTTGAAGCGGCGGCGGATGAAGGCGAGGAGCGGGTTCTTCGCCACATCGTATTCCTTGTCGGCGAAGACGATCATCTTGACGCCAGTGCCGATGAGGAAGACCGCGAAGACATAGAGCACCCAGGAAAACTCGGACACGATGGCCGCACCGAAGCCGATCATGATGGCGCGCAGCACGATGACGCCGAGGATGCCCCAGAACAGAACCCGGTGCTGGTACTTCAAGGGCACGGCGAAGAACGCGAAGATCATGGCGATGACGAAGACATTGTCCATCGCCAGCGCCTTCTCCACCGCAAAGCCCGTCAGGTATTCCATGCCGGAATTGGGCCCCAGCGACCACCACACCCAGCCACCGAAGGCGAGGCCGAGGCCGATATAGCCGGCGGAGAGCACCAGGCTCTCGCGCGCCGAGATCTCGCGGTGCTCCTTGTGAAGGACACCGAGGTCCAGCACCAGCAGCACCACCACGATGGCGATGAACATGAGCCACATCCAGACCGGCTTGGTGAGCCAGTCGGCGAGGAGGAAGGCGGAGAGAAAGTCCATGTCGGTCCCTTTTTTCGATGTCGTTCCTGTCCGACATCACGCCGAGGGACGGCGCCAGAGGGGCCCGGACGCGAAAGACGTGGGAAGGCCCGCCCTCCGTTTCAACGGGGAGCAAGATTACCGATTGGAAAGCTTGTGCGGCCTAAAGCGCGTCCCGCGCCGACCAGAGCAGGCGCAGGCCGAGGGCGCCGAGGAACAGCCCCGTCACCCGGTCGATCCACACCTTGGCCTTCAGGTAGAAGGCCCGGACCGGGCCCGAGCCGAAAAACAGCGAGACCGCGGAATACCACCAGACCTCGTTGAAGCTGACGATGAAGATCAGCGCCACGATCATCCACAGCGGCACCTGCTCCGGCAGCATGGCGATGAAGATCGAGCCGAAGAACACAGCGACCTTGGGGTTGGCGATCTGGGTGAGGAAGCCCTTGACGAAGGGATTGCCCACGGCCTCCGCAGTGGCCTCGATCCTGAGGGGCTCCGCCGCGTGGCGGAAGATCATCCAGGCGATGTAGAGCAGGAACAGCGCGCCTGCCACCTTCATGCCCATGAACAGCACGGGCACGGCGTGGAACACCGCGTTGAGGCCGAGGAGTGCTGCCGAAGACCAGATCACCGTGCCTGCGCCCAGCCCCAGCGCCACCTTGATGCCGTCGAGCCGCGACTGCGCGACCGCGGTGCGCGCCGTGATGAGGAAGCTCGGCCCCGGCGAGATCACCGCGAGGAGCTGGATGAGGCCGATCGAGAGCAGCGTGAAAAGACTAGAGGTCGCCAATTGCCGTCCTGAATTTCCTGACCGTGTCGGCGAGCCCGAACATCAGGGCATCGGCGATGACGGCGTGTCCGATCGACACTTCCTGCAGGTTCGGCAGCGCCTTGACAAGGGGGGGCAGGTTGTCGCGCGTCAGGTCATGGCCGGCATTGAGGCCGAGGCCGGCTGCCGCGGCGGCCTTGCCGGTGGCGACGACCTTGTCGAACTCGCGCGTGACATCGGCGGGCGTGAAGGCGCCTCCATAGGGCCCGGTATAGATCTCGACCCGGTCGGCACCGACGGCCTTCGCCAGCGCCGGCGCCGCCGGGTCGGGGTCGACGAAGAGCGAGACCCGCATGCCGCCCTTGTGGAGGCGGGCGATGACGGTGGTGAGCCGGTCGCGGTTGGCGGCAATGTCCCAGCCATGGTCGGAGGTGGACTGGGTGGGATCGTCCGGGACGAGCGTCACCTGCTCCGGCGTCTCGGCCTCGCAGAGCGCGAGGAAGCGCTCGTCGGGGTAGCCTTCGATGTTGAACTCCCGGCCCGGGTAGTCGGCGCGCAGCAGGCGGGCGATGTCGGCGACGTCGGTGCGGCGGATATGCCGCTCGTCGGGCCGCGGGTGGACGGTGATGCCGACCGCGCCATTGTCCAGCGCCACGCGGCACAGCTCCGTCACCGACGGCCAGGGCACGTGGCGGCGGTTCCTGAGGAAGGCGATGGCGTTGACATTGACGGACAGCTTGCACGGCACGGCGGAAACTCCTTCGTTACCGGGCTTGTAGCCCGGATTGGTCCGGAGAAAAAAGCCGGTTACGAGGAAAATGGGCAGACCGGTTTGGCGCCGGGGCCCACGCCGACGGCAAGGGGGCCCATGGCGCTGACGGGGTTTTCGCCTACATTAGGAACATAATTCTTGACTTCTCTCCGATCCTATGTTAGGCTTGTTTTCTTTTTCGTGACGGCTGCTGATTGACATCGTGAATCTGTTTTCGCAAGGCCGCTCCCTGGCCCTGCCCCCACCGTTCCTGCCGCGTGGCCACGCGGGAGGAGCGCGGGGCCGATTTGTTCCCTGCCACCCCCTCCCCCTCATTGGCGTCACCCCTCGAAGGCCGGGGTCCAGCTTCGGGCGCCCGACACGCGGAAAGGAAGCTGGATCCCCTGAGTTCACAAACGAAGTGCAACACCAGCTTATGGTGTT
>CAYYTH010000013.1:0-87517 GCA_964474665.1 uncultured Aestuariivirga sp.
GGATGCGCGGATCAAGTCCGCGCAAGGTGAAGCGGAAGCAGGTCGGAAAGCGTCTTCTCCCGCTCCTTCAGCGGGAGAAGAAGGGACCCGTTGCGGAGCACCGGGGAGATGAGGGGAGGCCGCGCAGGCCCGCGAAAGGCTGCGAATGCCTTCCCTCAAGCACCCGATAGCCCCCTCCGCCCCCTCCATTCACCTCCCCCGGGCTCGACCCGGGGGTCCTTTTCCGTCGCCGCGCAAAGGATGCGCGGATCAAGTCCGCGCAAGGTGAAGGAGGAATGGGCGGCACCGAAGCTGGCCCTCGCCAGGGGCACCGCCCGCCTGTTCAGGGGCGGCCTGCCACCGCCGCCGTTTCGTGCTAACCTTGCCGTCCTCACGGGAGACCTGCCATGTCCGAACAGCCGCAGATCCGCTTCGAAGACGGTGCCGCCTATGAAACCTACATGGGGGTGTGGAGCCGCAAGGTGGGTGAGCGGTTCCTCGACTGGCTGAACCCGCAGCCGGCCCTTTCCTGGCTCGATGTGGGTGCGGGCAATGGCGCTTTCACGGCGCTGCTGGCGGCGCGCGCGCAGTCCTCGGCGATCCTCGGCGTCGATCCGTCGCCTGCCCAGCTCGCCTATGCGCGCATCCGGCCGGACGTGGGCACGGCCCGCTTCGAGAGGGGCCATGCGATGGAGCTCCCCGCCGCCGACGCGAGCGTCGATGCCGCGGTGATGGCACTCGTCATCGCCTTCGTGCCGGACCCCGCCAAGGGCGTTGCCGAGATGGTGCGGGTGGTGAAGCCGGGCGGGCTGGTCGCGGCCTATATGTGGAACTGGCCCGAGGGCTTTCCCTTCTATGCGGTCGAGCGGGTCATCACCGCGCGCGGGCTGCCCGTCGTGGCGCCCCCCTCGCATGAGGCCTCGCGTGCCGAGCGCCTCGCCGCATTGTGGACGGGTGCTGGTCTCGCCGATGTCGAGAGCCGTGCCATCACGGTGGAGCGGAGCTTCCCGGACTTCGACAGTTTCTGGGCGATCGCGCTCACCGGCCCGCGCATGTCGGCGCAGGCGGCCCAGCTCTCGCCCGAGTTGCTCGCCACGCTGCGCGCCGACTTGAAGGCGCTGCTCGGTGCGGAGGACGGCAAGCCCCTGACGCTGACGGCCACCGCCAATGCGGTGAAGGGCCGGGTGCCGGGCTGAGGTTGATCTGGGCACAAGCGCCCGTTAGGCTTTGCCCAAGGTCGATTTGTGGAGTTCTGCAGTCATGTCATTCCTGAAGAAGCTGTTCGGCGGCGGGTCCTCGCGGGATGCCGCACCCGCGGGCCCCAAGCGGCAGCTCGAGTATAACGGCTTCATCATCGCCGCCACGCCCTACAAGGAGGGTGGCCAGTGGCAGACCTGCGGCACGGTGACGAGGACCATCGACGGCGAGGTGAAGCAGCACCGCTTCATTCGTGCGGATCGCTTCACCGATGAAGAGGCCGCGGCCGAACACGCCATCCTCAAGGGCCAGCAGATCGTCGACCAGCTGGGCGAGCGGGTGTTTTCCTGATCAGGCCAGCACGTAGTTGAAGCTGACGCTGATGCGGTTGCCGTCGGCGCGGTTGACCGGCACCTCGTGGCGGAGCCAGCTCTCCCACAGCATCAGCGTGCCGACCTCCGGCTTGAAGGAGACATGCTGCTTCAGGTTCTGCGGCAGCTTCGCCTGTTTCGGGGGTGCTGCCATCATCAGGCCAAGCCGCGGGTCTTCATAGACGATGGGGCCCGCACCTTCCGGCACCGCCACGTAGAAGGTGCCGCTGATCACCGAATTGGGGTGGATGTGCGAGGTGTGGTGGCCGCCCTCCGGCAGCACGTTCACCCACAGCGAGTCGCAGCGCGGCTTCGTGCCGCGCAAGTCCCAGTGCAGCTCCCTGGCATAGGCGAGGCAGTGCTTGTCGATCACCTTCACCAGCCTCGCGAATTCCGGGAAGCGCCAGGGCAGGTCGTTGAGCGAGGCATAGGAGGTGTAGCCCGCATAGCCATATTTCTCGGCCCATTTCTGGCCTGCGCCATCATCCATGGCGAGTGACATGGCCAGCGCCTCGATGGCGTTGGTGAGCTTCTGGGGCACGATCTTCTCGGCCCGGTAAAGCCGGGTGACGAAAAGATCGTGGGTTTTCGCTGCGGGTGTCTTGGTCTGGGTCATGCCGTCCGGTTAGCCGAGGGCTCAGTCACCTTCAAGCGCCTTGACCACGCTGTCGGCAATGGCGGAAGCGGACTGCTTGGTCAGGTCTTTGGTGAGTTCCTTGAGGGTCGCCTTGGCCAGATGCGGTGGCACGGCCTTGCGCCACACCCCCATCGCCACGGGCGGCGCCACCACGATGATCTCGCTGAATTCGCCGGCGGCGAGGTCCTTCGCCATGTCGGCGGCGATGCCCTTCACGAAGCGGTCCTCGGTCATCTGGTGATAATCCGGCTGCTCAGCGGTGGAGCGGCCAAAGCCCACGCTTTCCATCACGCGGGAGGGCTTGTCGCTCGCCTGCTCGCGGTTGGGCGGGTTGTCCTGGTGATAGGACTTGACGGGCAAGAGCGCGGGCTGGCCGACCTGGCCGGCATTGCGGAAGACAGTGGCGCGGCCCCCGTCGGTGACCAGTACGCGGGCATTGTGGTTCAGGCGTTTCATGTCGTCACCTCCTTTCATGAAATCAATTTGATACCTTGCCGCGGGTTCCCGCCTTGCGAAAGATCAAAAATCAGGCGAGACAGGGGGCAGGGCAGGAGTTCACATGCGGCGCCTTTTCAGCTTCGAGTCACGCAAGCAGCCGGTCGCGAGCCGGCACATCTTTTTCAGCCGTCTCACCCGCAACGCCGTCTATTCTGCCACCATGCTCGCCGTGTCCCTGTTCGCCGGCACCATGGGCTATGCCTATTTCGAGAACATGCGCATGGTGGACGCCTTCGCCAATGCCGCCATGATCCTCGCGAGCATGGGCCCCCTGACGCCGCTGATGACGGACGGCGGCAAGATCTTCGCCGCGCTCTACGCCATCTTCTCGGGCTTCCTGCTGATCGGCATCTCCACCCTGATGATGGCCCCGGTCTTCCACCGCATCCTGCACCGCTTCCACGTCGACGAGCACGACGCCGACCCGCCCCGCCGCAAACGCTAGTCCTGCGACAGGATCACGCCGGGCGCGAAGGCGGCGGACAGCTTCCGCCGCGCCGCGCGCGCCGCATCGAGCGAGGTTGCGTTGATCACGGCCAGCCGGAAGCCGCCGGGCGGCATGGCATGATCCGCCGGCGGCTTGCCGTCATGGAACGTCACCTGAAGGCTTTTCACCCCCGGCATGGCGCGCAGCTGGGCCTGCAGTGCTGCCGCCGGGTGGCGGTGGCTGCCGCCATGGCGCGCGAAGAGCGGCATGGAAAAGCCTGGCCTGCGCTCCGCGTCATCGAATGCCCAGCGGTGTTCGGCATAGAGCCGCACCAGCGCCTCCACCCAGCCTGCGCCATAGAGGTCGCACCACTGGTCGGCGAAGCGCAGGTGCGCCTCGATGATGAGGCCGCCGATGGTCTCGAAGTTCATCATGCCGGTATAGCCCTGCATGTGCCGGAGCACCCACGCGACGAGATGCTGCTCCAGGGCAGGGAAGGCAGACGCGTGCACCGTCCAGTAGCGGAACATGCCATCGTCCCACGGCACACCCGTCGCGTGCCTGAGCCACGCGACGCGCCCATTAACGATGGCGCAGTCCGTCGAGACATGCTCACCCTGGAGCAGCGGCATCCACATGTGCCCAGGCTGGTAGTGGTGCTCCATCTCGGTGGCGGAACGGATTACCCGGCTGCCGATCCCCATGCCCTTGAGGTTGGTGACGGGCTTTGAAAAGACCGGAAAGAAGCGGGGCATCACGCCATGGGGGCCGGCCTCGAGCCCCTGCGTCTCGGCGATCCTCAGCTTGTCATAGATCCAGCGCTGCGCGGGAAAGAGCAGCCAGCAATCCGGATCATCCGTGGGGATGGCAACATGCTCCGGACACGGAACATGTTCGAAGTACTGCAGGCGCCACGGGTCGCGTTCGAGAACCGGCATGGGTCGAGACTAGCACGCCCATGCCGGCCTGCAATTCGCGTCTACTGGATTGCCCAGATCACGTTCACGTCGACTGCAATCGTCTGCTCGCCGGCAGCCACCGGAACCGGCGCTGCCGCCATGGCGGCCTTCATCACCGTCCCGCGCACCATCGGCATGGGCGGCTGGGCGGTGTTGCCCTCGCTCACCTGCATGATGGGGCCGAGCTTGATGCCCATGGCATCGGCATAGACCTTGGCCTTGCGCGTGGCATCGGCGGTGGCCAGCTTGCGCGCCTCGTCCATGGCCTCCTCTGGCTCGGCAACATCGAAGCTGATGCCGCTGATCTGGTTCGAGCCGTTCTGCACCAATTTGTCGAGCAGGGGACCGAGGCCCTCGATCTTGCGCAGCGTCACCGTGACGTTGTTCGACACGTCGTAGCCCACCAGCTTCGGCGCCTGGTTATTCTGGAAATCGTAGCGCGGCTGGACCGAGAAATTCGAGGTCTGGATGTCACGGTCCTCGATGCCGGAGTCCTTCAAGGCGGCTAACAGGTCGTTCATTGCCTTGGTGTTGGCGGCCAGCGCCTCGCCGGCCGTGGCGCCCTGGGTGAGAACGCCGGAGGTGACATAGGCGAGGTCCGGCGCGCTGCGCACTTCGCCATGGCCGGTGAGCGAGATGATGCGGGGCATTTTGCCTCCTTCGGCAAGGGCGGGGGATGCGGCGGCAAGCAGGCCCAGAATGGCGGCCGTGGCGAAACTGATGCGCTTCATGCTGTTCTCCTTCAGGTGGCAATTGGATGGGCACAGATTGCGGCGCCAGTTGGGCGTCATCGGAAGGGCGGTTCGTCGAAGCTCCGAAGCTTGCGGGAGTGAAGCTGGCCGACGTTGCCGCGCAGCTGCTCGATGGTTTCGAGCCCGATCAGCAGGTGCTCGCCCACCGCCCGGTCATAGAAGGCATTGGCCGCCCCCGGCAACTTGATCTCGCCGTGAAGCGGCTTGTCGGATACGCAGAGCAGCGTGCCGTAGGGCACGCGGAAGCGATAGCCCTGTGCGGCCAGCGTGCCGGATTCCATGTCCACCGCGATGGCGCGCGACAGGTTGATGCGGCGCAGTTCCTGCGTCCAGCGAAGTTCCCAGTTGCGGTCGTCATTGGTGACGACGGTTCCCGTGCGCAGGCGCTCCTTCAAGGCATCGCCGCGCTCGCCGGTCACACGTGCGGCGGCCTCCTGCAGGGCAACCTGCACTTCGGCAAGGGCGGGAATGGGAATCTCCGGCGGGACCAGCTCGTCCAGGATGTGGTCCTGGCGCAGATAGCCATGCGCCAGCACGTAATCGCCGATGCGCTGGCTTTGCCGCAGGCCGCCGCAATGGCCCACCATCAGCCAGCAATGGGGGCGCAGCACCGCGAGATGGTCGGTGATGTTCTTGGCATTGGAGGGACCGACGCCGATGTTGACCAGCGTCACGCCGCCATGGCCGTCGCCGCGTGACAGGTGATAGGCCGGCATCTGGAAGCGGTGCCACTGGGACCCGGCGATGATCGCTTCGGCTTCTGGCCGTGCCATGCCGCGGGTGATCTTGCCCCCGCCGGGCAGGTAGAGCACCGACCAGGGGCTGTCCTTCGACAATTGCTCAAGCCCCCATCTCACGAACTGGTCGACATAGCGGTGATAGTTGGTGAGCAGGATCCAGGGCTGCACCGACCGCCAGCTCGTGCCGGTGTAGTGCTGCAGGCGCTTCAGCGAATAGTCGACCCTCACGGCGTCGAAGAGCGCAAGCGGCAAGGGGTGGCCGGGCCTGTGTGTCCAGTCCCCGTCCGGCACCTCGTCGCCCACCTGGGCAAGCTTGGGGGCAGGGAAGTGCAGGGTGAGTTCGGCGGCCGTGACGCCGTTGCGCCCCAGGTCGTCGCCCTGGTCGAGCACGTAAGGGTAGGGGATTTCCTGGTCGGAGGGTTGGACCGAAATCGCCGCGCCATAGTCCTTCACCAGGTAGCGCAGCTGCTCGATGAGGTAGCGGCTGAAATGCTCCGGGTGGGTGATCGTGGTCGCATAGGTGCCCGGGCCCTGGAATTTCGCAAAGGCCCGGGCGATTCGCGGCTGGACGCCTCCAGAGCGATAGTCGACGCGGAGCTCCGGGTAGGTGAAGCTGCTCCGCTCCTCCAGGGTCGGCGGCTCCCGCGTGTCGAAATAGCGCTCGAGGCAGTCCTTGAGGCGGGTCGTGGACTGGCGGTAGAGGTCGATCAGCCGCTCCACGGCGGCTTCCGGCGTCAGGTCATGTTCCATCGCCTGAGCCTATAGCATGGCGGCGCGATTTGCTGTAGCCATCCCCTCCCGTGGGGCCCATAGCTCAATGGTTAGAGCTGACGGCTCATAACCGTCTGGTTCCAGGTTCGAGTCCTGGTGGGCCCACCACTTCCGTTTTGTTCCGGATTTTCTCCTGCGTTTTCAATGTTGCTGTTTTGAGGTGCGGGGAATTCTCCGGAGGTGCGGGGAGATTCATTCCCGTTGTGTTTCGTCAACGTTCTCTCCGCGAGCACTTTCTTGCTGGCCGCGCGCGTGTAGATTTGGCTCTGCTGACTGGTTGTCCAAGCAAAAGTAGCCTGTAGTTCCATCTCGGATGCCCCGGCCTCCGCCAGCTTGCTGGCCCTTGTTTTCCGAATGCCATGGCTGCGGCCTTTTACGCCTGCCCGGATACATGCGTCGCGAAAGAAGTTGCCGAAGCTCTCTTTCGTCATGGGGTTCCCCTTTTGCGTGCAGAAGAAGGTGGTGCCGCCAACCGGAAGCTCTGCGATCACCTTCTGTAGGTCTGGGCTGATAGGAATGTAGGCGATCGCACCAGTCTTCTGGGTGCGTATTTCGATCATCTCACCCTTGATGTGCTCAGGACCGAGTCGAACAATGTCACTGCGGCGCAACCCAGTATGAATGAGAAGTTCGAGAGCGAGCCTTTCTCGTGTGCCGATACCCCAGTACTCTCGATAGGACGCGATATCACTGTCGCTCCAAGGTTGATGCCCCTCTGTCTTAGTCTTGAGGGGCTTTACACCGAGCGTTGGGTCATCTTGCAAGAGACCCATATTCTTGGCCCACGAGAAGAATGCTCGCAATGTCTTAAGGAAATTGTTTGCCGCTGCTTTCGTGTTTTGGCGTCTATCCATGCCCTCCATGATGTGTCTTCGCGTGATCTCTGTCAGGGCAAAATCACCGCTCTCAATGAGTATCGGCTTCAAGATGTTTTCGCGCTGACGCTTTGTCGCGGGGGCCTTGTGATTCCAGTCTGACGACATCCGCCAGCGGGCGACTGCGGATTGGAGTGTCTCCTCACCTTCTGCCAAAACAGCCTGAGTTGAGTAGCTCTGTGCAGCAGCAAGGTATTCATCGAGGAATTCTTTAGTGCCGAACTCAGAGAATTTCCTTATCCGTGGTCCTTTGCCAATGCGGTAATACCAGACCCACTTGCCGTGCCGTGTGCGCTCGCGCGTCAGATGAGGAAGTCGAGGTTTTTTACTGTAAGCTCACAGCTTGATAGTGCGGTGGTTGGGGTGCTTCGACTTGTAGCAGGCAAGCTCGTATCTACTCCAAGGACTATTCGCGTGGTGTTGTTCGAAGAGTGAAATTCAACCGCAACATTGGTAAGGCCCTTTACGGCATATATTGTACGGTCGATCAGGGCTTTTGTCGGGAAGGCCTTTCGGCGCTTCGCGATGTGCCCCTTTGTTTCTTCGGTCATGCTCGTTCTCCAGTGTTTGATAGCAGGATCCAGATTGAGAACCTGCCGCGTTATTGCTGGAGGAGAATCAGCCATTGCTCTCATGAGTGCAAGCACTAGCCTTGTGCACAACAGGACCAATTTCTCAATATAAAATTATCTCCATGCGGTGCTGTAGGTGTGGGGCAGTTGTGATGTTCCGCACAGAGGGCTTGGAATACTTGGGCAATCCCTCGAGCGAATTCGTATTCAATAATGACGGGTCCCTCAGAGCGAAAAAAGCCCCTCTGGGGGCGGGGAGGGGGCAGGAAACTTCGAAAAAATCTCTGGTAGTCGTGTGGCGCGCTGTGTGATCACCCGCGCTGACAACTGCCTGCGTCTCTGTCCGCTGGTCGCGCTCAAGGGGCTCTATACTCATCCCGTCCATGATGCTGGGGAGGCCACTGTTGCCTTGATATCATCTCGCAGCCAGCGTTGCGCATCCGGCCTTGCGCCCGCCTTCTAGGGTTCATTCTGGTAGTCTGCTTTGGGTATACCTGAAAAAGCTGTCTTGTCGCGCCGACCGGGCCAAAGAACAGCTTCTGGGCTTCGCCAAGGATCGGGGCCTTCGGATAGCGGGGTGGTATGTCGAGACCGCTTCAGGCGCCTCTCTGAGGCGTCCAGAGCTATTCCGTCTGCTGTCAGACAGCGAACCCGGGGACGTGCTGCTGCTGGAGCAGGTGGACCGCCTCTCTCGCCTCACTGCTGGCGACTGGGAACGCCTGAAGATGGAAATCCGCGCCAAGGGTGTACGGATTGTAGCGATCGACCTACCGACCTCTTGGACGCTGCTGGGGGCGTCAGAGGATGGTTTTACCGCCCGCATGATCGGGGCTTTCAATGACATGCTGCTCGATATGCTCGCTGCGATAGCCCGCAAGGAATACGAGGACCGACTCCGGAGGCAGGCTCAGGGGATCGAGAAGGCCAAGGCTCAGGGATTGTATAGAGGACGGCCCGAGAACTAGGAAAAGAACGCGGCCATCACTTCGCTCCTCAAGGAAGGAAAGACTTGGAGCCAGATACAGGCGATGGTGCCGGTATCCAAGGCGACACTCGCTAAGCTGTCGAAGGCGCTCAGCACGACAAACTGACGCCAAAAGCCTCAAGGCGTTCCAGAAGCTCGGTTTCAATCGAGGTTGGATCGGTGATGGCATCGCCTTCGCGGCGCTTAAACATCCCGCAGAGTTGTCTGACAACTGGAGGGCCCTCACCCGAACAGATGGAGCGACATCGTCACTCTCTGCCAGTGCTCAGACGCAAGACCAGATGCGTTCCTCTTTCTCCAGCGCCAACATGCGATTCCGGGCTTCATTCTCGGCTGTATAGGCTTCGATTGCAGCGGAGACGCCGGGGTGCCGTGCCAGCCGACTGGCGTCATTGCTCACCGTCCGAGGCTTCATATTCTCGTTGTTGAACGCCCGCCGATAGGCATCAGCAAGCGATAGTCCTTCGGTAACATGTCTGGCGAACACGTCCATTTTGGCTGTGATGCCGGAAGGTAATGTGCCGGAGCGAGCGCGTGTCTTCGGGGTTTCAATTTTCTGGCCCCGCTCTGATGGATATATGACAGCAAGATTGGTCATCGGCACACCTCTGAAACAATTTTACCTCCGGCACCCATGAGGCCAAACCTGAACCACCTTGATGGAGTTGAGGCTAGGCTCTCAAGTGTGGCACTGCGCATGAACCCGCTGGCAATTCCCTTCGAGGCATGGAGGCATATCCTTATGGATATGCCTCCATGCCTCGAAGATCAGGCTATTGCGGGTTCAGTTGGTGCCGAAGAGGGATGCCTGATTGAGCGATCGGTAACCAGTCACCCCGAGAGTTCCGAGAAAGCATGGTGATCGGCTGCGGATCGTCTCTTCGCCATAATGCTGCTTTCCTCACCCCAGCTTTGGTCTGTGGCACTGAAGTGTAAGGGGTTGATCGGGAACACTTGGGGCACGCTTACACTTCTCCGAATCAGCATGGTATCCTCTGGAAGAAGGCCGACATCGACACCGTCGAAATGGGCCGAGACGCACAAGCTTCCCTGCCTCGTCAGCAGATGGCGCACCCTTAACAGCCTTTCGCCACGGCGTTTTCTGCTCAATAGGTATCATGATGACGACCCTACTCACGTTGCCCGAGGTGGCGACGAAGACCCGTCTTTCCCGCAGCACCATCTACCGCCTTCTGGATCGGGGTCTCTTCCCAGAGCCCCGAAAGTTCTCAACCCGGAAAATCATGTGGCTTCAGAACGATATCGAAGAATGGCTCACGACGGGAGGTCGCTCCCATGCTTGAGTGTGATCTCCCAGTCTTGTCGTCCTCCGGGCCTGCTCACCCTGAGGAACATTCAATCGCGGCACACCTACCTCCGGAACCAGCAGAACATGATGGCGAGATAAGCCGCTACATTTATCGCCGAGGCGGAGAGGCCGTCATGCTGGTCATCCGCCTCATAAACGGTGCCGAGAAGCGCTATTATCGTGACCTCACACGGGGCAGACAGCGTTGGCTGTCTGATCCGCCGGTTTGCTTCAATCCCCCCTTCTACAACGGCGATGCCCTGATGGATGAGGCTCTTAAGGGCGAGCCAGTGTTTTACGTCGAAACAGAAGCTGAGGCGGATGCCCTGATCGAACGGGGTATTCTTGCGATCACATTCGGAAGCTCCCCGGCTTTTCCAAGGTATCAGGGGCATGCCCTTAAAGGCCGCGATGTGATCGCCCTTGGTAGCAACAGCGAGGTTGGGTTCCAGCACGCAGCAACCATTCACGGCGAGTATGGTGAGGTGGCAAGCTGGATCAACAGTTGCATTGTCGAAAGTCCACTCGGCCCAACGGAGCCCGGCTACGGGGTTCTGGATTGGATCAGAGACATGGGTACTGTGCCCACAACCTGAGGGAACGATTCCTGCAAGAATATTGGCTCGGTCACGCCCCACCTAAGCTCAAGGAGATCAGCAGTGCAGCCGATATGACACCTGCTGCACTGGACTGCCGCTTCTTGGTCAAGCGGCCATATCGGGGCATGGAAAAACCTCAGCAGAGGTGGGTTGTCGACGGAGTCCTTCCTGCTACCGGGACAGCGATCCTGTTCGGTGAGGGAGGGGTCGGTAAGAGCTTCGTAGCCTCCGAGATCGCCTTTGCGATACAGAATGGCCGGGACTTCGGGGGACGCAAGACGTTGGAGGGTGAGGTTATCTACTTCGCGGTTGAAGACGGAGATGGCTTGATGCGCCGCACTCTGGAGGCGCTGGACCGTGACCCCGATCTTGAGCCCTACGGCATCATCTCCCGGGAGCTTGACCTGTCTGCTAGAAGCTCGGATGCCGATCTGCTCATCGAGGACCTCGAGAAGCAGTTCTTCGACAGGCCTATCCGGCTCATCGTCATTGATACCCTTCAGATGGCCTTGGGTGATGCCGATGAAAGCTCGGCGAATGCTGCTACCGCCATTATGCGGCACTGCAACCGACTCTCAGAGCGTCTTGGATGCCTTGTACTGGTTGTCCACCACACCGGCAAAGACGCATCTCGGGGACATCGTGGTTCGTCGGCATTCCACGGTGCCGCAACCACCATGCTCAAGATGGACGGAAATGAGACCTCCGCCTCTGTCACCATCGAAAAGCAGAAGCACGGCCGTCGGGGCTTACATCTCAACCTTAATCTAGAAGCAGGGGACGATGATAGGACGTCCCGGGTCGTCATCGATGGCGAGTGGGCTGTGGGTAAGTCGAAACACAAGAATGCCGGGAATTCGGTTCTGGAGACCGAACTCCTCAGCATTCTCAAACATAACCTAGTCATCACCGGGTCGCGGACTATGTCTCGCACGCAAATTCGAGATCATGCGATCAGTCTATCATGCCTCAGCGGCAAGGGCGAAGAAGCGGTTAAGTCGCAAGTCAACAGAGCAATTTCTGTGCTCTGCGATCGTGGCACGCTCAGCGCAACCCGATCAAGCGTCACCTTGGTCGAGGGAGCGCTTCAAATCTCTGAGAGGTAACCGCCGACAAAGTGACTGAACCATTCTGTTCCAGCACTCCATAGCCCCACAGATCACTCTGTGGGGCTTTCTTGTCTCAGGCCGTCTACCTCATGGCTTTCTCGAACAGGCGTCACTGGTGTGTCTGCGGTTCGATGAAGGTAAAGCTCGCGCAATCATGATGCCTCTGCGGCCCTCCACATGTCACGGTCAGGTTCGCCAAAGCTTCCAGCATGTCCTCGTCGATGTGCTTCCACGAAGTCTAGTGGACAAAACCTTCGCTAGGCGAATGCCGCCCACGGCGGGAACGGGCGAGACGCAAAGCCTACGCGGGCATTTTGGGGCTTAGGGAATCTACGTAGTTCAGGCCAGAGTTGCCGTAAGACGCCGTCGAATCCCACAGATATGCCAGCTAATCGGTTGTATGATCAGGGAAAATCACGGATAGTTCGTCCGCATCTCAAGAGAAAAGCCCGACTGCCGATGAACAGCCTGAAGCGCTCCCTTCTTGCATCATCAATGATGGTGATCTGCGCAGCCTATGGACGCTATGCGCGGGCACAGCAGGTCATATACAGCGGCCAGACTTATGTGGTTTCGGGCAGCATTACGGCAGCGACGTACGGGGCCCTTGTGAGCCCTGCCTCGACCCCGACATTCCACGGTGCCGCTATCACAGTTACGGGATCGGGATCGATAACAACGAGCAATGCTCTTGTTCCGGGGATGCGGTTCGAAGGAAGCGGGATACTTGTCCCAGTGTCGGTCTACCGTAATGAAGTCTCGAACAGCGGAACGATCACCACCTCAGGATTTGGATCCAGCGCTGTAATTCTTGTTACATCAACTTATGATCAAGCCGTCGTTCAAGAGAACTTAGTCGTGAATGAGGGATTGATCACCACATCTGGCATGTTTTCTGCTGGCTCTGTGCTCCATGCAAATTCGCTGGGCGGGGATACAAATGACGGCGCATTGTTGGAGGACAATGTGGTTACCAATACCGGCGCGATTGAGCTTTCTGGCGACCGTTCTGTCGGCTTGTATCTGCATAGCACTACTTACCATGGAACGGCTTCGATCTACGGCAATACGGTCTCAAATTCGAACGACATATCGACGACGGGGCGTAGCGCATCGGGAGTGCTCTTGATTGGCGAGAGCGTGGCAAGCAACTCGGTCATTCAGGGTAACTCGATTACGAATAGCGGCTCTGTCGCACTTGCTGGCGATATCGACGTTTATTCCACTTCTCACTCTGCACTGGGCATTCGCGCAAAAGGACTTTATCTCGCAAGTATAGATGAGAATTCAATTGTTACTTCCGGTGAAGTCGTAACTCTTGGTGATCAAGCTTACGGAATATCTCTGTATAGCAGAGCCAGAAGGGGAGCTAGCTTATCGTCTAATAGAATCGATGTAACTGGCACGGTATCGACACGTGGCGACGATGCCTCGGCAGTTTTCCTCGAGGCGAAGAATACACATGCAACGCTCGATTCCTCCTACTATGCAAACGTCTATGGCAACAGGCTCACTAGCTCTGGCCTCATCTCGACTTTGGGCGATCGGTCTTCGGCTATTCGCATCAACTCTGAAGCTCGCGAAAACAACGCATATCTGCGTATGAACAGCGTAATTAACTCTGGCGTATTATCTACTCAAGGCTACCAATCATCTGCTATCCATCTGCAAGCAAAAGATGTATTGTCGTATGCTGGTGACAGCTTCCAAATATCTATAACCTCCAACTCGATCAGCAACACCGGACGAATAACTACCTATGGAATTGGGGCAAACTCAATTTATCTGAGGGCCCGCTCTCAAGGCGGTAATGTTTATAATTCGTCTAATCGAATAGAGAACTCTGGCACCATCCAGACTTCAGGGAGTGGGGCACGTTCAGTATTAGTTCTCAGCGAATCTAGCGATGGAAAAGCTTATTCGAACGGCAATAACATCACTAACTCCGGCCAACTGCAAACGTCCGGCTATAGGAGCATGGGTATCGTTATAAATACGTCTAGCGACCCGGAGACCGCGATAGCCGAAGGCAATGTCATCAGCAATTCTGGTAACATTGTTACGTCAGGTGCTGTTTCGCACGCAACTTTTGTGTATACTCGTTCGTCTGCCGAATCTGGCAATAACAACAACATCTTTACTAATTCAGGCTCCACGAACACATCTGGATCATTGTCTCATGGCGCTTACGTGCGCTCGATTTCACTTCTGGGAATTTCGACGGTCTCAGCAAACGAAATCACGAATTATGGAACGATCGAGACTTCAGGTGGTGACTCAAACGGTGCCGTTCTGTTTGCGGCTGGTCTGAATGGTGCTTCAGTCAGTTCTAACGAGATCGAGAATTCTGGCAGCATCAGGACGTCCGGCAGTTACGGCTACGGCGTGAGAAGTAGGGTTTATTCACGTGAGGGAGACGCAACGTTTTCCGACAATACCGTGGTCAACTCGGGTCTTGTTCAGACAACTGGCTATGCGGCGTACGGCATCAGGATTGTTGCGAGCAGTTTGCTTGGATCAGCTAATGCTACAGGTAATACGATCGAAAACGCTGGACGGAATGCGACATCAGGGCTTTTCGCTAGCAACATCAAGCTAGAGACGTCCAGTGTCTACAACTCAAGCCTTTTGTCCCTTAACACCATCTCCAACACTGGCACGCTGACGTCGGCAAGTGATGTTGCTTATGGAATTCTTCTGAAGTCTGATTCTATCTACGGAGCTTCTTCAATTTCCCGTAATACCTTTCTGAATGCGGGAACAATTGAGACAGCGGGTGCTGATTCATCGGCAATTCGATTGGTGGCTGGTGCCGGTGGCGTTCTAGGATATGAATCATCAATTGAGAGCAACCAGATCACAAACAGTGGAACGATTTCGACCTCAGGGGAGGACGCGGAAGGTGCGAACCTGTTCGCGTATTCGTCTTACACTGGTGCTGCTGCGATCTCGGCAACACTGATTAATAACTCCGGAACAATAAGCACAGCGGCAGATCAGGCCGAAGGGATTGTTCTTCGTGCCAATTCGTCAGCAGGCAGTGGTCTCTCAGCAAATCAGGTACACAACGCTGGCTCCATCCAGACGGGAGGTGCAACACTCTCCGATGCCATTCGCTTTGCTGCTGAGGCCTACACGGGTGTGGCGTCGGTGCAAGGAAGCAACATCGCCAACTCGGGATCGCTAGTCACGGCAGGCATTGATTCGAGAGGCGTCTACATTGCTGCGCGGTCGACCGGCAATGATGCCACTGTCAGCGAGAACACGATCAGCAACACCGGGTCGATACAGACCAGCGGCTTGACGTCCTTCGGAATCTTGCTTGACGCCGTCAGCGGCTCTGGGAAGGCGCCCGTGACGGGAAGTGTCGTTACCAATGCGGGCTCAATCTCGACCGCTGGGGGCAATGCTCCGGGTGTTTTCCTGCGGGCAGGTACGGTGTCTGGCGCTGCAAGTGTGGTTGATGCGACCGTGACCAATTCTGGCAGGATCGGCACATCCGGATTGAACGCGGATGGCATAACGTTCTTTGCCGATTCAACCAGCGGTGTAACGTCAGTTTCCGGTGTCGTCGTCAGCAATGCCGGTGAGATTGCTGCGACTGGAACTTCTGCTGATGCGATTTCACTGTTCAGCAAGAGTGTGTCTGCAGCCGCATACTTGAGCAGCAATACGATCACGAACTCCGGAAAGCTGTCTGTGTCCGGCAGGTCTGGGCAGGGCATTGGATTTTACGCAAGCTCGAGCGGCAATCTGAGCGGTATCTCTGCCAATATCGTCGCGAACACAGGTGAGATCACGACGAGTGGCGAGAATTCAGTCGGTGTTGGCGTTCTTGCGAGGGTCGCAGGCAGTGGGACTTCCGCTGACGTGCTGTCCAATGCGATCGGTAACTCAGGGACAATCGCCACGAGTGGATATGCTGCTTATGGCTTGACGCTGGCCAGTTACGCCAATTCGACGTCTGGCAGTAGCAGGGTCTCAAGCAATGCCCTCAATAGTAGTGGCACTGTTTCGACGGCTGGCGAATATGCGCATGCAGTCGCATTGCGGTCGATGTCTGGGAGTGGAGCGATATCCACCATATCCAGCAATCAGATCAGTAACACGGGGACCCTCAGCACGACGGGTCGGGGATCGGACGGCATATTTGTCTGGGCGCATGGGCAGACTGCTTCGAATGTTGTCCTCGAAGGCAACGCGATCAACAACGCCAGCACGATCTCAACCGGTGGTGCGAGCGCCGATGGTATTCGACTGTTTGCGAACTCGCCGACTTCGGCTGTCTCGATCAGTGGAAACTCGATCGTCAACTCGGGCTCCATCTACACCAAGAGCGCCAGTGCGGATGCAATCCTGATTGGTGGCTATGGTGGCGCATCCTTCTCCTCCAGCAACAACACGATCAGCAACACCGGTACCCTCATCTCGGCTTATGGGGATGCGATCGACGTCTCGACTGGCAGCGGGAATACGCTCAACCTGTCAACGGAGGGCTTCATTGCTGGTGGCTTGGCGTTGGGAACGGGCGATACGGTCAATCTGGTCTCGACCACGACCCACTCAACGTTCTGGACCTTTGCTGAGAGCACTGGTTGTGGCGCGAGGGTGGCCGCACACATCTGTACGCCATCCTTGAATGCGGTCGAGGCCGGAAGCACCACCTTCAACACCAGCGGCTCCATGCCTTGGTTCCACAGCAGTGGTGATGGGTTTACGACTTATGCGACCTTCGATGCCTCAGGCGTTGCCGCGCGCGGCAATATGCTGGCTGATATGGCATGGATGAACTCGGGCTTCATGCAGCAAGGCCTGACCTCGTTGCAGGCATCCGCTTCGACCACGCGCTTCTGGGCCACCGCAGGAGACAACCATCAGGACTATGAAGGCAACTCAGATGTGCCGGATCAGAAGGTCAATGTCGCGGGTGGCGCATTCGGTGCGGCCACAAGGCTCAGACCCAACACGATCGGCGCCATCATGGTCGCCTACAACAATGCCAAGGTCACGCTGAATGGGCTCGATACCGAGTCATACGATAATACCGCGTCGGGCTTCAGTGGTGGCGTTTTCCTCCGCCACAGCCAGAGCGGATTTGACGTAGACGCAGGCATCAATCTCGGCTGGACGAACAATGATGTGAAGCGCTTCGTGAACGACAACCTTGCCAGCAACGGATATGCCTCGGGCGGCACGGCGGGAACGGGCAACGCGACACTGGGTAAATCATGGAACGAGGGCGACTATAGTGCCTTCTGGATAAGCCCCGAGCTTGCGATTGCTTATGATCTTGCGCTTGGTGATGTCGCCATGCTCACGCCATCCGCCCGGCTTCGTTACGCCATGGAAAGCGCTCAGAGCTATACGGAGGATGCTGACACGGGCCGGATTGCCGACGCCGATGTTTCGAGTGCCGCCAAGGTGGGTGATTACACCACAGGTGTCTTTGAAGCGGACCTCGCAGTGGAACTCTCCAAGGCATTCGACTGGGGGCAGGCAGGCCTGTCTGGTGGTTACATTCTCCGCCAGATGACCGGTGATGATAAGGTAGAGGTCAGCATGTTGGACCAGACGCTCGATGTTCCGGTCAATACGTCGAACTTCTACGCGCCTTATCTGGCCGCCAACATCCGCTGGGCGATCAACGAGCAGTTCGACTTTGCCATCGATGGGCGGACGGTCTTCTCGGACAGCAATGTCGGGTATGACGTCAAGGCCACGCTCGGCGGCAGCTTCTGAGCAGCATCATGGTGGATGATGCCCCCGTAGCGGACTTAAGCCCTGAAGCCGCTGGTGCTGGAACAGACCTCAAGGGAGAGCCGCCCGTTCGCTATTCGATGTCGGGCGGGTTCGTAAGCTTCCTGCATGCCCACAATATCGGTTTAGCCCTGACGTCCTACCAGTCGGGGCGTCTCTATCTGCTGAGCCGCAATCCGAAGGGCGGATTGATGGTGAATGAGCAGAACTTCTACAAGGCAATGGGGCTTCATGCCTCCGGGAACGCGCTTCACATCGCGACTCTGGCGAGCATCATCCGGCTCGAGAACATACTCAATCCCGGCCAGTGGATAAACGAGACCTTCACCCAGTGTTACGTACCGCGCACCATTCATTTTACGGGCATACTGGATGCCCATGATGTTGCTGTGACCCGCACCGGGCAGATCGTCTTCGTGAATACGCTCTACAACTGCCTCGCCACCATCTCACAAAGCCATAGTTTCAAGCCCGTGTGGCGGCCACCTTTCATATCGGCGCTCGTTGCGGAGGATCGCTGCCACTTGAATGGCCTCGCACTCGATGCCGGTGAGGTGCGCTACGTGACCGCCGTCTCGCGCTCGGATACGGTTGATGGTTGGCGGGATCGTCGCAGTGACGGTGGGATCGTGATGGATGTCACCAGCAATGAGGTTGTCTGTGAGGGCTTGTCCATGCCCCACTCCCCGCGCGTCCATGAGGGCGAGCTATACGTGTTGAATTCCGGCACGGGTGAACTGGGCCGCGTGGACCGCAAAGCGAAGGCGTTCCGGCCAATCGCCTTCTGTCCGGGCTTCGTGCGCGGACTTTCGTTTCATGGCCGTCACGCCATCGTCGGGCTGTCGCGCCCGCGTTACGAGCGCTTCGAGGGGCTCGCATTGGATAAGCGTCTTGCTGATGCCGATTCCACGCCGTGGACCGGTGTCCAGATCATCGACCTCGAGACGGGTCGCTGCGCTCACTGGTTCCGGATCGACGGTCAGGTCGCCGAGCTCTACGACACCGCGGTCATGCCCGGCGTGGGATGCGCTAAGTCCATCGCATTCCCCGGTGACGAGCCGCTGAACTTGATTACCGTTGAGGCTTAGATCGCGGCTTTTTTTCGACTGGTCTGCTGGTGGGAGCAAGCTCAGCTAAGGTCTTGAGAAGTATGGGAGCAGTTTTGGCTCTCACGTTATCTTAGCCTATTGTTTTTCTTGGGTTGTGGTCCTTCCGAAGGAAGCGCCACCGGTCCACTCCGCTCGTGTCGGTGCCATCTTGTAGCTGCGCAGAATGGTGCGGGGTGCCCGAGGATTTCTTTAAGCATTTCAGTGGCGCTTTGTGGTGGGTGCGGGGGTGTAAGGCCATGAATTATCAGGATTATGAGCTAACTGGTGGGCCCACCACTTCTTCTTTGCCACCGGTCAGGAGGGGTCCGTCACTGTTCGGCGCCGTCCGTCGGCTCCGGCGGCATGGGCATATCTGGCTCGGCCTCCATCGGAATTTCCGGAACCTGCATCATGGCGGGATCGGTCGGGTCAGCCATGTCGGCGCCCGGGTCGCCGTCGCTGGAAGACGACAGGAATATGATCTCGGCCGGTGTGTCATCCGCGTTGAAGCGCACGACGAAGCGCGCGGTGGGCACCAGGGCCCGCAGAGCTCTTTCGAGGCTTGCGTTCCGCATCTGGCTTGCCGCAACAGGACCCTCGACCGGATAGCCCTTCACCTTGAGGTTCGCGGCACCGGCAAGGGCGTCGATCAGCGCCGTGGAAGAAGTCGGCTCGGTGATATCGATGTCATAACCGCGCGTGGCGGGTGTTATCGTGATCTCTGCCGACGCCGCCCCCGAAAGGCTCGCCAACAGGAGCAGGGCAGCAGTGCCGACTGCCTTGTCGCAGAGCCATCGGCCGGCAGCACTCATGGCGTCACGGGGAGGTTGCTGAATCTGGTCATGGCAGCAACTTAGCATAGGTGCTGGCGGTGGGCGAGGCGGTCATGGCAGTCTCCATGCCCGAGGGCTTGTGGAGACTGCCCGCCCGGTTCAGGTGGGAAGATGCTTCTCGTCGATCCGCACCGCGACGCCGGCCGTGGCGATGATGGTCACGCCCCCACGCTCGTCATCCGGCACGTCGAGGCCGCCTTTGACCACCTTGACTCGGGCCTTGCCGACGGGAAGGCTTGCGGCCACCCTTTCCTGGTCCACCATCTCGGGCTTCTGGACGCCGATCGTCACCTCAATGTCGAGGGCCGAGGTGTCGATCTTGAGCGTGCGCAGGAAGATCATGGAGGAGTGGTGGATGCAATCCTGCACCGCGCGCAGGGCCGCCTTGGTGTAGTCGCCACCATGCATGTCGTTGCCGTGGCCCATTTCGAGGATGATGCGCTTCAGGGCCATCATGCTGTCTCCATGTCGAGGTAGACGATGGCCGCGGCATTGGCGACGACGGTGAGGTTGGTGCCCTCGTCGTTCATGATCTCGAGCCCGCCTTCGACCACCTCCACCTCGCGCGTGCCATAGGGTAGCACCTCGGCCACTGCCGCCTTGTCGACGAGGTGCGGCTTCGGCACGCCGACCAGCACCGTCACGTGCATGTCCTCGGGCTTCCGTCCCAGCGCCGGCGCGATGGTGAGGGAATTGTGCCACAGCGCATCCTTCAGCGCGCGGATGGCAGCCTTGGTATAGTCGGAGCCGCGCAGGTCGGTTCCCATGCCGAGTTCGACGATCAAGCGTTTCAGCGCCATGCCGGGTGTCCTTCCGATATGATCAGAGTTGAACACCCTTGGTGAGGGCGCCGTCAATCACCAGGTTCGTGCCCATGGTGAAGCTCGAGGCCGGGCTCGAGAGAAACACGATGCCCTTGCCGATTTCCTCAGGCGTGGCCATGCGCCCGGTCGGGTTCAGCGCCAGCGCCTGCTTGAACAGGTCGGGCACGTTGTTTTCGATGTAGTTCCAGATGCCGTCCTTGAAATAGACATTGCCGGGCGAAACCGCATTCACGCGGATGCCCTTTGGCGCCAGCTTGTAGGCGAGGCCCTGGGCATAATGGATCAGCGCCGCCTTGAAGGCGCCATAGGCGGGCGATGTGAAGTCCACCTCGCGGCCGGAGACCGACGACACGACGACGATCGACGGCCACTTGGACTTTTCGAGATAGGGGAGTGCGGCATTGACGGTGCGCACGGTGTGCATCATGTCGATGTCGAACTGCGCCTGCCATGAGGCTTCCGAATCCTCCGCCGCGGCGAGCGCCGAGACATTGGCCACCACGATGTCGACGCTGCCCAGCGCCTTGGCGCTGTCCGCCACCCAGCCTTCCAGGGCCTGCTTGTTGCCGACGTCGATGGCCTGTCCGAAGGCCTTCACGCCCTTGCCCTTGAGGCTGGCGACGGCCGCTGCCACATCGTCGGCATTGCGGGCGCAGATCGAGACATTGGCGCCTTCCTCGGCGAAGATGTCCGCGGCGCGCCGGCCGATGCCCTTGCTGCCGCCGGTGACCAGTGCGTTCAGTCCCTTGAGACCCAGATCCATTGCCGTGTTCCTCCCTGTTTGGTGCGTGTCAGTTGCCGATGTAGGACTTCAGGATCGATGCGCCGAGCGTGTATTTCGGATCGACCATGTTGCCGACGCGCATGCGCCCGGCCTGGGTGAGCAGGAAATAGGCTTCCAGCTCGTCGAAACCATAGTCCGATGCCAGCCAGCGGGTGAGCTCGCGATAGGCGATGCGTGCGGCGTCCTCCATCGGCCGCGCCGAACCGATGGTCATGATCATGTCCTGCGTCTCGAGTCGCGGCCAGGCGATGCGCCAGTTCTTGATGAGGTCGACCTGGATGGTCGTGGTGGATGGCATTTCCACGGCGACCCCGCAAAGCTCGCCGTCGCCCTGGCGGCCGTGGCAGTCGCCGAGGTAGAGATAGGCATCCTTGTGCAGCACCGGAAAATAGACCACCGCCCCCGGCGCCACGTCGGGCAAGTCCATGTTGCCGCCCCAATAGTCGGGCTGCAGCGAAAGCACCGCCTCGATCTGCGGGGAGACGCCCAGCGTGCCGATGAAGGGCTCATAGGGCAGGGTGATCCGGTCGTTGAACTTCACGCCCTTTTCGGTCACGTGATACTTCATCACCCGCTCGGGCAGGGGCGGGTTCAGCATGGCCGTCTGGCCGTTGGACACGAGGCCGCCGAATTCGGGGATCAGGGCCGAGGTGCCAACGGGCTGCTCGCCGCGTGGCAGGATCGAATGGATGTGAACGCAGAGCACGTCACCCGGCTCCGCCCCCGCGACGGCGATGGGACCGCACTGGGGGTTGACGAAAGGCATGTTGAGCTTCTGTGAGGGCAGGTCCTTCTCGGTCTTGATGACGCCTCCGAAGGCATCTTCCGTTTCGGCCACCACGATGTCGCCCGGGTTGATCGACAGCACCGGCTTCGCGTAGGGCCCATAGACATAGTGGTATTCGCCCTGAACCGCCTTGTTCAGCAGATGGGTCTGTCCCGCCTTGCCGCGGGCCACCGCCTTGCGACCCATATAGCTCTGATCCAGCCAGTTCATGTCGTCGTCTCTCCCCGATGTTGCGGTTGCGAAGGCAAATGCCGGTGCACCCGCTGTGGCCAATGTCCCGTTTGCATGGCGCATGCCAGTTGCGCCGCAGCATCATGATTGCAGCTTTCGAGCTGATCAATACGCATGCGCCATGGGGCTGGTTTGGCTTGACAGAAAATTCGGGAGGCCGTGTTATGATCGCTCCGCAGAGGAGGCCACGTCGATCCTGTCCGCGCACTCCGAGCATATTGGCGAGCTGGTCCGCGTTGCCGAAGGGCACGCGACGGCGCGGGATGATATGATCGTTGCGTCGTGGCGGCGCTGCATGTCCAGCCACCGGTTGGACCCTGCTGTGATGCGTCCGGCCGTGATTGTCGAGGATCGCGAGCTTCGCGAACATCGCGATGCGATGGAGGAGCTTCTTCGGACGGCCCGTTTCGGCGTCGAGGCGCTGTACCGTCAGGTGGCGGGGCTCGGCTATGTGCTGCTCCTCACCGACAACCAAGGGATCACCGTCGACTATATCGGTGACGAGGCAACGACCGACTATCTGCGCGAGGCGGGGCTTTACTTGGGGGCGGACTGGAACGAGGCGCGTGCCGGCACCAACGGGGTGGGGACCTGCATCGCCACCGGCGAGGCGCTGACCGTCCACCAGACCGACCATTTCGACGCCACCCACATTCCCTTGAGCTGCACGGTTGCGCCGATCTACAATCCCGTCGGCAATCTGTCCGCCGTGCTCGACATTTCGGCCCTCCGTTCGCCGCGCGACAAGTCAAGCCAGTTCCTGGCGTTGCAGATCGTCAAGAGCTTCGCACACAGGATCGAGACGGCGAACCTCCTCCGCGCCTCTTCGCGCGGCTGGATCGTCAAGCTCACGTCCAACCAGGCGCTCGCCGAGGTCGACACCGAGCATGTGCTGGTGCTCGATTCATCGGGCCGCATTACCGGCTTCAACCAGCATGCCCGCGCTCTTCTTGCGGAGGAGATGCAGGCAGACTGGCGCGGCGCGCCGCGGGCCCTCGGCCGGCCCTTCTCGGATTTCTTCGACTGCGAGATCGACAGCCTCACCCGCTTCGCGACGACGAGTGCCATCGAACGCAATGTCATCCGCCTCTCCGCCACCGGTCGTAGCCTGTTCATCCAGGTGGTGCCACCGGCCACCATACGCGTACGCCATGCGCCGGTTCCGGTTGAGGAGTGCAAGCTGTCAGGCCCGCTCAAGGCGGTGGCAGGCGAGGAACCTGCCGTCCAGCGCAGCCTGCGCAAGCTCTCCCGCCTCATCAACACCAACATGTCCATCCTGGTGAATGGCGAGACGGGAACGGGCAAGGAATTCCTGGCAAAGGCCATCCACCAGTCGAGCGCGCGGGCGAAGGGCCCCTTCATCCCGGTCAATTGCGCGGCCTTGCCCGACAGCCTCATCGAGAGCGAACTGTTCGGCTACGAGAGCCATTCCTTCACCGGTGCCTCGAGCAAGGGCAAGAAGGGCCTCATCCGCGAGGCGCATGGCGGAACCCTTTTCCTCGATGAGATCGGCGACATGCCGCTGTCGTCGCAGACCCGGCTCCTCCGGGTCTTGGCCGAGCGCGAAGTCACACCCGTCGGTGGCTCGCGGCCGATCGCGGTCGACATGCGGGTGATCGCCGCCACCCACCAGGACCTGCTCGCGCTGGTGCGGGCCGGGCGTTTCCGCGAGGACCTCTATTTCCGCCTGAACGGTGCGACGCTCGCCCTGCCGCCGCTGCGTGAGCGCTCGGATCTCGCCTGGATCGTCAACCAGATTCTTGCGCGGCGCACCACCGGTGGCGAAGCGCTCGTCCTGTCAAGCGAGGCTCTCGCGGTGCTGTCGGCCTATCCATGGCCCGGCAACATCCGCGAACTGGTCAATGTGCTGGACTTCGCCTCTGCAGTCGCCAGCGGGCCGTCCATCGCGGTCGATGATCTGCCGGAGCAGGTGTTCCACAGGCCCGCAAATGGCGCGGGCTCCATTCATCTGCAGGATGGCAGCAGCCGGGATGGCGCGGCGCTCGTCGAGGCGCTGCGCAAGGCGCAGTGGAATATCTCCGCAGCGGCACGCCAGCTCGGCATTGACCGCACCACGCTGCACCGCCGGATGCGTCGCTACGGGGTGGCTCTGCCGCCGCGCGGCCTGTGATTGCACGCATGTGGTGAGGGCTCGTTCGGTTTCGCTACTTGCGTGCAAGACCTGCAACCTCCCATAACCTATCATCAGGCTCATGGAATTCGTTTCAACGATCAGGGAAAGCATCGCCATCGTCCAGGTCGGAGGGCCGACGCTGGCGATCCTGTCCGTCCTGGTCTTCGAACTGCCGCGCTACCTGATGTCCACGCTTGCCATCGGCGTGTTCGGCCGCCACCGCGACGACCCGACGGACCGCACGACGTCGATCAGCGTTATCATACCCGTCTGCAATGGTGCCGGGGGACTCCTACCCACCGTGCTTTCGCTGCAGGATCAGCGTGCAAACGTGGCGGAGGTCATCGTCGTTGATGATGGCTCTGTCGACGACACGTTGTCGGTCGCGCGGACGCTTCGGGCGGCAGGCTTGGTCAGCCATGTCATCCATCATGTCCAGCGTACTGGCAAGAGTGCAGCCATCAACCACGCGGCACGCTTTGCGAGGGGGGACCTCGTCGTGGTGATCGACAGTGATACGGTTCTCGAGCGCAATGATGCCCTCGCAAGACTGGCAGGTGCTTTCGCGGAACCGTCCGTGGCCGCGGCGAGTGGGAACATCACCGTCCGCAACGCCACGGACAGCCTGTGGACGTCCTTTCAGGCACTCGAATACCTTGCTTCCATCACCGTCGGGCGATCCTTTCTGGATATCTTCAATTCGGTTGCCTGCTGTTCCGGGGCGTTTTCGATGTTCCGGCTCCACACCTTTCGTGCCGTCTATGGCATGAATGTCGGTCCCGGCGAGGACCTGGAAATCACCCTTCGCCTCCGCCGCCTTGGCCTTGATGTGCGTTTTGTTCCATCAGCAGAGGCCTCAACGCGGGTGCCGGTGACTCTTGGCCACCTCGTCAGGCAAAGGCTGCGCTGGGATCGGGACGCAGTTTCGATCCGTCTCTTCATGTACCGCCAGACGGTGCTCGGCCTTCTGCGGGAACGGCTTGGCGATACGCTGCAACGGCTGGACTTCATGATCTTCGAGTTCTATCCGTCGATCCTGCTGCCTTTTTACGCGATCTACGTACTCTCTCTCTTCGGCTCCGACACGCTCTATTTCCTGCTCGGTCTTTATGTCTATCTTTTCGCCTTCTACGCCCTGAACATCGTTGTCACCGTGCTGGCGACCGGAGCCAGGCTGTCGCCCTTCGACGGGATCGCGCTCTTTGGTCTGCCGATCTACCAAGGCATGATCCTGCGCTGCATCCGGTTCTATGCCTTCATCACGGAGGTGTTCTTCGCCTCGTCGCAGCGTGACGACTTCGTGCCGGAGCGGGTGCGCCGGGCGCTCTATGCAGGTGCCGATGGATAAGCAGCTCGACAAGGCCATGGCAGACCTGCCGATGGCACCGCATCCGGTACGTGGGCGGCGCTCCCGCAGTGGTCTTGCGGTGCGGCTGGTTTATGGTGCCGGCGTCATCGCGGTCGGGTGCTATTTCGCCTGGTATTTCGGCCGGGCGCTGCTGTTCCTCGAGGGCGCTGGCCAGGTAACGGCACCCGTCTATGACGTCTCGACGCCCTATCTCTCCCAGGTCGTTCACATGAACGTCACCCCCGGCATCGCCGTCGAGGAGGGTGACCTGATCGCCACTGTCACGTCGCCGCAGCTGGACCGAGAGATCGGCGAGTTCGAACGGCTTCTCGTGGAGCAGGGCCAGAAGGAAGCAGATCTGCGGATCAGGTTGCGCATCGCGCTTGCAACCCGCGACCTCGCGCATCGGAGCGTGGACATCGTGGAGGAGGCCTTCAGCCGTCTCGACAGCGGTGCAAATAACACGACCAGCCTCAGCTATCGCATGGATGTCTACCGTGAGCGTGCGCTCGCAAGGTTGCAGGAAGCCCAGTCTGAGGCCGAGGCGGATGAAGTCAGCAAGCAACTCGAGCGACTGGAGTCGAACCGCCGCGATATCCGCATCAAGATTCAATCGATGCGCGATTCCTTCGGCGAAGGCGAGATCAAGGCGCAGGTGGATGGCATCATCGGTAATGACCTGGTTCATACCGGCGAGGTCATCAAGCCGGGTGACCGTATCGCTGAGATCTACGATGTTTCGGAGAGCTACATTCTCTGGCATCTCCCGGCTTTCAGCCTGCGGCAACCCCAGGTCGCGGATGAGGTCTATGTCCACTACGGATCAAGAGTTCTGCCGGCTTATGTCTACGAGGTTCAGCACATCGCCCAGCCGGCGCCAAGCCGCAACCAGTCGCTGCTGCGCGAACGAGAGCAGCAGCAGGTGGCGCTCGTCAAGCTCGTATCCAACCAGTCGCCATTGCCGATCAACGCCCAGGTCACTGTCCGCATGAACTACAGTGAATGGCTCGAAACCATTACGCGAAAACTGTTTGGCAACGCACCATGACCGGCCCTTGCAGTTGCGGTGCAACGCCCGCCCACCGATTTCAGGTTCTCCATCATCTTCCTTGCGCCTATGTTGGACCCAGCTATGACTTTGAAATGTCTGGCGGCGTTTTCACCTGTCCGAAATGCGGCATTTCATTCACGACGTCTGGGCGCGATGGCGAGGTCCTGGGCTATGCTCTCCGGTGCCCGACCTGCGGCGTCGAATGGCTGGAGGATATAAACTCATGAAGCGGGCTCTCACAGTGGCCGCCAGTTTCACCGTCATTGTCGCGTTGGGCTGCGCAGTGGCCGATGCCGATCACTTGGTTTCGCCCGGCGAGGCCGTTTTCATTCGCGAATGTGCCAAGTGCCACCAGGTTGGCGAAAATGCACGAAACCGCGTCGGTCCCGTGCTCAATGGCATTTTTGGCCGGCAAGCGGGCACAGTACCGGGGTTCAGGAACTATTCCGATGCCCTGCGCCAATCCGGCATCATCTGGACGGCGGAGAATTTCCGTTCATTCGTGAAGAATCCGAAGGCCATGGTGGTGGGCACAAAACAGGTCTACAGGGGCCTGAAGGATGACGAGAGCGTGACGCTGCTGATCGAGTTCCTGAAGACGAAGTGAGGTCTAGCAGGTCCGTTGCGCCACACCTGTGGCGTTTTGTGCAACAACTGGTGCAGCTCTCTTTCGCAGGCGCACAGCCTCATGTTGCACTGCTCTTATCGTAAAAACGTGCATCTGAGCTCTCAACTCATTTGGCACAAGGATTGCTGCTTGTTCCCGACAACAACAAGACTGTCGGGGAACGAATGGGAAGCGCCATTGGCATCATCGCCAATCCTGTCTCCGCGCGTGACATCCGCCGGGTGATCGCCAATGCGACGGCCCTGCAGATCACGGACCGTGCCAACATCGTTCTGCGCATCCTCTCCTGTGTGAAGGCCTGCGGCGTCGATCATGTCTGGATGATGCCGGAGAATGGCGGTATCCGGCATCATGTCCGCCGCGGCATCGACCGGGCGGAAAACCAGGGGCTGAAGCATTTCCCCACGGTCGAACATCTCGATTACAAGATTTCCGGCACCGTCGAGGATACGTTCAAGGCCGCCCGGCTGATGAAGGAGAAGGGTGTCTCCACCATCGTGGTGCTGGGAGGCGACGGCACCCATCGTGCCGTGGTGACGGCTTGTGGCGATATTCCGATCGCGGGTGTCTCGACCGGCACCAACAATGCCTTCCCGGAGCATCGCGAGCCAACCATCACCGGGCTTGCCGTCGGCCTCGCGGTGACGGGCAAGGTTCCGGAGGCCGATGCCTTCCTGCCCAACAAGAAGATCGTCGTGACCATCAACGGCCATGAGGAGATCGCGCTTGTGGATGTCGCGGTGGTGACCGAGCGTTACATCGGTGCCCGTGCGCTGTGGCGGACCGAGACCTTCCGCGAGCTCTTCGTCACCTTTGCCGATCCGGAGGTCATCGGCATGTCCGCGATCGCCGGACTGCTGACACCCGTCAGTCGCCTCGACCCACACGGTCTGCATGTCCGGCTGGAACCCGAGAGTGAGGCCAACATCATTCTCGATACGCCCATCGCACCGGGCTACATGCGGGGCATCGGCATCCGCGACTACGTGCCGATGCAGCCAAACGTCAGGTATCGCCCGTCGATCGCCGATGGGTCCATTGCGCTCGACGGAGAGCGCGAACTCTCCTTCACGCGCGACGACGATGTGACGATCGAGCTCGTGCCCAATGCCTTCAGAACCGTGAACGTCTCGGGTTGCATGCAATATGCCTCTCGTCACGGCCTGATGAGAATGACGCCGAACCATAAACCGAAACTGGGAGGACACTGATGACTGCGCCGAACAGCACGGCGGGGATTTTCCCGCTCGACAAGCAGGGCCTGCTCAAGGCCTATCGCACCATGAAGACGATCCGCGATTTCGAGGAGCGCCTTCACGCGGAGTTCGCCAAGGGCGACATTCCCGGCTTCGTCCACCTTTATGCCGGTGAAGAGGCTGCCGGCACCGGCATCATGATGCACCTGAACGAGAAGGACCGCATCGCCTCCACCCATCGGGGCCACGGCCACTGCATCTCGAAGGGCGTCGACCCCAAGGGCATGATGGCGGAGATCTATGGCAAGGTGTCGGGCTCCTGCCGCGGCAAGGGCGGGTCGATGCATATTGCCGACCTGTCGAAGGGCATGATGGGCGCGAACGGCATTCTCGGCGCCGGTGCGCCGCTGGTCTGCGGCGCGGCGCTCGCTGCCAAGTTCCGCGGCGATGGCGGCGTGGCCATCTCCTTCGTGGGTGATGGCGCCTCGAACCAGGGCACCTTCCTCGAAAGCCTCAACCTTGCCGCCGTGTGGAACCTGCCTGCGATCTTCGTTGTCGAGAATAACGGATATGCCGAATCCACCTCGCGCGACTACGCCGTGGCCGTGGACAGCTTCGTCGACCGCGCCGCGGGCTTCGGCCTGCCGGGCGTCACCGTGGATGGCCTCGACTTCTTCGCCGTCTATGAAGCCGCAGGCGAAATCATCAAGCGGGCGCGCGAGGGCGGTGGCCCGGCGTTGCTTGAATGCAAGATGATCCGCATGTACGGCCACTTCGAAGGCGACCAGCAGACCTATCGCGCCAAGGGCGAACTCGAGGACATCCGCGCCAACAAGGACTGCATCAAGCTCTTCGCCGAGCGCGTGGTCGAAGCGGGGGTCATTCCGCGTTCCGAGCTCGATGCCATTGACCGCGAGGTCGGCCGGGAGATCGACGAAGCCGTGGTCTTCGCCAAGGCAGCGCCGCTGCCGACCGCCAAGGACCTCACCACCGACGTCTACGTCAGCTACTGAGCGCAAGGGAGACACGAAAAATGGCACGCAAGATCAGCATGCGCCAGGCAATCAACGAGGCGCTCGACCAGGAAATGGCCCGCGATCCGTCGGTCTTCATCATGGGTGAGGACATCGTCGGCGGTGCCGGCGGCATGGGCGAAATTGACGCCTGGGGCGGTGTCCTCGGCGTCACCAAGGGGCTCAACGCCAAGTATCCGGGGCGGTTGCTCGACACCCCGCTCTCGGAGTCGGCCTATATCGGTGCGGCCGTGGGTGCGGCGGCCTGCGGCATGAGGCCCGTGGCGGAACTGATGTTCCTCGACTTCATGGGCGTCTGCTTCGACCAGATCTTCAACCAGGCCGCCAAGTTCCGCTACATGTTCGGTGGCAAGGCGGAAACGCCGGTGGTCATCCGGGCCATGGTGGGGGCGGGCTTCCGTGCTGCCGCCCAGCACAGCCAGATGCTCACCCCGCTCTTCACCCACATCCCCGGGCTGAAGGTGGTGTGCCCCTCCAACGCCTATGACGCCAAGGGCCTGCTCATCCAGTCGATCCGCGACAATGATCCGGTGATCTTCTGCGAGCACAAGAACCTCTATGGCCTCGAGGCGGACGTGCCCGCCGAATCCTATGCCATTCCCTTCGGCGAGGCGAATGTGGTGCGTGACGGCAAGCATTGCACCATCATCACCTATGGCATGATGGTGAACCGCGCCATGGAGGCCGCCGCCGCGCTGGCCAAGCAGGGTGTGGAGTGCGAGGTGATTGATCTCCGCACCCTGTCGCCCATCGATTGGGACACGGTGATCGACTCGGCAGAGCGCACCGGCCACGTCGTCTGCGTCGACGAGGCGCATCCGCGCTGCTCCATCGCGGCGGACGTGTCCGCCATGATCACCCAGGAGTGCTTCAAGGCGCTGAAGGGCCCGATCCAGATGGTGACGGCGCCGCATACGCCGGTGCCGTTCTCGCCGGTGCTGGAAGACCTCTACATCCCCTCGGCGGATGCCATTGCCAAGGCGGTGGCGCGGTCCAGGTCGCATTGAACGTGATTTGAAGTGAGGACACAGAGATGAGTGACCAGCGCATCGTGCCGATCGTCATGCCCAAATGGGGCCTCTCCATGAAGGAGGGCAAGGTGACGGGCTGGCTGATGGAAGACGGCTCCCGGATCAATCCGGGAGACGCCATTCTCGAGGTCGAGACCGACAAGATCGCCGGTGCGGTGGAGGCCCATGACGGCGGCGTGCTGCGCCGCCGCGTGGGCGAGCCGGATACGGTCTATCCGGTGAAGTCGCTTCTGGGCGTGATCGCGGATCCGTCGGTGCCGGAGGAGGAGATCGACCAGTTCGTCGCCGCCTACGTCACACCGTCGGCCGATGACGATGAGGAAGAGCAGGGGCCGAAATACGAGTTCGTCGAAACCTCGGCGGGCCAGCTTCGCTATGCGAAGCGCGGTTCTGGGGATGACGCCGTGGTGCTGATCCATGGTTTCGGCGGCGATCTCGATGGCTGGCTGTTCAACATCGATGCGCTGGGGGAGGCCGCCACGGTCTATGCGCTGGACCTGCCCGGCCATGGCCAGTCGACCAAGAAGCTGGACAACCCCAGCCTCGGGACCATGACCGCCGCCCTCTCGGAGTTCATGGCCAAGGTGGGGATCGCCAGCGCGCACCTGGTCGGGCATTCCATGGGCGGGGCGATTGCCATGCACATGGCAGCGGATGATCCCGGCAAGGTGCAGTCACTCACGCTGATCTGCCCGGCGGGCCTCGGCAAGGAGATCGGCGGCTATGTCGATGCCTTCGTGGCAGCCCAGGGCCGCAAGGACCTGAAGCCGGTGCTCGAGCAGCTCTTCGCCGACAAGAGCCTGGTGAGCCGCCAGCTCGTCGATGATGTCCTCAAGTACAAGCGGCTCGATGGTGTCGATGCCCTGCTGACGGATCTGGCGGCGTCGCTCTTCGCAGGGCAGACGCAGCAGAACCTCCCGGGTGAGCGGCTGAAGTCAGGAGACGCTCCGCCCACGCTGATCATCTGGGGCAAGCAGGACGAGATCATCCCGGCCGCCCATGCCGCGAACCTGCCGGGCGCCAAGGTCGTGGTCTTCGACGATGCCGGCCACATGGTCTACATGGAGAAGGCGTCCGACGTGAACGCGCTGATCAAGCAGCATATCGGCGGCTGATCCCCACCCGCACGCAACGCAAATCATGGCCGGGCTCGTCCCGGCCATGTTCGTTCCGGTGGCTACCTGCCGAGCAATCGCACGCCAATCGCCGCTGTCAGCCCGGAGACTGCGCCCGTGAGCACGGTGCCCCAGACCATGTCGATGATGGCGATGCGGGTGGTGAAGCCTTTCATGACGGCCAGATTGGTCAGGTCATAGGTGCCGTAGGCGACGAGGCCCAGGATCGCCCCATAGAGCACCGCCTGCCCGGCGGAGCCCCCCTGCACGGCCGGCCAGACCACCATGACCATCAATCCGGTCACGTAGAGGATATAGAAGGCTCCGGCAGCGCCGAAATTTGGCGGCTGGCGCAGCAGGTCGCCGATCTCGGTCACATAGAAGCTGCGGCCCAGCCACAGGAGCCAGACCATATCGATAACGAGGAACAGGACTGCGGCCGCAATCCAGAGAATGATCCACTGTGTCAAGTCGCACTCCTGTCCATTTTGCCTTACTACGGACAGGACGGCGGCGGGATCACATCAGGCGACGGCGCGGGCCAGCGCGCATTGCGACCAGAGCTCGGAGAGTGCCGTCACGAGGTGGTCGATGTCGGCATCCGTATGGAGCGGGGTCGGCGTGATACGCAGCCGTTCCGTGCCGCGCGGCACGGTCGGGTAGTTGATCGGCTGGATGTAGATCCCATGCTGGGCCAGCAGGATGTCGCTGATCCACTTGCACTTCTTGGCGTCGCCCACCATCACCGGCACGATATGGCTGGCGTTGGCCATATAGGGCACGCCCGCCTGGTCCAGCCTCTTGCGCAGCTTGGCCACCCGGTCCTTATGGCGCATGCGCTCGAACTGGGAGTTCTTGAGGTGCCGGATCGATGCGGCGGCACCTGCCGCGCAGTGCGGGGGCAGGGCGGTGGTGAAGATGAAGCCGGAGGCGAAGCTGCGCACGAAGTCGCAGAGCGCGGCCGAGCCCGTGATGTAGCCGCCGACGACGCCGAAGGCCTTGCCCAGCGTGCCCTCGATGACGGTGATCCGGTCCATCAGGCCCTCGCGCTCGGCAATGCCGCCGCCGCGCGGGCCATACATGCCCACCGCGTGCACTTCGTCGAGATAGGTCATGGCGCCATATTTGTCGGCGAGGTCGCAGATCTCCTTGATCGGGCCGATGTCGCCATCCATCGAATAGACCGACTCGAAGGCGATCAGCTTCGGGCGCGACGGGTCTGCGGCCTTCAGCAGCCGCTCGAGATCCGCCAGGTCATTGTGCTTGAAGATATGCCGCTCGGCCCGGCTGTGGCGGATGCCCTCGATCATCGAGGCGTGGTTGCCCGCGTCCGAGAACACCATGCAGCCGGGAATGCAGCTCGCCAGCGTGCCCAGCGCCGCCCAGTTGGAAACATAGCCCGACGTGAAGAGCAGGGCACTCTCCTTGCCATGGAGGTCGGCAAGCTCGCGCTCCAGTTCGACATGGTAATGGTTGGTGCCCGAGATGTTGCGCGTACCGCCGGCGCCGGCGCCGCAGCGGTCCAGAGCCTCATGCATCGCGGCGATGACGGAGGGGTTCTGGCCCATGCCGAGATAGTCGTTGGAGCACCAGACGGTGATCTCCTTCTGCTCCGGACCATGGTGGGTGGCTCGGGGAAAATTGCCCGCCTTGCGTTCGAGATCGGCAAAGACGCGGTAACGCCCTTCGGTCTTCAGCGCGTCGAGTTCGGTCTGGAAGAAGCTTTCATAATCCATCGGGGGCACTCCGGAGGGCGGTCTTAAGGGGGGTATAGTCAAACCTTGGGGATAGGGAATTGCGCGATTTTGCCGCGTCCCGCTTGCGCGGCAGGCTCCATTTCCACAGCTTTTCCACAGGCAGCGGCAGCATCAGCATCCAGTGCTCGAAAAGGGCAAGGGCGGCCAGGGCCGCGAGCAGGGACCAGCCGGCCCGCTCGGCGGAGAGATCGGCCGCAAAGGCTTCCTGAAACAGCAGGACAGCCCCGACGGTGGCCGCGGAGATCGAGAAAGGAAACAGTAAATTCATGGGCTTACGGGTCAGGAAGCTCTTGAGAACGGCCATGTGGGCCGGCACGAACTCCTCCGACACGTTGCGCACCCCGAGGAACACGTTCAGCCGGGCGGACAGATGCATGGCCCACAGCAGGAGATAGGCCCACAGGCCCCAGTTATTCACACCTTGTCCACAGAGGCCCCAGATGGCGAGCGCCACGGCCACGATGGCAATTTCGTGCCAGAGGTTCACAGCCAGTGCGTGCCCGAAGTGACGCCAGCCGGCGCAGCCCGCCGGGCAGGATTGCTTGCGCGGGCCGGTGACGTAGCCCGTGTAGAGGCTCAGTTCCTGCCAGCCCCAGGCCAGCACGCCTGCGGTGAAGGCGGCATAGACCGAGAACAGCGATGGATCGTCCTTCTCCGCCCAGATCACCCAAAGCGCGCCGGCCAGAATGGCCGTACCGCCCGCCATGCTCCACTTGAAGGTCCTGACCGGCAGCTGATCGAGATAGAAGATCAAGCCGGTGGCGAACCACCAGAGGAGCAGGGCATAGGCGATGGGCAGCGCGTAATCCATCCGGTCACCAGGTGGGCGCGAGGCGGATGTCGGCAGGAAGGTCGTTGGACTTGGCCGGAATGAGATAGAGGCGCATCAGCGTGGCGCCCGCCGCCACCGCCGTCCATGCCTTCCCGAGCTTCGCCGTCATGCCACCCTTCTTCTGCCATACGGCGGCGCGGTCATTGATCTTCCTCAATTTCTCGAGGCCGGCGAAAAAGGCCGGGTTGTCGATGTCGAGTTCGAGCGGGAAGACCTGGCGCGAGATCTCGGACGTCACCTTGAAGACCTTGTAGCCATATTCGGTGGGATCGATCCCCATCGCCTCATGGAAATAGGGGCGCTGGTGGTCGCGCACATACATCGTCGCGAAAACCGCCATCAGGAAGAACTTCACCCACAGCTTGTTGAGGCCGGAGAGAAGTTCGGGATGCGCGCGCATCAGCAGCGCGAAGGCCTCGCCGTGGCGGAACTCGTCATTGCACCACTGCTCGAACCACTTGAAGATCGGGTGGATGCGCTTGTCCGGATGGGCCTGCAGATGCCGGAAAATGGTGATGTAGCGCGCATAGCCGATCTTCTCGGACAGGTAGGTCGCGTAGAAGATGAACTTGGGCTGGAAGAAGGTGTATTTCTTGGTCTTGGTCAGGAAGCCCAGGTCGACGCCGAGGCCGAAGTCCTTCAGCGTATCGTTGATGAAGCCGGCATGGCGGCCCTCGTCGCGCGCCATCAGGCGGAAGAGTTCGCAGAGGTCCGGGTTGGTGCCGCGCTTCCGCATTTCCGAATAGAGCACGCAGCCGGAGAATTCCGCGGTGAGCGAGCTCACCAGGAAGTCGACCAGCTCGCGCCGCAGGCCCTCCGGCATGGCGGCGAGATCGACATGGTCCCACTCCTCATTGCGCTTGAAGTGGCCCTTGTTGGGGTCGGACTGCATTTCGGCGATGAGCTTGTCCCACTCCTCGCGCACCGGCGTCACGTCCAGCTTGTCCAGCGCAGCGAAGTCCGTGGTGTAGAAGCGCGGGCTCAGCACGGTCGATTCCTGTGCCTTGGCAAGCGTGTCTGCGGGCCTGATGCCCAGTGTTTCGATGGTCATTTAAAGCTCCTCCCCCGAAAAGCTGAATTCGAGAAGTTCCATGAATTCCAGATCACCGGTGAGCTTCGTCCACTTGCGCTCGAGCCAGGTGGCCCGCGTGATCGTCGCCTTCCGGCGCTCCATCGCGGATTCCCCATAGGGCACGATGATCGGCTTGCCGTGGACGAGCACCTCGTCGCCGGGTTCCACCGTCACGCCGTCATCGAGTTCCACATGCGCAGCGAGGTTCTCGAATGTATTCACCACGCGCACCGTGCACATGACGTCTTCCTTCGGCCCGGAGAAGAGGTTCGGCATCACTGGCCTCCTGTGCTTGTGAGGAATTGTGCGAGAAGCGCGGCATTGTCCCGGCCATAGGCCGCGAGATCGAGCGAAACGCCGGACGCGGTGTCGACCAGCAGAAGCTGGCCATTGCTCAGGCGTTCGAGGCGATAGGCTGCGGCGATGTCGGCCTGCCCGTTCTGCCGCATGCGGGTGAGGCCACGCAGAACGCCGGGGATGAAGCCTTCCGCACTGGTGTGGGTAATGGTCTGGCCGGTCGTGGCGTCGATCACCGCCACGCCGTTCGCGCCGTTCTCGAAGCGCAGCAGGCGACTGTGCGTCACGTCCGAGGGCCCAAGGCTCTGGACCGGCGAATAGCCGCCGATCCGCGCGGCGGAAACGGCCAGAAGGGCCGCCACGACCATGCCTGCCGCGGCGAACGCAGGCAGTCTCATCCGGGCATTGCCGCCGGGCGCCTGTGCGAGGGCGGTCCTCATGCGGCCACCGGCTGGCTGTTGGCGGCGGGGCGAGCAGGGGCGCGCTTCAGGTTCAGTGGCGCTGAGCTTGTGCCCGTCAGCGCAGATGCAAGCAGGTTCGCCACATCGTCGGCGCGCGGAATGCAGCGCAGGCTGGGTTGCGGGTGCTTGAAATTGAACGGGCGCGCATGCGGCCACAACAGCAGGTAGGCAACCCTCTCGCTCTTCGTCACCTTGAGCGGAATGTCACCCGACCCATTGGCAAAGACGCGCAGCGCCGCGCCATCGATCTGCGTGAAGGGCAGGTTGAGCGTCAGGGGCAGTGCCATGCCGATGCGCATGACCACCCGCTTGGTGGTGATCGTGTAGACGGTGGTGCGGGCGCTCAGATAGGCAAGGCCCGCCAGCAATGCGGCCGCGACGAGCCCCATCGGCATCAGCCACTGGAAGGGGCGGATGGCCATGGCGATGCTCTCGCCCTCGGCAAGCCTCAGTCCACCGGCCAGCAGGCTGAGCGCGGCGAAATACCAGACCACCTTGCGCACGTGGAAGGCATGGACCGCCAGGTCCTGCCAGCGCGGGGCGCCCTGCCACAGCATGCGCTCGCCCTGCGGCAGCATCTGCGGCAGGCCGCGTACCGGTTCGAAGTCGAAATCGTCGTGGTGCTCGGTCATACCAGCGGCTCGGCGCGCTCGGGCGTCGCATAGAGATGGCCGCCCGAATAGAAGGCGCAGATCTTGTCTTCCTCCAGCCTGGTGACGACATCCGGATTGCGGAGCCCCGGCACCTTGATGAATTGCTTCGACGTGATGGACTTCACCTCGATCCGCTTCTTGCCGCCCCAGATGCGGGCAAGGGTCGTCGGCAGCAGCACGTTGCGCTTATGGCCTTCCTTGTCGCTCACTTCGACCTCGAGGTAACGCATGATGTATTCCGACCGGTCGACCCAGACGTCCTTCACCGTGCCGCCCTGCTTGCCGTCGCAGCCGATCACGGGCATGCCGCGCGGATCCGGATCGCGCTGTTCGACGTGCCAGTCGGGGTTGTTGCGCAGGGGCGAGAGTTTCGGTTCGCCGGTGAACAGCGCATCAGGAATGTCGAGGCGTTCGGCATAGGCGGCGGGGCCCACGCCATCGACCATCGGGTCGCCGTCCGGCTCGAGCGGGGCGCCCGGCCACGGGCCGATGGGGGTCGCCTTGATCGGGCGGCTGTCATGCGGCTCCGCGCGCGGCGCCTGAACGGTGGTGCCGTCGGCAAGGAGATAGGTCTTGGGTGCGGGAACGGCTGGCCAGCCCTGCACCGTGATGTGGGCGGAGCGTTCCGACTCCAGCGGATAGCCCTCGCGCTTGTCCTCGCGGTGGAGGTAGATGAGGATGGCCGCGAGGAAGGCCCAGAATGCGTAAAGCACGATCTGGGCGACGTCGACATACTGTGTCAAGGCTGCAGACATGGTGGTTCTCCTTCGGTCAGCCTGGAATTTGCGCCAGGCCGAAGCCCGGCTGTCTGGATTTGCGCCTGCCGCCGCGCACCAGGGGTCCGATGACGGCGAGCGTTGCGAACAGAAGCACGATTTCAATCTGGTAGACGGTCAGGTATCCCGTGGCGGGTGAGGTTGCGGCGCCGAGTGCACCCTCTCTGGCAAGGCCTCCCACTGCATCGCGCAGCAAGCCGCTGATGCCGATCCCCAGCCCTGCGGCGGTCGCCTGCACGCCGCCCCAGGCGCCCAGCGCGAAGCCGCTCATGGTGCCGGTGCCGCTCGAGGCGAGGTCCATCGCTGCGGTCAGCATGCCCACCGAAAACAGTCCCCCGCCCAGTCCGATGAAGAAGGCGCCGGTCTGGAACAGCGACACCATGCCAAGCACCGGCGAGAAGATGACGGCCGCGAATGCCGCGATCCCTGCCAGGATGCCAAGGGATGCCAGGCGATAGGGGTCGCCGCCGCGGCCAAGCCGTCTGGCGGAGAATGCAAAGCCCGCAAGTGTGCCAAGGGCCAACGTGGCGGTGAGCCAGGTGGTCTGCCCGACATTGAGGCCGAATACTTCGCCGCCGAAGGGCTCGAGCAGGATGTCCTGCATCGAGAAGGCCGCGGACCCGAGGCCGACGCCCACCAGCAGCCGTCTCGCACGGCCGGAGGCGTTGAACTGTGCCCATGCTTCGCCAAAGCTCATGCGTGGGGCATTCCGCGCGGTGAGGGAAGGGTTCCGTGCTTCCTGCTTCCACATGGCGATGCCGTTGAGCACAACGGTGATGACGGCAACGGCCTGAATGATCTGGATGAGTTGCTTGGCGGTGAAGTCGTGCAGCAGGCTGCCGAAGATCACGGCGCTCGCCACCATGCCGAGCAGCAACATGACATAGAGGAGCGCCACCACGCGGGGCCGTGTCTCTTCCGACGCGAGGTCATTGGCAAGGGCAAGCCCCGCCGTCTGCGTCGTGTTGATGCCCGCACCGATTAGCAGGAATGCAAGTGCGGCACCGATCTCGCCCCACAGCGCCGCACCATGGCCGTTTCCGGTCAGCACCAGCAGCGCGAAGGGAAGGATGGCGAAGCCGCCGAACTGCATCATGGTACCGAACCAGATGTAGGGAACGCGACGCCAGCCCAGCACCGACCTGTGGGTGTCGGACTTGAAGCCGATCAGGGCGCGGAACGGCGCGATCAGTACCGGGATCGACACCATCAGGCCCACCAGCCAGGCGGGCACGCCCAGCTCGACGATCATCACGCGGTTGAGCGTGCCTGTCAGCAGTACCAAGGCCATGCCGACGGAAACCTGGAAGAGCGACAGCCGCAAGAGGCGCGACAAGGGCAGGTCCCCCGTCGCGGCGTCGGCGAAGGGCAGGAACCGGGGTCCGACCTGCTGCAGCACCGAAATCATCTTGCGGTTGAGGCTCCTCATCTGCGCGTCAGCTCCTGCGCGTGGGAGATGTAGAAGCCGTTGGAAATCCGCGCCTCACGGCCCGTCCGCCAGTCGGCAAGCGGTGCGGCCCGGCCGATGCCCCTGTGCAGGGCCGTGGTGGCATGCGGCACGATGCGGGGCGAGCGGTCGCTGCGCGGAAAAGCCTTGCCGACGAAGTGCATTGCGGCCAGAGCAGGCGTGCGCGGGGCATAGGTGAAGTGAACGCCGCTGCGGCTCATCTCGGCCAGCCGCGCGATCATCGTCACCATGTCGGGAAGGCTGTAGTGGATGAGCGAGTCCATCGCCACCACGTGGTCGAAGGTGCCGTGCTTCGGGTCCAGCATGTCGCCGGCGATGAAGTGTATGCGGCCCTGTCCGAGCTTTTCGGGCAGCCGATCCCGCGCAATGCCGATGAGGGTGGGCGAGATGTCGACGGCGGTGACGTCCGCTCCGCGCTTCGCGGCCTCGACTGCCAGTGCACCGGTGCCGCAGCCGGCGTCGAGCACGCGTGCACCGCTGAGGTCATCCGGCAGGAAGGACAGGAGCGTGCTGCGCATGCGGTCCCGCCCGGCGCGCACCGTGGCCCGGATGCCGGATACCGGCGCGTCCGAGGTCAGCTTCTGCCACGTGTGGGCCGCCGTCCGGTCGAAGTAGGTCTCGATCTCGCCGCGCCGCTCGAGGTAGCTGTCGCTCATCAGTCGAACCCCAGGAAATCGAAAATGTCGCGGTCCTTCATCGAGCGTGCGTCGCAGGGCTCGGATCCCGCCCAGAGTTCGGCGGCCAGGCGCATGTATTCGCGCTGCACGTGGTCGACTTCCGGTGAAGACGGCATTTCGAACAGGGTCGACTTCTTCAGCCGGCTCATGCGGATTGCATCGACGTCGGGAAGGTGCGCCAGGCGGCGCAGTCCCGTCGCCTCTGCAAAACGGTCGATCTGGTCGGTGTCCTTCGAGCGGTTGGCGATCACGCCGCCCACCCGCACGCCGTAATTCTTGGCCTTGGCGTTGATCGCCGCCACGATGCGGTTCATCGCGAAGATCGAGTCGAAGTCATTGGCCGTCACGATCAGTGCGCGGTCGGCGTGCTGCAGCGGCGATGCAAAGCCGCCGCAGACGACGTCGCCCAGCACGTCGAAGATGACGACGTCGGTGTCTTCCAGCAGGTGGTGCTCCTTCAGGAGCTTCACCGTCTGGCCCACGACGTAACCGCCGCAGCCGGTGCCCGCCGGGGGGCCGCCGGCCTCGACGCACTTCACGCCGTTGTAGCCCTCGAACACGAAGTCCTCCGGCCGCAGTTCCTCGGAGTGGAAGTCCACCTCCTCGAGGATGTCGATCACGGTGGGGATCAGGCTCTTGGTGAGCGTGAAGGTCGAGTCGTGCTTCGGGTCGCAGCCGATCTGCAGCACGCGCTTGCCCAGCTTCGAGAAGGCCACCGAGAGGTTCGACGAGGTGGTGCTCTTGCCGATTCCGCCCTTGCCATAGACCGAGAACACCTTTGCGGTGCCGATCGAGGCCGTGGGGTCGAGGTGCACCTGCACGCTGCCTTCACCATCCCCGCGCTGAGCCACCCGTGGCTTGCGATCAATCACCAATGTCATGCCGCAACCTCCACCCCAATGCCTTCCAGCCTGTCTTCTAGTTCTTCCCCGGCGCGTTCGAGCGCTGCGAGGGTTTCCGCATCGGGCGACCAGAAGTCGCGCCGCTGCGCTTCGAGCAATCTGTTGACCACCTTCATCGCCGCCTTCGGGTTCAGCGCGGCGAGCCGGTCACGCATCTTCTCATCCAGCACATAGGTCTGGGTGAACTGCTGATAGACCCAGGGCGCCACCTGTCCGGTGGTCGCTGACCAGCCCACCGTGTTGGTCAGGTGGCATTCGATGTGGCGGACGCCTTCATGGCCGTGCTTCAGCATGCCCTCGTACCACTTGGGGTTCAGCACCCGGGTGCGGCTTTCGAGGGCCACCTGGTCGGCCAGTGTGCGGACGATGCCCGCGCCGCGCGTCTGGTCGCCGATATAGACCGGCACCGCGCTGCCGCGCTGCTTCTCCGCCGCATTGGCGATGCCGCCAAGGGAGTCGAAGTAATGATCGATGGTGGTGACGCCCAGCTCGACGCTTTCCAGGTTCTGGTAGGCGAGGTCGACGCCCGACAGCACGGAGGCCATGAGCGCTGACTGCTGGGCCACCTGGCCGTTTCGGCCATGGGCGAAGCTCTTGCGCTTGGCGAACACGTCGCCCAGCTCGTCCTCGTCCTCCCAGCGGCCACTGTCGACGAGCATGTTGACGTTCGAGCCATAGGCGCCATCGGCATTGGAGAAAACGCGCAGGGCCGCCGTCTCCAGGTCGCAGCCCGACGCCTTCATGTGCGCCAGTGCATGCTTGCGCACGAAGTTCTGTTCCGCGGGTTCCTCGGCGGAGGCAGCAAGCCAGCAGGCCTCGGCCAGCATGCGGGTCTGCAGGGGCAGCAGGTCACGGAAGATGCCGGAGAGGGTGAGCATGACGTCGATGCGCGGGCGGCCGAGCTCGGCCAGCGGCAGCAGGCTCGCGCCGCACAGGCGCCCGAAGCTGTCGAAGCGCGGTGCTGCGCCGAGCAGTGCCAGCGCCTGGGCGATCGGGCCGCCTTCGCTCTTGAGGTTGTCGGTGCCCCACAGCACGAGGGCCACGGTTTCGGGCAGCGGCTTGCCGCTGGCGACATGCGTGTCAAGCAGCAACTGCGCCTGGCGGGCGCCGTCCTTCACCGCGAAGGCCGAGGGAATGCGGAAGGGGTCGAAGCCATGCAGATTGCGCCCAGTGGGAAGGATGTTCGGCGAGCGGATCAGGTCGCCACCGGGGACCGGACGGATGAAGCGCGCGTCGAGGGCCCTGAGAAGTCCGTCGATCTCGTGGTCCTCCGACAGCAGGCGATCCATCTCCTCGAGGTTTGCTGCGGCTCCGGCCTCGGCCACGCTTGCCAGCGTTTCGCGGCGGCCCTCGGCATCCATGGCCTGGCCGACGACGTGCAGTCCGTGCGGGATCAAGGTGTATTCGAGTTCGAGGATCTGCTGCTGCAAGGCTTGGATCTGGGTCTCCGGGGCGTCCCACGCAGGTTCCGCGGCGGCGAGGTCGACGGTTGCGGCCTGTGCCTGGATGAGGAGTGCGAGGTCATGACGCTCCGTCGCCGCCGGTTCGAGCCCGCGCCAGCGGCCGATCGAGGCCTTGAGATCGACGAGGCCACGGTAGAGGCCCGCCTGGGCCAGCGGCGGCGTGAGGTAGCTCACCAGCGTGGCGCCGGCACGGCGCTTGGCGATCGTGCCTTCCGAGGGGTTGTTGGCGGCGTAGAGATAGAGGTTGGGCAGGTCGCCGATCAGCCGGTCCGGCCAGCACTGGGCCGACAGGCCCGACTGCTTGCCCGGCATGAACTCGAGCGCGCCATGGGTGCCGAAGTGCAGCACGGCATGCGCCCCGAAGTCCTCGCGCAGGTAGCGGTAGAAGGCCGAGAAGGCGTGGGTGGGCGTGAAGCTCTTCTCGAAGAGCAGCCGCATCGGGTCGCCCTCGTAGCCGAAGGCCGGCTGGATGCCGACCAGCACATTGCCGAAACGCTCGCCCAGAACGTGGATGGACGCGCCATCGGCCTGCTGGCGTCCCGGGGCAGGGCCCCACTGCGCTTCGATCTCGCCGAGATATGTTTCGCGCCGCACATGGTCGTCGGCGGCCACGCGGTGGACGACATTGGCGTCCGAGCCGAAGCGGTCGGCATTGCCCTTGAGGATGCGGTCCTGCAGGTCCTGCACCGACTCCGGAAGCTCAACGTCATACCCATCCGCCTTCATGGCGGTCAGCGTGTTGAACAGCGACTCGAAGACCGACAGGAAGGCGGCCGTGCCGGTTGCGCCGGCATTGGGCGGGAAGTTGAACAGCACGATGGCGATCTTGCGCTCCGCCTTCGCGGCCTGCCGCAAGGCCACCTGCCGCGACACCCGCGCGGCGAGCATCGCGGCGCGCTCGGCATGAACCCGCATGCCGCGCTCGCCCTGGTCCGCCACCGAACGTCCGCCGAAGACGAGGCCGCCCGCGGCGCCGTCGAGTTCGGGGATCGCGATCATCATGGTGGTCTCGATGGGGTGCAGCCCGCGCTCGGACTCCTCCCATTCCTCGAGGGTCTGGAATTCCACTGGCTGGGCGGCGAGATACGGGACATCGAGCTTCACCAGCATGTCCTCGGCCGCGCGCGCGTCGTTGTAGGCGGGGCCGCCGACCAGCGAGAAGCCGGAGAGCGAGACGAGGGCATCGATCGCCGGCTTGCCGTTCTTCATGAAGAAGCGTTCGATCGCCGGGCGCTGGTCGAGACCCGTTGCAAAGGCGGGGATCACCTTGAGCCCGCGCGATTCGAAGGCCGCGATCACGCCGTCATAATGCGCGGTATCGCCCGACAGGACGTAGGACCGCATCAGAAGGAGGCCCACCGTTCCCTTGCGCACGGTCGGCGGCGATGGCAGGGCTTCCGCCGTCTCGCTCATGCGCTGCGCCAGGCGGGGGTGATAGACGCCCACCTCGGGATAGCTCTGCGGTTCGCGATGGGAAATGCCGCGCATGGCCTTGCGGGGGCCGTCGGCGAATTTCCCGACGAGGAAGCGCACCATCTGCCCGATGTTCTCCTCGGACCCCGCCAGCCAGTACTGCATGGCAAGGAAATAGGCGCGCACGTCCTGTGCCGAACCGGGGATGAAGCGCAGGATCTTGGGCAGGCGCTTCAGCATGGCGAGCTGCTTTTCGCCCGCCGTGGCCTTCTCGGTGTCCTTGTTGGTCTTGGCGCCGCGCAGCTTCTTCAGCAGGTTGACGATGGTGCCCTGGCTGCCGTTCATGGTGAAGCGGCCCATGCGGGTGAGCTTGATCACCTCGCCGGCCGACATGAAGCACACCATCGCGTCGCATGCGTCGCGCCGGGCCAGAAGCGCCGGCATCACCGCCTGGATATGGTCTTCCATGAACAGCATGGTGGCGATGATGATGTCGCCCCGGCCGATGTCTTCGATGCAGGCGGCGAGTGCGTCAGGATTGGCGCCCCAGTTCGAGGCGGCATGAACGGAAAGCGTGAGCCCCGGAACCTCGCGGGCCAGCTGCGCATTGACGCGGGCCACCGCACCCGTGATGTGGTTGTCGAGGGTGACGATCACCACATGGGCCTTGGCCCTATCGGCTGTAGTGTGCTTTGGCATCATACAGCGTCTCGATGGTGATGAGGGAAATGCCCCGCTCGGTGGCGAAGCGTTCGGTGTTGCGGCGCGCCTTGCCGCGCACGAAGAAGGGGACCTTCTGCAGTTCCTTTTCGGCATCCGGCGCCCAGCCGCCCTGGGCCGGCTGGGCCGGAGCGGCCGCTGCAGCAGGCTTGGTGGCGCCGGCACCGAGGTGGGAGGCGGCAGCCTTGTCGTTGAACTCGAAGTCGTTGCGGAACATATGGAGCAGGTGCTCCTCCAGGCCCATCATCAGCGGGTGGACCCAGCTGTCGAAAATGACGTTGGCGCCTTCGAAGCCCATCTGCGGTGAATAGCGCGCGGGGAAGTCCTGGACATGCACCGGGGCCGAGATCACGGCACAGGGGCAGCCAAGCTTCTTGGCGATGTGGCGCTCCATCTGCGTGCCCAGCACCAGTTCGGGCTGCAGCTCGGCGACCTTGGCTTCGACCTCGAGGTAGTCATCGGTGATCAGCGCCTCGAGCCCCAGCTTCTGGGCCGCCTCGCGCACGGGCCGCGCGAATTCGCGGGAGTAGGTGCCGAGACCGACCACGTCGAAGCCGAGTTCTTCCTTGGCGATCCGTGCCGCTGCCAGCGCATGCGTGGCATCACCGAAGATGAAGACACGCTTGCCGGTGAGATAGGTGGAGTCGACCGAGCGCGAATACCACGGCAGCCGCGACTCGCCGGCCTTCAGCGCCGCATCGGCATCGAGCCCCGCGAACTTCGCCACCTGCGCGATGAAGTCGCGCGTGGCGGAAACGCCGATGGGAACGACCGTCGTCATCGGCTGCTTGAAATTGCGTTCCAGCCAGCGGCCCGCCGCTTCGGCGACTTCCGGATAGAGCACCACGTTGAAGGCGGCTTCCGGAATGCGGCGGATGTCATCCGGTGTCGCATCGAGCGGCGCCACCACGTTGACGGTCACGCCCATGCTCTCCAGCAGCTTCACGATCTCGGCCAAGTCGTCACGGTGGCGGAAGCCGAGCGCCGTGGGGCCGAGGATGTTGCAGGAGCGCGGGTTCACTTCCGTTTCGCTGCGGGGCTGCGCGAGTCCGCGCACGATCTGGTAGAAGGTTTCCGAGGCGCCCCAGTTCTCCTTCTTCTGGTAGGAGGGAAGCTCCAGCGGAATGACGGGGATCGGCAGCGCCAGCGCCTTGGCGAGCCCGCCGGGATCATCCTGGATCAGCTCCGCCGTGCAGGACGCACCGACGATCATCGCCTTGGGCTGGAAGCGCGCGAAGGCATCGGCCGCGGCGGTCTTGAACAGCTCCGCCGTGTCGCCGCCGAGGTCGCGCGCCTGGAAAGTGGTGTAGGTGACGGGCGGCCGCGCATTGCGGCGCTCGATCATGGTGAAGAGCAGGTCGGCATAGGTGTCGCCCTGCGGCGCGTGCAGCACGTAGTGAAGCCCGTCCATGGCCGTCGCGATTCGCATGGCGCCGATGTGCGGCGGGCCTTCATAGGTCCAGAGCGTGAGTTGCATGGCCTAGACCCCCAGCCTGGTGCGGCGGTCCATGGGGCGCGAGAACAGGCGTGCAAGGTCGCCTGCCTGCTCATAGCCATGGATCGGCGTGAACACGAGTTCGATGGACCACTTGGTGGTGAAGCCCTCGGCCTCCAGCGGATTGGCCAGTCCCAACCCGCAGACCACGAGGTCCGGTTTCGCTTCGCGGCAGCGGTCGAGCTGCTTCTCGACGTCCTGGCCCTCGCTCACGACCGTGCCGGCCGGAAGCTGGCCGATTTCCTGCGCGAGGTGGGCGCGCTGCAGGTAGGGCGTGCCGACTTCGATCGGCTCCATGCCCAGTTCCTGTGCCACGAAGCGGGCGAGCGGAATCTCGAGCTGCGAGTCGGGGAAGAAGAAGATGCGCTTTCCCGCCAGCATCTCGCGGTGCGGCGCCAGCGCCAGCTTGGCGCGGATGTGGCCGGCCTCGGTTGCAGCGCGCAGCTTCGATTCCGGAATGTTGAAGGCATCGGCTGCCGCCCTGAACCAGGCCGTCGTGCCCTCGGCGCCGAGCGGGAAGGGGGCGGGAATATGTATCGCGCCGCGCTCGTCCAGCGCACGGGCCGTATCGTTGAGGAAGGGCTGGGCAAGCAGGTATCGGGTGCCCGGTGCGACAGCGGGCATGGTGCCTGCGGTTCGCGCCGGCAGGAAGCCCACGTCGGTCAGCCCCATGTCGGCGAAGATCCGGCGGAACTGGTCTTCGGCCACGTCAGAAAGTGCCCCCGCCACAAGGAGCGGGGGCACGTCGCCGTTTGCTGGAAGGGGGGAGAAGGGTACCAGCGCGGCTAAACAGGCGTCTTCACCCTGGGTGAAGGTCGTCTCGATTCCGCTGCCGGAATAATTCAGCACACGGACCTTCGGGGAGTGGATCTGCGAGAGGCGCGCCGCGGCGCGCTTGAGGTCGAGCTTGATCACCTCGGACGGGCAGGAGCCGACGAGGAACAGCATCTTGATGTCGGGGCGGCGTTCGAGCAGCCGGTTCACCACGCGGTCGAGCTCGGCATCGATCTCGGAAAGCCCCGCAAGGTCGCGCTCGTCGATGATGGCGGTGGCGAAGCGCGGCTCGGCGAAGATCATCACGCCCGCGGCCGACTGGATCAGGTGCGCGCAGGTGCGTGAGCCGACGACGAGGAAGAAGGCATCCTGGATCTTGCGGTGCAGCCACACGATGCCGGTGAGCCCGCAGAACACTTCACGCTGGCCGCGCTCACGCAGGACCGGGATGTCGTTGCAGCTGCTGGAGGAGGGTGGGCGGAACGGCAGGTTCATGATGCGGCTCCCGCCGATTGCAGGCGTGCGGCGCGAAGCTTCAGGAGGAACTGCGCGGCATTGGTGACGTATGCGGCATAGGCCACGAGGGCCAGCCACATCAGGCCCGACTCGGTGAGCCAGCCCTTCAGCAGGCAGACGAGATAGGCGGTATGGAGCGCGATCACGCCGAAGCTCACCACGTCTTCCCAGAAGAAGGCGGGTGCAAAGAGGTATTTGCCGAAGACGTCCTTCTCCCAGAGGGAGCCCGTGACCATGATCGTGTAGAGCAGCATGGTCTTCAGAACGACGGAGGCATTGGCGAGGCCCGCACCCTCGCCGGTCAGCAAGGTGCGCAGGACGAGGCCGAGACTCACCAGGAAGACCAGGAACTGCAGGGGGGCGAGGATGGCCTGAACCAGCGTCCAGGGTGAGGAATCGCGGCGCTTCCGCTGGGCGTCGGTGTAAAGCCCCGTCTGGATTTCGTGCTGGCCGCCAAGCACTTGCATTGTTGCTTCTCCCGGGCCCGCTGCACTCCCGTCCTGGAACGGGGTGAAGGATTGCAGCCCTGTGTCGAAGGCTAGTCCCCAAGAAAATAAGTGTCAATACTTGTTGACGTCCAGAAAATGATACATAGTGCTGCTCGCTGGGGTGGTGTCCCCGGCTGCCGTGCGTGCCGTCCTTCCGGAATGGCCGGAGGGCAAGAGGGTCTGGACCAGGAGCGGTTTGCCACATAATGAGCACGCTTGAAGGTTTCGCCGCTGCAGGAGGGTTGGGGTGAACGACGCCTCTCCGTTTCGTGTGCCGGTCATATCCGGCGAACTGGTGGAAACCTTCACCGGGCTGGTCTGCGACGGCCGTTTGGATGATGCCGAGCAGGCGGTGGAGCGGTTGCTCTCGGGCGGTGCTTCGCCCGAGGTGCTGATGCTCCAGCTGCTGGCGCCGGCGGCGCGGCTGATGGGCGAATGCTGGTGCGAGGACCGCCGCGATTTCGTGGAAGTGACGCTGGGCATGGCAAGGCTGCAGCAGATGGTGCGCCAGTTCAGGTTGCCGCCATCGGCCCACGGTCAGCTGCACGGAAATGCCTTACTGGTCCCGGTGCCAGGCGAACAACACACATTCGGACTACGTATCGTTGAGGAATACCTGCTGCGGGCGGGCTGGAAGGTGACGGCCTGCATGAAGGCGAGCGAGGCCGACATCACACGGCTTGTGGCCGATGAGCTATATGATTTTGTAGGGTTTTCTCTGTCGTCTGAGCGCTTGCTTCCGGCCCTCCGCTCGGCTATTCGGGGCCTGAGATCGTCTTCACGGAACCAGAAGGTGCGAATCGTCGTCGGAGGTGTCCTGTTCGATGGACGCGATATCGCGCCTCATGACATTGACGCCGATGCCATCGTGATGGACGCGCAGGACGCAGTGAACCAAGCCAATGAGTGGTCCGGCTTGGCAGGTGTGGAATGACGGTGTTCCGAGCCGCCGCAGCGCATGGAAGGACACGGATGTGACGCTCAAGAGCGTACCCTCTCATCCCCGGGACCGGGAGGCCAGCATTGCCGGGCTCCTGCAGCAGCTCGATGCGGGTGAGTCCGCGCTGCTGCTGTCGGCCGCCGCCGACATCGCCCTGGTCATCAACCCCGATGGCACGCTCACCGACCGGCTCTTCGCCAGTGCCGACCTGCCGGGGGAGCTCTTCACGGCGTGGCCGGGCAAGGCCTGGACCGAGGTCTCGACCATCGAGAGCCGCCCCAAGATCGAGCAGATGCTGCAGGAGGCGGCCATGGGCCTGCCGCCGCGCTGGCGCCAGATCAACCACCAGCAGGCCGACGGCGCCGACATTCCGGTGCGCTATGCGGTGATGAAGGCCGGAAATGGCGGCCAGTTCGTTGCCATCGGCCGCGACCTTCGCCAGGTGGCGCAGGTGCAGCAGAAGCTCTTGGCCGCCGAGCAGTCGATCGAGCAGGAATATGCCAGGCTCCGCCACGCCGAAACGCGCTACCGCCTGCTGATGCAGGTGTCCTCCGAGGCGATCGTGGTGGTCGACTCGCGCTCCGGCCGCATCGTCGAGGCCAATGCGGCGGCCGCCAACCTCATGAACAAGCCGCTGAAGCGCCTCACGGGCGCGCAGTTCGCGGCCATGTTCGACGGGCCCGACTCGGCCAAGGTCGAGGAGCTGATGACGGCGCTGCGCGCCACCGGCCGTGCCGATGACGTGGCCCTGACGCTGGAAGGCAAGCAGCAGCAGGCCGTGCTCGGCGCCACCATCTTCCGCCAGGAAAACGCCAGTTTCTATCTGATGCGGCTGCAGCCGATGGCGTCCGGCGCCAGCGGAATCGTGGTGTCGCGGGGGCAGGCGGCGGTGGTCAACGCGGTGCGCGACCTGCCGGAGGCCTTCGTGGTCACCGACCTCGACCGCCGCATCATCTCCGTCAATGCCGCCTTCCTCGATGCCGCGCAGCTCGGCTCCGAGGAGCAGGCCCGCGGCGAGCCGATCGACCGCTGGCTGGGCCGTGCGGGCGTGGATGTGTCTGTTCTTTTCAACAGCCTGGCCGAGAACGGCGCAGTGCGCCAGTTCCAGACGGTGCTGCGCGGCCAGTTCGGCACGACCGAGGACGTGGAAGTGTCGGGCGTCGCCTCGCCGCCCGCCGCGCCCAGCTGCTATGGCTTCTCCATCCGCCGTGCCAGCCGCCGCGCGGCCGAGCCGGACCCCGCCAAGCGCAGCCTGCTGCGCTCGGTCGAGGAGATGACCAAGCTCGTCGGCAAGGTGCCGCTCAAGGATCTGGTGCGCGAGACCACCGACATCATCGAGCGCCTGTGCATCGAGGCCGCCCTGCAGCTTTCCGACAACAACCGCGCCAGCGCGGCCGACATGCTCGGCCTCTCCCGCCAGAGCCTCTACGTGAAGCTCCACCGCTACGGCATCGAGGACAAGTCGGGGCCGGACGCGGAGTAGGGCGGGCGGCGGCCGCCGCCCTCATCCGGACTGTCGGCTCATGCGAATGAACGCGGTGTGTTGTCAGGCTCACAGAGCGTCAACACAGATTGACAACTCGGCCTGTCAGTCATAGCATTTCACGTCATGGCAAATCTCGCCTCCACCCGCCCGGCTCCAAGCCTGCCGCAGCCTTCCGCGGCGCTGCAGCTGTTGAAGCCGGTGACGTGGTTTCCGCCGATGTGGGCCTTTGCCTGCGGGGCGGTGTCCTCGGGCCTTTCGCTCAGCGATCACTGGGGCCTGGTGCTGGCGGGCATGGTGCTGTCGGGGCCGCTGGTCTGCGGCACCAGCCAGGCGGTGAACGACTGGTTCGACCGCCACGTCGACGCCATCAACGAACCCAACCGGCCGATTCCCTCGGGGCGCATTCCGGGGCGCTGGGGGCTCTACATCGCCATCCTATGGACCCTCCTGTCGCTCGCCGTGGCGCTGGCGCTGGGGCCCGTCGTGTTCTGGGCCGCCTGCTTCGGCATGGCCATGGCCTGGGCCTATTCGGCACCGCCCTTCCGGCTGAAGGCCAATGGCTGGTGGGGCAATTCCGCCGTGGGCCTGTGCTACGAGGGCCTGCCGTGGTTCACCGGGGCTGCCGTGCTGCTGGCTGCGGTGCCGGGCTGGCCGACCATTGCCTTCGCGCTGCTCTATTCGATCGGCGCCCACGGCATCATGACGCTCAACGACTTCAAGGCCATCGAGGGTGACAAGAAGATGGGCGTGCGCTCGCTGCCCGTGCAGCTCGGCGTTCAGGGTGCGGCGCGCAATGCCTGCGCGGTGATGGCGCTGCCGCAGCTCGTGGTGATCGCGCTCCTGTTCATGTGGGGCAAGCCCATCCATGCGGCGGCGGTGATCGGCCTGCTGATCGTTCAGCTGGTGATGATGAAAAGGTTCCTCGCCGATCCGGTGCAGCGTGCGCTGTGGTATTCGGGCTTCGGCGTGCCGCTCTACGTGTCGGGCATGATGGTGAGTGCCTTCGCGCTGCGGGGGCTCGCATGACGTCGTGGCTCGGCATCGCGCGCTTCGGGCTGGTGCAGGCGGCGCTGGGCGCCATCGTGGTGCTGACCACCTCCACCATCAACCGCGTGATGATCGTCGAGCTGGCGCTTCCGGCCATGGTGCCGGGGCTGCTGGTGACGTGGCACTATGCATTGCAGGTGCTCAGGCCTTCCTGGGGGCATGGCTCGGACAAGGGCGGGCGGCGCACGCCGTGGATCATCGCCGGCATGGGCACGCTGGCGCTCGGCGGCTTCGGCGCAGCGTTGTCGGTGCATCTCATGCAGCAGAACATGCTTGCGGGTACCATCGCCGCCATCCTTTCCTTCACGCTGATCGGCGCGGGCGTGGGTGCTGCGGGCACCTCGCTGCTGGTGCTTCTGGCCAGCCAGGTGGACGAGAAGCGCCGCCCGGCCGCCGCCACCATCGTGTGGATCATGATGATCGCGGGCTTCATCGTCACCGCCGCCCTGGCGGGGCATTTCCTCGACCCCTTCTCGAGCGAGCGGCTGCTGGCCGTCGCGGCCTGCATCTGCGCCGGCGCCTTCCTGCTCACCCTCGTCGCGGTGCGCGGGCTGGAGACGGACCGCGCGGTCGCGGCACGGCAGAAGGACAAGCTGCCCTTCAAGCAGGCGCTCGCCGAAGTCTGGTCCGACACCACGGCGCGGCGCTTCGCCATTTTCATCTTCGTGTCGATGCTGGCCTATTCGGCGCAGGACCTGATCCTCGAGCCCTTCGCCGGCATCGTCTTCGGGCTGACGCCCGGCCAGTCGACCTCGCTGTCGGGCGTGCAGAATGCGGGCGTGCTGCTCGGCATGGTGCTGGTGGGGGTTGCCTCCACCCTGCTGCCGCGGCTGCTGAGCCTGCGGAGCTGGACGGTTGCGGGCTGCATCGGCTCGGCGCTGGCCCTCGTCGGGCTCGTCATGGCGGCCAAGGTGGGCCCCGGCTGGCCGCTGAAGCCGTCGGTCTTCGCACTGGGCTTCTGCAACGGCGTCTTCGCGGTGGCGGCCATAGGCTCGATGTTCAACATGGCCAATAACGGCACCTCGCGCGAGGGCGTGCGCATGGGGCTGTTCGGCGCATCGCAGGCCATTGCCTTCGGCATCGGCGGCTTCGCGGGGACGGTGCTGGCCGACGTGTCGCGCCTCGTCTTCGGCTCGCCGGTGATGGCCTATGCGACCGTCTTCGCCGTCGAGGCGGGTTTCTTCATCGCGGCAGCACTGCTCGCCGCGGCCATCGGCAACAGGGACGGCTTCGGCACGGCGGCGAACCCGCTGGTGCTGGCGGCGCGCCACCAGGCAAGCGGGAGTTAGCATCATGCTGGCAGAAATGATCCATGACCTCGTGGTGGTGGGTGGCGGGCCCTCGGGTGCCACTGCCGCGCATGATGCGGCGAAGGCCGGGCTCGACGTGGTGCTGCTCGACCGGGCCGGGCGCATCAAGCCCTGCGGCGGCGCCATTCCGCCGCGCTGCATCCGCGACTTCGATATTCCGGCCGACATGCTGGTGGCGCGCATCTTCTCCGCCCGCATCATCTCGCCGTCGGACCGCAAGGTCGACATGCCGGTGACCAATTCCTACGTCGGCATGGTGGACCGCGGCCCCTTCGACGAGTGGCTGCGCGTGCGTGCCGCCGAGGCTGGCGCCGAGCGCCGCACCGGCACCTATGAAGGCTTCTCGCGCGATGGCTACGGCACCGCCACGGTGCACTACAAGGACAAGGACGGCACGCCCGGTACGCTGCGCGCCCGCTGCGTGATCGGCGCCGACGGTGCGCTGTCGAAAGTCGGCAAGGACACGGTGCGCGGTGCGCACAAGGTGCCCTATGTCTTCGCCTATCATGAAATCATCGCGGCGCCGGAAACGCGCTCGGAGGAATATGAGTCCGACCGCTGCGACGTCTATTACCGCGGCAGCCTGTCGCCCGACTTCTATGCCTGGGTCTTCCCGCATGGCAAGACGATGAGCGTGGGAACGGGAAGCGCCCACAAGGGCTTTTCGCTGAAGGGTGCGGTAGCGGACCTGCGCCAGCAGATGGGCTTCACCGGCGAGACCATCCGCCGCGAGGGCGCACCCATTCCGATGAAGCCGCTGAAGCGCTGGGACAATGGCCGCGACGTGGTGCTGGCGGGCGATGCCGCGGGCGTCGTGGCGCCGGCCTCGGGCGAGGGCATCTATTATGCCATGCTGGGCGGCCGCCTGGCGGCGGATGCCGCCATTGGCTTCCTCAGGACGGGTGACGCGCGCCAACTGGCCACCGCGCGCAAGCGCTTCATGAAGGAGCATGGCCGCATCTTCTTCATCCTCGGCATCATGCAGTATTTCTGGTACTCGAGCGACAAGCGCCGCGAGAGCTTCGTCAAGATGTGCGATGACAAGGACGTGCAGCGCCTGACCTGGGAGTCCTACACCGAGAAGAAGCTGTCGCGCAAAGGCCCGATGGCCCACGTCAAGATTTTCCTCAAGGACATGGCGCATCTTCTTGGTATCGTGCGCCCGACATGAACTGGACGCCTGAATTCCTCTGGCCGCTCGGCATCGCCTCGGGCGTCGCCGTCGTGGTCGCCATCGCCGGCGCGGTGCTCACCGAAACCGGCGCGTGGTACGATGCCCTGAAGAAGCCTGCATGGAAGCCGCCGGACTGGGCCTTCGGCCCGGTGTGGACGACGATCTTCGTGCTTGCGGTGATCGCCACGGCCATCGCGTGGGACGCAGCTGCCGGCACGGGTGCCCGGCCGCTGATCTTCTGGGCGCTGGCCATCAACGCCGTGCTCAACATCGCGTGGAGCGGCATCTTCTTCAAGCTGCGGCGGCCCGACTGGGCCCTGGGCGAGGTGGTGCTGCTGTGGTTGTCGATCCTCAGCCTCATCCTGGTGCTGGGGTCGGTGTCGACGCTGGCCGGGGTGCTGCTGGTGCCCTATCTCCTGTGGGTCTCCACCGCCACCTTCCTCAACCTGCGCATCGTGCAGATGAACGGCCCCTTCGGGTGATCCGGTCGTGGAGCATTTCGTAAACTCGGGTCAGGTCGTGGGCGCGATCCTGGTGGTGCTGGCCATCGAAATCGCGGGTTTCGCCTACTACTTTTGGCGGAGGCAAAGGACGGTCCTGCTGTTGTCCTTTGTGGCGAACGGCCTTGCCGGTGCGGCGCTGGTGCTTGCCCTGAGGGCGGCGCTGCTGCAGTCGGGATGGCTCTTTGTCGCAATCTACCTGGTGGGCGGACTGCTTGCGCATCTGGCCGATGTGGTTCTAAGACTTTATCTCACAAGACATGCCGACGGCGTGCCTTCCACTGATTGAATGCAAGTCAAAACCGTGAAGGAACAAGAAATGATCAAGAAAGCCGTCTTCGCTGCGCTGGCCTCGGCCGTTCTGTTCGCCGTCCCCGCCCATGCCGAGGGCGATGCCGCCGCCGGCCAGAAGGTGTTCAACCAGTGCAAGGCCTGCCACGACATCGAGAAGGGCGTGAACAAGGTCGGCCCGACGCTCAAGGGCGTGGTCGGCCGCAAGGCCGCCTCGGTTCCCGACTACAAGTATTCCGCCGCCATGATCAAGAAGGGCGAAGAGGGCGTGGTCTGGGACGAGGCCACCCTCACGGCCTACCTGCCCAACCCCAAGGCCTATGTGCCCGGCACCAAGATGGCCTTCGGCGGCCTGAAGAAGCCCGAGGACGTGACCAACCTCATCGCCTATCTCAAGGCCAACCCCTGATCGGCTCCGGCCTGATCGGCTCAGGCGTCTAGCCGCATGAGCGAGATCGAGCGCCGCAAGCGCGACCATATCGACATCGTCCTGGCCGGCGCGGCACGCCACAGCGTGCCCGCCGGCTTCGACCCCATCCGCTTCCGCCACAATGCGCTGCCGGAAGTGGATTTTGACGGGATCGACCTGTCGACGACCTTCCTCGGGCGCCCGCTGCGGCTGCCCTTCCTCGCCTCCTCCATGACCGGGGGCCCCGACGTCTCCGACCGCATCAACCGCGCCATCGCCGAAGCCGCCGAGCAGATGGGCTTCGCTATGGGCGTGGGCTCGCAGCGCATTTCGCTCACCACGCATGACAAGTCTGGCCTCGGGCCGGAGCTGCGGCGGATCGCACCTTCCATTCCCATCTACGGCAATCTCGGCGCCATCCAGCTCGTCAGCGGCATGGGCCTCGAGGATGCCCGCCGCGCGGTGGACCAGCTCGAGGCCGATGCCCTGATCCTGCACCTCAACCCGGTGCAGGAGGCCGTTCAGCCGGGCGGTGACCGCAAATGGTCCGGCGTCGAGGCGGCAATCGCCAGGCTTACCCGCGCGCTGCCCGTGCCGGTGATCGCCAAGGAGGTGGGGAGCGGCATTTCGGGCGAGGTGGCCCGGCGTCTCGTTGCCTGCGGCGTGGCGGCCATCGACGTCGCCGGCGCCGGCGGCACCAGCTGGGCCGCCGTCGAGGGTGCGAGGCTCGCGACCCCCGAGGGCCAGAACCTGGGCGAGATCTTCCGCGACTGGGGCATGCCCACGCCGCTCTGCCTCGCAGAGGTGCGGGCCACCTGCCCGGATATCCCGCTCATTGCCTCGGGGGGCATTCGCCACGGGCTCGACGCCGCCAAGTCCATCCGGCTGGGGGCAGACCTCGCAGCCCAGGCCGCCGCGCTGCTGCCCGCCGCCATGCAGGGCACCGAGGCGGTGGTCGCCCATGTTCAGGCCTTCGCCGACGCACTACGCGTAACCTGCCTCGCCACCGGGTCGAAGGACCTCGCCGCGCTGCGCGGTGCGCCGCTTCTTTAGTCGCTGCTCCCGTCTTGCCCCTCTCAATGCCGTCACCCCGGCGAAAGCCGCGATCCAGCCCCCGCATGCCGTCATCCTCGCGAAGGCCGGGATCCAGCTTCCTGCGTGGCCGAGACCCAAAGCTGGGCCCCGGCCTTCGTCGGGGTGACGCGGCGGGTGGGGTGAGGCTGGAAAAGCAAATCGCCGGACCAAAGGGGGTCCGGCGATCGTGCCGTCAGTTGGTGACGTGTTGCGTTACTGCCGCTTGCTCAGCAGGGGCAGGCCCAGCATGGAGGACAGCGGGGCGGGGTTGCTCATCAGATAGGGCAGGCCGAGGCGGCCCTTGTCGCCCATGTCGGCGTCCGACAGCAGCGGCATGCCAATCATGCCGGAGACGCTGCAGTTGCCCTCGGTGACCGCGGGGATGCCGATGATCTTCGAGATCGGGTCGGGGTCGTTGATGACCGTGGGCATGGCGAGGATGCTGGAGAGGGGGGCTGCCTCGTCCCACATCGACATAGGCTCGGCATGCGGGATGCCGGAGTCGACGGGGCCGTGGGAGTCGAGGATCGTCTCGGCCAGCTTGCCGGAGCCGAAGGCGGCATGCACCGTCACCAGCGCGTGGCCAGCCGCCACGCCCTTGGCATAGATCCTGGCATCGGGCAGGTGCACGCGGCCGAGCGCGATCTGCGCGGCGATGGCCGACAGCGGCACGTCGGAGGCGCCGGGCGGGTTCACCACGAAAAGATCGTCGAAGCCTTCCTCGCGCAGGTCCTCCGCTGCCTTCAGGGCCGTGGCGGGATTGGCGAACATGCGGGTGATTTCGGTGCTCATGGCGGCTCCTTGTCAGGTCAGGGTGAGAGGTCGTTGCGGGCGCGGCTCACCGGATGTGGGCCGTAGGCGAGGAAGCTGCCCCGGATGGCGTTCTGATCAGGGCATTCATGGTAACGATGGCGGCAATCAGCAGGATCACCTCGAGCATATAGACGGCGAGGTAGGGTGTCAGCCGGCTTCCGCCGTCCAGAGCGGAGAGCGTGTCACGGATGACGCCGCCCAGCGCCACCCCGATGCCGGCAGCGGTGGCCTGCACCGCCCCCCAGGCGCCCAGCGCCAGGCCGCGCTGGTCTTCCGGCGCGTGGTTCATGGTGGCGGTCAGCGTGCCGTGGCCGAAGAGCCCCGCGCTGAAGCCGATGAGGAAGGTGCCGAGGCCGAACAGCAGGGGCGACAGCAGGGGGGCTGCCAGGATGATCATCACGAAGGCCGGAACGCCCAGCATGGCCCCGAGGGATGCCATGCGGAAGGCGTCGAAACCGCGGCTCAGCACATAGGAGGCGAGGCTGAAGCCAAGGAGGCCGCCGCCCGCCATGGCCGCGGTGAGCAGGGTGGTGCGCGACACGGCGAGGCCGAGGATCTGCCCGCCATAGGGTTCCAGCATCACGTCCTGCATCGAGAAGGCCAGCGTGCCGACGCCGACGGCGACGAGGCGGGCCAGCGCCCTGTCGCCCGCCATGAAGCTGGCCCAGGATTGCTGGAATGTGGGATCTGGTGCGGCGGCGGCGGAGCCGGGCCTGGCGCGGCTGCGCGCCTCCTGCTTCCACACCGCAATGCCGTTGAGGACCACGGTGGCGACACCTGCACCCTGGATCACCTGCACGAGGCGGCCCGGCGTGAAATCCGCCAGCAGGTAGCCGAAGATCAGTGCACTGACGATCGAGCCCACCAGCATCGCCACATACATGAGGCCCACGACATTGGGCTGCTTCTCGGGGGGCGTCAGGTCGGTGGCGAGTGCGAGGCCGACCGTCTGCGTGATGTGGAGACCGGTGCCGACGAGCAGGAAGGCCGCGGCCGCGGCGAGCTGGCCCACCCATTGCGGCACGTCCGCTGCGTGACCCTGCCGGGCCAGCACGAGCAGCGCGAAGGGCATCATCGCGAGGCCGCCGAACTGCACCATGGTGCCCTTGTAGATGAAGGGAACGCGCTTCCAGCCGAGCGCCGAGCGGTGGGTGTCCGACTTGAAGCCGATGAGGGCGCGGAAGGGGGCCGCGACCAGCGGAATGGCGAGCATGACCGAGACGAGGGAGGCGGGGACGCCGAGTTCCACGATCATCACCCGGTTCAGCGTGCCGACCAGCAGCACGAGGATCATGCCGGCGCTCACCTGGAACAGCGACAGCCGCAGCAGACGCTCGAGCGGCACATCCTCGGTGGCGGCATCCGCGAAGGGCAGATACCGTGCGCCGAGCCCGGCCCAGGCTCTCATCATGCGTTGGCTGATCGGGTTCATGTCGTGATCCTGAGCGTGCGGGAGGAGAGCGGGCCACATGGGCCCGCGCACCTCCCGCGCTGTCGTTGCCGTCCGTGAAGGAACGGCCTGACCATCTACTTCGCGGCCAGTTCCGCGCCGTCGAGCGAGGTGGTCCCGGGCGTCACGTTGACGGTGATGACGTAGCCGTCAGCCGTCTTCGTCACGTTGGACGCCACCGGAGCGATGGTGGTTTCGGCCGAGGCGGTCTTCGCCGCGGCGCCCTGCCAGAAGTTCGACATCCAGGTGGTGTGCGTCATGACGGACGCATGGACCACGAGGGACGTCACCGCCACGCCGCCGATGAACAGCGGCAGGCCCACCGTCGGGTTCACGACGCACCAGATTCTACCTTGGTTCATGTCATGTCCCTCCTAGTGCAGCCACGGCGAGTAGATGTACGCCAGCAAATGAGCGAACAGGGCGATCACGAAGAACACCCGGGCGCCATCGATGACGTGCTTGTGCAGCTCTTCTGATTCCTTGATGGTGAGGCCGGTGGGCCACACCCTGTTGGGATCGTCCATACTGCTATCCTCCAGACTGAGGTTGGTTTCGTGCTGGACCTGCACGCAGGTTTCCCGCCGTCTCGTCGACGGCAAGGTTCGGGTTGCTCAAGGCCCTCATGGATTGGGGGCCGAGAGTTCGGGGTAGTCCTTCGCCATCGAGAAGCCGCCCAGCGGCTTGTTCAGCCCGTTGTGGCAGGTGGCGCAGTTGGCCTTGTAGGGGTCGCCTTCCGGGCCCTTGCGGTTCGCCGGGAAGATGTCGGTGAGCGGGGTGATGTAGTTGGCGTCGACGTCCTGCACCATGTGGATGCCGTGCCAGGCGGTGACGCGCTGCGGGCGGCTCTGCTCCCAGTTCGAGAACTGGCGCGAATTATGGCAGAAGGTGCAGTTCACACCCAGCGCCGTCGACATGTGCATCATCAGCGAATATGTCTTTTCCGTCGCCTTGATGTCCTGTCCGGTGCCGCCGGGCAGTGCGGTGGAGGTCACGACGCGGATGTTGGCGCCGGGCTCGAGCAGCGTGGTGAAGGGGTCGTAGGGCAGGGACGCAAAGGCCGGAACGGGCTGCCCGGCGAGGTTCTGGCCGTCGCGGCTGGCTGCCATGCCGCCGGCCTGCTTCGGGCCGGGGTTGGTGGCCCACACATTGGCCGGCACCGGCTGGCCGCGGTGGCAGGTGTAGCAGGTGACGCCGGTTTCGGCGACGTGGCTCTTGTGCTGCGTGTTGATGGCGCGCGTCATCTGGATCATGCGGCGCGCCACGACCTTGGTGTAGAGCTCGTCGGACGCCATGTTCTCGAGGTTGTGGCAATAGGCGCAGCCGGCGTTGTCGCCTTCCTGCGGGGCCACCCAGGTGGAGATGGCGTTCATCAGCCGGGTGAACTGCGCGGTGTCGAGGTCGCCCAGCACCTGCACGTTCTTGTAGTTCTCGGTGTCGTTCTTGACGAGCACGCCGTCATTCTCGACCGGGTCGTCGGGCGTGGGCAGGGGGTTCCGCGCCAGGACATCCGCGTGCAGGCGCGGATTGGTGATCTGCTCCATGCCGAGGCCGCGGAAGCCGAGCTGCGTCGAGTCCATCGGCGGGCGCTCCCACTGCAGCATCATGGGGATGACGAGCAGGATGCCGATGACGGTGACCAGCAGCGAGGCGGTGAGGGTGGTTGCGGAAAGCTTCATGGTGCAATCACTCCTATTGCGCCGTCGCCGGGTCGACGATGGGGGCCGTCAGGTCGAAGGGATACATGGGGGCAACGCCGTGCTTCACCGCCCAGAGATACCAGTTGTCCACCACCGTGCCGGTGAGCAGGATGCCGATGCCGCCGACCAGCGGGCACAGCACCGCGAACCACCAGGCCCAGCGATGGATCGACTCCATCGTGGCGTTGAAGCCCATGGTCCAGCGCCAGAACAGGGCGGCGCGTTCGGAGGCCGTGCCGCGGTCGATGATCTGCTCGATCTCGCGCTCGCCGCCCAGCCGTGAGACCGCGAGGATGGTCGCGCCATGCATGGCGAAGAGCAGCGCCGAGCCATAGAGGAAGGCGATCGAGAGCATGTGGAAGGGGTTGTAGAAGAGGTTGCCGTAGCGGATCGAGAAGGCCGCCGTCCAGTCGAGGTGCGGGAAGATGCCGAAGGGCACGGCCTCCGAGAAGTTGCCGAGCAGCAGCGGGCGGATGAAGCCCAGCACCAGGTAGAGCCAGATGGCCGCGGCGAAGGCCCAGGCGATGTGCGTGCCCATGCCCAGCGCGCGGGCGCGGCGATAGGTCCTGAGCCACCACAGCAGGATCGAGGCGGTGAGGAAGAAGCCCGCCATCTGCCACCAGCCGCCCTCGCGCAGCGGCGCGAGGCCGAGGCCATATTTCGCCGGCGGCGGCTCGAGGCCGAGCCAGAACAGCTGGCGCACGAACTGGATGGGGTTCCAGTTCACCGAGGCCAGCATGTTGAGACCGATGATCTCGATGGCGATGAAGCCGCAGAGCAGCGACATGATGCCCAGCGCGCCGAGATAGACGGGGCCGAGCTGCGCGTCACCGATGACACCGAGGAGCCAGTTGGTGGTGATGCCCTTCTCGCGCGGCCAGTTGCCGGGCTTCAGGGGAACGCCGAGGTCGTCGGGGCCGTGGACCTGAACGCGGGTGAAGATGTTCTGATATTCGATCATCATGGTCATGGTTCCATTCCTCTCCGCGCTCAAGACCAGATCGGCAGGTCGAGCCACCAGTTCCACCATTCCGGCCAGCCGCGGGTCCAGAAGGGCCCCGAGATCACGATGCAGACGGCGCTGAAGAAGACAGCGCCCAGCGCCAGGAAAAGCCCCAGGCGATGGATGCCAAGCGTGCCGATCGAATAGCCGATGTGATCACGGAAGAAGCTGTTCTCGTGTTCCGCGGTCTTCACCGGCTCGCCCTTGGCGGGATTGGTGGCCGACAGCACGAGGCCGCCATGCATCGCCAGCGCCAGGCAGCAGGTGAAGAACAGCGTGATGGCGATCATGTGCGCCGGATTGTAGTGGAAGTGCAGGAACTGGTAGCCGACGTTCGACACCCAATCGAGATGGCTGATGATGCCATAGGGGAAGGCGTGGCCCCAGGCGCCGAGCAGCACGGGGCGGACGATCTCGAGCGTCACGAAGGCGAGGATGGCGAAGGAGAAGGCGACGGGCACGTGCAGGCCGATGCCGAGCTTGCGGCAGATCTCCACCTCGCGCAGCGCCCAGGAGACGAAGGCCCCGGTGGCGCAGATGGTGATGATCTGCCAGAGGCCGCCCTGCTTCAGGGGCGCCAGCGCCAGCCCGTAGCTGAGGTCGGGGGGCGCGATGTTGATCTGCCAGAGGTTCCAGGTGCCCCCGATGGCCGCGCCATAAACGATGAGCGCCGTTCCGAGGAGTGAGAAGAAGGCCGTGAGCACGCCGAAGAAGCCCACATAGAAGGGGCCGACCCAGAAATCGAACAGGTCGCCTCCGATCAGCGTTCCGCCGCGGACCCGGTATTTCTTCTCGAAGCTCAGCATGGCCATGGTGGTCACTCCTGCCGGCGAAGGCCGGCCTTCAGTTCAGGGGTGGTGTGTGGACGGAACGCGACGACGAAGGCACGTTCCGTCCACAAGAGTTGCGGTGATGGACGGCCTCAGCCGACCATCTCGCTGATCGTCACGTCCATGCTCGCGGCCTTCTTCGCCACGCCGCCTTCCAGCCAGTTGAACCGGTCGGTGGACAGCAGGATGAAGTGGATGACGAGAGCGAGGACGAACAGGAAGGTCGCCATCGCGACGAGCGTCCTGCGGGGATCGAACAACAGCCAAATGCGCCACATATTCAATCCTCCTTTACGTGAACATCGACGTGAGCGTGCCGAGGACGGGGCTCAGGTCGGTGCTTTCATAGCCATTGGGTCCGGGGATCCACGGGCGCCACTGCCACGCCAGGAAGTGGGCGACGATCGCCACCAGCGTGAAGGCAATGAAGCTCGTCAGGAACATTCCATGGAATTCCTTGGCTTCGGCTTCGGTCAGGCCCGAGGTGGACCCGTTGTTATCGGCCATTTCTGACCTCCGTCATGAAGTCCCCCTTTCGAGGAACCGTCGCCGCTGAGTGACCGCGCGGCCCGGTTACCCGCAGCGTCCCGAAGGACGTTGCGAATGCGAAACCCCTCACATGAAGGCGAAGGGAATGGAGTTGTAGGTCGCATGCTTCGCTGCGGCGAAGATCGACTTGCCGTCGTCATGGCCGCCGACCCGCGGGCGCATGGAGCGCGGCACGAGGCGCGTCGCGGCGATGGCGACGAAGAACACGGCGAAGGCCAGCCACATGAGCAGGCTGAACTCGAGCTTTGCGTCGTCGTGGCGCTGGGTGTTGATCATCGACATGCGTTCACTCCCGATGTCAGGTGGAAAGGGTGGAGGAGCTCCATCATGCGAGCTCCCGTGTTGCGTTGCGGACGTCGGCCTCGCCGACGCACGCCGAACCTGCCTTGCGCGCCTGGGCCTCGGCCCCGTCGCGCAGCCGCTTGGCGGCGGAAATCCTCACGAGCACGGGCTGGCGCTCCAGCCATTCGTCGAGGAATGATTTGGCGTCGGCGTCCCAGGCGATCTCCTGTTCGCGGCGCGCCGGCGTGGCCTCGACCTTGTCCATGTCGGGGCCGAGCGGCAGGATGTTGAACAGCGCGTCGAACAGCGCGTTGCACACTTCCTGGATGAGGTAGGTGGCGCCCGCATAGCCCATGAAGGGCGTGCCCGTGTGGCGGCGGATGATGGCGCCGGGGAAGGAGGCGGGGATATACATGCCGCGCCCGCCGGCCTCGGCGAGGTACATGCGCTCGTTGTAGCTGCCGAACAGGATGAGCGGCGTCTTCTCCCGTACCAGCTGGCGGATCGCCTCGTTGTCGGTCTTCTCGCCCGACTTGCGGGAGACGGCGAAATTGCAGGGAAGGCCCATCTCCTGGCCGAGGAAATGCTCCAGGCCGCGGGCATAGGTCTCGGAGGCGACCACGCCGAAGCTGGCCGTGCCGAAGAAGTCCTGGGTGACGGAGCGCCACAGGTCCCACAGCGGCTTGATCGTCGTGTGCTTCTCGCGTTCGATGAAGGGTTCGGGGTCGAGCCCGAGGATCTCCCCCAGCTTCCGCAGGAACTTCGTCGTCGCGTGCAGGCCGATGGGTGCCTGAAGATAGGGGCGGTCCAGTGCCTCGCACAGCTTGCGGCCGAATTCGCGGTACATGCAGATGTTGACGTCGGCATTCACCAGCTTCGGCACGTCCGCCAGATGGCTGCCGAGCGGGAAGCACATGTTCACCTCGGCGCCGATGCCTTCGACGAGACGGCGGATTTCCGCGAGGTCGGAGGCGGAGTTGAAGGTGCCGTAGATGGTGCCGATGATGTTGACGCGCGGGCGCTCGCCCTCCTTGCGCGGCTTCTGCGCCGGGACCAGCTTCTTCTTGGAGCCGAACTCGGTCCACAGCCAGTAGAGGGCGCGGTCGGCCGACTGCCACTGGTCCTCGTCGATGGTGCGCGGCAGGAAGCGCTGGATGCCGGTGCCCTGTGGGGTGACGCCGCCGCCGATCATCTCGGCGATCGAGCCGGTGACGACGACGCTGGGCATGGACGGGTCGAGCGTCTTGTGGGCGCGGCGCATGGCGCCTTCGGTGCCGTGCTGGCCCAGTTCCTCTTCGGAGAGGCCGGTGACGACGATGGGCAGCTCATGCGGCGGCAGCGCATCGGTGTAATGCAGAACCGAGGTGACGGGCAGGTTCTCGCAGCCCACCGGGCCGTCGATGATCACCTGCAGCCCCTTGATGGCCGTGAAGGCATAGACGGAGCCCCAATAGCCCCCGGCGCGGTCATGATCGATCACGAACATGAGGCACCTCGTCCATCTAGGCCGTCATCCCGGCGAAGGCCCACAAAAGTGCCGTCATCCCGGCGAAGGTCCACAAAAGTGCCGTCATCCCGGCGAAGGCCGGGATCCAGCTTTGCCTGCGGCAGGTTCAATCGCTTCCGAACGACGTCATGCGTTGACACAGAAGCTGGATGCCGGCCTTTGCCGGGATGACGGACGGAAAGGGCGTGCAACACGTTCATCATGTCCCCACCGCCTCTTCCGCCTTCGCCTTCGCGGCCAGCATGCCGGCGTATTTCTTGCGGAACTCGGGGCGGTCCACCGGGGTGTCCTCCCAGACGCCCGCGGCATGGCCTTCGCCCACGCCCGCGAAGAAGTCCGACATCGCGTCGAAGCGGCTCTTGTTGCCGAGGGCGGCGTTGATCACCTGGGCGAGCGAGCCCGCACCGGCCGGGCCCATCAGGGGCCGTGCCGAGATCAGGTTGGTGAAATAGAGCGACGGGATCGACAGCGACTTCGCCTTCTGCACCACCGGCGTGGTGCCGATGGCGAGGTCGGGCTTCACGTCCATCATCGCGGCGATGTCCTGCTCGAGGGACGCGCGGAACTGGATGGTCACGCCGCGTGCCTCCAGCCATTCGCGGTCCGCGTCCGACCAGCGGGTGCGGGGGCAGGCGGTGCCGACATAAGGCACCTCCGCGCCGCTCTCGATGAGCAGGCGGGCGACGAGCAGCTCCGAGCCCTCATAGCCCGAGACGGTGATGCGGCCCTTGATGGGCTTTGCCGCGAGTGCGGCCTTGATGGCGGGGAGAATGGCATTCTGCGCCGCGGCGACCTTGGCGGGGGCCACGTTGCAGGCCTCGCCGATGGCGGCGAGCCATGCGGCGGTGCCGTCATGGCCCACGGGAGCGGAGCCCACCACCGTGCGGCCGGCGGATTCGAATTCGCGGACAGAGGCCGTGTAGAAGGGGTGGATCGCTGCCACGGCAGCGCAGTCGAAGGCCGAGAACAGTTCGCGCCATTCGCGCACCGGCACGACCGGGCCGGCGGCAAGGCCCAGCGGCTCCAGCATGCGGCCGATGGAAACGGGATCGACCGGGAACATCTCGCCCAGCAGCGTCACCGTGGGAAGTGCTCCGCGTGCCGTGCGGGGGGCCGCAACCGGGCCCTGGCGGATTTCCTCGGCGGCGTAGCGCAGCATGGCGCCGGACAGCACGTCCTTCGCCTCCGCATGGGTGGGAACACCAAAGCCCGGCACGTCGATGCCGATGATGCGCACCCCGTTGATCTCCTTCGGCAGCAGCTGCAGCGGCACGCCCGAAGCGGTGGGAACGCAGAGATTGGTGATGACGATGGTGTCGTAATCCTCAGGCTTCGCCAGCTTGAACACCGCCTCGCGGATGTCCTCGAACAGCTTGCCGGTCACCAGCGTCTCGGAATTGAAGGGCACATAGCCCACGCTGCGCCGCGCGCCATAGAAGTGGGAGGTGAAGGTCAGGCCATAGACGCAGCAGGCCGAGCCCGACAGGATCGTCGCGGTGCGGCGCATGCGAAGCCCGACGCGGAGGCTGCCGAAGGCCGGGCACATGCTCTGCGGCTGGTCATGCGGGCCCAGGGCATAGTCGCGGGCATATTGTTCCAGCACCTCGCTCTTGCCGGCAGCCGAGGCGGCCTTTGCCAGCTCGTCCTTGCCCGCATGGCAGGACATGCCCGCGGCATCCGCCGCCTTCGGCGTCGGTTCCGTCCCGGGTCTTGTCCTGTCGATGAGCGTGGTTGCCATGTGCCTTACACCGCGTCGTAGATGACTTCGAGGGAAGGCTTGGTGATGATGGTGCCGCCGCACATGTCCTCGAAGGAGGCGGGTTCCAGCACCACGTTGCGGCCCACCGTGTCGCCGGAGAACAGGCCGAGCAGCCCGTCCTGGTCCAGCGGCGTCGGGCGCTGCGGGGGCGCTTCCGCCACATTGGTGGCCAGGTTCTCGAAGACCGAGGCCCATTCGCCGCCGGGGCGGCCGATGATCTCGTAATTGGCACTCTTGCGGCGGATGTCCTCATTCGCCGGGATGGCGGAGAGCACCGGGATGCCGACCTTCTCGGCGAAGGCCGCGGCCTCGCCCGTGCCGTCATCCTTGTTGATCACGATGCCGGCGACGCCGACATTGCCGCCCAGCTTGCGGAAATATTCCACCGCCGAGCACACGTTGTTGGCGACGTAGAGCGATTGGAGGTCGTTCGACCCGACGATGATGACCTTCTGGCACATGTCGCGCGCGATCGGCAGGCCGAAGCCGCCGCAGACCACGTCGCCGAGGAAGTCGAGCAGCACGTAGTCGAAGCCCCATTCATGGAAGCCCAGCTTCTCCAGCAGCTCGAAGCCGTGGATGATGCCGCGCCCGCCGCAGCCGCGGCCCACTTCCGGGCCGCCCAGTTCCATGGCGAAGACGCCGTCGCGCTTGAAGCACACGTCGCCGATCTTCACCTCTTCGCCGGCAAGCTTCTTCTTGGCCGAGGTCTCGATGATGGTGGGGCAGGCCTTGCCGCCGAAGAGCAGGGAGGTCGTGTCGCTCTTGGGGTCGCAGCCGATCAGCAGCACGCGCTTGCCCTGCTGGGCCATCATGTAGCTGAGGTTGGCGAGCGTGAAGCTCTTGCCGATGCCGCCCTTGCCATAGATGGCGATGATCTGCGTCTCCTTCTTGGGCGCAGCTTCGGCTTCCATGTTCAGGTCGATGCTGTTCATGCGAGTGCGCTCCAGTCGAGGGCCATCTTGATGCAGTTGGGGTCGGTGAAAGCCTGTTCGTAAGCCTGTTCCGCCATCGATGCGGAGGCGTGGTGGCTGATGAGGCCCTTGAGGCTCAGGCGGCCATCGGCCACCAGCGCCTTCACGGCCTGCATGTCCGCCATGGTGAATTCCGCAGCGATGCGGATCCGGGCCTCGCGCATGAAGGCGGGCGGGAAACTGAAGGAGAGGGGCTCCTCGTAGAAGCCAGCCAGCGTGATCTCGCCCTGCTTCCTGAGCTTGGGGATGATCTGGTCGAGAAGGCCCGCCGCACCCGAGGCATCGCAGATCGTCGCGTAGTCGCGGCGCGTGTCCTGGTCCGGCGTGACGACGCTGTAGCCCGCGCCGCCATCATGGCGCGCGGCCGATGTTTCGAGAACGGTGGGCGCTTCGCCGCCCAGCGCCAGCGTGAGGCGCGCGATCAGCCGGCCGAGCAGGCCGTGGCCGATGATGAGCTGGGGCAGGGCGTGTGCCACGGCGTGATGCGCGGTGGCGGCGAGTGCGATGAGAATGCCTTCCTCATCCGCGATGCCGTCGAGCTTCACCGCGCGGGCGGCAGGCAGCACGATGCGCTTCGCCGCGCCGCCGAACAGGCCCTTCACGTCTTTGTAGCAGTTGGCACCGGGCACGAAGACGAGGTCGCCCTCGGCGAAGCCTTCGGCACCCTGTGAAACGCGCGCCACGGTCTCGTAGCCGGGCACCAGGGGATAGCCCATTCCGGGGAAGTTCGGCATGCGGCCTGCCCAGAGCAGGCGCTCGGTGCCGGAGGAAATGCCGCTCCATACAGCGTCAACGACCAAGTCGTCCGCCCCGGGCTCCTGCAATGCGACCGTCCTGAGTGCCAGTTTTCCCGGCTTTTCCAGAACGACTGCGACCGTTTCCATTCTCGGTCTCCCCGGAAGTCCGGCCAGCCCCGCAAGCCAGCCGATAGACTCCCTAGATGTCAGCTTACTCTTACACTTTGATGTGTCAATAGAGAGATACAGTGCCGATGGTCGGCTGGATTGACAGTCCCGCCGCCTGCCGCGCGAGGCTCTGTCCGGCCGCGTCTCGCTGTTCCCCTCCCCCTTGTGGGGAGGGGCAGGGCTGGGGGTCCGCGCGGTGGCTTCACCTGCCCGGCGGCATGGCCAGCCGGCGTCATCCGGTTGCATTCCGCAGCACTCCGGCGGCAACCAAAAAGCATCCGAAAAAGCATCCCAAATGCATCCCAAATGCATCCAAAACACATCCCGAATGCATCCGGCGGCATCGCCGGCGCGTGCTACGGCATGGTCATCCGCAGCAATCCGGATACAACCGGATTGCGAGTGGCCACCACCTCGGTGGAGGCGAATCCGGCCTCCCTGGCCATGCGGCCGAGCTCGTCCGGGGTGCGGGTCTTGCCCTGGCCCATGGCGGCGAAGTAGAGGCCGAAATAGGCATCCGCCACCGGGGCGGTGGCCTTGAGGCCTGACAGGGGCTCGGCGAGAATCAGTGTGCCGCCGGGGGGCAGCATGCGGGCCACGGCGCCGAGCAGGGTGCGCACCGCCTCGTCGTCATGGTCATGGGCGATGCGGATCAGGGTGGCGCAGTCGGGGCCCTTTGGCAGTTCGCCGTCGAGGAAGCTACCGCCGTGGATTTCGAAGCGATCCCCAAGGTTTGCACGGGCAAGCTCGGCCACTTTGGGAAGATCGAAGAGGCTCAGTTTCAGCTGCGGGTATCGTGCCGCGGCGGCCTTCAGGAAGGTGCCGTTGGAGCCGCCGATGTCGATCACATGGGCGTGGCGGCTGAAATCGTAGGAGGCGAGGATCTCGGCCGCCACCGCCTGTTGCGAGGCCGCCATAAGGGCGGTGTAGTCGGCTGCGTTCCGCTGGTCGCCGTAGCTCCATAAGTCATTGATCTGGTTCTCTTTTTTCGTGCCGGAGAGAACGCCGACGGGGTCGGCGAGGTCGGCATAGAGCAGGCTGTGGTGGGTGATGAAGCGGCTGATCCAGGGGTTGCCGGCAAGGGCCGCGCCATGGATGCCCAGCGTCACCTCGCCGGTGCTGGTGCGCTCCAGAATCTTCAGCGATATCGCGGCCTTGAGCAGTCTTTCGGTGCGGTCGGCGGGCCAGCCGATGCGCGCGGCGATGGCGGGGGTGGAGAGGGGCTGGCCCTGCAGCATCTCGATCAGCCCGAGCTTCACCGTGCAGTACAGGACCTGGCTGTAGGTGAAGCCGGCGAGGAGGTCGAAAAGCTGCCGCGAGCGTGCCCGGCTCACCGGTCTAAAGAGCGGAAAATCAACGGCAAATTTCTGGAATCGGGGCGAGGCGAGCAGGCCGTTGCGGAAGCTCCGCCACTGGTCGAAGGCACGTCCCAGCAGCGTCATGTCACGCAGCGACGGTGCGTGCCGACAGGCCGGTGACGAGGCTCCGCGACACGCCCTCGATCTGGCGTGCCAGCGCCTCGCGCCCGGGGCAGTCCGGAATGGCGTTGCGGGCTGCCGCAAGCAGCTCCTCGAAATGTGCCATGGCGCCGTCAAACCCAAGTTCTGCAACGAAATTCGGCGCGTGGTTTGCCGCGTCCTGGTGCACCGGCTTGCCCAGGTCCTCGGCCGAGCCCGCAACGTCGCGCAGGTCGTCCGCCACCTGGAAGGCCTCGCCGATGGCGAAGCCCAGCTTCTGCCAGCCGAAGGGCTCATAGCCCTGCGACGCCGCGCCCCCCATGGTGCAGGCCGCGAAAAGGGCGCCCGTCTTGGCCCGCTGGTAGCGCACGATATCGATTGAAGGCTCGCATTCCCACGCCTGGCCGGCGCAAATCCCCGACGGCCCGCCCACACAGCGCGCCAGGATCCCCGACAGCTGCGCCACCCGCTCCGTCCGCAGTGCCAGCCACTCGAAGCCGAGCACGATCAGCGCATCCCCCGCCAGCACCGCCAGCCGCTCGCCAAACGCCGCATGCACCGACGGCTTGCCCCGCCGCAACGCCGAGTTGTCGAAACAGGGCAGGTCATCATGCACCAGCGAAGCGCAATGCAGGATCTCCACAGCGGATGCAAAAGTGATGGCAGATGATGCGTTTTGTTGTGATTTTGTTGTGCTTCCGGTTGCACACGCGTTGCTCACCGCAAGCACGAGCCGTGGCCGGATTCGGGCGCCGCCGGGGAAGACCGCATGGCGGAGCGCCTGTGACAGGAGAGGGGGGCAATCGCCGTCCGCGGCATGGGCCACGGCCTGTTCGAGTTCCTGTTCGAGGCGGAGTCCAATGTCCATGGGGTGTCTCCCGAAGCCGTCAGAAAGAAACGTCACTTGCGACTGTAAGGGAACATTGACATAGTAATCGCAGCTCCGCAACAGGGAAGCCGCGGGACGCCATGTCACGGGAACGCATCGTCATCATCGGGGCCGGAATGGGCGGGCTTGCCGCCGCGCTGAGCCTTGCCGCGAAGGGCGAGGACGTGCTGGTGATCGAGCGCCAGCAGGCGCCGGGCGGCAAGATGCGCCGGCTCATGGTGGCGGGGCGCGGCATCGACGGGGGCCCCACCGTCTTCACGATGCGCTGGGTGCTGGAGCAGATCTTCGACGAGGCGGGCGCCTCGCTCGCCGATCACGTGACGCTCGAGCCGCTCCCCATCCTCGCGCGGCATGCCTGGAGCGAATCGGAGCGGCTGGACCTCCATGCCGACCTTCAGGCCTCGGCCGAGGCCATCGGCGCCTTCTCCGGCGCGGCGGAGGCGAAGCGCTTCCTGGATTTCAGCGCCGAGGCAAAGCGCATCTACCAGACGCTGGAGAAGCCCTTCCTCCGCGCGCAGCGGCCGAACCCCGTGTCGCTGGCGATGTCGAACGGCCTCTCCGGGATGGCCGGCATCGCGCGCATCAACCCCTTCGAGACCATGTGGAAGGGGCTTGGCCGCCACTTCCGCGACCCGCGCCTGCAGCAGCTGTTCGGGCGCTATGCCACCTATTGCGGCTCATCGCCCTTTCTCGCGCCTGCAACGCTGATGCTTGTGGCGCATGTGGAACAGGCGGGCGTGTGGACCGTGAAGGGCGGCATGCATGAGCTGGCACTGGCCCTTGAGGCGCTGGCGAAGCGCAAGGGTGTCACCTTCCGCTATGGCGAGGCGGTGACCGGGATCGCCACGGCAAATGGCCGGGTTACGGCGGTGCGCACCGCGACGGAGTGTTTCGACTGCTCCGGCGTCATCGTGAATGCCGATGCCAATGCCGTTGCCACGGGACTGTTGGGCGCCGATGTGGCCAGCGCCGTAAATGCCGTTCAACCACCACAGCGCTCGCTGTCGGCCATCACCTGGGCAGCCGTGGCCGAGACCTCGGGCTTTCCGCTGGCGCGGCACAACGTGTTCTTCTCGCGCGACTATGCGGAAGAGTTCCGCACACTGAGGACCGGCTACCCGCACGAGCCCACCGTCTACATCTGCGCGCAGGACCGGGACGGGCATGGCTGCGGGCCGGAGCGGCTGCTGTTGCTGGTCAATTCACCGGCCAATGGCGATCATGCGCCGCAGCCTTCGGCACAGGTGTCACGCGCCATGATGCACAAGCTCGCGACTTGCGGACTGCGCGTGGATATCAATCAGGACAACACGATCATCACCGATCCCGCCCGCTTCGACGGCCTGTTTCCGGCCACGGGCGGCGCGCTTTACGGGAGGGCCTCGCACGGATGGATGGCATCATTTCAGCGGCCCGCGGCACGCACGAAAATTCCAGGGCTGTTCCTGGCGGGGGGCAGCGTGCACCCGGGGCCGGGCGTGCCGATGGCCATGCTTTCAGGACGGCTGGCGGCGGAAAGCCTGATGGCGTCGCGGGCTTCGACGCGGCGGTCCCATCGGGGGGCTATCGTTGGTGGTATCTCGACGGCCTGAGCGACGACGGCCGCCATGGCCTGACCATCATCGGCTTCGTGGGCAGCGTGTTCTCGCCCTATTATGCGCGGGCGCGGCGGAAGGGCGCTGCCGACCCGGAGAATTTCTGCGCGCTGAACGTGGCGCTCTATGGTGACGGCGGCCACCGTTGGAGCATGACGGAGCGCGGGCGGCGCTGGATCACGCGGGATGCCACACGGTTCAGCATCGGGCCGAGCGCCATGCGCTGGGAGGATGGCGCGCTGGTGATCGACATCGACGAGGTGACGGTGCCGATCCCCGCGCGGCTCAGGGGGCAGGTGCGGCTGACGCCCTCGGCGATCTGCCCGCACGAGGTGCGGCTCGACCCGCAAGGCCTGCATGTGTGGCGTCCGGTGGCGCCGTTCTCCCGCATCGAGGCGATGTTCGAGAAGCCGGCGCTGCGCTGGTCCGGCATCGGCTATCACGATTCCAACTGGGGTGCGGTGCCGCTGGAGGACAGTTTCGAAAGCTGGGTATGGTCGCGCGCGGCGATGACGGACGGCGCCGCCATCGTCTACGACACGGTGCTGCGCGGTGGCGGCACATCCGCCTTCGCGCTGCGCATCGCGGCGGATGGCGGGGTTGCCGAGATTCCGGTGCCGCAGCGGCGCTGGATGCCGACAACCTTCTGGCGCATGGCCCGGCACATGCGGGCGGACCGCGCCTTCGAGACGGTGTCGCTGCTGGAGGACTCGCCCTTCTATTCACGCACGCTGCTGAAGGTTGAAACCGACGAGGGCAGGGCGGATGCCTTCCACGAGAGCCTGTCGCTCAAGCGGTTCCGGAACCCGGTGGTGCACATGATGCTGCCTTTCAGGATGCCGCGGCGCGGGTGAGGTGCAGCGCGGCCGCCCTTTGGCTGCGTCACCCGGGCGTAGGGCTGGATCCATCTTTGGTGCCCGCGTGAGCATCGCTACTCAGCAACTCACCTTGCGCGGACTTGATCCGCGCATCCTTTGCGGCCTCTGTGCGTCGGCGGAAAAGGTTGCCCCGGTCAAGCCGGGGCAAGGTGATGAAGATGAAAGGGGAGGACGGGAGAAGGACTCCGTGGGACGCAGTAGGACTGGTCGCCCTTATTTCCGCTTGTCCCGTTTCAGCTTCCACAATTCCCAGAAGGCCCAGCCGAGGACGACGCCGGCGACGAGGATCATTTCGGCAAGGGCGAGGGTGCTGCCGCTCATGGGCGCTGCTTCTCGAGGCGGGTGAAGAGATCGGTGAGCCACTGCGCGCGTTCATCCAGCGTGCGCGGCGGGTGGATGGGTTGTCCGGCGCTGGCGACCGCATCGATGAGGAACTGGGCCGAGGCGATGGCGGGGGCCGTGGAGGCGGGGGCCGACTGCAGCGAGGCGGACACGGCGCGGGCGAGCAGCGCCAGCTTGCGCGGTGTCGGCACCACGGCGCGGCGGGTGATACTGTCGTGCCCGTTGCTCTCCACGGCGCGGCCGATTTCGGCATAGAGCAGGCGGGCGGCATGGATCGACGGGCGGCAGGCGCCGGGCAGCATGGCGATGCCGGCCAGGCTCTGGAGATAGAGGCGGTCGGCCTCCGCCAGAAGGCGCCGGAGAATTTTCGACAGGGGCAGGGAGGCGTGCGGCGCGGCGAGAAAGTTTTCGGCATCAAGCCCCTCGGCCCGCAGCCAGCCGAGCGGCAGGTAGATGCGGCCGTTCCGTGCATCCTCGCCCACGTCGCGGGCGATGTTGGTGAGTTGCATGGCGACGCCAAGGTCGCAGGCCCGCGCGATGGCGGCGGGATCGCGCACCTGCATGACCAGCGACATCATGGCGCCCACCGTTCCCGCCACGCGCACGGCATAGGCATGAAGCTCGTCGAGCGTTTCGTAGCGGCGGCCCGCGGCATCCCAGGCGAAGCCCTCGACCAGCGCTTCCGGGATCTCGCGCGGGATGGCGAAGCGCAGCGCCACGTCGGCGAAGGCGCGGTCGGCGGGCTGGTTGTCCGGCTGGCCGCGATAGATACGGTCAAGCCGGCCGAGGAGGAGGTCGACGGCGGCGCGGCTGTCGGCAGACTGGTCGACGAGATCGTCAGCCACGCGGCAGAAGCCATAGAGCGCGCGCGAGGCATCGCAGACGCGCTGCGGCAGCAGGAGGGACGCGGTGTAGAAGGTCTTCGAGCCGTCTCGGATCATCTGCCGGCACTGGGCGAGATCGGCGGGCGAGACGAGCGGGCGTTCAGGCGAAGGCCGCAGCATCGGGAACCACCGTATCGAGGATGCGGGCTGAGGAGATGACGCCGGGAACGCCCGCACCCGGATGGGTGCCGGCGCCGACGAGAAACAGGTTTTCGATGTCTTCCGCCTTGTTGTTGGGGCGGAACCACGCGCTCTGCAGCAGCACGGGCTCCAGCCCGAAGGCGGCGCCCTTGGCGGAGGAGAGGCGCGACTCGAAGTCGTCCGGCGTGATGAGCTTCTCGGTGACGATGTGGTCGCGGAAGCCGGGCAGCAGCGTGCGGTCGAGGTGTTCGGCGATGGCGGCCTTGTAGGACTGTGCCTGCTTCGACCAGTCGATCCCTGAGTCCTGGTGCGGCACGGGGGAGAGGACGTAGAAGGAGTCGCAGCCTTCAGGCGCCAGCGACGGGTCGGTTGCCGTGGGGCGGTGGAGATAGAGGCTGAAGTCCTTCGCCAGGACCTTCTTCGCGAAAATGTCGTCGAGCAGTTCGCGGTAGCGCGGGCCCATCATGATGGTGTGGTGCCTGACGTCCGGATATTGCCGGTCGGTGCCGAAGTACCAGACGAAAAGGCTCATGGAATAGCGGGCCCGGGCCAGCTTCGCATCCGACCAGCGCTTGCGCGGCGCGTTGCGCAGGAGCTTGGTGTAGGTATGCGCCGTCTCGGCGTTGGACACGACCACGGACGCGGGCACATGCGTGCCGTCCGCAAGCCGAATGCCCGTGGCGCGCGTGCCCTCGCAGGTGATTTCGTCGACGCCGGTGTTGAGCACGATGCGGTTGCCCTGACGCTCCACCAGCTTCGCCATCGCCTGCACCAGCGCGCCCGTGCCGCCCATGGCGAAGTGCACGCCGAACTGGCGCTCCAGATAGGCGATCATGCTGTAGATGGCGGTGACCTTGAACGGGTTGCCGCCGATGAAGAGGGGGTGGAAGCTGAGCGCCATGCGGACCTTCGGGTCCTTCACGCGGGCCGCCACGTGCTGGTGCACGGTGCGCCAGGCGCCAAGGCGGAGAAGGTCGGGAGCGATCTTCAGCATGTCGAGCGGGGAGCCGAAGGGGACGTGGCCGAGTTGCTCGAAGCCGATCCTGTAGATCGCCTCGCTCTCGGCCATGAAAGCCTTGTAGCCCGCGACGTCGCCGGGGGAAATGCGGCGCACCTCCTCGGCCATGCGGGCGGGATCGGCGGAGCAGGACATCACGGTGCCGTCGTCGAAGCGGATGTCGTAGAACGGGTCGAGTGCGGTGAGTTTCACGTCGTCGGAGAATGTGGCGCCCGCCAGCGACCAGAGCTCGTCGAGGATGAAGGGCGCGGTGATGATGGTGGGCCCGGCATCGAAGGTGAAGCCGTCCTGGCGGAAGACGCTCGCCCGGCCGCCGGGCTGTTCCAGCTTTTCATAGACCGTGACGCGGTAGCCCCGGGCGCCCAGCCGGATGGCGGCCGCAAGCCCGCCAAGGCCGCTGCCGATGACGGCGGCATGGGGGCGCCGGTCGGCCTGGTGAGCCTTCGGCGGGGGATGATCGATGTCTGTAAACATCAGTTGACAGTTAAGACTGTCAATCTCGATTTGGCAAGGGGCAGATCGTCCCGCCCCCGGTCACCGTCAGCGCAGGGTGAAGGACGCCGGGTCGGCGATGATGGCAGCCGCACCCGTTGGGTCCTCCTCATGGGCGAGGTGGCCGAGGCCCTTGATCTCCACGAGGCTCGATCTTGGCACCAGCTTCGCGGCCTCGGCCGCCCGGGCGGGCGGGATGGTGCGGTCGCCCGTGGCGAAGACGAGGGTCATGGGCACGGGCAGGTTCTTCAGGTCCTGGGGCACCCAGTGCAGGTCCCAGGCAGCCATCATGCCGAGGGTTCCGGCGATGTGGCCCTCGTTGGAGAAGAGCTTCTGGTAGAGCGTGATGCCCTCGGCATCGATCTTCGATCCGGTGTCGCGCAGCAGGCGCTCGACCGCCTTGCGGTCGGCCATTTTCGCGAAGAGCTTCTGCACGAGGCTGGCATTGGCGAAGGTCTTGGCCAGTGGCGAGAAGAACTGGCCGGCAACGCCGGTGACGGGAAAGAAGGCGCCGTTGAAGCTGATGATGTCGGCCGGCGCGAAGAGCCGCTCCACCGCCATGCGCACCAGCACGGCGGCGCCGGCGGAGTGCCCGACTGCACGCACGGGTTCGACATTCAGTGTACGGAGCAGCGAGGCGACGGCGGCCGCCATGCCGGGCAGCGACAGGCTGTTCCGGGTCGGCGGCTGGGTGAAGGCGTGGCCGGGCAGGTCCATGGCGACGACGGTGTAGTGCGCCGCGAGCTTCGGCATCACGTCGCGCCACGAATGAGTGGCGGCGCCGGTGCCGTGAAGCAGCAGCAGGGCGGGGCCCTGGCCCATCACCTGCACGTGCCAGGCCATGCCGGCGGCATCGACGAAGCGGCTGGCCTGGTGGTTTGGCCAGTCGCGGCCGTCCTTCGCCCACTCAAGATAATAGCCCATGTCACGCCTGCATCGCGGCGTTGACGGAGGCCTTGATGCGGGCGGCATCGGCATGCGGCAGCGGCAGGTAATCCGCACCCATCTCTTCGGCGAGCTTGCGGGCGGGGCCGGTGCGGGTGTCGGAGAGGTCGATCATCAGCGTGCGCACCCCGGCAAGGCGGAGCGCCCTGGCGGCAGCCTCGGCATCGCGCAACGCCATGGCACGATCGGCGGTGCCATCGCGCGCAATGTTGGCCTTGCCGTCGGTGAGGAAGACGACCAGCGGCACGCCGCCGGAGCGCCGCACCTGGTCGGCTACCAGCATCGACTGCTCGATGCCGTGCGCCAGCGGGGTGCCGCCGCCGCCGGGAAGGTCGGCGAGCGATTTCTTGGCGCGCTGCAGCGATCGGGTGGGCGGCAGCAGCACGTCCGCCTGCTTGCCGCGAAAGGCGATGAGCGCCGTGCGGTCACGCCGCACGTAGCAGTCGGCCAGCAGCAGTTCGATGGCGCCCTTGGCCTCCGCCATGCGGTGCAGCGCTGCCGAGCCCGAGGCATCGACGGCGAAGATGGCGGTGGTCTCGCGCTTCTCCTTGAAGCGGCGGATGCGGAAATCCGACTTCTCGACCTGCACGCCCTTTGCGGAAGGCTTGGCCCGGCGGCGGATCGGCTGCCACGGGGCGGCGGCGCGCAGCGTGTCGATGAGGCTCAGGCGGGCGCCGTTCTTCGGCTCGCCCTGGCGGGTTCCGGCTGGGCGGCCGCGCTTCACGCCCGCCTTCTGCAAAACCGCACCGGCGCCGGACTTGGAGCCGGGCTGGCGCAGGTTCTTCTCGAGCGCGGCCAGAAGCCCCGCGGGCAGCGAGGCCTTGACCGCCTCGAGCAGCCGGTCGGCCAGTTCCTGCGGCGTCGGCGCGCCATCCTCCTCGCCTTGATCGGGCCTGTCCTGGGGGGCGGGCTGCTCCGGCTCTTCGGCAGGCGGGGCGGGAAAGGTCACGGCGCGCGGCGCGAGGATGAGGCGGGCGGCGAGGCCCGCATCGTCGTCATCGACCTCGGCGCGGCCATCGAGTGCCGCGATGGCGCGGGCAGCGCGCAGCGCCATGACGGCGGGGCGGATGGAGGAGAGGCCGAGAGCGAGCGCGGTCTGGCACAGGCCTTCCGTGATGCGGTCCGGGATGGTGACCTGCGGCAGCAGGCTGCGCGCGGCAGTGATGTCGATGTCGGTCGGCTCGCATGCCGAAACCTCGAGCAGGAAGGCGACGCGTTCGACGAGGATCATGGGCGCGCGATCGTCGTCGATGCCTTCGTCATGGGCGACGACCGTGAAGCCCGCGCCTTGGTCCATGGCGGCCGCGATGAGCGCCGCCTTGTCGAGCGGCAGGCGCTCGGCGGAGGTGAGCAGGAGCAGGCCCAGCGTTTCCGCGAGCAGGCCACGGTCATGTACGGGAGTGCCGGATTTCAACGTCGCGGCGACGTCGATCGAACCCGTCAGCCGGTCGATGCCGATGTGCGGCGGAATGCGGTGGGTGTTGCGCTGCGCGAGGTGGCGCAGCGAAGCGAGAAAGGCATCGGCCCGGCCTTTGATGACGGCGCCCTTCAGGCCCTCGGGGTCGAGGGCGAGAAGCGCGCAGGCGAGGGCCGCCTCGCTCACGCGCCGAGAACCTCAGTCACCGCGCGGGTGATGCGCGTGGTGGAGCCGGTTTCATCGAGCGGATTGCGGCGCAGGCGGTGGCGCAGCGAAGGCGCTGCCATGCGCTTCAGGTGATCGTCGGTGACGCGCTTGGCACCTTCATAGGCCGCGAGCGCCCGGGCCGCGCGCATGAGCGTGAGCTGGCCGCGTAGGCCGTCGGTCTTGAGGTGGATGCAGAGGGCCGCAGCGCGCTCGAGGGTGGAGTCGGGCACCTCGACGTCGTTGAGGTGCTTCCGCGCCTTGACGATGCGACGGCGCGTCTGGTCCTCGTGCTTGGCCCATTGCGCGGTGAAACCTTCCGGGTCGCGCTCGAAGGCGTCGCGGCGCTTGACGATCTCGACCCAGGTCGCGACTTCGGTCGGCGTGCGCACCTCGACGGAGAGGCCGAAGCGGTCGAGCAGCTGCGGGCGGAGTTCGCCCTCTTCCGGGTTGCCGCTGCCCACCAGAACGATGCGGGCAGGGTGGCGCACCGAGAGGCCCTCGCGCTCCACCACGTTCTCGCCCGAGGCGGCGACGTCGAGCAGCAGGTCGACGATATGGTCTTCGAGCAGGTTGACCTCGTCGACGTAGAGATAGCCGCGATTGGCCTGGGCCAGCAGCCCTGGCTCGAAGCTCTTCTCGCCGTGCGACAGGGCGCGCTCTAGGTTGAGGGCGCCCAGCACCCTGTCCTCCGTCGCGCCGAGGGGCAGGTCGACCACGGGGATCGGCAGCTTGCGCAGCTTGTGGGTGGCGGCCTTGCGGCAGGCGTCGCACTGGGCGGACGGGCTGTCGGGGTCGCAATGATATGCGCAGGAGGTGGCCCTGATCTCCGGCAGCAGGGCAGCCAGGGCGCGGACGGCGGTGGACTTGCCGGTGCCCCGGTCGCCGAAGGCGAGGAGGCCGCCGATCAACGGGTCGACGGCGGTGAGGAGAAGCGCCTGCAGCAGTTCGTCCTGGCCGGCGATGGCGGAGAAGGGGTAGCGAAGTGTCATGCCGGTAGGTGTAACATGAAACTGACACATGGCAAGTGCGCCGGTTGCAGGGGCGCCTCCTTGCGGAGGCGCTTGCCGGAGCGGTCTCACGGGCCGGTGCGGGTGACGATCAAGCGGCCGCCGCCCCAATGACGGTGATGGCGGCAGCGGCGGCAATCGAAAGCATCTTCCGGATCATGGGTATCGTCCCTCTGGTGTCTCGTCGTGTGCGGCGGGCTGGTCCTCAACCCGTTATGCGCAGACACTCGAAGGGCCCGGCTGAGCGCCACTGGAAGGGCGCGTTCAGCCGGTATTCATGATGGAGGCGCGCGGCGTAGGTATCAGGTGATAGCCTTCATCAGGCTGCCCGTGGCGGGGAACAGCGGAATCAGGCAGGCCTGCAGCGCGTGGTAGATGTCGGGCTTGCCGGTGAAGAAGCGGTCGACCGGCTTCAGGTCATCGCCCAGTTCCGGGAACCAGCCGCCGTTGGCCGGATCGATGAAGCGAAGGGCCGCGAAGTCCCAGACCTTGCGGTACCAGTCCTCGTAGAAACGGTCAGGCTTCAGCGCGTTGAGGAAGGCCGCCGCGCCGATGGCCTCCGTGGCGGGCCACCAGATCTTGTGGGCGATGACGGGATTGCTGGCGAAGTCCAGCGTATAATAGAAGCCGCCGTTCGTCGCGTCCCAGCCACGGGTGACGGCGCTGCGGAACAGCTTTTCCGCCGCCTCGATCATCCAGGGCTCGCGCCGGTCGTCGAGCACCCAGAGCTGTGCCATGAGCCTGGCCCATTCGAGCCAGTGGCCGGGCGTGGTGCCGGCGGGGCGGAACATGTCGGAGCCCTTATAGGCCTTGTCGATCTGCCATTGTTGGTCGAAGTGCTCGGCCACCACATAATCAAGCGACGCGGCATGGCGGCGGATGATGAGCTGCGCGATGCTCTTCGCCTTGTCGAGATAGGCGGCACTTCCGGTGGCCTCGAAGGCGGCCATCAGCGCCTCGGTCAGGTGCATGTTGGAGTTCTGGCCGCGGTAGTCTGAAATCTTCGACCAGTTGCGGGCATATTCCTCCGACACGGCACCGTGGTGCGCATCCCAGAAGCGGGTGTCGATGATGCCGGTGATGTCGTCCAGCATCTCCCGGGCCAGCGGATGGCCGATCATGGTGGCGTCCGCCGCGGCCAGCAGCACGAAGGCGTGGCCATAGGCCTGCTTGGTGTCGTCCTTGTAGCCGTCGTCATCGAGCGACCAGCAGTAGCCGCCGAAGCGCTTGTCGCGGTGGCCCTCCCACAGCCAGCGCATGCCATGGTCGACGATGATCTCCGCCCCCGGGCGGCCCAGCTTGGTGGCGATGGCGAAGCAATGCACCATGCGCGCCGTCTGGTGGATCTGGCGGATGGTGCCGCAGGGGCGCCCGGCGGTGTCGAGGTCGTGGAAGCCGCCCCTCGGGTTCACCGCATTATGCTGGAACAGGTCGAAGAGGTTGTCGGCGCGGGCCTGGAGCCAGTGGCGGTGCCATGGGCGGGTCGTCCAGTTTGTGTCGGGCATGGAGGTCCTTCAGCTCATTCGACGCGCACGCGCGCCGAAGCTGTTTTGCCCTTGGCGTCGATCACCGACAAGCGGGCAAATCCGCGGGAGGGCCGGTCCCAGAACGCATCGCGGCGGAACTGGCGCTCGGCGACCGGAACGCCGTCGGCGAGCCAGGTGAAGGGCGGCGTGCCGCCATAGACCTTGAGGCTCAGCGCCGGGGCCAGTTCGCCCGCGAGGTCGATTCGGGCGCCATCGGGCGGGAAGGCGATGGCGGGCGGGGCATCGCCCGCGGCCGTGGTGGCCACCTCCGGCAGGGCATTGGGCCGGAAGCGCTGCAGGCTGGCGGGAAGCTCCGCCGTGCGGGCGATGACGGTGCCGGGCGGGGCGGGACCAAGCGCCACGCGTGCGGCCCCGATGCGCTGGAAGGCCTCGAACAGGATGGGTGCGGCGGCGAGGCGGCCGACAACGCCGGGCACCGCCGCGCCATCGGGGCGGCCGACCCAGACGGCGATGGTGTGGGCGCCGTCATAGCCCACCGCCCAGGCATCGCGGTAGCCATAGGAGGTGCCGGTCTTGAATGCGATCTGGCCGCCCAGCGCATTCTGCGGCGTGGGCGCGCCCTTCAGCACGTCGCCGATCATCCACGCGGCATTGGGCTCGAAGATGCGGCGCAGCGGCTTTGCCGCGCGCCGCTCCGCCACCTGCCAGCTCAGCGCCACGGGCGCCCCGCCGCGGGCCAGCGCCACGTAGAGTGCTGCAAGATCGGTGAGACGCACGCCGGCGCCGCCGAGGCCTACCGCCAGGCCCGGCCCGGCATTCTCCGGCAGCACCAGCCTGACACCGGCATTGGTGAGGCGCGCCATGAGGCGGTCGGCGCCGATGGCGCTGAGGATCTGCAGGGCGGGCACGTTGAGCGACTGCTGCAGGGCGGTGCGCACGGTGACGGTGCCGTGGAAACTGTCGTCGAAGTTTTCGGGCGCATAGGCGCCGTAGCGCACGGCGCGATCGTCGATCAGCGTTTCGGGGTGGACGAGGCCATCCTCAAAGGCGAGGCCGTAGATGAAAGGTTTCAGCGTCGAGCCGGGCGAACGCAGCGCGCTTGCTAGGTCCATCTGCCCGGCGCGGACCGTGTCGAAGAAGCCCGTGCCGCCGACATGGGCGCGTACCTCGCCTGTCGCATTGTCGGCGACGATGATGGCGGCCGCGACGCCGGAGCCGATGGCGAGCGCCCGGTCGCGCGCCAGCGTTTCGAGCGCGGCCTGCAGGTCGCGCGTGATGGTGGTTTCGGCAACGCTTCCCGCAGGTGCCGCCTTGGCCAGCCGCTCCGCCACATGGGCTGCCAGCATGGGGAAGGCGAGGCGGCCCTTGGGGGCTTCCTCTGCCGCGGCGGCGTTTGCCTGGTCGGCGTTGACGATGCCCTCGGCGTTCAAGCGGGCGATGACGCGGTTACGCGCCGCGGCGGCGGATTTCGGGAAGCGGTCCGGGCGGCGCGTTTCGGGCGCCTGGGGGAGGGCCACGAGCAGCGCGCTCTCCGCCGTCGACAGCCGCTTCGGCTCCTTGCCGAAATAGGCGAGCGATGCGGCGCGCGTGCCCTCGATGTTACCGCCATAGGGGGCGAGCACGAGGTAAAGATCGAGGATCTGCTGCTTGGAGAGGCGGCGCTCCAGTTGCACGGCGCGCACCATCTCGGCGAACTTGTCGGCGAGGCTGCGGGCGGGGCGCGGCTCGAGCAGGCGAGCCACCTGCATGGTCAACGTCGAGCCGCCGGAGACGATGCGGGCATGGGTTGCCGCCTGCCATGCGGCGCGGAGCAGGGCCTTGGGGTCAACGCCGCCATGCTCATAGAAGCGCTTGTCCTCATAGGCGACGAGCATCGCGAGGAAGCGCGGGTCCACGTCCTTCGACGTGACGGGCAGGCGCCAGTAGCCGTCCTTCGTGATGAAGGGACGGAGCAGCTTGCCGTCCCGGTCGGTGACCAGCGTCGAAAAGGTAATGTCGTGCCCCAGCGGCACGGGCCCCAGCCGACGCAATGTTTCGCTCAGCGTGAAGCCTGCGGCATTGACGCCAAGCACGCCGAGGAGGAGGCCCGCATAGAGGCGCAGGGGCCATCTGCTGCGGGGCGTCTTCGTCATCAAGGTGCCGTGACCGTCACCGTGCCCGGTGCGCTGCGGGCATTCATCTCGGGGCGGTACATGTCCTCGACGGTGGCACCCGGATGGGAATAGCTGCCGGGCGACACGGCGCGCACCATGTAGGCGAGCTTGGCGGTGGAGTTGGTGAAGCTCGCCACGAAGCGGTCGTCGCGGAACTCGGTGTAGGGCGCGTAGCTGGTATCCGACAGCCAGGCCATGTCCGCCGTCGACCCCGACGAGACGAGGGCAGGGTTCTCGATCTCGAAGCCGGCGGGAAGCCTGTCGACCAGCAGGAACTGGCCGCTTTCGGCCTCGCCCGCGGGCTTCATCACGCTGAGCACGGCGACGAGGCGGGTGTTCTGCTTGACGTTCGCGGGGTCAGCCGGCTGGCCGTCGGGCGTGAAGTACTTGCGCTCGATGACGAGGCCGTTGCTGGCGGCGGGCTCCGGCACCGTGGGCGAGCCGGAAACGGCGACCACCGCCTTCACGATGTCGGGCCCCATGTTCTGGACCTTCACGTCGGACACCAGCGCTGCCGCGCCATAGACGCGGTTGAAGCTGCCGTCGTGGCGCGTGCCGTTGACGTCGAGGCGGATCGACTTGGCCTCCTCGATCACCGAGCGCGCGGCGAGCACCATCCAGGCCATGTCCTGCGTCGAGGCATAGTTCGAGCGGGCCCGTTCCACCTCGATGGCGCCCATCGCCGTCTTGATGACGTCGGGCTTGGCCTTCGCGTCGGTGGCGAGGGCGAGGATGGCCGAGGCATCGCGCAGCACCGAGCCGTAGTCGGTGCGGTAGACGCCGCGCGTGGAGGAATCGACCTCGTCGCCCAGCGCGTCGATGGCGGAGGCGAAGGCGGCATCCGAGCGCTGCTGGTCGCCGAGGATCGACAGGGCGGCAGCCACCTGCGCACGCGCCAGCGGCGAGCCGAACTGGTTGATCTTGGTGTCGGCGAGATATTTCAGGTCACCCACCGGAGCCCGGCCCGCACGCGCCAGCACGTAGAGCGCATAGGCCATGTCCTGGCCGCCGCCATCCTCGATGTCGGGCGCATTGCCCACCATGTTGCGGATGTAGTCGAGCCCGCCGACGAGAACGTCCTCGGGCACCGCGAAGCCCTTTTCGCGGGCGCGGAGCAGGAAGTCGGTGACATAGGCGGTGAGCCACAGGCTCGAGTCGTCGCCATAGGCCGACCACAGGCCGAAGGCGCCCGAAGAGGACTGGCGGTTGATCAGGCGTGTCACCGCCTTCTGCATGCGGTCGGGGATCGCGGCGTCGAGGTCCTTCGGGTCGACGCCGAGGTCGCTGAGATAGAGCAGCGGCAGGGCGCGGCTGACCGTCTGCTCTGAGCAGCCATAAGGATATTTGTCGAGGTCGCGGATAAGGCCTGCCGCATCGAGCTGCGGCAGCGGGCTCACTGAGAGGGCCACCGAGCCGGTGCCCGGCACCATGTCGGAGAGCAGGTCCTTGCCGATGGTCAGCGAGCCGCCCCTGGCCTGCAGCGGCATGGTGGTGCGGCGCGTGACCTGCGGATTGGCGGGCTCGACGCCGAGCACGAAATCCTGGTCGAGCAGGATGTCGCCCGGGCCCTTCAGCGTGGCCACGATGCTGGCGGTGCCGAAGCCCGTGCCCTTCACCGGCACGATGACGGTGGTGCGTGCACCCGCTGCGCCGAGCGTCACCTTCTGGATGGCTGTATTGGGCGCGGGCGTCACCGGGCCATCGATCGAGACGCCGAGCAAGTAGTCGCCCGCTGGGCCTTCGGCATTGACGATGTCGAAGCGAAGCTGGGACGCGTCGCCCACGGCGAGGAAGCGCGGCAGCGTGCCGGACACGACGACCGGGTCACGCGCGATCACGTCCTTCGATGCATGGCCGACCTTGGTCTTGCTCCACGCGACCGCCATCACGCGGATGGTGCCGTTGAAGGCCGGAATGTCGAAGTCGACCGAGGCCGTTCCGTCCTCGCCCACGCGGACGATGCCCGAATAGAAGGCCAGTGGCTTCTGGGTTGGCGGCGGGGCGTTGAAGGCCGCACCGCCGTCACCGCCGGAGCGCAGCTTGCCACGCTCGCCCTGCATGCCGTCGATCAGCATGCCATAGATGTCGCGCAGCTGGGCGGTGAGCTGCTTCTGGTCGTAGTAGAAGTTTTCCGGCGCGGGGGGATCATAGCGCGTGAGGTTGAGGATGCCGACATCCACCGCCGCCACCGTGATGAAGGCCTCCTCGCCCGCGGCGAGGTTGCCGATCTTCACCGGCACCGTGAGCCTGGTGCGCGGCTTCATCAGGTCCGGCGTGTCGAGTGTCACGTCGAGCGTGCGCTGGGCGCGGTCGATGCCGAACCACGCGACACCCATGGCGCGCGACGGCATGCGCTTGGCCTTGACGTCCATCGGCTTGTAGAGGCTGGCCAGCACATAGGCGCCGGTGCCCCAGTTCTCGCCCACGGTGAAGGGCAGGGTGATGCCGCCTTCTGGAACATCCACCTCCTGCGACGCGAGCAGGCCTTCGCCCACGATCTGCACCGTGTCCTTGCAGGCATAGCGCGCCTCGATCTTCACGTTCACAGTGTCGCCTGTCTTCACATCGGTCTTGTCGAGTGCGACCTTCAGCGTATCCGGCGTGTTGGCCTTGGCGGAATCGAAGCTGTAGTAGCCTGACGAGAAGTCGACCGAGGCGGGGGTGATGCCGGGCGCATCGATCTCGAGGCGGTATTCGCCCCAGGAGAGGGTCTGGGCGAAATCGGTGGGCTTGTCGCCGCCGACGTCGAGCGTGCCATTGGCGAGGTTGGTGGTGCGGGTGACCGCTTCCCAGCGCCACTGGCCATCGGCGTTGAACCATTGCCAGTCGCGCAGGATGCGCTTCATCGTCCAGCTGGCACCCTTGACCGCGACCTGCTTGCCCTCGGGATCGACCGCGATGAGCGAGAAGGACGCGGGCTTGCCCTCGGGGGCCGAACCATCCGCGAAATTCGCCTTGATGCCGAACCGCGGCTGGGTGGCGGCGATGGGCAGGCTGGCGGTGCGTTCCACCGCGCGGCCGCCCGGCTCGCGCATGCGGACAGAGACGTCGGCCTTCAGCGGCTGCGAGGTGACGGGGAGTTCCGGCAGCGCGATGTCGATGTCGGCGTGGCCGTTGATGTCGGTCGCCGCGAGGTCGGCGGCGGCGAACTGCACCGTGTCCGGGCGCTCGTCCATCAGGCCGAAGCGATAGTCCTTCCATTCGGTGAAGGGCGTCGCGTCGGCACCGATCGACACGCTGGCCTCGAGGTCGAGGCCAGCGCCGGGGGCGCCGAAGAGGTAGCGGCCATCGACGGCGAGCTGCAGCGTGTCCTTGACGCGCGGCGTCTTCGAGACGAGATCGAACTCGATGCGGTCGGGGATGTAGTCCTCGACGAGGAAGGAGGTCTCGCCCACCGCGTCGCCCGCGGGGTCGGTGAAGGCGCGGATGCGCCAGGTGCCGCCCTGGGCCCCCTGGGCAATCTGGAACGACTTCGAGAAGCCGCCCGCACCACGGTCATCGAGCGTGGCGGTGAGATAGGACACGCCGTCCGGGCGCTCCACCACGAGGGTGACGGGCAGGCCGGTGATGGCATTGGCCTTGTCGTCGCGGAGCAGCACCGTGGCATGCACCGTCTCGCCGCGGCGATAGACGCCGCGCTCGGCATAGACGAAGGCATCGACGGCGCCCGAGGGCGCACGGCCGGTGACGCCGCGGTCGGTGAGGTCGAAAGCCGGCTGCTGCAGGTCGAGGAAGGAATAGTCGCCGCCTTCGGCCTGTGCCACGACGAGCGCGGGGGCCTGGCCGCCGTCGCCCTTCAACAGGCCAGCATCGAAGACCACGTTGCCGGCGGCATCGGATGACGCCTCGCCCAGAACCTCGTTGTTGCGCGCGATGAGGCGCACCCGTGCATTGCCGATGGGCTCAGCGGTGGCGATGGAGCGCAGGCCCACATGCAGGCCGTCCTTGCCCGACATGGTGGCGAGGCCGAGGTCGGAGACGACGAACCACTGGGTCGCGATGTTACTGTATTGCTCGGTTTCGAGCGCGGCGGGCGAGGCCGTCATCACGTAGAGGCCGGGCTCGAGCTTGCCCATGGCCTCGTCCACGGGAATTGCCGTGGTGATGTCCTGGTTCAGCGGAGCGGGCGTTTCGAGCGTGCCTTCCCAGACGAGCTGGCCCTTGCTGCTGGCGATGTCGTCCGCCGAATAGCCGCTGATCTGGCCGCGGAAGTCGGAGCCGAGCACGCTGCCGATCATGTTGCGGTCGCCGATGCGGTAGAGCGCGATCCTTGCTTCCTTGCTGTTGACCGAGATCAGCGGCACGCCGTTCTGGCCGGTGCGCGGCAGGACATAGGCATTGCCGGCGAAGCGCACCGAGGGCTGGCGGTCGCGCACGTAGAAATCGAAGGTGACATCCTTCGCCAGCGTGTCGTCGATGGCGGCGGGCAGGCCCTGGCGGGCGGTGATCGAATAGCGCTCGCCGTATTTCAGGCCCTCGACGCAGAGGCGGTTTCCTTCCGCCGTGACGGCGGCCACGGGGCCGGGCTGTTGTGTGAAGTAAGAGGTGAAGTCGGTCACCGTGCGCGACACCGGCTCCGACATCTCGAAGCAGGTGCGCGGCGGCACCGTTTCGGTGTCGACCTTGTAGTCGGAGACGCGGAAGCCGTGGTCGACGCGCATCTGTTCGAAGGCCTCGCGGATGGCGGGGTCTTCCTGAAGCTTCAGGCTTTCCTTGTAGGCGGTCAGCGCCGGGCGCCACATCTCGCGCTTGGCGAAGCCCTGGGCCGCGAGGTTGAGGGCCTGTGCATCCTGCTGCGGCGTGGAGAGCAGCGTATAGGCCTTGAGCGAAGCGCCGATCAGCTTTGACGGCAGCATGTAGCCGTCGCTGTCGTTGACGGGCGTGGCGATGGAGAGTTCCTGCGCGAGGTCGAGCCAGAGGGCGCCGTTGGTGGGTTGCTTCGTCAGCAACTGCTCGAGCGCGGCGGCGGCGAGGCGTGCATTGTTGGCGGCACGTGCCGCGGCAAGGTCGGCCTGGATCTCGGGCTCGGTGCGCGTCAGGTCCTTGGCGATCTTCGCGAGGTCCATGTCGTAGTCGGAGAGGTACCAGCTGAACTGGTCGACCGGGAAGGGCTTGGCGGCGTGCGAGGGGGTGGCGGCGAGAAGGAACGAGAACAGCGTCAGGAGGAAGATGGCGAGATTGCTGAAGGGGCGCGAAGGCGTCCTCTCCCGCCAGGCG
>CAYYTH010000014.1:0-85482 GCA_964474665.1 uncultured Aestuariivirga sp.
TGCCAACACCATAAGCTGGTGTTGCACTTCGTTTGTGAACTCAGGGGATCCAGCTCCCTCCGAGGGGCTGCTCCTGCGGTTCAGAGCAACACAGATTGGCTTTTGCAGGTCTCCATGTAGTATCCTACGTGCATTCGGAATTACCCAAAAACAATCGTTACGAACGGCAAAATGAACCCATGGCCGCTGGCCAAGGCTGGGCCCGGGCTTTCGGCGGGGTGACGCCTGAAACGGGGAATTCAAAGAGGGTGAATTCCGTTGCGACTCCCTCCATCATGCCGCCGAATACAGGATTGACCGTGACCCTTCCTTCGCATGCGCAATATGTCGTGATCGGCGGCGGCATCATCGGCTGCTCGACCGCCTATCACCTCGCCCGGGACCACAAGGCCGACGTGGTGCTGCTGGAGCAGAACAAGCTCACCTCCGGTTCCACCTGGCACGCGGCGGGCCTCGTTGGGCAATTGCGCTCCTCGGCCTCGATCACGCAGGTGCTGAAATACTCGGTCGACCTCTACAAGCGCCTGGATGCCGAGACCGGGCTCGCCACCGGCTGGAAGATGACGGGATGCCTGAGGCTCGCCACCAATGAGGACCGCTGGACGGAGTTCAAGCGCCTCGCCACCACGGCCCAGAGCTTCGGCATGGAGATGCACCTCGTGTCGCCGGAGGAAGTGAAGAGGATGTGGCCGCTGATGGATGTCTCCGACCTCGTCGGCGCCTCCTGGCTGCCGACCGACGGGCAGGCCTCGCCATCGGACATCGCCCAGTCGCTGGCCAAGGGTGCCCGCATGCATGGCGCCAGGATCGTCGAGGGCTGCCGCGTCGAGGGCTTCGACATCACCGAGGGCCGGGTCACCGCGATCCGCACCAATCAGGGCACGATCGCCTGCGAGACGGTCATCAACTGCGGCGGCCAGTGGGCCCGCCAGATCGGCGCTCTCGCCGGCGTTTCGGTGCCGCTGCAGCCGGTCAAGCACCAGTATGTGATCACCGAGAAGGTCGAGGGCCTCAGCCCTGATGCCGCGACGCTCCGCGACCCGGACCGGCGCACCTATTTCAAGGAGGAGGTGGGCGGCCTCGTCTTCGGCGGCTATGAGCCGAATCCCATCCCGTGGACAACCGGCGACGTGCCGGGCGATTTCGAGTTCCAGCTTTTCGACGATGACTGGGACCATTTCGAGCAGCACATGGGCGAGGCGCTGGCGCGCGTGCCCGCACTCGCCAAGACCGGCATCAAGAAGATGATCAACGGGCCGGAAAGCTTCACGCCCGACGGCAACTTCATCCTCGGCCAGGCGCCGGAGCTGAAGAACTTCTATGTCGGCGCGGGCTTCAACGCCTTCGGCATCGCGTCCGGCGGCGGAGCGGGCTGGGTGCTGGCCGAATGGGCCGCAAAGGGCGAGGCCCCGATGGACCTCTGGGTGGTCGACATCCGCCGCTTCTCCGACCTGCACAAGGACCGCGCCTGGACGGCCGAGCGGACGCTCGAGGCTTATGGCAAGCACTACACGGTGGCCTATCCCCACGAGGAATACCAAAGCGGCCGCCCGCGTATTGTCTCGCCGCTTTACGAGCGGCTGAAAGGCCTCAACGCCTGCTTCGGTTCGAAGCTCGGCTGGGAGCGGCCCAACTGGTTCGCGCCGGTGGGCGTCGAACCGAAGGACCACTATTCCATGGGCCGCCAGAACTGGTTCGCCCAGGTGGGCGAGGAGCACCGTGCGGTGCGCGAGCGGGCCGGGCTCTTCGACCAGTCCTCCTTTGCCAAATGTGAACTGAAGGGCAGGGGGGCGGCCGAGGCCATCTCCTACATCTCGGCCAACCGCGTGGCGCGCGGGCCGGGCCGGCTGACCTATACCCAGATGCTGAACAGCCGTGGCGGCATCGAATGCGATCTCACCGTCGCGCAGCTGGCGGACGATCATTTCTACATCGTCACCGGCACCGGCTTCCGCACTCACGATTTCGCCTGGATCCGCGAGCATATCCGCCCCGGCCTCGATGCGACGCTGACGGATGTCACCGAACAATGGGGCACGCTCTCGCTCATGGGGCCTGCCTCCCGCGACATCCTGTCGAAGGTCACCTCGGCGGAGGTCGGCAATGCGGCCTTCCCCTTCGGCGCCGTCCGCGAGATCGCCATCGCCGGCGCAGCTGTCCGGGCTCTGCGGGTCACCTATGTGGGTGAACTTGGCTGGGAACTGCATGTGCCGATCGCCGCCATCGGCTCCGTCTTCGATGCCATCTTGGCCGCCGGCCGTGCCCACGGCATTGCTCCGGCGGGCTATCGTGCCATCGAGTCGCTGCGCCTTGAGAAGGGCTATCGCGCCTGGGGGGCGGACATCACCGCCAACGACTCACCCTTCCATGCCGGGCTCGGCTGGGCGGTGAAGCTTAAGTCCGGCGAGGACTTCATCGGCCGCGCCGCATCGCAAGCCATCGCCTCGCAACCGCTCGTCAAGATGCTGGCCGGCTTCACCACCGAGCGGGAGGATGTCGTGCTGGCAGGGCGTGAGACCATTCTCCGGGACGGCCGCTTCGCCGGCTACCTCACCAGCGGCGGCTTCGGCTACACCGTCGGCCGGCCCATCGGCTACGGTTACGTCCGTAACAAGGACGGCGTGGATGAGGCCTATCTGCGGTCGGGCCGCTATGAGCTGGTGGTGGCGAACGAGGTTGTGGCCGCCCGCCTGCACCTTGCGCCGCTGCATGATTCTGAGAATCGCCGTATCAGGGCCTGAATCGCAGCATCGCTGAGGGTGACCGGAGAAAATGCGAGCACAGGTTGCATTAATTCGAGTTCAATTGCATTTGTCCGGACAATGCCGCACAACTTGCGGGTTATCGTTAATATGTACTTAGCCTTTCCGCGCCAATTTGGTACGAACAACCCACTGACTTTCCTAGCCTCGACGAGAGAACCATGATGCTTTCCCGCCGTGCCGTCCTGACCGGTGCCTCCGCAGCCCTGCTGTCCGTGCCGCTGTCGACTGCCGCCCTTCCGCAGGCCTCCGAGGACGATCCGTTTCCGCTGCCGCCCTTCGACTACAGCAAGCTGCCGGCTCCCTTCCGGCCGGCGACGGTCGCCTATACCGGCCGGCAGCTGCCCGGCACCATCATCGTCGATACCCCGAACCGCCAGATCTATCTGGTGCTGCAGGGCGGGCAGGCGATGCGCTGGGGCTGTGCCGTGGGCAAGGACGGTTTCCGTTGGGCCGGCCTCGCCGACATCGGCCGCAAGGTCATGTGGCCGCGCTGGACGCCGCCCAAGGAAATGATTGCCCGCAGCCCGGAAAAGGCCAAGTGGGCGAACGGCATGCCCGGCGGTCCGGACAATCCGCTCGGTGCCCGCGCGCTCTATCTCTTCCAGAACGGCCAGGACACGCTCTACCGTATTCATGGCACCACCGACCCGATGTCGATTGGCAAGAACGCCTCCTCGGGCTGCATCCGCATGGTGAACCAGGACGTGGAGGAACTGTACCGCCGGGTTCCCATCGGCACCCGTGTGGTGGTGCTGGCCGAAGGAGTTTGATCCGATGCGTCTCAAACGCACTCTCTCCGGCGTGATCCTCCTGGCGGCCGCAATGGGTCTCACGGCCTGCGCGTCCAGCAAGTCCACGCCGGACCTGGCGCCAGCCGTGCCCAGCGCGCCGGTGTCAACCGCGCCCGCCGCTCCGGCGGCACCACTGCCTGTCGGCTCCTCGCTGTCGGCGGCGGATATTTCCAGGGCCCTGTCGGAGCGCAAGTTTACCTACGCAGCACCGGGCCGGAAGGGCACGGTCACTTTCTACAATGACGGCACCTTCGAATATGCCGAGGCCGGCAAGGGCACCGGAACGGGCATCTGGCAGGCCTCGAACGGCAAGCTTTGCGAGGCCCGCAACCCGACCAGCTTCTTGCCCAAGGGAACGCCCTCGGTGTGCAACCCCATCACCTCGGACGGCAGCAAGCTGACCGCCGGTGCGTTGCAGCTGATCCCGCTCTAACGCGTCTAGATCTTGATGACACGAGGCCGCGCCCGACTCGTTCGGACGCGGCCTTTGCGTTTTGGAAGAACATGTAATCGTTTTCTCAAAATGGTTTAGCGGATTCATATTTTGTAAGCCATTTCCTGCGATCTTTGGTTGCGAAATCGCTAATCCAGCCAGAGGTCGAATCATGAAGAAGCTGCTCCTCGTATCCTGCACCGCCATCTCGGTCAGCTGCTGGTCACCGATTGCGACGGCCGGCGATCTGGGCCTTGCTCCGGCAAGCTATGACTGGTCAGGCGGTTACGTCGGCGTTAATGCTGGTGCGGCCCTGAATTCCGGCGCGTTCTCGTCCCACTACAAATATACCGGGAATGACGATCCGGGCCCGGATACGCTCGCGCTCGTCGACGAGCTGGGCTTCAGCTCCAGTCCCGACGAAGTGTTTTTCACGGCCGGCGTGCTGGCTGGCTATAACTGGCAGATGTCGAGCTTCGTCCTCGGTGTCGAGGGCGATTTCAACTATCTCGGCATGGACGGCAGGCTCAAGCACAATGTCACCGGCGTGATGAGCCAGGTGCTGGCACCCGAGGACACCACGGCTTACGATAAGATCAAATATGAATCCAACTGGTTCGGCACGGTGCGCGGCCGTCTTGGCTATGCGATGGGCAATGTCATGCTCTACGGCACCGGTGGTCTTGCCTATGGCAAGCTGGAGGTCGAGCAGAAGCTCTCCGCCAAGAACGGAGCCGAATCCGCCGTGTGGTCGGGTGCGGCTGATGGCTGGAACCTCGGCTGGACACTGGGCGGCGGCTTCGAATACGCCGTGGACCGCTGGGTTCTGGGGGCGGAGTACCTCTACGTCGATCTCGGAAGCTACGAATGGGGCTCGAGTGGAAATGTGACCCTCGACGATCCCATCCTTCAGACCGACTGGAGCGACGTGAAAGAAAGGGGGTCGGCCGATCTTGCCTTCAGCGTCGCGCGCGCCACCGTCAAGTACCGCTTCTAATTCACCCTCAACATTCGGGCGGCCTGACGTCTTGCGTGAGGCCGCCCGCGGGCGTTAATCCCGTTCCCGGGGCAGGTAACTGGGGCAGGGAGAAATGAGTCTGGTTCAGCGGGCTGTGCGCGACGTGCGCCCGGGTCTTTACCTCGTGGCAGCCATCTGCGGGATCATTGACGTCACATGCATGAAGGCGCTCGGCGGTGTCTTTGCCGAGATGATGACGGGGAACCTGCTGCTCATGGCGATCGACATGGGCTCTGGCGGCACATTCGATCGCGCGTCGCGCTATCTGTGGCCGCTGACGGCCTTTGCCATCGGGGCCATTCTCGGCGGCCGCTTGCTGCATATCGGCGAGGAACGGCGCGTCCGGCGCGATGCCTTCCTGCTCGTTCTGATCATCATCGTCATCGCCGCGGCGATTTGCGGTGTCTATGAGCCAAACGGCAACGAGACTCTGGGCCGCGCCATCACCGCGTTGCTCGCCCTTGCCATGGGCCTGCAGACTGCCGTGCTGCGCCGCCACGGCGTTCAGGATCTCGCCACCAACGTGATGACGCTTACCCTGACGGCGCTGCTGTCGGACTCGATTCTCGGGGACGGATCACGCCATCACGTCCTGCGCCGGATGATGTCGATCGGATGCTTCTTCGGAGGCGCCGTCATCGGGGCGGCGATCGTCCACAATGGGACCGTCTATCCCCTGGGCCTTGCAGCCATCCTCTATTGCCTTGCGTCCGTGCCCCTCATCTTCGGTGACATCCCGCAGCAAAAGCCCGCGCGAATCTAGCAAGGCGGTTACGAAATGTGACGTGCTTGTGACAGGTCACTCGGGTTTCTGCGTCGAGGCAGTAGAGAAGTTCGGCGAGCCTTGGTAAGCAGGGCGCGCATTGGACCGGCGCCGGCACTTCGAGCCTTCGCCACCGAAGAAGGACACAGCAATGGCGCGCGGCACTGGACACAAGCTTCCCTTCGAGCGGGTTGCACTTCTGCTGCAGGGCGGGGGCGCCCTCGGGTCCTACCAGGCGGGTGTTTACCAGGCGATGGCCGAAGGACACGTGCACCCGGACTGGGTGGCCGGTATTTCGATCGGGGCCGTCAACTCCGCGATCATCGCCGGCAATGCACCCGAACGCCGCGTGGAACGCCTGCGCGACTTCTGGGAAACGGTGACCGAACCGCCGCTCGGCGCCTTCGGCATGGCCTACAACCCCTTTCTCAAGAAACTTGACGACCACACCCATCGCCTCCTGAACCAGTCGCGGGCCTTCGGCATCATGATGATGGGTGCGCCCGGATTCTTTGCGCCGCGCCCGCCGCTGATGCCGTTCCTGCCCACCACACAGGCCGGCGAAGTCAGCTACTATGACGTCTCGGCGCTGAAGGAGACGCTGGAACGCCTCGTCGACTTCGACCGCATCAATGCCGGCGAGATGCATTTCGGCGTCGGAGCCGTCAACGTGAAGACCGGCAACTTCATCTATTTCGACAACGTGACAACGAAGATCAGGGCCGACCATGTCGTCGCCTCGGGCGCCTTGCCGCCGGGCTTTCCCGCGGTCGAGATCGATGGCGAATTCTACTGGGACGGCGGTCTCGTCTCGAACACGCCGTTGCAGTGGATGCTGGACCAGCGGCCGCGCCTCGACACGCTGGCGCTGCAGATCGATTTGTGGAGTGCACGCGGCGAACTGCCGCGCGACGTGATCGAGGCGGACTCGCGCGTCAAGGACATCCGCTATTCGAGCCGCACCCGCGCCGCGACCGACCAATACCGGCATGCACAGAAGCTGCGTCTCGCCGTGGCCGATGTGCTGAAGCACATTCCGGCCAAGCTGCGGAACTCGGAGGAGGTGAAGCTGCTGGCGGCGGAGGCCGACGACAAGATCTGCAACATCGTGCAGCTGATCTATCACGCGCGGAACTACGAGGGGATTTCGAAGGACTATGAATTCTCCCGCCGGACCATGCTGGAACACTGGGAAGCCGGCTATCGTGACGCGATGCGCGCCATGAAGCACCCCGAGGTGCTGAAGCGCCCGAGGCGCGAGGACGGCGTGCAGGTGTTCGATTTCTCCACCCCCTGAACCTTTCCGAGGAGACGATCATGAAGGAAGAAGACGTCAAGAGCCGCGCCTTTGCCATGCCGCTGACGAGCCCAGCCTACCCGGTCGGGCCCTACAAGTTCTACAATCGCGAATATTTGATCATCACTTACCGTACCGACATGGAAAAGCTGCGCGCCGTGGTGCCGGAGCCGCTCATGGTCGAGGAGCCACTGGTCAAGTACGAGTTCATCCGCATGCCGGATTCGACGGGCTTCGGCGACTACACCGAAAGCGGGCAGGTGATCCCCGTGACCTTCAAGGGCCGCAAGGGTGGGTACACCCATTGCATGTTCCTCGACGACCACCCGCCGATTGCCGGCGGGCGCGAGCTGTGGGGCTTTCCCAAGAAACTCGCCAACCCCAAGCTGCAGGTGGTGACCGACACCCTCATCGGCGAGCTGCGCTATGGCCCGCTGCCGGTAGCTGTTGGCACCATGGGTTACAAGCACCGCGAGGCCGATCTCGCCGCCGTGAAGGCCTCCATGGAAGTGCCGAACTGGCTGCTCAAGATCATTCCGCATGTGGACGGCAGTCCGCGCATCTGCGAGATCGTCGAATATGCGCTCACCGACATCAAACTCAAGGGCGCATGGACGGGGCCGGCCCAGCTCGAGCTGTTCCACCACGCGCTGGCACCGGTGGCAGAGCTGCCAGTCCTGGAAGTGGTGTCCGCGACGCACATTCTTGCCGACCTGACGCTGGGTCTCGGCAAGGTGGTGCATGATTATCTGAAATAGGAGAAAGAACATGAGTCTGAAAGACAGGGTCGCGATCATCACGGGTGCCGCAAGCGGCATCGGCAAGGAGATTGCCTTCCGCCATGCCGAGGCCGGCGGCATTCCCGTCATCGCCGACCTGAACCTCGATCAGGCCAATGCCACCGCAGAGGAGATCAAGGCGAAGGGCGGCCAGGCTTTCGCCGTCGCCATGAACGTGACGGACGAGGATCAGGTTGAGAAGGGCGTGGCCGACACCGTCGCGAAATACGGCAAGGTCGACATCCTCGTCTCCAACGCCGGCATCCAGATCGTGCACCCGCTGGTCGACTTCCCCTTCGCGGAGTGGAAGAAGCTGCTGTCGATCCACCTCGACGGCGCCTTCCTCACCACCAGGGCCTGCCTCAAGCACATGTACAAGGCCAATTACGGACGCGTCGTCTATATGGGCTCGGTGCATTCGCATGAAGCCTCCAAGCTGAAGGCGCCTTACGTGACCGCGAAGCATGGATTGCTTGGCCTGTGCCGTGTGCTGGCCAAGGAAGGTGCGGAGCACAATGTGACTGCCAACGTCGTTTGCCCCGGTTTCGTCATGACCCCGCTGGTGGAAAAGCAGATCCCCGAGCAGGCCAAGGCCCTGGGCATCTCGGAAGCCGACGTGGTGTCCAAGGTGATGCTGAAGGACACCGTGGACGGCCAGTTCACCACGGTCGACGACGTGGCCAATGCGGTGCTGTTCTTCGCGGGCGCCACCTCCAACGTCTATACCGGCCAGTCGCTGGTGGTCAGCCACGGCTGGTTCATGCAGTAGAACCGAACGGGAACGGCGGACCGGGACCACAAGAATTCAGTGGATGGAGCCCGCTCCGCCGCCCCTTCACCCTGCAAGCACCCCTCGGGAGCGGCTAGAACAGCAGGAAAGTGAAGGGGTGTGTGATGGCGACGGGCGTGGGCCGTTCCGTCCTGCTGGGGCTGGCGCTGGTGGCGCTGCTGGCAGGTTGCGACGACAAGAAGAAGGAGGCTCCGAAGAAGGAGCCCGTTTCTGTCACCTTCGTGGAGACGAAGGCGCAGGACGTGCCGGTGACCTTCGATTTCGTGGCGCAGACGCAGTCCTCGCAGCAGGTGCAGATTTACGCCCGTATCAACGGCTTCCTCGATAGCCAGAACTATGCCGACGGCGCGCTGGTCAAGGCCGGCGACGTGCTCTTCGAACTCGACCAGAAGCCGCAGATCGCCGAACTGGAGGAGGCCGAGGCCGCCCTGCAGCGCGCCATCGCCGCGCGCGAGGTGGCACGCTCTAACCTCGCCCGGGTGAAGCCCCTGGCGAAGCTGAACGCGCTGTCGCAGAAGGATCTCGATGACGCGCAGGGTCGCTTCGACATGGCCTCGGCCTCGGTCGACGGCGAACAGGCGACGGTGGACCGCGCCAAGCTGAACCTGTCCTACACCATCATTCCATCTCCCATCGACGGCTTCGCGGCGGCGGCCAACCAGATGGTCGGCACCTATATCAGCCCGGCCAATGCCAACCTCACGTCGGTCTCGCTGGTAACGCCGATGTGGGTCAATTTCAGCCTGTCGGAAAACCAGTTGCTCGATATGCGGAACCAGAGGCTCAAGGGCCTGCTGGACTGGCCGCCGAGCGACGATATCCTCGTCGACCTGATCCTGCCGGATGGCAAGGTCTTCCCGCACCAGGCGAAGGTGACCTTCACGTCGCCCTACTATAACCCGCAGACCGGCACCTTCCAGATCCGCGGCACCTTCGACAACCCGGATGCGCTGATGAAGCCCAGCCAGTTCGTCACCGCCCGCGTCAAGGGCTTCTCGCGGCCCAATGCCATCCTCGTTCCGCAGCGTGCCGTGCACCAGGGCGAGACCGGGCACTTCGTCTGGGTGATCGACAAGGACAATCAGGCCGAACTGCGCCCGGTGGAGCCGGGCGACTGGTATGGCGACGACTGGTTCATCACCTCTGGCCTCAAGTCCGGCGACAAGGTGATCGTCGATGGCCTCGTCTTCGCGCCCAAGACGCCGGTTGCGGGCAAGTCCCTCGCCGACGCCGCGGCGCAGTGAGGCGCTGAGGGATGCTTTCCGACATCTTCATCAAGCGGCCAGTCCTCGCCACGGTGCTTGGCATCATCATCGTGATGGTGGGCGGCATTTCGGTCTTCGGCCTGCCGATCCAGCAATACCCGACGATCGCGCCGGTGCAGATCCAGGTGTCGACGGTTTATGCCGGCGCCAATGCCGAGACGGTTGCGGCCTCGGTCGCAGCACCCATCGAGGCGCAGATCAACGGCGTTCCCGACATGCTGTACATGACCTCGACCAGCTCGGCGTCGGGTCAGATGACGATCAACGTCTATTTCAAGGAAACCGTCGACCCTGACATCGCCCAGGTTCTGGTGCAGAACCGCGTGAACCTGGCGACACCGCAGCTTCCCGCGTCCGTGAACACCTATGGCGTGACGGTGCAGCAGCAGTCTTCGAACGTGATGATGATCATCGCCATCACCGCTGAGGCCGGGCGTTATCCGCTGACCTATGTGACGAACTTCGCCAACCTGCAGGTCCTGAGCGCCATCCAGCGCATCGAAGGCGCAGGCCAGGCGACCATGTTCGGCGACCCGAACCAGGCCATGCGCATCTGGCTGAACCCGGATCGCATGGCATCTCTCGGCATCTCGGCGCCGCAGGTTGCCAACGTCATCAAGAACCAGAACCAGCTCATCGGTGCGGGCCAGCTCGGCCAGCCGCCCAACGACAAGCCCGTCGTCCAGACCTTCCCGATGACGGTGCAGCAGCAGTTCACTAAGCCGAGCGAGTACGAGAACCTCATCCTGCGCGCCAACAGCCAGGACGGCAGCGCCATCGTGCGGCTGGGCGACGTGAGCCGCGCCGAGATGGGCTTCGAACAGTATCTCTCGACGAACCAGATCAATGGCAGCAACACGGCGCTGATCGTGGTCTACCAGCAGCCGGGCGCCAACGGCATCGACGTCTCAAACGCGGTCCGCAAGACGCTGCAGAGCCTCAAGCCGCTGTTCCCCTCCGGCATCAACTATACCATCGCGCTCGACACCAACGACTTCGTGCGCCTGTCCATCAAGGAAGTGGTGAAGACGCTGTTCGAGGCGCTGATCCTCGTGGTCATCGTCATGTATGTCTTCCTGCAGAGCGTGCGGGCCTCGGCGATCGCCACCTCGGCCATCCTGATATCGATCACCGGCACCTTCGCCGGCATGCTGGTGCTGGGCTTCTCGCTCAACCTCTTGACGCTGTTCGGCCTCGTGCTGGCCATCGGCCTCGTCGTCGATGACGCGATCGTGGTGATCGAGAATGCCACGCGCAACATCGAGGAGGGGGGCCACGACCCCCGCGAGGCCGTCCACAAGGCCATGGCGGAAGTGACGGGTCCCGTCATCGCCACCGTTCTCGTGCTGGCGGCGGTCTTTGTGCCCGCGGCCTTCATCAGCGGGCCCACCGGGCAGCTTTACAAGCAATTCGCCATCACCATCGCGGTTTCGGTGGCGATCTCTGGCTTCGTGGCACTCACCGTGACGCCGGCCATGGCGGCGCTGTTCCTGAAGCCGGGCAAGCCGCCCCAGCGCGGGCCCTTCGCCTGGTTCAACGCTGGCTTCAAGAAGCTCGAAAAGGGCTATGGCAAGACCATCGGCGTCGGCATCCGCGGCTGGCTTGCCGGGCTCATCGTGTTCGCCGGCATGATCTATTTCACGGTGGACCTGTTCCGCGTGCTGCCCACCAGCTTCGTGCCCAACGAGGACCAGGGCTACGTGCTGGCAATCTATGCACTGCCCGACGCCGCGAGCCTCGACCGCACGCAGGAGATGGCGGAGGAGGTCGACAAGCTCTTCGCCGAGGATCCGGCAGTCCTCTACCGCATCTCGATTGCAGGTTATTCGCTGGTCGACAGCCAGTATCGCAACAACTACGGCACCATGTGGGTGCAGCTCAAACCCTTTGAGCAGCGGCCGACGCCGGATCTTGCGGCCAATGCCGTGATCGAGCGCTTCATGGCCAAGGCGGCCAAGATCGACAAGGCCTTCACGCTTGCCATCAACCCGCCGTCGATCCCCGGTCTCGGCACGCAAGCGGGCTTCGACTTCTGGCTGATGAGCACCGGCGACCAGACGCCAGCGGAGCTGCAGGACGTCACGCAGTCCTTCATGGCGGAGGCCCGGAAGCGGCCTGAGCTCGCCGGTCTCTCCACCGGCTACCGCGCCACCGGCCAGCAACTGAAGCTCAACATCGACCGCGACAAGGCAACGTTGCTCGGCGTGCCGCTGGGCGACCTCTATTTCACCATCCAGTCGCTGTTCGGCTCCGCCACGGTTAGCCAGTTCACCGAGTTGAACCGCGTCTGGAACGTGATCGTGCAGGCGGATTCACCATATCGCAGGACCCCGGCCGACCTGACCACGGCCTATGTGACGGGCGACAAGGGCCAGCAGGTTCCGCTGTCCGCCCTGGTGACGATGAATTATGAGCCGGCGCCGACGCTGGTATCGCACTTCAACGGCTTCCAGGCCGCGCAGATCACGGGTGACGCCGCCCCCGGCTATTCCTCCGGCCAGGCGCTGCAGGCGATGCAGCAAGTGGCTGAGCAGGCCCTGCCGCAGGGTTATACCTATGGCTGGTCCGGCCTTGCCTATTCGCAGGAAGAGGCCGGAAACTCGTCGGCCATCGTCTTCATGTTCGGCATCATCCTGGTGTTCCTGATCCTTGCCGCGCAATACGAGTCCTGGTCGCTGCCGGCGGCGGTGATGACCACGGTCCCCTTCGGTGTTCTGGGCGCGCTTGTGGCCACCTATGGCCGCGGGCTGGACAACGACGTCTACTTCCAGATCGGCCTGCTGCTGATGGTGGGCCTTGCGGCCAAGAACGGCATTCTCATCGTCGAGTTCGCCGTCGAAAAGATGAAGGAAGGCCGCAGCGTGACCGAGGCGGCGGTGGAGGCTGGCGAGCTGCGTTTGCGCCCGATCATCATGACGTCGCTGGCCTTCATCTTCGGCACCATCCCGATGGCGATCGCCACGGGTGCGGGCGCCAATGCCCGGCACTCCATCGGCACCGGCATTATCGGCGGCATGATCGGCGCTTCGACGCTGGCCTTGCTCTTCGTGCCGATCTTCTTCTACCTGTTCAAGAAGGGCTGGCAGAAGCCGGCGGCTGTGGTCTCTCCCGCTCCCCAGAACCCGGCCCAGGCAGGCGAGGGGACCTCCGCATGATGGTCCGCCGCGCGCTTCTCGCCGTTCTCGCGATCTCGGTCTCCGGCTGTATGGTCGGGCCGGACTACATCAAGCCGGACGTCAAGACACCGGACACATTCCGCTACCAAATCGGCAGCGGCAAGGCCTATGCCAACGAGAGCTGGTGGCAATTGTTCAGCGACCCCGTGCTGCGCAAGCTGGTCAACCAGTCGCTGGCCCAGAACTGGGACATCGCCATCGCCACGGCGCGCGTGGACGAGGCGGCCGGTATCCTCACGACGCGGGCCGCGCCGCTCTATCCGCAGGTGGGCTATAACGGGCTCGCTCAGCGCGAGCGCCTGTCGGACGAGCTTGCCGGTGCCACGAAGGCCATCTCGCCCAACCCCCAGAGCCTCTACGAGCCGCTTCTCACGGCCTCCTGGGAGATCGACCTGTGGGGGCGCATCCGCCGCCAGCAGCAGGCGGCCGAGGCCAATCTCGTGGGGGCCGAGGAAGCACGCCGCGGCGTGATCCTGACCCTCGCTTCCGGGGTGGCGACCACTTATTTTCGGCTGCGGGCGCTGGATGCGCAGCTCGCCGTATCCAAGGGTACGCTGGCCAACTACGCCAAGCTGAAGAAGCTGTTCAATGACCGCTTCCGCTACGGGCAGGTCTCGGAAGTGGTGGTGGCGCAGATCACGGCTCAGTACGAAACCGTAGCGGCCTCGATACCGCTGATCGAGGAGGAGATCGGCAAGACCGAGAATGCCCTGTCGATCCTCGTCGGTGACTACCCCCACGCGATCGCCCGGGGTGCCAGCTTCGCCGCCATCCGGCTGCCGAAGGTCCCCTCAGATCTTCCCTCCGACATGCTGCGCCAGCGGCCGGACATCGCCCAGGCCGAGCAGGAACTCATCGCCGCCAATGCCCGCATCGGTGCGGCCATGGCGCAATACTATCCGCAGCTCTCGCTCACCGGCAGTCTCGGCTATGCCAGCGGTGCGCTGACGAACCTGCTCACCGGGCCAGCCGGCGTCTGGGCGATTGCCGGCACGCTTGCGGGGCCCATCTTCGATGCCGGCGCCATCAAGGGGCAGGTCGAGGCGACGGAGGCCCAGAAGCAGGCCGCACTCGCCAACTACGTGAAGACCATTCACACGGCCTTCCAGGACGTGTCCGACAGCCTGATCGGCTATCGCAAATCGCTCGAGTCGCTGTCGGCCCGAAACCGCGCCATCAAGGCGTTGCAGACGACCGTGCGCTTGTCCTTCCTGAAGTTCGAGGAGGGGCAGGAAAGCTACACCACCGTGCTCACCGCCGAGAACGAGCTTTATGACGCCCAGCTGCTGGCCATTCAGACGCGGTTCCGCGCCTTCGCGAGCCTCGTCGATCTCTACAAGGCGCTCGGTGGCGGCTGGACGCTGGACGTCGGTCCCGCCCCTGCGCTCACCTCCTCGCCGCAACAGGCGAAGGAGTCCGCCACGCTGGCCACCGGCGGCTGACGGCCTCGTGGAGTTGGCCAAGGCGATTGCACCCGTCGTAAGACCGCGGACCTGACGCGTCCAGCGGATTCGTGGGATGGCCACAATCTTACGGCGGTTGGATAAATCTCTTTAGCCGTCTAGCTTACGAGGACCGCACGCGGGGACGTCACGTTTCTCGTGAACGACGCTAAGCCCCGTTCTCGAGCCGGTGGCGCGGCCCGGCTCCGAGACCCGACACGCCGCGTGCGCTGGCGTTGCGAACCGAGGAGAGCGGCCATCATGAATCACCGCATGTCACTTCTGGCAATCGTGAGGCGTTGTGCGGCACTCACTGCAACCGCCCTGATTTTGACTGCAGGCGTTGCACAGGCTGACGCTGTGTCATCACACTACGTTGCAAGTTCCGTGCAGCCCTCGGCCTCTGCACTCGCCAATGCCAAGCCCATCGAGCAGCCGCTCCTCTCGAGAGCCCAGATGATATCCATCGGCATCATGAATGCCGATGGAAGCTTCGCCCGGCCGGCTGGCATCCAGCAGCGCGGCAGGGCGGCAACACAGCCGTCGCAGATCATTTCGCAGGGCAATCCTGGAGGCCCGGTTCTTGCACCCAAAAAGGTTTTCTCCGCTGCATCACCCTCAGATGGCGGGGCCACGGGTTCCGCCGACAAGGCGTCGCAGGCGACCCTGGGCGGAGGCGGTGTTGCTCCAATGGCATTTGGATATGCCGAGTGGCCCTTCACGACGGCGCGCGTTCAGCTCAGCACCAAGGCCTCCACATCGGCGATCTATCCGTATCGCGCCGCGGGCAAGCTTTTCATCAAGAATGCATATGGCACGGGCTGGTGCTCGGCGGCATTGATCGGCAAGGGCCTCCTCGTGACCGCCGCTCACTGCGTGGCCAAATTTGGCGAAGGCTTCATGCCGGGGACCACATGGACATATTATCCCGGCCTTTATAACGGCAAGTCAGCCTACGGCTATGCCGCGGCACAGAAGATTTACGCCATGACCAGCTATCTCAACGGGAGCGATGGCTGCACGCTCGATGCGCCCGGCGTGGTCTGCGTGAACGATGTTGCGGTGATCGTGCTCACCTCGAAGCGCGGAAGGTACATCGGCTCACGGACTGGCTGGCTGGGGTGGGCCTATGGCGGCTGGGGCTTCACCAGTGCGGGTGAAACCCAGATCACGCAGCTCGGCTACCCCGGCGGCATCGACTACGGCAACCAAATGATCCGCACCGATTCCTTGGGCAAGGCGTGGGACGCTACGCAGGCATTTAACACGCTCATCGGATCCCTGATGAACGGCGGGTCGAGCGGCGGCCCATGGGTCACCAATTTCGGAATGCCGCCCTATCTCAATGGCCAGATACAGCCTTATGCCTCCGTTCCGAACATCATCGTCGGCGTCACCAGCTGGGGCTTCACTGACAACGGAGCGATGGCCGTGCAGGGCGCCTCGCCGTTCACAGCCGGCAACATCGGAGAGCTGGTGAATGCGGCCTGCACCGAATATCCGTCCGCCTGCGCGCCCTGAATGGCCTATCGGGAGGCGTGATGGAAGGCTCGCTTTCGGCCTAGAGGCTATTGGAGTTGATCTGGCTGATCAAACTCTCAGTGCAAATCAACAGGCTCTCATTCACCGTCCAAATCCTCCTGCTGAGGTCGTCGAACTCAAGTCGCTTTCGGCTCAGTTTGCGGAAATCGAAGCATTGAATACCTCGTCAAAGGAGAACCGTAGCGCCCGATAGGATGTGGAGCCCTAGCAGGATGAGAACGAACGGAAGCACCTTGTGGCAATAACGACGTATGCGCTCTCCGAGAAATCGATTGTTGACGATAACAAAGCCAACCCAACACCACAGGGCGGTCATTACAGCGAACACAGCTGCAAAGAGCGGGATCCAGGCCGCGGAGGTCACGAAAAGCGGGATGTAGACGCCAAGATTGTCTCCGCCATTTGCGATCGTCACGCCCGCAATTGAGAGAATCTGTGAGTGCAAGCGTCTTTCGATCGCATGCTCCTCGCTCACTGCTGCAATGTCTTCCTCATCGTCTGACTTCGACTTTGACAAGGCGAGAAGTTGCCTGAGCCCCAGATACAGCGGAACGCAACCCAGCAAAGAGACCCAGCCGTCGGGCAAAGCCACAGCAAACCAAGCGGCCAGGCAACTCGCGAAAACGAGCACCCCAATACCAAGAAATTGACCGTAAATAACAGACTTTCGGTTGAGCTTTGGATCGGAAAAGAAAGCGGCTAGCAGGAAGATGTCATCAATATTTGTGGATACAAAGACCGCGATGGCGACTAGAATATGTGAATAGAGATCGACCATGCGACACTGATGTCCTTATCAAAAGCGATGTAACAAGCCTCAACATGCAAAGCAACATAGCTACCATCCTATCCTTTGTCAGGCGGTATGTTGAGTACGACCTCGTCCGAGAAATGTCTGCTTGGCGCAAAATCGGTGTCTTCTATCTTCCGATTGCCGCTTTCCTCGCCGTCGCCGCGGCAGCCGTGCTGATCTATTCCGAACCCTTTCCGCGGCAGAACGCATACCTCGCTGTTGGCCAGGAGGGCACTCTGAGCGACATGCTCGGAACCGATTTCCAGTCCAGCTTTGCGCGCAATGGCCTAACTCTCAAACTGGAGACGCGCCCTGGACTTGATGAGGTATTAAACGAATTAGCCGATCCTGGTTCGCCCGTGAATGCGAGCTTCGTGGCAGCTGGAACAAAATCGGCCAAAGATTACCCCGGCCTCGTTTCGCTGGGAAGCGTGACGATCGCACCCCTATGGCTCTTTTATCGGGGCGATACGGTCCAGGCGGAAGATCCACTAACCTACTTCGCAGACAAGCGGATTGCGGTGGGAGCAGACGGCACTAAGAGCCGCGCTTTGTTTAGTAGGCTGATGGAGTTGAGTGCGCCTGGGATGGGCGACAGACCCAACTTTATGGAACTGCGCAATGCTGATGCCATCAGTCAGCTTGTTGACGGCAAAATCGACGCGATGTTCATTGTCGATGGCTTCAGTTCATCCACTATCCAGTCCTTACTGAGCAATCCCGAAATCAAACTCGCGAATTTTCCACTTGCTGATGCCTTTGCCCGCCAGCTGCCCTTCCTGCAGAAGGTCACGGTTCCCCGGGCATCGCTAAGCGTCAGCGGCATTCGCCCGGAGAGGGACATCACGCTTCTCGCTTCGAGTGTTGATCTGCTGGTAGAGAAGGATCTTCATCCGGCAGAACAGTGGGCATTCCTGCTCGCGGCGCGCGACTTCAACATGCAGAACTACAATTTCTTTCCCTCCTCCGGACCCTTTCCCAGATACGTAGACAAGAGCTTTCCGCTCAGCCCGGAGGCGACCCGCTTCTATTCAAGCGGAGTGCCGGCAATCTTCAGCTATGTGCCGCTTTGGCTGGGCACTTTCATCGAAAGTGTATGGGTTATCGTGATCGCCATTATTCTCTTTGCGTTCCCGATCATCAGCAAAATCGTAGGCTATCGCAGCTTCACCTCGCAAAAGCTCCTGTGGATACATTTCTGGGAATTGCGCTATCTCGAAGACAGGCTCAAGTCCGCGACCTCTCTGCCAGAGGTCAATGCGACCCTCGCGGCTCTGAAATCGCTGGATGGCAGTATCGCCTCTACCTGGGTTTGGAACGAGCATATGCGGCACTATTTCAATTTGCGGCGCTGCGCGGCTAGTAGCATTCAAGATGCCGAGAAGAAGATCGCACAGCTCGAGAAGGCATAGGTCGCAAGCGCGAGCAGCGTAGGGGGCATCCTTGTATACTATCTCTCTTGAGGGATTATCCGACATTCAGCTGCTGGTGCTGTTTCCGGCTCTCGCATGCCTGTTGCTCTGGCTGGTGACGATCGCCTTACGCTATTGCAACAAAAAATTGGGCATGTTCGAGTATGATGCAGACGTTGTCGATACTGCCACTCAGAACAGTATGTCGGGCGCCTATGTTGTACTTGGGTTCGTGCTTGCAATCGTGATGACCACTGCTTCGGGCCTTGACGACAAATTGTCTGAGGAGGCGCAGTCGATTAGAAGCCTGAACCGACTTCTGATATTAGAAGGTTCCGAGCCTGCACTACAGACAAGGCAGTCGCTCATCAATTATGTCGGGTCGATACTGCAGGATGAGTGGCCGGTGTTGAAAGATGGTCATGAAAGCCCAGAGACATCTGCAGCTCTTCAGAAGATTTTCCAAGGGATAAACGAGATGAACCCGACTACGGAGAGGGGCGGAATCATCTTCAACAGGATTATACAAGCCGCTGACGAAGTTGCCGAGACGAGGAATGCACGCATTCTCAGCGTTTCAGCGATACTGCCGTCAATGTTCTATCTTGTGAGTGTCATCAGCATTCTGGCTGTCATCATCATTGGCTCCTTGCGTTTGATAGAAGCAAATGCTGTGCGGATAGTGACCATCTCAATGCAAGTCGTCATGCTCACACTGCTGCTCAGTGCGACCGCCATCGTTGATCTTCCGTTCCTCGGTGACACGACCGTATCCGTAGAAAATCTCGTGAGGACGTATGATGCCTTGAAGGAGCAGGATCAAGTTCTGCTGCCCAAAGGCGATTAGGAGGTACTATAATGCAAGGAGTCAAGTTGTTGCGCGGTCCAATCCGCGGATCTCGGCGATTGAAGGCCGGTACGGTCTATGTTGTCGCGGGGGCTGTGCTCGTCTGCAGCGGTGCTGTGCTGACAATCGAAGACGGTGTCACGGTTCTCATACGCAACGGTCTCGTTGAAACAAGCCCGGTGGGCCGCGCCGCGCTCATCTTTGAGCATGGCTCTGAACTGCGAGCGCAGCGCGTTCAATTCCGCGCCTGTGACGAATTCAATCGTCCAGCAAGAAAGGCCGACAACGGTGGCGTTTGGTTTATGGGCACATATCGCTCCGCTGCGAAGGATGGGATGCGGGTGAGCGCCACACCTGGCTCCCGTATGAGTCGCTTTCGCGCCCGGATGATCACTGCACATTTTCTCGGCAGACACGACCCTGCTGTGCCTCGTCAGGGAGACCAGGACGATGACCTCGATGGTCTGTCCGTCCTCGGTGTGGGCCCGCAAGAGTGGTACGTTGAAGAATTGCGAAGCTTTCATTCGGGCGATGACGGTCTCGACCTGACCAACTCGCACATCTGTATCGCGCGGTTGCGCATCACCTCACCGACTGAGGATGGCATAAACCTCAGCAGCAGCCTGCTTCAGATCACACGCAGTGTTCTCGTTGACGTCAAGCGGACGTCAGTGACCGATCGAGAGATCCTCGACTTCGAAGTTGATGATGGGCCGAGCTACCTGGAGATCGCACGCGGCTGCCGGGTTCAGTTCCGAGGGAACTGTGGTGACGAACTCCGCGTGGCTGGAGACGATATGCGCGGCCTGCGCAAACTCCTGGCGACGGGTGAGCCGTTCAAATGCAATCTGCCAAACTCACCCGCTCTGATCTATTCGCTCATCAAAGACTGATTCCGAAGAATGCCAGGCTCCCGATGTCGGTTTCCGACCTCACCGTCGACAAGCTTATCCTGAAGCAATCGGCACTGGGAAACTACTGAGCTCAGCGTGGCGCAGCGCGTTCATCGCGTAGGTCCGGTAAGCCCTGTTGATGTCCGAGCGGCGAGCCTGTGCGGCGCTCGGCCAACACCGGTCGACACAGCGCTAGGTCCCGCGGGGCCGTGAGGTTGAAGAGCGCCCGGCCGACGGACTTCTGGCCTTGACCTGGGAGCTTGGCCGGGTGGACTAGCGGAAGATTGCTGTCATGCTCAGGAACACGTCAGGCTGTGTGGTCAGCGGCCAGCGGGTGAAGCGGTTCTGCCGGCAGGGGGGCTTAAAGCCTCGGGGACAATCTGTTGGATGGTGAGAGTTTCTATACGCCCGCAGAAGCCCGGGTGAGCGTGGAAAGCTGGCGGCGCTTCGACAATACAAGGCCGCTGATGGATCCCTGTGCTTACCGGTACCCAGCTCCGATGGTTTTCATTCTGCCATCCGCGCAGACAGCTGCGCTACCCCAGCCGGCGTCGCCGCCCGCGTTGGCGCCGCAGCCGACCATGCACTAACCCTCAACGCGGGCCACTCACTTGGGGCTGATCAGTTACAACATGCGGCACTTTGAATTTGCCTCGCCCGTGGCGAACAAGTCGTCATAAAGGTTGACGAAATTCAGCGCAGGCTGGGTCCTGGGCAGCACCCGCTTGTCGTGTTCGGTGTAACTGTCGTGAAAAGTGTCGATGTAGTCATTTTTTTTACTAATTCAATCTACGCTTTATGCGAGCACTCGACACCAATTTGAACGCGCTGACAGATAGAGAGTACCAACGTCTTCATCGACGACAACGCAGTCGTCTTCAAAATGGGGCTTAAAACGACAGATGCAATGAGGGAGCATTTCAAAGTGGGCCTCGGCGCGAATGCTGACGGACGAACGCCAGTAATAATTTCCCTCGTTATTCCTGTGTTTAATGAGGAAGAGGCCATTCCTTCATTCATCAGAAGGGTTCGCGCCATATCCAACGCTTGCGCGAATGGCCTAGGGCGCGCAGTGCAATTTGAATACGTTTTCGTCAACGACGGCAGCGAAGACAGCACGTTGGACGTTCTCGTCCAACAACAGGCGATCAACAACTGTATAAGTATCGTTAACCTGTCACGCAACTTCGGAAAGGAAGCGGCGCTCACGGCTGGATTGGACTACGCAAGCGGCGACGTAGTAATCCCGATTGATGTAGATTTGCAGGATCCGCCTGAACTCATCCCGGAAATGCTGGTGGCGTGGTCCCAGGGGAACGAGGTTGTTCTCGCTAAGCGTATCAGTCGGATTGATGAGTCGTGGCTTAAGCGAAACACAGCTGAGCTTTTCTATAAATTTCACAATCTGATCTCCCGCACGAAAATCCCGGAAAATGTCGGGGATTTCCGGCTTATGGATCGTCGTGTTGTAAATGCCTTAAAGCAATTGCCCGAGAACCGACGTTTCATGAAGGGACTTTTTGCATGGGTTGGCTTCCGTACCGCCACCGTTGAGTATAACCGCCCAGTAAGAACCCAAGGTCACACAAAGTTTTCTGGGTGGTCACTCTGGCGCCTGGCGATGGAGGGAATTACCAACTTCAGCTCGGCGCTTCTGGCAGTATGGCTATATACTGGCTTTGCCGTAGCCGCCGCATCCTTTGTGATGGCGATTGTCATCACTACTCAAAAGATTCTTTGGGGCATACCTATCGTCGGATACGCGTTGCTGACGACATCCGTGTTCTTTCTTGGTGGAATACAACTGATTGGGATCGGCATTTTGGGTGAGTACATTGGGCGTATCTTCAGTGAGGTGAAGCGCCGCCCGGTCTATCTTGTAAAAGATATCTATATGGGTTCCTCTGATGAAGCCGACTGAATACGTCAAAATGGCAGAGGCTGAGAACGGACATTGGTGGTTCGTAGCGCGCCGCTCGATTATTGCCGATACTGTTGCATCACTTAAATTGCCTGACGACGCCGACATTCTGGAAATTGGTGCGGGAACCGGAGGAAACCTCAAACTACTGAGCGCTTACGGACATATAACTGCAGTTGAGATGAACGACTACGCGAGAGACCACGCGACCAGATGTTCAGGCGTATTCGTTCAAGCCGGGTTTCTCCCCAACGGCATGCCTGCGATGGTTGAACGCTTCGATTTGATCTGCATGTTTGATGTGCTCGAACATATTGAAGACGAAGCCGCTTCGCTCAAACGTGTGACAGCTTTGCTGAAACCAGGTGGTAAGCTTCTGATCACCGTACCGGCCTATATGTGGATGTGGAGCAACCATGACACATCTCTTCATCATTTGCGCCGGTATACGCGAAAGTCACTTGCGCAGTCCCTCGCCGCTGCGGGGTTGTGGCCGGACAGGCTTACCTATTTCAATATGCTTCTCTTGCCTCTCGCAGCTGCGTCCCGTTTAGTCGGCAAGGTTCTTGGTCATGAAGTGTCACCTGGTGCCGCCTATAGAGCTGGTTGGATCAACACGACCCTCAGATACATATTTCAATCCGAAAAATGGCTCTTAAGGCAATCCAATCTTCCTGCTGGACTATCGCTAATGGCGCTGGCTTCCCGTGCTCCGTCACAGGATCGTTAGATTTGGCCTTGCAGGCACTGCAACAACTGCTCTGCATGTTGTAACTGCGGCTCTTCTGATCAGTCTTGCTTCTGTCAATGTGGCGGTTGCGAATGGCACTGCATTTCTCGTAGCTACGGTTTTCTCCTGTATCGCGAATTTCAACTGGACCTTCCGGGTCGCAGCAAATCCCTGGTCTGTGGTCCGCTTCTTTGCGGTGTCCGGCATTTTGGCGTCGTGCTGCATGGTAATCGCCCAAACTGCACGAGCAGCAGGTTGTTCAGATTTTACGGCGACTCTTATTGTTGTCATTGTGATACCGCTCGTCAGCTATGTCATTCATTCACGTTTTACATTTTCTTAGGTGCCCAATCCGGATCAGTTGACAGATTGGATGCTCAATCTATCTGTCTGAATTGTTCAGTAAGTGCACATGAAGTTATGGGATGGCAGACCCTTTAGGGTCTTCAGTCGGCGCCACAGTTGCAGGCAGAGTTGGCATTGTGTTTTTGAACAGTGAGCGGAGGTTTCCTCTGTGGTTTTCCGTAAGCGCCGTCGAATTCCAATTCGATATCCTGGTCTCGCCGCAGCCGCCGAGCAGGGGATCTCGGATAACGGAGAGACTCTTGCGCACTTCTCAAAGCGGGCGGCTTCTTTCAGATTGAAGAGGGAAGGAGGCGATGAAGGAAGAGAACGAAGGCAACCCGATCGGCAAAGTCATCAAGATCGATGAGGCCCGGATGCGCGACGACCTCGGCGAGATGGTCCGTGTAACGGGTGACGAGACGTTCCACGCCAGCCGACCTATGAGCCGGTCCCTGGCCGTGGCGATGCGATCGGGCCCGGTGGGTCATAAACCACGATGCGCAATAAACGTCTAACTCTATCAATGCCATAGAGAGCCGAAATGGCGGAGGGGGAGGGATTCGAACCCCCGGAGGGCGCGAACCCTCAACGGTTTTCAAGACCGCCGCAATCGACCGCTCTGCCACCCCTCCACGAAGTGCCGGCGAAGGCTCCGCTTCCTAGCAGCCTTCGCCGGGCTTCTCAACATGGGCGTCACTCGGCGTAGGAGGGGTCCTCGGCGTCGAGGATTTCCTTCATCTCCGCGAAGTGAGACTTGAACTGCTCGCGGTCGGATTCCCATTCCTGGGCGGTTTTCTCGGCCACGGCCGGGCTCATCACGTGGAGCTTCTGGCCGGTGGAATAGGCCAGCACCAGGTTGCGGCAGGCGCGCTCGAAGTAATAGGTGAGGTCGAAGGCCTCGGCCACGGTCTCGGCGCAGACCAGCATGCCGTGGTTGCCCATCATCATCATCTGCTTGTTGCCGAGAAGCCGGCCGAGGCGGTCGCCTTCCTCGTCGGTGTTGGCCATTCCGCCATAGTCCATGTCGAAGGCGACGCGGTTGTAGAAGCGCGCCGTGTTCTGGTCGATCGGCAGGATTTCGGGGTTCGCCAGCGAGGCGATGGCGGTGGCGTAGGGCGGGTGCAGGTGGATGATGCAACGCGCCTGCGGCACGTTGGCATGCATGCGGCCATGGATGCACCAGGCCGTGAGATCGGGCGCGTCCGGGCGGTCCATGGTGGACGGGTCGTCCGAGTCGAGCAGCAGCAGCTCGGAGGCCTTGATGCGCGAGAAGTGCTTCCAGCGGGGATTCATCAGGAACTTCTTGCCATCGGCCGAGACGGCGAGGCTCAGGTGGTTGGCCACCGCCTCGTGCCAGTCATAGCGGGCGGCCAGCCTGAAAGCCGCCGCAAGGTCGACACGCAATTGCCATTCGTCGGTTTCAAGAGTTTTCGCGGTCTTGAGCGTCGCGAGGTTCCCCATGGAAATTCTCCTGTGCTGAGGCCGGTGACGATAACCCTTCCCATATTTCCCGGCAATCGGGCATGATCGGGGCCGGGTGCATGGCGGCAGTGCGGAGGGGGCAGGAATGCGGTTGTTGGCGGTCACGGTTCTGGGCCTGGCGGTTGCCGCGGGTCCCGCCCTGGCGGCGGACGGCGCCACCGGCACCTGGCGGCTCTCCGACGGCAAGGTGACGGTCAAGGTCACGCCCTGCGGCACGCGCTTGTGCGGCCGGGTGGTGGCGCTCCGGAAGCCCAGGGACGGCAAGGGCCGTCCGCGGCTCGACAAGGAGAACCCCAACCCTGCGCTGCGCGCGCGCCCGGTGATCGGCCTGACGATCCTGTCCAACATGCGCGCCAGCGGCGAGGGCCGGTGGTCGGGCACCATCTACAACCCGGACGACGGCAACACCTACTCCTCCCGCATGCAGCTGCTCGGCCCGACCACCATGAGGGTGGACGGCTGCGTGGCCGGCGTGCTCTGCAAATCCATGAAGTTCATCCGTGTCGACTGACGTGAGAAACCGAAGCATGCGCCACCCTGTTCTCGCCCTCGTGGCGGTGTTGCTCCTCGCGGTGCCGGCGGCTGCCCAGTCGCTGCAGGAGCTGCCCTTCGACAAGCAACTCACCCTCGCCAAGGTGGGCGATGTCGACGCGCAATACGAGGTCGGCCTCGCCTATGAAACAGGCAAGGGCGGTGTGACGGTGGATGAGGCCGAGGCCGCCCGCTGGTTCCGCCAGGCCGCGTTGCAGGGCAATGTCGAGGCGCAATACCATCTCGCGCGCCTCGTTTCGCGCGGGGCAAAGGGCCTGAAGCAGGATTACCCAACGGCGCTCAAGCTCTATCAGGATGCGGCGGCCAAGGGCCATGCGCCCGCCATGGATGCGCTCGGCCAGGCCTATCAGCAGGGCCGGGGAACCCCCGTGAACCTCGCCCTCGCCGCGGAATGGTATCAGAAGGCGGCCGATCTCAAACTCGCCGATGCCCAGAACAATCTCGGCATGCTGTACCTGGAAGGCAAGGGCGTCAGCCGCGACCTCGCCAAGGCCTTCACGCTGTTCCAGGCGGCCGCAGCCCAGAACGATCCATGGGGCCTCAACAATCTCGGCGGAATGTTTGAAATGGGCTGGGGCACCACGATCGACAAGACGAGGGCCCTCGACCTCTATCAGCAGTCTCTCGCCGCCGGCAACGCCCGTGCACAGGCGAACATTGACCGCCTGCAGGGCCGCAGCGCTGCAGCCGAGTAGGGTGCTGTTAGGCCTTCGTTAACTACGCTTGCCAACGCTTCGTTTACGCTGACCCCGCAAACTCCTCGACCATTGGAGTCGAATGCGTCACGCGAGGGCGCATGGCCTCGAAGGCGGAGTTTGAGAGTATGTTGCGTTTCGCGCGGAAGGCCATCGTCCTGGCTGCGATCGGGCTCGTCATCGCTGGCTGTTCGTCACAGAAGAAGCAGGCCAAGCAGGATCCTTTCGCCGGCGTCGGCAGCCCCATCTATCCTGGCAACGGCCCGGTGCCGTGGGGTGGCGGGCGCTACCATGTCGGCAAGCCCTACCAGGTCGCTGGCAACTGGTTCACGCCCAAGGAACAGCCGAACTACGACAAGAAGGGCACGGCGTCCTGGTATGGCGAGGCCTTCAATCGCCGCAAGACCTCGAATGGCGAGTGGTTCGACATGAACCGCCTGACCGCCGCCCATGCCACGCTGCCGCTGCCGAGCTACGTGAAGGTGACAAACCTCGAAAATGGCAGGGAGGTTGTGGTGCGCGTCAATGATCGCGGTCCCTTCGTCGGCACCCGTATCATCGATCTGTCGAAGCGCACGGCCGAGGTCCTCGAGTTCAAGAACAAGGGCAAGGCGCAGGTCCGTGTCCAGTACATCGGCCCCGCGCCGCTCAAGGACAATGGCGGCAAGCATCTGGTGGCGATGAATACCGAGCTCGATCGTGGCACGCCCATGCGAAAGATGATCGCCTCCGCTGACCGCCGCAAGGGCAAGGCCGCGCCCGTCGAAACCGTGGCCGCGCCCGTTGAAACCGTGGCCGTGGCCGAGGCCGCGCCGGTGCGCATGGTTGCACCTGTGGTTCAGCCGGAGACCGTTGGCTATGAAGAGCCCGCAGCGCCTGCCGCACCCACCGGCGAGGTAAGCTATTTCGTCCAGCTCGGCTCCTTCTCGGACGGCGCCAATGCGGTGCGCGCGCGTGAACAGTTCGCGTCCGTTTGGCCGGTCCAGTTCATCGAGCTTTCCGGGGCGGCCGGACCCGTTTACCGGGTGCGCCTCGGCCCCATCTCCACGGGTGACGACGCGCAGACGGCACTGGCTGATGCGCAGGCCGCCGGCTTCACCGATGCCCGCGTCATCAAGTCCGAAGCCGTGCAGGCGGCCCTCCAGTAGGGTGCAGCCCGGAAAGTCGGGCTCTACCGGCCACTGAATTGATTTCCGGGCCGAAGCCCTCTAGCCTCACCGGCATGACGTCAGTTGCGCGTATCCATCGAGTCGCCTGCATCCTTCTGGCCGCCTGCCTGCTGCTGGCGCTGCCGGGGACGCGCGAGGCATTGGCCCAGGTCAAGGCGGATGACGCCTATGTCTCGAAGGCGGAGGAGGCGATCCTGATGGACGCCCGTACCGGCCGCGTCCTGTTCGAGAAGAACGCCGACCAGCCGGTGCCACCGGCCTCGATGAGCAAGCTGATGACCATGATCATGGTCTTCGAGGCCCTGAAGGCCGGAAAGCTCACGCTCGACCAGAAATTCAAGGTAAGCCAGGATGCCTGGAGGCGCGGCGGTGCACCCTCCGGCGGTTCGACCATGTATGCCGAACTCAATTCCGAGATCGCGCTCGAGGACCTCATCAAGGGTGTCGTGGTGCACTCTGCCAATGATGCCTGCATTGTCATCGCCGAGAACATGGCAGGCAGCGAGCCGGCTTTCGCGGAGCAGATGACGAAGCGCGCCCATGAGCTTGGCGCCACCACCGCAAATTTCACGAATGCCACCGGTCTTCCCGACCCCGGCCACAAGATGAGCGTGCGCGACCTCGCGGTCCTCGCGCGCTACATCATCAACACCTTCCCGGAGTACTATAAATACTACGCCATCCCTGAATTCACCTGGAACAACATCAAGCAGTCGAACCGCAATCCGCTTCTCAAGGACTATCCGGGAGCGGACGGCATGAAGACCGGCTATACGAAGGAAGCCGGTTACGGCCTCATCGGGTCCGCCCAGCGCGACGGCCGCCGCCTCATCATGGTGATTGCCGGGCTCAGGACGATCAACGAGCGCCGCCAGGAAGCGCAGAGCCTGCTTGACTGGGGCTTCAAGCAGTTCCGCACCGTCGACGTCTATGCCAAGGGTGACCGGGTCGGCCAGGCACGTGTCTGGGGCGGCACGTCGCGCCATGTGCCGCTGCTTGCGGCCGGCGACGTGATGGTGGCCCTCACCCCGCAGGAACAGGCCATGGCGGAGATGAAGCTGTCCTACACAGGCCCATTGCTGGCGCCGGTGGACGCGGGGAAGGCGGTCGGTTCCGTGCGCTTCATCGTCGATGGCATCACGGTCGCGGATGTTCCGGTGGTCACGGCCAATCCGGTTCCAGAGGAACCGTCGATGTGGTCACGCGCGGTCGATTCCGTTTTCATCATGGTCTTCGGCAGCTAGATGCCCCCGCTCTTCATCACTTTCGAAGGCGGCGAGGGCTCCGGCAAGTCGACGCAGATCCGCCGCCTCGCGGCAGCGCTGCAGGCGCAGGGCAGGGACGTGCTCATCACCCGCGAACCGGGCGGCACGCCGGAGGCTGAGGCGGTGCGTTCACTTCTGGTCTCGGGTGACGTCGCCCGCTGGACGGCGAAGTCGGAGGCGCTTCTGAACTACGCCGCGCGCGAACAGCATCTTGAACAGGTGATCCGGCCGGCCCTCGCCGCAGGCAAGACCGTGCTGTGCGACCGCTTCATGGATTCGACCCGCGCCTATCAGGGCTATGCCGGAGGCGTCGACCTCGGTTTCATCGATGCGCTCGAGAAAGCGATCGTCGGTCCTACCCGCCCCGACCTGACACTGGTCTTCGATCTCGACCCGGCGGTGGGCCTGTCGCGGGCGCGGTCGCGCGGTGACGCCGTCGCCGAGGATCGCTATGAGCGGAAGGGCATCGCCTTCCACAGCAGGCTCCGCGAGGGGTTTCTCGACATCCTCCGCAAAGAGCCCAGGCGCTGCCGTCTCGTTGATGCCGCACAGGATATCGAAGCCGTAGCAGCGGATGTCTGGTCCATCGTCGAGGGGGCCTCCTGATGGCGGAGGAGTTCAAGGACCCGCGCGACGTTCCCTGGCACCCGCGCCGCGCCTCCGAACTCGTCGGCCACAAGGCCGCCGAGGCGCGGCTCCTGCAGGCCCACCAGGCCGGCAAGCTGCATCATGCCTGGCTGCTCTCGGGCCCGAAGGGCATCGGCAAGGCAACACTCGCCTACCGTTTCGCGAAGTTCCTGCTGCAGGTGCCCACGGCGCACGGCGCAAAGGCACACGGCACGCTGCACATCGCGCCCGAAGGCCATGCCTTCCGACAGGTCGCTGCTGCCTCCCACCCGGATCTCCTCGTCATCGAGCGTGCCGTGGACAGCCGGGCCAAGCGCCTCAAGACGGAGATCGCGGTTGATGACGCACGCGGCGCGCAGGGCTTCTTTGCCCGCACCTCCGGCGCCGGCGGCTGGCGCGTCGCTGTCGTCGATGCGGCGGATGATCTCAATTCGGAATCCGCCAACGCGCTGCTCAAGGTCGTCGAGGAGCCCCCGAAGCAGTCGATCTTCCTCATCGTCTGCAACCAGCCCGGCCGCTTGCTCCGCACCATCCGCTCACGCTGCCTGCATCTTCCCATGGACCCGCTCTCGACCGACGAGACGATGAAGGTGCTGCGCCACCTGCCGCCCGAGGCCATCGAGGCGGAGGAGGGGGATGTGCGGGTTGCCGCCGAAATGTCCCGCGGCAGTCCCGGCAAGGCGCTGGACCTCATCGGTTCGCGCGGGGCCGCGGCCTTTGCCGAATTCCTCAAACGCTCCAAGCTGTCGCCCGCTACGGCGGTGGAAATCGCTGCTGCCTTCTCGGGGCGGGAGACGGCCGAGGACTATTTCATCTTCTGCGACCTGCTGGTGGGCTGGATCGGCGAGCAGGCGCGTGCTGCCGGCCTCCGGGGCCATGGCGAGGCCCTGGCGCGCGCCCATGACGACATCAATGCTTCCCTCCGGCAGGCGGATGCCCTAAACCTCGACCGCCGCCAGACGGTCACCGATGCGCTGATGCGCCTCGAAGAGGCTCTGAAGGCCTCCTGAATTCAATTAGATCGAAGAACATGTCGAAACCGAAATTCTACATCACCACGGCCATTCCCTATGCTAACGGCGCGCCGCACATCGGCCACGCCTATGAGCGCATCGCGACCGACGCCATCGCCCGCTTCAAGCGGCTGGACGGCTATGACGTGCTCTTCGTCACCGGCATGGACGAGCATGGCCAGAAGATGCAGCAGACGGCTGCCCGCGAGGGCATCACGCCCCAGCAGCTTGCCGACCGTACCGCGGCCCAGTTCGAGGCGATGGGCGAGGAGCTGAACGCCCGCGCCGACGACATCCTGCGCACCACCCAGCAGCGCCACAAGGACTCCGTCCAGGAAATCTGGCGCCGCATGGCGGCCAACGGCGACATCTATCTTTCCAAGTATTCCGGATGGTACTCGGTCCGCGACGAAGCCTATTACGGCGAGGACGAGATCGAGGAGCGCGACGGCCGCCGCTTCGCCATCAAGACCGGTACCCCCGTCGAATGGGTCGAGGAAGAGAGCTACTTCTTCAAGCTCTCGGCCTATGCGCCGAAGCTGCTGGAACTCTATGAAAAGCGCCCGGACTTCATCGTTCCGGAGCATTACCGCAACGAGATCGTCGCCTTCGTGAAGCGCGGCCTCAACGACCTTTCGATCTCGCGTACCACCTTCGACTGGGGCGTCCAGGTTCCGGATGATCCGAAGCACGTGATGTATGTCTGGGTCGATGCGCTGACCAACTATCTCTCGGCCACCGGCTTCCCTGACACGAATGCGCCGCGCGCCGCCTTCTGGCCGGCCTCCGCCCATGTCATCGGCAAGGACATCACCCGTTTCCACGCCATCTACTGGCCGGCCTTCCTGCTGTCCGCCGGCCTCCCCGTGCCGGACCAGGTGGTCGTCCACGGCTTCCTGTTCAGCCGCGGCGAGAAGATGTCGAAGTCGGTCGGCAACGTCGTGTCGCCCTCGGACCTCGTGAACAACTATGGCGTCGACCAGACGCGCTATTTCTTCCTGCGCGAAGTTCCCTTCGGCCAGGACGGCAACTACAGCCACGAGGCGATCGTCAATCGCATCAATGCCGACCTCGCCAACGACCTCGGCAACCTCGCCCAGCGGTCGCTGTCGATGATCGCCAAGAACTGCAGTGGTGTCGTGCCGAAACCGGGGGAGTTCACCGCTGCGGACCGGGACATGCTGGCCGCCGCCGACGGCATCCATGCCGAGGCGAGGGCGGCGCATGAAACCCATTCCATCAACAAGGCGCTCGATGCAATCTGGCGTGTCGTGGCGGAGGCCAACCGCTACTTTGCCGGGCAGGAGCCCTGGGCCCTGAAGAAGACCGACCCCGCCCGGATGGAGACGGTGCTCTACGTGACCGCCGAGGTGCTGCGCATCATCGGCATCATGGCGCAGCCCTACATACCAACATCCGCGGCATCACTTTTGCAACTTTTGGGCATTCAAAACGACACCAGAAGCTTCGCCGACTTGCACCATCGCCTGGTGCCCGGAACACCGCTTCCGGCACCCGCGCCGATCTTCCCGCGCTATGTCGAGGACGAGGCGGCGAAGGCCTGATGCGCGTCATCGACAGCCATTGCCACCTCGATTTCGAGGGGATGGAAGAGAACCTCCCCGGCGTGCTGAAACGCGCCGAGGAGGCGGGGGTGGCCCGCATGGTGTCCATCTCCTCGCGCGTGCGGAAGTTCGACAACCTGCTGCGCATTGCGAATGAGAATTCGAATGTTTTCTGTACGGTAGGTACGCATCCTCACAATGCGCACGAGGAGCTGGACGTGACCTCAGATGACCTCGTGCACTTGGCCGAGGCCAATGCCAAGTGCATCGGCATCGGCGAGGTGGGCTTGGACTACCACTACGACCTCAGCCCGCGCGCGGCGCAGGCCCAGGGCTTCCGCACCCACATCGACGCGGCCCGCCGCACAGGCCTGCCGCTGGTCATCCACAGCCGTGAGGCGGAAGATGACACCATATTGATATTGCAGGAAGAAATGTCAAAGGGCCGGTTCACCCCGCTGCTCCACTGCTTCACCTCCCACCGCCGCCTGGCGGATGCGACCGTGGCCATGGGCGGCTATGTTTCCTTCTCCGGCATCCTCACCTACAAGACCGCCGAAGACCTGCGCGCCACCGCCGCCGCGCTGCCCATCGACCGGATCATCGTGGAAACGGACTCGCCCTACCTCGCCCCCATCCCCTACCGCGGCAAGTCGAACGAACCGGCTTTCGTGGTCAAGACCCTGGAAGTACTGGCAAAAACCCGTGATCTTCCGGTCGAGGACATGGCCCGCATCACCACCGAGAACTTCTTCCGCCTGTTTGCCAAGGCCGCATGACCCGCAAGATCACCATCCTCGGCTGCGGGTCTTCCGGCGGCGTGCCGCGCATCGGCAATGAATGGGGCCGCTGCGACCCGTCCAACCCGAAGAACCGCAGACGCCGGTGTTCCGCGCTGGTGACCCAGTCAGGCCCAGCAGGTGAAACCCGAATACTTTTCGATACTTCCCCCGATCTTCGTGAGCAGCTTCTGAGCAACGGGATCAGCCATCTCGACGCTGTCCTCTATACCCATGAACACGCCGACCACACCCACGGCATCGATGACCTGCGCGCCCTGTTCCTGCTGAACCGCAAGCGGGTCGAGATCTGGGCCGACGACGCCACCGGACGCATGCTTGGCACCCGCTTCGCCTACTGCTTCTATGCTGCGCCGGGCAGCGACTACCCGCCGATCATCAACCTCAACGCCATGGAGGCCGGTCAGGCGGTGACTGTGGCGGGAGCAGGGGGCGCCATCACCGCGACCCCGTTCCACGTCCACCACGGCACCATCGACGCCCTCGGCTTCCGCCTTGGCGACATGGCCTATACCCCTGATATCGATGGGGTTCCGGACGCGAGCCTGGCCCAGCTTGAAAACCTCGACCTGTGGATCGTCGACGCCCTGCGGCGCAATCCGCACCCCAGCCACTGGTGCCTTGCCCAAACGCTGGAGTGGATTGCGCGGATGAAGCCCAGGCGGGCCGTCATCACCAACCTGCACGTCGACATGGACTACGACACACTGGCCAGGGAACTACCGGCCGGCATGGAGCCGGCCTATGATGGTCTTGAACTGGTCTTCTGACCGCCCCCCGACGGAGCTTCGAATTCGATGATGAAATCCTTTGCTGTGAGCCTCACGGCGCTTGCGATGCTTGCCGGCCCGGCGCTTGCGCAGCAGGCCTCCTGCGACCCGGCAACGCTTGCCGCGGCGATCGACCGCTATGCGCAGGAACCCTTCAGCGCCCGGTCATGGCGCGTTTTGCAGGGCCTTGGCGACCCCATGCTGGAACCGAGCTCCGCCGACGGCGACACCTGGGCCCAGCAGGAGGAATGGCGCAAGCTGACCGCGGAGATCCTGCCCGCCGAACAGGAACTGCAGAACGTCGGCTGGAACTGCCGCATTGGTTATCCGCTGTCCGTCCTCAAGAAGCGCATCGACCAGCTGGGGAGCGACAATCCTTACGTCAAACAATGGCTTATGGCTCAGCAACAGGTCATCCGCGCCTGCTCGAGCGAGGACGGCGACATCAGGCTGCCCGAACCGCTTGCCGATGACCCGGCCGTGGCGAACCGCCAGAAGGCCGACCGCGCCTATCAGGAGGCCTCCATCGCCTTCTACCGCGACAAGCAGAAGGCCATCCCGCTGTTCAAGGCGATCGCCGCGTCGATCTCCACCCATCGTGCCGCGGCTGCCTACAATGTCGCCAATCTTCTCGCCAACGCCAAGCAGCCGGTGGAAGCGCGGATCGCCGCCGAGGCGATCCTCGCCGACCCGTCCATGGCCTCGGTGCACCAGATCACCCGGCAGCTCTTGGGCTATATCGCCAACCAGGAGGACACGGCCAAGGGCTGGACCGGGATCATCGACGGCGATATCGCCATCCTCGAGACGCCGGCGGACCAGATCCTGACGGATGGCGACCTCAAGCGTCAATACAGCATCGCCCTCTATGACATTGATTTTGTGGGCGTACGCAAGAAGGATGGCGACTGGTGGCTCGACGGCACGCTGCCGGCGGATGCCACCATCTCCAAGTCGATCGTGGACGCATCGCGCCAGCATCCGATGGCGCTGTGGATGATGGCGGGTCAGTCGGCCAACGAGAAGTACCAGCTGGCACCGTGGAGCCTCATCGGCGACAAGTGGCAGGCGCGCATGTCCGATTACATCGGAAAGGCGCTCGCCGTGCAGCCAAGCGGTGCCCAGATCAAGGGCCCGGCGCTCGACATGCTGAAGGCGCTGGCTGCGACACCCGACGATGCCTCCCGCGCAGCGCTCTGGAGCCAGGCCAAGATGGCAATGGATGCAGCTGTGAAGAGCTGCGGCACCGCACCGGAGACAGCTGCCGCCGGCTTCCTGCTCAACCACGCTGTGCGGCTCTCGGCACTAGCGGGAAAATTTGATGAGGCAGAGCAGGGGCTTAGCCAGGCACCGATCAAGGAAGCCCGGGCCTATTCCGGCACCGCGCTCTATAATCTGGCCCAACACATCACCGCCACGGGCAATACGGCTGAAGCGCGCAAGCTGCGCGATGCGCTGATCACGCCCGACCTGCTGAGCCGGATTACAAACGACACCAGCACGATGGACCGCGATCGCTATGCGGCGCTGCTGGCCCTGATCGCCGAGGACGAGGCGCACTGGAAGGATGCGGTTCTCCGCAGCACCGACCCGGCGGCCGATATCGTGCTCAACTTCCTGCCCACCAAGTCCTTGTGGGCATTGGCGAATGACCAGAGCTTCACGATGCGCGACCGGGCGCTGTTCGCCCGTGCCGCCTGGACAAGGGACTATGGCCTGAAGCGCAAGGTGGACGGCGCGCATCTTGCCACGCTTCACGCGCTAAACCCTGAAATCAAAACGATTTTCGACCAGGTCAAGGCGGATTACCCAGACATCAGCCCCCGCAACCAGCGGCTGTTAACCATACTGCGCAGCCCGCCGCACAACATCCTCGTGTCGATGCCCGGCGGCTGGCAAAGCGAGTCGATCAAGCCGGACAGCTTTACCGAGATCGACAGCTGGAACCCCAATGACAAGAACTGGTGGTGCCCGTACGAGCCCGATCGGCAGCTTGGCGCTATCCGCAAACAGGCTGATAATACAACGGGTTTCCCGGATTACTTCGATTGGATTGCGAAGCGCATCGGCGATGTTTACGACCCGGCGCTGCGCGCGCCGCTGGCCGAGAAGCGCGACTCTGTGCTCGCGGCACATCCCTTGGTGCGGTCGGTCGACTGGAAGGAACTCCGGGCGCTGACGCGCATGCCGCAGGGCCCGGAGCGGCTGTCCCGCGCTGCGATCGATTGGGGCAAGGCCTCCAAGGGCAAGGACGGCGCGCCGGAGGCGCTGGCGCTGGCCGTGCGGACGGCGCGCTACGGCTGCAACTGGCATGGCGGGCACGCGGCTTACTCGAAGCCGGCGCAGCAGTTGCTGGCGACGAAATTCGCCGGAACGGAGTGGCAGAAGCAGACTCCTTACTGGTTCGATTGTCGGCGGACGATGTGGAACAAGGACTTCACCGAGAAGGTGACGACCTGCGAACCGATGACCTGGCCGAAACAGACGCCATTGAGGTGAGATCTCCGGAAATCAGTCCAAGCTATTGGCGGGGGCTGATTTCCTATTGTCTCGGTATGTTCTGCTGTATTCCATAATATATATTATGCGAACACGATGTCGACTGGTGGTGGTGTGACTTGAGTGGTGCCACGGCTCTGCCCCACGACGACGAAATGCCGGCTCATCGCCAAGCAACCGGCCCCGTAGAAGGTCACGCCGCTGTTGACCGGCACCGGGCTTCCCAATCTCCCAGCAGGTGCGCAGCTTTCGCCATGGCATGGCGCGTTTCTTGGCGGATGGTGGGCCGGGCCAGCCCGCTGGTCGGGATGATCTCGGGTTATCTGTTCATGAAGGCAGCGCCCGACCAGTCGCCCGGCCATCACTCCACCCTCAGCCCCCTTCCGCAACACGCACAGCGATGTCGTTTCCTGATGCAAAACGGATGCGAAATGTTGCGTTTTGGTTGTTGCCGGATGCATCGCGGTAGCATGGCAGTTGGATGTCGATTTGTGTCGCCGGAACCATGCTCAAACCGTTCGAGGTGGTTAGGCGGCCAAGGTCCAGGTGGAACATTCACGCGGGATCGGCTAGTCCCCAACCCATGACACAGAACCCCGCCGATATGGACCCCCGCAAGATCGAGACCCTGCGCGCCATCATGAAGGCGCTGAGGACGCCGGTGACCGGCTGCCCCTGGGACCTCGAGCAGGATTTCGCGACCATTGCGCCCTACACCATCGAGGAGGCCTATGAGGTGGCGGATGCCATCGCCAACGGCTCCCGCGCCGAACTCTGCGAGGAGCTGGGCGACCTCCTCCTGCAGTCGGTGTACCACGCGCAGATGGCGGACGAGGAAGGCAGTTTCACCTTCGACGACGTGATCGAGGCGGTGAACGCCAAGATGATCCGCCGCCACCCCCATGTGTTCGGCGACGACGAGGCGCGCTCGGCGACGCTGGCCAAGGGCTTCTGGGAGGACCGCAAGGCGGAGGAGCGCAAGGGCAAACCGAGGCAGGGAACCCTCGACGGCATTCCCCTCGCCCTGCCCGGCCTCACCCGCGCGGTGAAGCTGCAGGCCAAGGCGGCGAAGGTGGGATTCGACTGGCCGTCGGTCGAGAATGTCTATGACAAGATCGCCGAGGAGATTGCCGAGTTCCGTGCAGCACCCGAGGACAAGAAACCGGAGGAATTCGGCGACCTGCTCTTCGCCATGGCCAATGTGGCGCGGCACTTGGGGATCGACCCCGAAGCAGCCCTGCGCGGAACAAACGCCAAGTTCGAGCGGCGCTTCGCCCATGTCGAGGCGCGGCTGCAGGAGATGGGCAAGGAGCCGAAACAGTCCACGCTCGATAAGATGGACGGGCTGTGGAACGAGGCCAAGGCGCTGGGCAAGTGACCTGCGGCCGCTGACGCCTAAGGCGCCACCTGCTCGCTCAGGATCCTGAAATCGCCGACATAGCTCTTGGCAGCGCCGGGCGCGCCGACGACGCGCAGCCAGAGGCCCTTGCCGACCGCGCCGCCCGGAATGGCGAAGGTGCGCGGCTCGCCCGATTGCGGCAGCTCGAAACTCAGGACGGCGCGGCCCGCCCCGCCGATCTCGCCCTCCGGCAGGACCATGAGATCGACCGTCTTCGCCATGCTGGCGGGATCGACCCCGACGGGCGGCAGGTATTCGAGCGCCGTCACGTCCAGCGGTTTGTTACCCTGGAACAGCGCCAGGATGTTGAGCTCGGTGTCGGGCGGGTTGATGGCGAGGAAGGTGTCGTCCTGCCCGTCAAACAGGCTGGCGAAGTTGTAGCGCGCGTCGCTGCCGTCCTTCAGCGCCGCGGTGAAACGCGCACCCTCGGCGAGGTTCAGCGTCTGGGTCGCCAGCTTCGGCGCGTCGGACTTGGGCACGATCTCGTTCGGCGTGACGGCGTCTGCCTTCAGCGGGTCGACCGACACCACCACGTTGACCGGCTGCTGTGCCGCGGGATGCGGCTGGAAGGTCTGGTAGGCGGCGAGCCCGACGCCGGCGATCGCCGCCAGGCTCGATATGACGATGTGGAAATTGGTGAGCTTCAAAGAATTAGGCTTTGAGGATGCTACGTCCCGCATATGTTGCCTGCGACCCCAGTTCTTCCTCGATGCGAAGAAGCTGATTGTACTTGGCAAGCCGGTCCGAACGGGCCAGCGAGCCAGTCTTGATCTGACCGCAGTTTGTGGCGACAGCAAGGTCGGCGATGGTCGAATCCTCGGTCTCGCCGGAACGGTGCGACATGACGGCGGAATAGCCCGCCTTGTGCGCCATCTCGACCGCTTCCAGGGTTTCCGTCAGCGAGCCGATCTGGTTCACCTTGACGAGGATCGAATTGGCGATGCCTTCCGAAATGCCCTTCTTCAGGCGCTTCGTGTTGGTGACGAAAAGGTCGTCGCCCACCAGCTGGTGGGTCTTGCCGATGAGGTCCGTCACCTGCTTCCAACCGTCCCAGTCATCCTCCGACATGCCGTCCTCGATCGAGAAGATCGGATAGGCCTTCGCCAGCTTGGCGAGATATTCGGCCTGCTCCTTGATCGAGCGCTTCTTGCCCTCGCCCTCGTAGTCATAGGCGCCGTTCTTGAAGAACTCGGTCGCGGCACAGTCGAGCGCCAGGTAAACGTCCTTGCCGGGCTTGTAGCCGGCCTGCTCCACGGCCTTCATGACGAAGTCGAGAGCGGCCTCGGCCGACGGCAGGTTGGGCGCGAAGCCGCCCTCGTCGCCGACATTGGTGTTGTGGCCGGCCTTCTTGAGCGCGCCCTTCAGCGTGTGGAAGATTTCCGCACCCATGCGCAGGCCTTCGCGGAAGCTGTCGGCCCCGACCGGCATGATCATGAATTCCTGGAAGTCGATCGGGTTGTCGGCATGGACGCCGCCATTGATGATGTTCATCATCGGCACGGGCAGAACGCGAGACGCCGCGCCGCCCACGTAACGGTAGAGCGGCAGGCCCGCGGCCTCGGCCGCGGCCTTGGCGGTGGCGAGCGATACGCCGAGGATGGCGTTGGCGCCGAGACGGGCCTTGTTGGGCGTACCGTCGATCTCGATCATGGCCTGGTCGATGGCGATCTGGTCCTCCGCCTCCATGCCGGCGAGCGCGTCGAAGATCTCGCCGTTGACGGCGGCGACGGCCTTGGTGACACCCTTGCCGAGGTAGCGGGACTTGTCGCCGTCACGCAGTTCCACCGCCTCATGGGCACCCGTCGAGGCGCCCGAGGGCACGGCGGCACGGCCCATGGAGCCGTCCTCCAGTACCACATCCACCTCCACCGTGGGGTTACCGCGGCTGTCGAGGATTTCCCGGGCGGTGATATCGATGATGGTGGTCATGGCGGCGGTCCCTTGATGTGCGCAAATCAGGGAGCGGTTATGGCGGCAGGGGATGACGTTGGCAAGACGGTTGCGGTCGCGCTGCGCCTCAGGCCGCCTTCGCCACCGTGTCCAGCGCCATCAGTGTCCGCAGCAGGCCCTCCAGCTTGTCCAGGGGCACCATGTTGGGGCCGTCGGAGGGGGCATTGTCCGGGTCCTCGTGGGTCTCGATGAAGACACCCGCCACGCCCACGGCGACGGCGGCGCGCGCCAGCACCGGCACCATGCGGCGGTCGCCGCCCGATGATGCGCCCTGCCCGCCCGGCTGCTGCACCGAGTGGGTGGCATCGAAGATCACCGGGGCACCCATCTCCGCCATGATGGGCAGCGCCCGCATGTCGGAGACCAGCGTGTTGTAGCCGAAGGACGCGCCGCGCTCGGTCAGCAGGACGTTGGGATTGCCGCTCTCCACGATCTTGGCGAGTACGTTCTTCATGTCCCAGGGCGCCAGGAACTGGCCCTTCTTCACGTTGACGATGCGACCCGTCCGAGCGGCGGCGATGAGCAGATCCGTCTGGCGGCAGAGGAAGGCCGGGATCTGCAGCACGTCGACGACGCTCGCCACCTCGGCGCACTGGCCGTTCTCGTGCACGTCGGTCAGCACCGGCAGATCGAGTTCCTTGCGGATGTCGGCGAAGACGGCGAGCGACTTTTCCAGCCCCATGCCGCGCTTGCCCTTGAGGCTGGTGCGGTTGGCCTTGTCGAAGCTCGACTTGTAGACCAGCCCGATGCCGAGGCGGCCGCAGATCTCCTTGAGCCGGCCCGCCATCATGAAGGCATGCTCGCGGCTTTCCATCTGACAGGGGCCGGCGATCAGCGAGAGCGGCAGCGCATTGCCGAAGCGGACGGCGTGGGTGGACACGATCGTGTTGGGTGTCATTTGGGATATACCAGGAAGGTGCCCGAACCATGGGCGTAAAGTTTGCCGCTCTCGTCGGTGAGCTTCGCGTCCGCCGTCAGCATGGTGCGGCCGGCATGGATCACCGTGCCGGTGCACAGCAGGCGGCCGACCTCGGCATCGATGCGGCGAACGTAGTTCACCTTGAGTTCGATGGTGCCATAGCCCACGCCCGCCGGCAGCTTGGTCTGCACCGCGCAGCCGGTGGCACTGTCAATCAGTGTCGCCGCATAACCGCCGTGCAGGCGCATCTGCGGATTGTAGTATTTCGGCGAGGGAAAGGCCTCGAAGGTGGCGGAACCGTCCTCGACCGCGATCAGCCGCATGTTCATCGTCTCGGCCATGGCCGAGCCGTGCCAGTCCTTCAGGCGCTCGCGCAGATAGTCGAGTCCGCTTTGCGTGGTGTGCTTCTGTGCGTCGGCGTTCATTGCCGTCCTATGTTTTCGAGGCCTGCAGAACTGCAACCGGTTGGGCGATGTTTATGCCCTCCTGGCGCAGCCTGGACAATATCGTGAAGCGAATGTCACTCGCGACCTGGGAGCCCATCAGCACATCCGCCACGAAGGCGCGGACAACGAATTCGAGGCCATTCTTGCCGAAGCTGGTGAGCAGCACGTTGGGCGCCGGATGGGTGAGGACCTTCGGGTGTGCCCGCGTCGTCTCGAGCAGCAGCTTCTTCATCAGCTCTGCATCGGTGTCGTAATCGACGATCACGTCGATCGAGAAGCGGCCCATGTCGTCGTTGTGGGTCCAGTTCTTGACCGCTTCGGTGACGAGCGCCGAATTGGGCAGGATGATGGAGCAGGAGTCGAAGGTCTCGATTTCGGTGGAGCGCACGTTGATGCGCCGGACGATGCCCTCCCCTTCCGGCAGCGAAACCCAGTCGCCCACCCGGATCGGACGCTCCGCCAGCAGGATGACGCCGGAGACGAAATTGTTGATGATCGACTGCAGGCCGAGACCGATACCGAGGCCGAGCGCACCGGCGATCAGCGCCAGGCTGGAGAAGTCCACACCCGCCGCGGTGAGCGCGAAGATGCCGGCGAGGAAGTAGCCCACATACCGCGTGCCCGTGAGGATCGAGTCCTGCACGCCCCTCTTGATGCGGGTGTCGGAAAGGATGCGGCGGTCGAGCCAGCTGTTGAACAGCTTGGTGGCGATGATGCCGGCGACCAGGATCGCCAGCATGATGGCGAGGGTTCCCGGCAGGATGGTGACGTCGCCGATGGTGATGCCGAGCGCCAGCGTATTGACGAGCCCCCGCAGGTCGACCCAGTTCAGCGTCCAGAGCAGCAGCAGAAGCGGAATGCCGCCCACCACCAGCACGAGGTCGACAACGGTGCGAAAGATCAGGCCGATACGCTCGATCGCACGCTCGCCGAGCCCGGTCATGCGGCGCATGAACATGCCGAAGCTGGACTGCGGGTCGAAGCTCGCCTGCACCATGGCATCGAGCAGGTGGTAAATCAGGAACACCAGGACGAGCACGAAAGAGGTGCGCACGATCTGGTGGGTGATGTAGTCGCTGAGCGCGAGGTAGCCCAGCAGCAGCGATCCCAAGCCAACGATGACCAGCGCCCAGACCAGTGGCACGAACTTGGCGGCCCACCTGAAATAAAGCTGCCGCCCGTCCGGATCGGGAAGACCCTGCTGCCGCTGGAGCACGAGCAATGTGATGCTGATGAGCGCGAGAAGCGTCAGCGCGCCCAGCGCCGACTGCCCCTGCGTGTAATTCAGGTTGAGGAACATGCCCTCGGAGACCTGGCCCAGTTGCGTGTTGAAGCTCGCGACGAAGGCGATGAGGCCGACGAGAACCGACAGCTGCAAGGCAGCGCGATCGTCGACATTGACGATGCGCATCTCCGGCGTGCCGGGTGCCAGGATGCGGCGGGCGAGCACATAGTAGAAGATGGTGGTGAACACCGTGTCGCGCACCGCGTCCCACAGCATCATCATGCGGGGCGTGGCATCGGAGAAATAGCCGCTCACCTCAAGCGAGAACCGGATCGGCAGGAACAGCACCGCGAGGGCACCGAAGGCGACGATCAGCGCGCGCAGGATAATCCAGAGCCGCGTCATGTTGTCGGGCGGGCGGCCATGGTTGGCATAGCCGGTGAGCCAGCGCGCAAAGTAATGGTTCACGACGCGGAAGCCCACGCCGCAGGCCAGCACGATGACCGGGATCATCAGCAGACCGAGCGGCTGCGCGGTAGCCGAGACATCGTTCCACCAGTTGCGCAGCATCAGGGCGAGGCCGGTCATGAGCACGCCCAGGCCGGTGGCGAGGTCCACCCACAGGTCAGGGTTCAGGATGGAGCGGCTGCGGTCGAAGATGCGCTCGAAGAACTGATCGCGCTGCTGGGCCGAGACGGAGCGTGAGAGTTGCTCGGCCTCGACCGTGATGACGTCGAGCTGGGCCTTGACGCTCAGCAGCTTGTCGCGCGTCGCGGTGACGTCGGCGCGTGACTGCGCAACGCCCTGATCCTCCGTCTGCCCGGCAGCCGGCGCGGGGCCAAGCGAATTCAGCTGCTGCGTGACCTCCGCCAGCGGCGCGAGGAGCCGCAGGGAACGCTCCGCCGTTGAGGTGCGGATCTTCTCCAGCACGACCTTGAGGTTGTTGAGGTCCTGCTCGCTGAGGTTCGGGCGACGCAGCATGCCCGAGGCGCCTTCGAGGTCGACGCGGAACTGCTGGATGGCGCGATCGCTCTCGCCGATGATGGCGCGGTCGAGTGCTACTGCCGCAGAGATTGCAAGGCAGAGCGCAAGAAACGCGGACAGCAGAACCCGTGCCGCGCGCATGGCGCTAGACCAGCCGGCTCTGCTCGATCGCCGCCGCGATGAAGGACGAGAACAGCGGGTGGGGATCGAAGGGCTTCGACTTCAGTTCGGGATGATACTGGACGCCGATGAACCACGGATGGTCCGGGTATTCGACCGTTTCCGGCAGAAGCCCGTCCGGCGACATGCCGGCAAAGCGCAGGCCCGCCTTTTCGAGGCGGTCGCGGTAATGGGTGTTCACCTCGTAGCGGTGACGATGGCGCTCGGAGATATGGGTGGTGCCATAGATGTCGGCGATCTTGGAGCCGGGCTTCAGCTCGGCGTCGAAGGCGCCGAGACGCATGGTGCCGCCGAGGTCGCCCCCGGACTTGCGGATCTCGAGCTCGTTGCCCTTCATCCACTCGGTCATGGTGCCGACCACGGGTTCCTTCGTCTCGCCGAACTCGGTGGAGCTCGCCCCTTCGATGCCGCACAGTGAGCGTGCAGCCTCGATGCAGGCCATCTGCATGCCGAAACAGATGCCGAAATAAGGCACCTTGCGGGTACGCGCGAAAGTAGCCGCCTTGATCTTGCCCTCCGAGCCGCGCTCGCCGAAGCCGCCGGGCACGAGAATGCCGTGCACGCCCTCGAGATAGGGGGCCGGGTCTTCCTTCTCGAAGACCTCCGACTCGATCCAGTCGAGGTTGACCTTCACCTTGTTGGCGATGCCGCCATGAACGAGGGCTTCCTGCAGCGACTTGTAGGCATCGAGAAGGCCCGTGTACTTGCCCACCACCGCGATGTTCACCTCGCCCTCGGGCTGGGTGATGCGGCTCATGATCTCCGTCCACTGGCCGAGGTCGGGTTCGCGCACGTCCTTGAAGCCGAAGATGTCGAGGACTTCCTTGTCGAGGCCTTCATTGTGGTAGGCGCGCGGCACGTCGTAGATCGACTTGACGTCGAGGGCCTGGATGACGGCCGAGGGCCGCACGTTGCAGAACAGCGCGATCTTGCGGCGCTCGTTGACCGGGATCTCGCGATCGGCGCGGCAGAGCAGGATGTCGGGCTGGATGCCGATGGAGCGCAGCTCCTTCACCGAATGCTGCGTGGGTTTGGTCTTGAGTTCGCCCGCCGTGGGGATGAAGGGCAGCAGCGTGAGGTGGATGTAGAGGCAGTCGCCGCGCGGCTGCTCCTGGCCGAACTGGCGGATCGCCTCGAAGAAGGGCAGGCCCTCGATGTCGCCCACGGTGCCGCCGATCTCGACCAGCACGAAATCGTAGCCGTCATTGCCGGTGCGGATGAAGTCCTTGATGGCGTCGGTTACGTGCGGGATCACCTGCACCGTGCCGCCGAGGAAGTCGCCGCGCCGCTCCTTGGCGATGATCTCCTGGTAGATGCGGCCCGTGGTGATGTTGTCCTGCTTGTTGGCGTGGCGCCCGGTGAAACGCTCGTAGTGGCCGAGGTCGAGGTCGGTCTCGGCCCCGTCATCGGTGACGAAGACCTCGCCATGCTGGTAGGGGCTCATGGTGCCCGGGTCGACGTTGAGATAGGGGTCGAGCTTCCTGAGCCTGACCGTGAAGCCGCGTGCCTGCAGCAGGGCACCCAGTGCCGCCGATGCCAGACCCTTGCCAAGAGAGGAGACCACGCCGCCGGTGATGAAAATATATCGCGCCATGGAACTTCACCCTATCTGCTTCAAATCACGTTTGAAAGCCCGGAAACGGGGTTTCCGGGCTGTGTGGATAACTCAAGCGGTACTGACCTTACGGGCTGACCGGAACCTGCGGCTGGCTGGGTGCCAGCTTGGGGAGCACGGAACTGTCGCCACCCTGGGCGGGCGCTGCCGGGGCCTCGCCGGTCGCAGCCGGAGGCGTAACACCGTCGATCACCGAGCCGGAACCGCGCTGGGTGGCGATGACGGTCAGCGCGATCGAGGTGCAGAAGAAGCCGACGGCCAGCCAGGCGGTTGTCCGGGTCAGGGCATTGCCCACGCCGCGGGCCGAGAACAGGCTGCCTGCACCGCCGCCGCCACCGCCGCCGCCAATTCCCAGCGCACCGCCCTCAGAGCGCTGCAGCAGAACCACGCCGATCAGCGACAGGGCGATGATGAGGTGGATGACGAGAATGACGGTTTCCATGGCTTTCCGGGTCTTTCCGATCGAATTTGCGCTGGCTTTACCCGCTTCATATGGGGAAAGCAACTGCAGGGACCAACCCCCTGCCCCTCAGTCGCCCGGCAAGACCAGGAGCTTCGGCCGGTCCGGCAGGGTGGCGGCCGACAGGATCCACTCCGGCGAGGTGGAGGTTTCGAGCGCGTAGTCGCGGCCCACCGTGGCGATGAAGCGGTTGAGCGTCGCCGGTCCGAAGTAATGCATGGGGATGACCACCCGGGGCTTCAGCGTCCGCAGCACCTCCAACATCTCGGCCTGTCCCATGGTATAGCCGCCGTCGACGGGCACCAGCACCACGTCCAGCCGCCCGATGAGGCCCACATGCCCGGCACCGAGCAGGTGGTGGAGGTGGCCGAGGTGCCCGATGCACAGCCCCGCCACCTCGAAGACGAAGATCGAGTTGCCGTCCTTCACCCGGCCCGACATGCCGCCGCGGATGTCGGTCGGCACGTTGCGGACCCGGATGTCGCCGATCTCGACGTCGTGCTCGGCAGGCCCGCCCTCCGGGTTCCAGCCGCGCAGCACGTGCTTGATCGCCGGGGCCGGCGCATCGGTATAGTGCGAGGAATGCGCCCGGTTCATAGTCACCGCGTCAGGCGTGATGCCGTCGGAATAGCCGGCATAATCGGTTACGATGCGGGTGCCGCCCGGGCTCTCGATGAGGAAGCTGGCATGGCCGAGGAAGGTGATCCGAACCTCGTCGGCGGAGAGCCTGGCAGGCTCATAGGCGGCCGGCACGATCCGCGGCTCACGGCCGGCGATGGCGAGGCAGTCGCTCTGGAGCGCGGCGGCAGGCGTTGCCAGCCCCGCGAGGACCAGACAGGCAGACAGAAACAGCTTGCGCATGATGCTCCCTCCCGAACCTCAAGGCTCGGGGTGGAGCGTGGCGAAACTACGGCGACTTGTAACGATAGCGGAAGGTGCAGCAGGGGGCACCTTCCATGATCGTCTGCTTGCGTTCCAGGGTGATGTTGGGGTCATAACCCTCGCAGAAGGTGCCGTCTCTGTTGCAGGACAGGAGGTGGCCGATCTTGCCCAGCCCCATTTCCTTGTAGGTCTCGGCGTAGCGGCAGCGGGTGATGTCGAAGTCGAATGAGGTGTCGTCCGCCGTCAGCACCTTCATCTCCAGGGCCCCGTCGGCCGTCCAATTTTCGTAGAGCTTGATGAAGTCGGCCATGGAGGTGGCCCCGCCGGTTTTCTCGGCGAAGTATTTCCCCTCGGCCACGGCCGCCTTGCGAATGGCAGCGTCGAGAATGGCGGACGCCTTCTCCTCGCCCACCTGTTCCACCATCTCGGCATAGATCGGCCCGATGACCTGGGCCTGGAGCTTGCGCTTGGTTAAAGTCGGAATTTCAGACATCAGGCGTAGACCTTGATAATGCCCAGGAAATCGGCAGCCTTGAGGCTGGCGCCGCCGACCAGTGCCCCGTTGACGTTAGGCTGGCTCATCAGTTCCTCGGCGTTGGAGGGCTTGACCGAGCCGCCATAGAGGATGCGCACCCCTGCCCCGTCCTTGCCCATCAGTCCGCCAAGCTCCTGGCGGATCAGGGCATGGACTTCGGCCACCTCGGCCGTCGTGGGCGTGAGGCCGGTGCCGATGGCCCAGACCGGCTCATAGGCGATGACCGTATCGGCGGCGGTGGATCCTTCGGGCAGCGAGCCCTTGAGCTGGCGGGTGACGACCTCGAGGGTCTTGCCGGATTTCCGCTCCTCCAGCGTTTCGCCGATGCAGATGATGGCCTTCAGTCCGGCCTTCTGGACGGCCTTCGCCTTCTTCGACACGATCTCGTCGGTTTCGCCATGGTTGGTGCGGCGCTCGGAATGGCCGACGATGACGGCGGTGCAGCCCGCCTCCTTCAGCATCTCGGCCGAGATGTCCCCGGTATGGGCACCCGACGCATTCCAGTGGCAGTCCTGACCGCCCACCTTGATCTTGGAGCCCTTGAGGACGGACTTGACCCGGCGGAGCACGATTGCCGGCGGGCAGACCATGACATCGGCCTTCAGCTTCACGTCCTTGAGCATGGCGGCGAGGAGGCGCGGCTCCTTCAGCATGGCCACGCTGCCGTTCATCTTCCAGTTTCCGGCGACCAGCGGCCGCGGCCCTTCACTTGCCATGATTGGATGCTCTCACTCCCTTGCGAAACAGACTCTTAGCAGACGCATCCCGCACTTGCGAGGGGGTGTTCGCCTACCTATAGTGCGCCGCGCCCGCGCCGGGCGCGCGATTTGAAAAGGGACGTTCCGACATGATGGATTCCATGCGCAAAGCCGCCAAGAGTTGGGTGGCGAAGCTCCTCATCGGCCTGCTTGCCGTGAGCTTCGGCGTGTGGGGCATCGCCGATGTTTTCAAATTCGGCAGCGTCAACGACCTCGCCACCGTCGGCAGCCAGGAGGTGACCGCCGAAGCCTACAGCCGCGCCTTCCAGAACCGACTGCAGGAAATCTCCCAGCAGACGGGCCGCGGCATCACGCCCGAGGAAGCCCGCGTCTTCGGCATCGACAAGGGCGTGTTCGAGTTCCTGATCCAGGGCGCAGCACTCGACAACGAGGCCGAGCAGCTGAAGCTGGGCGTCTCCGATACCTTCCTCGCCAAGGACCTGATGACCAATCCGGCCTTCCTCGATTCCACCGGCAAGTTCAACGGCGAGCGCTTCAAGCAATTGCTGGCGCAGAACGGCATGAGCGAATCCACCTTCTTCGCGTCCGAGCGCCAGCGGCTGCTGCGCGAGGCGCTGACCCAGACGGCGGGCGGCAACATGCCGGTGAGCACCGGCCTGCTCGAGGCACAGTACCGTTTCGACAACGAGCAGCGTGATGCGCGCTATTTCATCGTCACCACCGCCGACAGCGAGGTGCCGGCCCCGACCGATGACGAGATCAAGAAGGAATACGAGGCAAACCCTGCCGCCTATACCGCGCCGGAATTCCGCGCTGTCGCCATCATGAAGGCGGAGCCGGCCGACATCGCGGCCAAGATCGTGCTGTCCGACCAGGACCTCGCGGACGGCTACGAAAAGTACAAGGCCGAATATTTCACGCCCGAGAAGCGGACCATCCTGCAGATCACCTTCCCCACCCTCGAGGCAGCCCAGGCGGCCCAGGCCAAACTGGCAGCGGGCACCGATTTCCTGGCTCTCGCCAAGGAGCTGGGCTTCACCGAGGCGGACGTCACCTTTGCCGATAAAACGAAGGCCGATTTCATCGACCCCGCCATCGCCGATGCCGCCTTCGGCCTGGCGCAGGGTGCGGTGAGCCAGCCGGTGAAGGGCGCGCTGTCGACCGCGCTGCTCAAGGCCGTGAGCATCGCCCCCGAACACCAGCAGACGCTGGACGAGGTGAAGCAGCAGCTGTCCGACCGTTTGAAGCTGGAACAGGCCATGGAGCAGATCCAGTCGACCTATGACGCCGTCGAGGACGCCCGTGCCGCCCAGACCAGCTTCGAGGAGATTGCCGCCAAGGCCGGCATTCCCTTCCAGCTCATCGCCGCCACCGACGCCCAGGGCAACGACAAGGCCGGCGCCAGCGTCGCGATCCCGCATGCGCAGGAGGTTCTGACGGCTACCTTCTCCAGCGACGTGGGCGTCGAGAATGACGCGATCTCGCTCGACAACGGCTATGTCTGGTATGAAGTGCGTGAGGTGGTGCCTGCCGCATTGCGGCCCCTCGACGAGGTGAAGGACCAGGTCAAGGCCGCGGTCGTCGCCGCCAAGGTGAAGGCGCTGTCGGAGGAGAAGGCCAAGAAGCTCGTCGAGCGGGCCCGTGCCGGGGCGAGCCTCGATTCACTCGCCGCCGAAGCGAAGGCCACCGTCCAGACGGCACAGGGCCTGAAGCGCACCGAACAGGGCGACAGCTTCAACCGCGCCGCCGTGATGGCGCTGTTCTCGGTGCCTGAGAAGGGCTTCGCCTATGCGGTGGAGCCGGACGGCAAGGGCGCGCGCGTCATGCAGTCCGAGCCGGTGCTGATGCCCGCCTTCGACGCGGCCTCGCCCGACGCCAAGAGCATCGCCAAGCAGCTGGAACCGCAGATGTCCAACGACATGCTCGATGCCTATCTGGCGGCGCTGAAGGAACAGGCTGGCGTCAAGGTCAACGAGGCCCTCTGGCAACAGATTGCGGGACAACAGACGAACTGAGACTTCCCGTGACAGCTTTGCCGGAACACCAAGATGATCATCTCCCCCGACTACGACAGTTTCGCCCTCGCCTATGACAGGGGCGAGGCGCAGATCGTGTCGACCCGCCTCGTCGCCGACCTCGAGACGCCGGTCTCGGCGAAGCTGAAGCTCGCCCGCAACGCGCGCTATTCCTTCCTGCTTGAGTCGGTCGAAGGTGGTGCGGTGCGTGGCCGCTATTCGATCATCGGGCTGAACCCGGACCTGATCTGGAAGGTCGAGAACGGCAAGGCGCAGATTAACCGCAAGGCCTCGCTCGACCCTGACGGCTTCTTCGAGGACACCGGCCTCCACCCCCTCCAGTCGCTGCGGGCACTCCTCGCCGAGAGCCGCATCAAGCTGGCGGAAGACGCGCCCCCCATGGCGGCCGGCGTATTCGGCTACATGGGCTATGACATGGTGCGCTTCATGGAGGAGCTGCCGGAGCCCAACCCGGACACGCTGGGCTTGCCCGACTCGATGATGATCCGCCCGACGGTGATGGCGATCTTCGACAGCGTGCGCGACGAGGTGACCGTCACCTCCCCCGTCTATCCCACGCCCGGCGTCTCGGCAAAGGCCGCCTATGCGCGCGCCGGAGAGCGCATCGGCGAGGTCGTCGACGCGCTCGACCGCCCGCTCGACCTGTCGCTGAAGGAGGCCGACCTTTCGCCCATCGGCGACCCGCGCTCCAACACCACGCCAGACGAATACAAGGCGATGGTGCTCAAGGCGAAAGAGTACATCGCGGCGGGCGACATCTTCCAGGTTGTGCTGTCGCAGCGCTTCGAGACCGAGTTCACGCTCCCGCCCTTCGCGCTCTACCGCTCGCTCCGGCGCGTGAACCCCTCGCCCTTCCTCTACTACCTCGACTTCGACCGCTTCTCGGTGATCGGATCCAGCCCCGAAATCCTCGTGCGCGTGCGCGATGGCAAGGTGACGATCCGCCCGATCGCCGGTACGCGCCGCCGCGGCACCACGCCCGCCGAGGATCGTGCCCTTGCAGCCGAGTTGCTGGCCGACCCGAAGGAACGCGCCGAGCACCTGATGCTGCTCGACCTCGGCCGCAACGACGTGGGCCGTGTGGCCGACATCGGCTCGATCAAGGTCACCGACCAGTTCATCCTCGAATATTATTCGCAGGTCATGCACATCGTGTCGAACGTCGAGGGCAAGCTGTCGAACAAGTTCGACGCCATCGACGCGCTGGTGGCGGGCTTCCCCGCCGGCACCGTGTCAGGCGCGCCGAAGGTGCGGGCCATGGAGATCATCGACGAATTCGAGAAGCACAAGCGCGGCGTCTATGCCGGCTGCGTGGGCTATTTCTCCGCCGACGGCGAAATGGACACCTGCATCGTGCTGCGCACGGCGATCGTCAAGGACGGAAAGATGTATGTGCAAGCCGGTGCGGGCGTGGTCGCCGACAGCGTGCCTGAGTCCGAGCACCAGGAATGCGTGAACAAGGCCAAGGCCCTGTTCCGCGCCGCGGAAGAGGCCGTGCGCTTCGCCGGACGGGCCGGGAGGGCGCAATGATCATCCTCATCGACAATTACGACAGCTTTACCTGGAACCTCTATCACTTCCTGGGCGACATCGGCGCTGAGACGGTCGTTCACCGCAACAACAAGATCAGTGTGGGTCAGGTGATCTCGGCGAAGCCCGAGGCGATCGTCATCTCGCCCGGCCCGGCGACGCCCAACGAGGCGGGCATCTGCCTCGAGCTGATCGAGAAAGCCTCCGAGACCATTCCCGTCTTCGGCGTGTGCCTCGGCCTCCAGTCCATGGGCCAAACCTTCGGCGGCAAGGTCGTCCGCGCGCCGGCGCAGATGCATGGCAAGACAAGCCAGATCCACCACACCGGTAAGGGCGTGTTCAAGGGCCTGCCCCAGGACTTCACGGCGACGCGTTATCACTCGCTCATCGTCGAGCGCGACAGCCTGCCGGACTGCCTCGAAGTCACGGCGGAAGCCGACGGCCTCATCATGGGCCTGCAGCACAAGACCCGGAACGTGCATGGCGTGCAGTTCCACCCGGAGTCGATTGCCTCCGAGCATGGCCACACAATTCTCAGGAATTTCCTCGAACTGGCGAGGGCCCGCTGATGGCTGAGTTGAAACCCCTGATCGCCAAGGTCGCGGCAGGAACGCCGCTCACCCGCGCAGAAGCGCGCGAGGCCTTCGACGTGATGATGTCGGGCGATGCGACGCCCTCGCAGATCGGCGGCTTCCTCATGGCGCTGCGCGTGCGCGGCGAAACGGTTGACGAGATCACCGGCGCCGTCGAGATCATGCGCGAGAAGATGCTGCCCGTCGAAGCGCCTGTCGATGCCATCGACATCGTGGGCACGGGCGGTGATGCCTCGGGCTCCTACAACATCTCCACCTGCGCCGCCTTCGTCGCGGCGGGTGCGGGCCTGAAGGTGGCCAAGCACGGCAACCGCGCCCTCTCCTCGCGCTCGGGTGCGGCCGACGTTCTCATGGCGCTGGGCGTCAAGATCGACGTGCCGCCGGAGAAGATTTCCGAATGCATCTCGGAAGCGGGCCTCGGCTTCATGTTCGCGCCCGCGCATCATTCCTCGATGAAGTTCGTCGGGCCGTCGCGCGTCGAACTCGGCACGCGCACGATCTTCAACCTGCTCGGCCCCCTTTCCAATCCGGCGCGTGCGAAGCGGCAGGTGACGGGCGTGTTCTCGAAGCAGTGGGTGGCGCCGCTTGCGCAGGTGCTGCAGAACCTCGGCTGCGAAGCCTGCTGGATCTGCCACGGCGAAGGCGGCATGGACGAGATCGTGCCCACCGGCACGACGTGGATTTCCGAGTTGAAGGACGGCAAGATCACCTCCTTCACGCTGACGCCGGAAGAGGCGGATCTCAAGCGCTCGTCCCTCGAGGACCTCAAGGGCGGCGATGCCGAGCACAATGCCGATGCGCTGCGCCATGTTCTGGCGGGCAAGCCCTCGGCCTTCCGCGATGCGGCGGTGATGACGGCTGCCGCGGCGCTTGTCGTCGCCGGTAAGGAAGCTGACCTGAAGCGCGGTGTCGCCGCTGCACAGAAGGCCATCGACAGCGGTGCGGCGGAAGCCGCCCTCAACAAGCTCGTGAAGGTATCGAACGACTGATGGCAACCATTCTCGACAAGATCGCCGCCTACAAGCGCGAGGAAGTGGCCAAGGCAAAGACCCTCACCACGCTTGGCGACCTCGAGGCCCGCGCCAAGTCAGCCCCTCCGGTGCGCGGCTTCGCCAAGGCGCTGGACGCCAAGGCCGCTGCCGGCCAATGGGGCCTCATCGCCGAGATCAAGAAGGCGAGCCCGTCGAAAGGCCTCATCCGCGCCGATTTCGACCCGCCGACACTGGCCAGGGCCTATGAGGCCGGTGGTGCCGCCTGCCTCTCGGTGCTCACCGACACGCCGTCGTTTCAGGGTGCGCCCGAGTTCCTGACCGCCGCACGCGCCGCCTGTTCGCTGCCAGCGCTCCGCAAGGACTTCATGCTAGACACCTGGCAGGTGGTGGAAGCGCGCGCCTGGGGCGGCGACTGCATCCTGCTCATCATGGCAATGATCGACGACACGCTCGCCGCCGAACTCGAGAGTGCCGCCCAACACTGGGGCCTCGACGTTCTGATCGAAGTGCACAACGAGGACGAATTGGAGCGCGCGCTGAAGCTTCGTTCGCGCATGGTCGGCATCAACAACCGCGACCTTCACACCTTCGAAACGACGCTGGCGACGACCGAGCGTCTTGCTCCCATGATCCCGAAGGAGCGCATGGTGGTGGGTGAGAGCGGCCTGTTCACGCCCGCCGATCTCGCACGCCTCGCGAAGGCCAATGTCAGCGCCTTCCTGATCGGGGAAAGCCTGATGCGCCAGCAGGACGTGACCACCGCCACCCGTGAAATACTGACCAAGCCATGAGCCGCCTCACCCATCTCGATGCCGAGGGCAATGCCCACATGGTGGACGTGTCGGAGAAGCATGTCACCAGCCGCAGCGCCACGGCGAAGGCACTGGTGGAGATGTTGCCCGACACGCTGACGCTGATCCTCGAAGGAAAGGCAAAGAAGGGCGACGTCATCGCCACCGCGCGCATCGCCGGCATCATGGCGGCGAAGAAGACGCACGAGCTGATCCCGCTCTGCCACCCGCTGATGATCACCAAGGTGACGGTTGACTTCGCACCCGACACCACGGCCTCCACCATCGAGGTCACGGCCACGGTGAAGGTCGAGGGGAAGACGGGTGTCGAAATGGAGGCGCTCACCGCCTGCTCCGTCGCCTGTCTCACGCTCTACGACATGTGCAAGGCGGTGGACCGCGGCATGAAGATCACCAACCTCCGCCTGGTCGAGAAGTCGGGCGGCAAATCCGGACATTTCACAGCGGAGTGACGCCATGGCCCTGATCCCTGTCGAAGAGGCCCGCGACCGCATCCTGAAGAATGTGAAGCCACTGCCCGCCGAGGACGTGAAGCTCGAGCAGGCGCTCGGCCGTGTTTTGGCCAAGCCGCTCAAGGCCGTGCGCAACCAGCCACCCTTCGATGCCTCTGCGATGGACGGCTATGCCGTTGTCGCGGCAGATGTCGCCATGGCCCCGGCCACGCTGAAGCTCATCGGCCTCTCCGCCGCCGGACACGGCTTCAAGGGCAGGCTGAAGCGCGGGCAATGCGTGCGGATCTTCACCGGCGCGCCGGTGCCGAAGGGTGCCGATGCCGTGGTCATCCAGGAGAACACCGAGGCTGCGGGCAAGGACGTGAAGGTCCTTCAGCCCGCGAAGCCCGCGCAGAACATCCGCTTCGCCGGCCTCGATTTCCGCAGGGGCGATGCCCTGCTCCCGGCTGGCCTGAAGCTCGGTGCGCGGGACATCGGGCTTGCCGCCGCCGCCAATGCACCGAAACTCAGCCTGCGCCGCCGCCCGGTGGTGGCGCTCATCGCCACGGGTGACGAGCTGGTGCTGCCCGGCAAGTCGCCGCGCGCCGACCAGATCGTTTCGTCGAACAGCCATGCGCTGGCCGCCATGGCAGAACACCTGGGCGCCACCGTCATGAATTTCGGCATCGTTCCGGACAATCTCCGGGCCACCGAGCGCGCCATCGCCAGGGCAGCAAAGGCTGACATCCTCGTCACCACCGGCGGCGCCTCGGTGGGCGACCATGACTACGTGCAGGAGGCGCTGCGGAACGCCGGCGTGAAGATCGACTTCTGGAAGATCGCCATGCGGCCGGGCAAGCCCTTCATGTATGGCCGCCGGAAGGGCCAGCACGTGCTCGGGCTACCGGGGAACCCCGTCTCTGCCCTCGTCTGCGCCCGGCTGTTCCTCAAGCCCCTGATCGACGCCCTCCTCGGCCTGCCGCCGGGCGATGACCTCATCGAGGCGCGCCTTGGAGCGTCAATGAAGGAGAACGACAGCCGGCAGGACTACGTGCGCGCGACCCTCATCGAGGCGGCCGACGGCAGCCGCGTCGCCACCCCCTTCCAGAAGCAGGATTCCTCGATGCAGCGCACATTTCGCGAGGCGCAGGCGCTGATTGTCCGGCCACCCTTTGCAAAAGTGGCAGGCGCGGGTGACGTCGTGAAGATCTTACGTCTGGACTTCTGAACAGTTACGGAAAGTAAACACTTGCAGAACTAAAAGGGTACGGATATCCTTGTTTTGGATTTGTTCCGATTCCGGACAAAGAACAAAACGATCATCGAGAGTACCCGGCCCATGCTGACGCGGAAGCAACTCGAACTCCTCCTGTTCATCAATGAGCGGCTCAAGGAGGAAGGCGTTCCCCCCTCCTTCGAGGAGATGAAGGAGGCCCTGAACCTGCAGTCGAAGTCCGGCGTGCACCGCCTGATCGTGGCGCTGGAGGAGCGCGGCTTCCTGCGTCGCATGCCCAACCGGGCCCGTGCGCTGGAGGTGCTGAAGCTCCCCGACGCGCATTCCCCCAGCCTCACGCAGAAGAAGGTCGGCGGTTTCACGCCCAATGTCATCCAGGGCAATCTCGGCCGGGTGAAGCCCGTCACCAGCACCAATGACGGCGCCCCCAAGGCGGCCGTCGTGCCGATGATGGGCCGCATCGCGGCGGGCGTGCCGATCTCGGCGATCCAGGACCACACGGCCAACATCACCGTTCCACCTGAAATGCTGTCCGGCGGCGAGCACTTCGCGCTCGAGGTCAAGGGCGACTCGATGATCGATGCCGGCATCTTCGATGGCGACACGGTCATCATCCGCAAGGGCGACACGGCGCATAACGGCGACATCATCGTGGCGCTCGTCGACGACGAGGAAGCAACGCTGAAGCGGCTGCGCCGCAAGGGCGACTCCGTGGCGCTGGAAGCCGCCAATCCAACCTACGAGACCCGCATCTTCGGGCCGGACAGGGTGCGCGTTCAGGGGCGCCTGATCGGCCTTCTCCGCAAGTATTGAGAGCCTCCCGCCGCCCCTTGGAAGCGGCGGGATCTTCGCCTAACCTCAGGCGCAACAGGCCCTTGAGGAGTGCAGCCCCATGAAGATCTACGGCGACCTGATCTCGCCCTTCGTCCGCATGACCGTCGTCGCCGCCCATGAGGTAGGCCTCGGCGACAAGCTGCAGCACATCGTGGAACCGGTGAGGCCAACCGAGGTGAACGCCAAGCTGGCCAGCCTCTCGCCCATCGGCAAGATCCCGGTGCTGGAGACCGATCACGGGCACGGCGTCTATGACTCGCGTGTCATCATCGAATATCTCGCCCATAGCGCCGGCAACACCAGCCTGATCCCGCATGACCCCGCCAAGCGCTTCCGCGTGCTGACGCTCCAGGCGCTGGGCCAGGGCCTCGCCGATTCCGCCGTCGCCTATCGCTACGAGACGGCCATGCGTCCCAAGGGCCTGCAGTGGGAAGACTGGATGGTGCGGACCGAGACGCGCCTCCATGCCAGCTTCGACGAGCTGGAGGCCAACTGGATGGACTTGCTGCAGGAGGTGAATGCCGGGTCGATCGCCGTGGCGGTGACGCTCGCCTATATCGATTTCCGCCTGCCCGACCTTCACTGGCGCAACGGTCACCCGAAACTGGGGCACTGGCATGAGCACTTCTCCGGCCGCGACAGCATGAAGAAGACGGCGCTGGCCGCGAAGTAGCTGCGGCAACAGCGTCCTTGCGCCCACCCGAGCGGAAGCCCATTTTCGCACCATGAGCGATTTTGATGTCATCGTGACCGGCGCCGGCCCCGCCGGCCTCTCCGCGGCCTGCCTTCTGGCGCTGGATGGGCGGCGCGTGGCCCTGGTGGCCAGGGAACAGGGTGACACCTCTGACCCGCGCACCGTGGCGCTGATGCAGCCATCGATCCGGCTCCTGATGCATCTGGGCCTGTGGCCGGGCCATCTGAAGGAGGCCACCCAGCCGCTGCGCAAGCTGCGCCTCGTCGATGACACGGGCGCGCTGTTCAAGGCCCCCACCATCACCTTCGACCCGGCGGAACTGGGCGAGGAGGCTTTCGGGTGGAACTTTCCGCTCGGCATCCTGATCCCTGCCCTCTTCGTCCGCGCCCGCGAACTGGGCGTCACATTCACGGGCTCCGATGCGGCCTCAGTGCACACGGCCTCTGACAGCGTCACCGTGACCACCAGCGAGGGCCAACGCATCACCGCGCGCGTGGCGCTCGCCGCCGACGGCCGGAACTCGCTGCTGCGCGAGGCCGCCGGTATCCGCACCAACCGCTGGAGCTATGACCAGACAGCACTTGCCACGAGCTTCGGACATTCCGGCCCGCATGACGGGATCTCGACCGAGCACCACCGGAAGGCCGGTCCCTTCACGACGGTGCCGATGCCCGGCAACCGCTCGGCGCTGGTGTGGATGGAACGCCCGGCGCGCGCCGCCGAACTGATGGCGCTGTCCGACCGTGACCTTGCCGCCGAGATCCAGATCGGCACCCATGGCGAACTGGGCCTTGTTTCCGACATCGGCCCGCGCCGGCTGTTCCCGATGCAGGGGCTGGTGGCGCGCGACTTCGCCAGAAACCGCATCATCCTCATCGGCGAGGCCGCCCACGTGGTGCCGCCCATCGGTGCGCAGGGCCTGAACATGTCGCTGCGCGATGCCGCCCAGGCGGCAGACCTGATGGAGGGCGAGGACGACCCCGGCAGTCCCGCAATCATGGCCGACTACGATGCGAAGCGCCGGCGCGACGTGCAGCCCCGCCAACAGGTGATCGACCTCATGAACCGCTCGCTGCTCTCGGGTTTCATGGCGCTGGAAACAGGCCGCGCCATGGGCATGAACCTGCTCGCGCAATTCGGCCCGATCCGCCGCGCCGTGATGGCCTATGGCCTCGCACCTTCATCGAACCTGCCGCGCGTGATGCGCCCGCCTCAGGGCATGGCACCGGAATTGATTGCGTAGATCAGCAGCGGAATGATCAGCGCCGAGAGTGCAGTGGTGACGATCACCGCGGTCGAGGCACCCTCGACATAGGTCTTGTACTGGCTCGCCAGGATGAAGGCGTTGGAGGCGGTGGGAAGTGCCGCCATCATCACCGCCACGTTGAGCCAGAGCACCGGAATGCCCGGCACCATGCCGACGACGATGAAGGCCATGACCGGCTGCACCAGCACCTTCATGCCGGAGACGATTAGCAGCGCGGGCCCAACCCCCGCAAAGCGCCGCATGCCCACGGTCACGCCCAGGGCGAAGAGCGCGGTAGGGCCTGCCGCCTTCATCAGCATGTCGAGCAGCGTGCCCAGTGCGCCTGGCGCCTTGAAGTGGATCGCCGAACCGATGATGCCCAGCACCGTGGCGACGATGAAGGGGTGCGTGCCGACCTGCTTGGCGATCCGCCAGGCGACGGCCCCCCAGTGCGCCTCCTCCTCGCGCTCGTTGGCGAGTGTCACGAGAAAGGCGGTGAGGACGAACTGCAGGGCGCAGTCGAAGCAGAAGACCAGCGCTGCCGGCACCGCCGCCTCCGGCCCGAAGAAGGCCACGGCCAGCGGCAGGCCCATGTAGCCGACATTGCCATAGCTGCCCGATGTGCCCTGCAGGACCGCGGTCCTGAATTCGGTGGCGAAGAGGAGCCGCGAGAGCGCCATCACGCTCAGGAAGGCGATCAGCGTCACCGATGTGGTGGCGGTGACGAAGGGCCAGTTCACCAGCTGCTCGAAGGGCGCCTGCGAGACCACGAGGAAGATCAGCGCGGGCAGCGCGAAGTAGACGAGAAAGATGTTGAGCCAGACCAGCCCCTGCTCGCCCGCCTCCCAGCGCCGGGCGGCGAAGACCCCGAGCAGGATCAATCCGAAGAACGGCATTGCCAGATTGAGGATATCGGACATTTGGAAGCAGCGAACCCCGGGGACCCCGGCACCCTCTTGCCTTCCGCGACCATCCTTGGCAAGCAATGCTTATGGGCAACGCGTCGACCGCAAAATTTGGTATTGGACAGGTTGTACGCCACCGGCTCTTCTCGTTCCGTGGCGTCATCTTCGATGTCGACCCCGTGTTCAACAACACGGAGGAGTGGTGGAATTCCATCCCCGAGGAAATCCGCCCGCGCAAGGACCAGCCCTTCTACCACCTGCTCGCCGAGAACGACGAAACCGAATACGTGGCCTATGTCTCCGAGCAGAACCTGCTCGTCGACGACACGGGCGAGCCGGTCCGCCACCCTCAGGTGCGGGACTATTTCGCGGGCTACGACAGCCGCCGCAAGAGCTACCGTCCGCGCGACCTGCAGCACCACTGACCGGCGGTCGGCGGTCGCCCCCTTGCGGCAGAGGGTCGCGCGGCCCTAAACGACCTTCAAATCGCCCCGTCTCCCGCTCATCATCCGCCAATGACACTCACCCTCGAAACACCCGCCCTCGCCCTCCAGGAACCTCGCTCGTGGAAGCGGGCGATGTGGCGCGGCTTCACCTGCTCCTGCCCGGCCTGCGGCCAGGGCCGGCTGTTCAGCAGCTACCTCAAGGTTGCCGATACCTGCGCCTCCTGCGGCGAGGAACTGCACCATCACCGGGCCGATGACGCGCCGCCCTATTTCACCATGTTCATCGTCGGCCACATCGTGGTGCCGCTGGTGCTGGTGGTGGAAAAGCTCTGGAAGCCGGACCTCTCGATCCACTTCATGCTGTGGACCGCCGTCACGCTCTCCCTCACCTTCGCGCTCATGCCGGCGGTCAAGGGTGCGGTGGTGGGGCTGCAGTGGGCCTTGCGCATGCATGGCTTCGACCCCGCGCACCGCAACGACGACGCATGACCTACGACCACCCGGAATTCGCAGGCTCCAAGGTCCATGCCCGGGTCTTGCGGCCGAAGGACTCGGCCACGCTCATCCTCGTCCGCCGCGGCGCGGGAAGCCCCCGCATCCTGATGGGCCAGCGCGCCCAGGGCCACGCCTTCATGCCCAACAAGTATGTCTTTCCTGGCGGCCGGCTCGATGCCGCCGACAGCCGCGTGAAGCCCGGCACGGACCTGCATCCGGTCACGCTGGCCAAGCTCATGCACCGCATGCGCGGCAAGCCCAGCGCGGCCCGGGCCCGCGGCCTCGCCCAGGCGGCGGTGCGCGAGACCTGGGAGGAAGCGGGCCTGCTGTTCGGCCGCTCCCGGCTCGAGGACGCGCCCGATCTTTCGGGGCTCACCCTGTTCATGCGGGCGATCACCCCGCCCGGCCGCACGCGGCGCTATGATTCCCGCTTCTTCGTGGCCGATGCCGAAAACCTGTCCAACATCGACCAGCCGCACCATGATGGCGGCGGGGAGCTGCTGACGCTGTCCTGGCTGACGCTTGACGAAATCGCCTCGCTGGACCTGCCGCTGATCACCATCGATGCCCTGCAGCGGCTGAAACCCTTCCTCGACCAGGGGCGCCTGCCGCCCCCGGATTGCACCGCCTCCTTCCAGTATTTCCGGGGCAAGAACTGGGTCGAGGACGAGATTTCCCCCGTGCCTTGACTTTACCCGGCATTTCGGGTCTATCGGCGCCAAATCCCGTTTTGGAGACCATCATGGCCAAAGGCAACGTTATCAAGATCAAGCTCGCGTCGTCCGCCGACACCGGCTACTTCTACGTGACCAAGAAGAACTCGCGCACCAAGACCGACAAGCTGTCGTTCAAGAAGTACGACCCCGTCGCGCGCAAGCACGTCGAGTTCAAGGAAACCAAGATCAAGTAATCCTGGAACCACCGTTTTGAGACGAAAAGGCATCGCCCCCGGGCGGTGCCTTTCGTTTTTTCGGCCCTAGGATAGATATTCCGCTCAACCCCGGAGAGACCCATGCCCGTCGACTATCGCGCCATGATCCCCAGCCTCAGCTTCCGCAACCAGGCCTTCATCAACGGCAAATACGTGGCCGCGGCCTCGGGAAGGACCTTCGACTGCGTGTCCCCCATCGACGGCCGGGTGCTGACCAAGGTCGCGGAATGTGACGGCGAGGACGTGAACCGCGCTGTCGCCGCGGCACGCGCGGTGTTCGAGAAGGGCGCGTGGTCCGCCTGCCACCCGGCGAAGCGCAAGAAGGTGATGCTGAAACTCGCCGAGCTGATGGCGAAGCACAAGGACGAGCTGGCGCTGCTCGAGACGCTCGACATGGGAAAGCCCATCTCGGCCTCCGCCGGCGGCGACATCCCGGGCTCGATCCAGGCGATCCAGTGGTATGCCGAGGCCGCCGACAAGGTCTATGACGAGGTGGCGCCCTATCGCCCGGACTCGGTGTCGCTCATCACCCGCGAGCCGATCGGCGTCGTCGCCGCGGTGGTGCCGTGGAACTATCCCCTGATGATGGCCTCGTGGAAGCTTGGCCCGGCACTCGCCACCGGCAACTCGATCATCCTGAAGCCGGCCGAACAGTCGCCGCTCACGGCGATCCGCATTGCCGAGCTCGCCGCTGAAGCCGGCATTCCCGATGGCGTTCTGCAGGTTCTCCCCGGCTTCGGCGAAACGGCGGGCCAGGCGCTCGGCCGCCACATGGACGTCGACATGGTGGCCTTCACCGGCTCCACCGTGGTGGGCAAGTATTTCCTGCGCTATGCGGGCGAGTCCAACATGAAGCACGTGTCGCTCGAAACCGGCGGCAAGTCGCCCAACATCGTCTTCGCCGATGCCGGCAATCTCGAGCACATCGCCAAGACCTCGGCCGATGGCGTCTTCTACAATTCGGGCCAGAGCTGCAACGCCCCCACCCGCATCCTCGTCGAAGACAAGATCAGGGACGAGTTCGTGGCCCTCGTCGCCCGGCATGCCAAGCCTTGGACGCCCTCCGACCCACTCGATCCCACGACGTCGATGGGTGCCGTCGTCGACACCGACCAGATGAACCGCGTGCTGGGCTACATCGAGGCCGGCCGCCAGGAAGGCGCCACCGTTGCCGCTGGCGGCGCGCAGGCGCGCAAGGACACGGGCGGAGCCTACATCGAACCCACCGTCTTCACCGACGTGCGCAACGACATGAAGATTGCCCAGGAGGAAATCTTCGGTCCCGTCGTCGTCGCGGTTTCGTTCAAGGACGAAGACGAGGCGGTGCGCATCGCCAATGACTCGATTTATGGCCTGCAGGCCAATCTCTGGACGCGCGACGTGAGCCGCGCCCACCGCCTGGCCCGTCGCCTCAAGGCCGGCACGGTGGTGGTCAACAACGTCTGGGGTTCCGACATCACCAATCCCTTCGGCGGCTACAAGCAGTCCGGCATCGGACGCGACAAGTCGCTCCATGCCATGGACAAGTATTGCCAGGTCAAGAACACCTACATCCAGCTGTGAGGGCATCATGAAGCTGCTTGCCATCATCCTCGCGATTGCTGTCATCGCCGTGCCGGTGCAGGCCTCATCCCCGGACGCCTGGACGGAGCTGTTCAAGCGCGCTTCGGCCGCCTGCGAGAAAGCGAGCGAGTTGAAGAAGGCCAAGGTCGGAACGCCGGTCGATTTTCCGGACAAGGTGCTGGTGATCGTCGACGGGATCTGGCCGCAGCCCCACATGAAAAACGCCGCCGCCCGCTTCGCCTGCCTCTATGACAAGCGCACCCGAACCGCAGTGACGGCCGAAGTGCAGCGCTGAGGCATTGCTGCCTGTGAATATGTGGTGGAATGCCGATCGCCAGCGCCGGTGACCGCGCCATACTGGGCGCATGAGCGCTGATGATTCGTCACCCCGCCGTTTCGACGTTGCCGATCACCTGAACCACCCCGCGGTGGTGCGCGCCTTTCTGTGGAACGCGGTGGCGACCGGAAACCCAGAGATCATCGCGCGCGCCGAGGCCGCCATCGCGCGGGCCCGTGGGCGTCAGGCCGCGGCCTGACGGCTCAGCCCGTCTCGCATCATCGTCGACCACGCGCTGCGCAGCGATTGCCGTCGCAGCACTGCGCGTGCCAAACAGCCGAACGCGATTACGGGTTGCCGGACTCCTCCGGCACTTCCGGCATGTGCATCTCCAGCGGCAGCTGGTCCGTCTCGGTGCCGTCGAGCGGCTCCTCGTCGGGCAGCAGGTCGTCGCCACTGCGCGGCATGGGAATGTCGAAGCCCGGCGGCAGGTTGGCGTCGAGAAGCCCGGCACCCTTGAGTTCCTGCAGGCCAGGCAGGTCGCCCACCTCGTTCAGGCCGAAGTGGCTGAGGAAATGGTCGGTGGTGCCATAGGTCACCGGGCGGCCCGGTGTCTTGCGGCGGCCGCGCATGCGGACCCAGCCGATTTCGAGAAGCTGGTCCAGCGTGCCCTTGGAGATCGCGACACCGCGGATGTCTTCGATTTCGGCACGCGTGACCGGCTGGTGATAGGCGATGATGGCAAGTGTCTCCATCGCGGCCTTCGACAGCTTGCGCTCTTCCACCTTCTCGCGGCGGAGCAGGTAGGACAGGTCATCGGACGTGCGGAACAGCCACTTGCCGGCGACCTCGACGAGGTTCACGCCGCGGTTGGCATAATTCGCCTGCAGGTCGGCGAGAAGGCCCGCAATGTCGGTGCCCTCCGGCAGGTAACCCTTGAGATGCGCGACGTCGACGGGCTCCGCCGTGGCGAACAGGATGGCTTCCACGATGCGCAGGTGCTGGTTGCGGTCGGCGCGCGGATGGCGCATCACCGTGGCCGAGGGCTGGTCCTCGGTTTCACCCTCGGGCGTCTCCTCCGCCGATTCCGAGATGACCATCTCGATCTCGGTCACCTCTTCGGTGATGATGGCCACGACCTCCTCATCGCCGGGCGTCTCGCCCGCCGCAGCGGTTTCCTCCGGCCCGTCATGCGCGATCGCCTCATCTTCCTCGATGGCGGCTTCGGCCGCGACGGCTTGCGTCTGCATGGTCATGTCCTCACTCCGTCACTTTACTGACGCGGCCTCAGGCCGCATTCGCCCGCCGTCTGAGGTAGATGGGGCGGAACGCCCCCTCCTGCCTCAGTTCCAGCAGGCCTTCGCGCGCAAGCTCCAGGCTCGCAGTGAAACTCGATGCCGTCACCGAACGGCGCATGCCGGGCTCGGCCAGGTATTGTGCCAGCCAGATGTCGAAGGTGCCCCAGTCGTCCATCACCCCCACCATGCGCTCGAGCGCGTTGCGGGCTTCCTTGATGGACCATGTGGGGTGGCGCTTCGGCACGTAGATCTGATGCAGCAGCTTCTTCTTGCGCCGGTCCGCATAGGCCTTGAGCAAGTCGATGAGGTTGTCGGCATACTGGCGCCGGGTGTCCACCACGATGGGCTCCGGTGCCCCGCGGGCGAACACATCGCGGCCGAGCACGCTGCGCTTCATCAGGTTCTCGGCGGCCGTGCGCATGGCCTGCAGGCGCTGCAGGCGGAAGGCCAGACGCGCGGCGAGGTCGGCGGGCTCCTGCTCTTCCGAACCGGGAGGGGCCGGGATCAGCAGGCGCGACTTCAGGTAGGCGAGCCAGGCCGCCATGACGAGGTAGTCGGCCGCGATTTCCAGCTGCAGGCGGCGCGCCTTCTCGATGAATTCGAGATATTGCTCGGCCAGCTTCAGGATCGAAATCTGCTTGAGATCCACCTTGTGCTGGCGGGCGAGCTCGAGGAGCAGGTCGAGCGGGCCTTCGAAACCGCCGACATCGACGATCAGCGCACCGTCCTCGGCGACTGGCTCTGTGCGCAGCGGCGCCTCGCCGTCCGGCCAGGACGTGGCGTCGACAGGGGCAGCGGCAGACGCCTCGACGGAGGCGGCAACCGATGTCTCTTCGGCCGGAACCTGTTCCTGGTTGCTCTCGTCCTGACTGGTCACGCCGGAATCATCCTCGTCTGGTCACCGCCCTTGATACCAAGGGATGGTGGGTGATTCGCCCCCAAGCCACAACTTATCCCCAGATTCACCCGTGGGATACATGGTTGACAAAGCGTATCAACGCGCCCCGCCCTGTTGCGGCGGAGCCGGACGCCAGCGCCGTTCACACCGGCAGAACGGCCTCGAGGTCCTTCAGCGCCTGCTTGCGATCGAAGGGCTGCGGCTTGCGGGCCATCTTCAGGGCAGCTTTTGCCCGGGCCAGGGCTTTCCCTTTCAGCGCGCCGGCGGCAGCGGCCACTTCTTCCATCTGGTCCATCTCGCCATTGCAGTGAAGGACGATGTCGCAGCCTGCGGCAAGGGCACGCTCGGTCTTCTCGCCGTAGCTGCCGGAGAGCGCCTTCATCGACAGGTCATCCGTCATCAGCAGGCCACGAAAGCCGATCTGCTTGCGGATGACGTTTGAGATCACCTTCTTGGAAAGCGTGGCGGGTGCCGTCTTGTCGAGGGCGGTGTAGACCACATGCGCCGTCATCGCCATGGGGGCATCGGCCATTGCGGCGAAGGGCGGAAAATCCACTGCTTCGAGTTCCTCGCGTTTCGCGTCGACGACCGGGAGTTCGAGGTGGCTGTCGGCACGCGCCCGGCCGTGGCCGGGAATGTGCTTGATGACGGGCAGAACGCCACCATCGGCGAAGCCTGCGGCATGCGCACGCGCCAGGGCCATGATCGCTTCGATGCGGTCCGAATAGGCGCGGTTGCCGACGATCTCGTGCGCGTCCGGCTGTGGCACGTCGAGCACCGGCACGCAGTTCGCGGTGATGCCTGCCGCGATCAGGTCCTCCGCCATCAGGCGGCCCACGTTGCGGGCGGCGCGCAGCCCGGTGAGAGCGCTGGCGGAGAAGGCCTCGCCATAGGCCCGCGCTGCAGGATAGCGCCGCCAGGCATTGCTGGGCGGCCCCAGGCGCTGCACGCGACCGCCCTCCTGGTCGATGAAGACCGGCGCATTCTTGCGGCCGACGGCGGCGCGAAAGGCTGTGGTGAGTGTCTTCAGCTGTTCAGGCGTCTCGCAGTTGCGCTTGAACAGGATCAGCCCCCACGGATTGGTGCGGGCAAAGAAGTCGCGTTCGGCCGTGCTCAGGATCGGCCCGGAACAGCCCGCGATGAAAGCGCCAATGGGTGCCATGGAATCAGCCTGTCCGAAGCCTCACGGCCCCCTCACGATACAGTCGCTCTCGCCCGCGGCGATCAGCTCGCCGCAGACACGGGTGGCGTCGCCGCGCGTCGGCATCGGACCCAGCCCGAGCTGATAACGCGTGCTGCCGCCGACACTGGTCTGGCGGATCTGGGACTTCAGCGATCCGACGACGGAGGGATAGGCACCGGCCAGCCGCGCATACTCGGCCTTGGCTTCACTGTCGCTGCGGAACGAGGCCAGTTGCACCACGTAGCCACCGCCGGAAGACGACTGCGGCTGCGCCGGAGCCGCCTTCTGCTGGGCGGCGGGCGCGGTGGCCTGCTTGGTCTGAGTGGGCGCCGAGGCGACCTGCGTGGCAGGGGCGGCTTGCTGCGTTCCGGCAGCGCCCGTTCCGCCGTTGAACAGGTCAAAGATGGTCTTGCGCTTCTGTTGGTTTGCGGCCTGCGTCGCGGGCTGCTCCGGCGTGACGAGAGGGGCCGCGGTCTCGGGCTCGACAGGTGCGGCGGCGCTCTGGTTCTTCGCCTGCTTCGATGGCGGCACAAGCACCACGGGCTCGGAGCCGAGGTCGTCGAAGTTGGTTTGCTTCGTGGCTGTCTTCTTGGCAGGTGGCTTCTTCTTCGCCGGGGTGGCCGCGGCCTTCGGCTTCACCGGAGCCGGGGTCACGGCTGGCTCCTCGGGCGCCGGCGGAGCAACATTCGTATCGGGCTCCGGCGTCACCACGGGGTCCGTGGCCGTCGCCACGGCACTGGCGGCCGCCGGCGCGGCCGCTGAACCTTCCCCTGAAACAAGAGCCGCCCCGTCGGTGGCTTTTTCCGGGGGCGGCGGGGTATTCGCGTCACTCGACGAGATCTGGGCGGAACTGGACGGAAGTGGCGGTGGCGCCGCCCCTCCCTCGTCCGGCTGGGCCGAGGTGGCAGCCACCTGGCTGCCGCCCTTCAGGCCGAGGTTGCCCTGCTGGTCACTGCCGGGGATCGGCAGCGGCGGCGGCGGTTCGACCTCCGGCAGGCCCGTCGTTCCCTGCTCCGGCGCATCCGGCACCGGGATCGGATTGGCATTGCCCGAAGGCTCGATCTTCGGGACCTGGTCGGCAGGCTGCGCACCGGCATCGGGCTGCTGCGCCTCAGGAACCACCGGAATTTCTTCCGTCGGCTGCATTTCGCCGGTCACTTCCTGCTCGCCGACGATGCGGTCGTAGATCTGCTTCTTGCGGGCCGCGGGTTCCTCGGTCTGGCCGTTGCCGGTCGCATCGGGCGCCGCAACCTTGGCCGGGTCGGCAGGCGCGGTGACGACGGGAGTCGTGCCCGACGACGATGACGATGAGCCAATCCCGGCAAGGTTCCGGAAGCTGTCGCTGTAGAACCAGACCACGGCACCCGTGAGAACTGCGGCGGCCAGCAGGGCGAGCAGCAGCAGCCAGGGACCGCTGGAACGCCGCGGCTCGTCGGCGAAACCCTCGTCGGCGTCCGGGTAGCCGGCCTGCAGGTCACGCGCGCTCACACGGCTGCGCTGCGGCTGGTCGTCCTCGAACACCTCGTCAAAATCATCGGTCGCGCGGCCGCGAGGCGCAGGCCGGCCAAGGCGCGGGGCGGTGCGGCCCTCGTCGTCGAACTCTTCCTCCGGCTGTTCCGGCAGGGGCTGGCGGGCATAGGGCTCAAGCGCGGGCGCGCGGCGCACCGGCAGACGCGCGGCACCAAAATCGGCACCGAGACCGGGGCGGGCTGCACCCGGTGACGGGAGGCGCGGCGACGCTGTGAAGCCGCCGGCTGCGTCCGTGGTGGTCGGCCGGTACGCGGGCTGCGGACGCGCGCCGAGGCTGGCATTGGCCGAGGGGCGCAGGAAGGGCGGCGTCGAGCGTTCACCGCCGAGTGCGGGACGCGGCGGTGTCAGAGGGGCTCCACCGCCGAGGCCGGGGCGCTGGCCCTCAGCACGGTCGTCGGCGAAGCTGAGTTTCGGCCGCGGGCTGCCGGGCGGCGTCAGGCCGGCGCCTCGCGGCGTGGGTGCCGACGGGCGCAGCGGTGGCGCGGCCGGGCGCTGCGGGGTGGTTGCCGCCTCGGGCTTACGGCCTTCGGCGCGGTTGCGGGCGGCCTGCACCCGCTGTTCGGCCAGGCGCTCGGCGGCGGCACGCTGGGCGCGGAGCTTCTCGGCCAGCGCGTCCTGCGCAGCATTGTCGGGAACCTTGGGCGTGGCGCGCGACAGCGTCGGCGGAACCGCCGGTGCGGACGCGGGCGCGTCCCCCGCCGGCTGGGCAGGCTTGACGCGCGGCGCCATCGGCGCAGGCTTGGTCACGGGCGCGCGCGGCGCTGGCTTTGCGGTCCCGGCCGGCGGAGGCGCGGAAATCTGCGGCTCGTCGCGGAACTCATCCGAAAGCTTCGGAAGTTCTTTCGCGCCGATACCGAGACGTTCGCGCCAGTTCCGCTTGTCCGGCCCAGCGCCGTTGCTCGAATCTTGATCCATATGACCCTTACGCCTCTACATCTCTTCGGCGGGTCTAACCCCGAGGATCCGAAGGCCATTTGCCAAAACATATCGAATCGCCATGAGGAAGGCGAGACGTGTTTGGGTGAGTTTCACATCTTCTTTCAAAATAAATCTTAAATGCGGCGAGTCTTTGCCCTTGTTCCAAAGCGCGTGAAAATCGCCAGCAAGGTCAAAAAGATAGAAAGCCACGCGATGCGGCTCATGGGCCTGCGCCGCGGCCTCCACAAGGCGCGGGAATTCGGCGATCCGGCGCACCAGTCCGAGCTCCGCTTCGTCCGTCAGCAGATCGAATCTCGGTGTTTCTGCGGAGGTGAGCCCCTCCTCCGCCGCATTGCGGAGAACCGAGCAGGTGCGGGCATGGGCATACTGCACATAGAACACCGGATTGTCCTTGGACTGCTCCGTCACCTTGGCGAAGTCGAAATCGAGCGGCGCCTCGTTCTTGCGGAACAGCATCATGAAGCGGACGACGTCGGGGCCGACTTCGTCGACCACGTCGCGCAGGGTCACGAATTCGCCCGCCCGCTTCGACATGCGCACCGGCTCGCCGGCGCGATAAAGCTTCACCAGCTGGCACAGCCGGACGATGACGTCGATCTGCCGGCCGCCCGCAAGAGCCGCACCCAGCGCCTCGAGGCGCTTCACATAGCCGCCATGATCAGCGCCGAGGATATAGATCAACTCGTCGAATCCACGCTGGATCTTGTTGCGGCTGTAGGCCACGTCGGAGGCAAAATAGGTGTACGAGCCGTCCGACTTGAGCAGCGGCCGGTCGATGTCGTCGCCGAAACCGGTGGTGCGGAACAGGGTCTGTTCGCGGTCTTCCCAATCCTCCGGCACCTCGCCCTTGGGGGGCGGCAGCGTGCCTTGGTAGACGAGGCCGCGCGCACGCAACTCGGCGATGGTCTCCCTGACCTGTCCGGACTCGTGCAATGCCTTCTCGGAGGCGAAGACCTCCTGACGGATATTCAGCGCGGCGAGGTCATCGCGGATCAGCACCATCATCATTTCGATGGCCTTGCCGCGGACGATGGGAAGCCACTGGGCCTCATCCATGCCCTTGAGCGACGGACCGTATTCGGCCGCCAACGCCTGCCCCACGGGCTTCAGATAATCGCCCGGATAGAGCCCGGCCGGAATCTCGCCGATCGTCTCGCCCAGCGCTTCGAGGTAGCGGAGATAGGCCGATCGGGCCAGCACGTCGACCTGCGCGCCGGCGTCGTTGATGTAGTATTCGCGGGTGACGTCGTAGCCGCAAGCCTTGAGGAGTTCGGCCAGCGCGTCACCGAAGACGGCGCCACGGACGTGTCCCACATGGAGAGGACCCGTCGGGTTGGCGGAGACATATTCGACATTTGCCTTGCGGCCACGACCCAGGGTCGAGTTGCCGTAGCGCTCGCCTTCCGCGAGCACCGCCGAGAGCACCCGCGGCCATTGCGCGGCATCGAGCCTGATATTGATGAAACCGGGGCCGGCGATGTCGACGGCAGCGACATTCTTGTGAGCTGACAGCAACGTGGAAAGCGCCTGCGCCAGGGCTTTCGGCGGCATGCCGAAGGCCTTGTTCAGCACCATCGCGGCGTTGGTGGAAATGTCGCCGTGGGAGGGATCGCGCGGCGGCTCAGCCGTGATCCGGGAGAGATCCGGCACGGCCACGCCCTGCTGGGCCGCGACCGTGGTGACGGCCTCGCGGACCACCTGCAGAAACTCAGCAAACAGGTTCATGTCGACTTTTAAACTGTTGAAACAACGCCCTGCTGGGCCCTAGCGGAAAAGCGGATCGAGGTCAAACAGCCTCTTGTGCTGGTCGAGCGCATAGCGGTCGGTCATGCCGGCGATGAAATCGCAGACCTGGCGGGGCTGGCCGTCCTGCCAGTCGGTGGGAAGGAGCTTCGGGTCATTCATGTAAGCGTCGAAGAGATCATGCATCACCCGCCTCGCCCGGGCCATTATTTCCTCCACCTTTTCATGGCGATACATGCGATCATTGAGAAATGACTGCAAGGCACGGTTCTGCTGGTCCATCTGCCTGCTGAACACCACCAGCGGCTGGCCGAGTCGGCGTACGTCGGATGCGTTGCGCAGGTTGAATTGGGCGCTGTTGCGGTTGCATTCGGTGATGATGTCGTTGACCATCGCCGACATCACGCGGCGCACCGTTTCATGCACGATCCTGTCAGCCTCCAGGTCGGGATAGAGCCTGAGCACCTGCGACAGCGCCTCACCCGCCAGCGGCACGTCGCCGAGGTCGATCAGCCCGAACAGTCCGGCCCTCAGGCCGTCATCGATGTCATGAGCATTATAGGCAATGTCATCGGCGATCGCCGCGACCTGGGCCTCCGCCGAGGCGAAGGTGGAGAGTTCGAGGTCATGGCCGGCGGCATATTCGATGATCGCGTCAGGAAGGCCGTGCTCCCGGTAGCGGCCCACCGGGTCACCCTCGGCGTTCACCAGCGGGCCATTGTGCTTCACCAGGCCTTCCAGCGTCTCCCAGGTCAAGTTCAGGCCGTCGAACTGGGCGTAGCGCCGCTCGAGCTTGGTGAGGATGCGGAGCGACTGGGCGTTGTGGTCGAAGCCGCCCCATGGCTTCATCAGCTTGTCGAGTTCGCGTTCGCCGGCGTGGCCGAAGGGCGTGTGGCCGAGGTCATGGCCGAGTGCGAGGGCCTCCGTCAGGTCCTCGTCGAGGCCCAGCGCCCGGGCGATGGAACGGGCCACCTGCGCCACCTCGATGGTGTGGGTGAGGCGGGTCCGGTAATGGTCCCCCTCGTGATAGACGAAAACCTGCGTCTTGTGCTTCAGCCGCCGGAAGGCCTGGGAATGGATGATCCGGTCGCGATCACGCGCGAAGGCCGAGCGGAAGTCGGGCCCACCCTCCGGGTGCACCCGGCCGCGGGTCTCCTCGGGCAGTGAGGAATAGGGAGCCGTGAACCGCTGCATGGGAGAATCCGTTGACAAGGCTGGAACAGACACCAACATACACCATCATGACCGCGTCCATCACCCTCACCGAGGCCGCAGCCTCGCGTATCCGCGACATCCTGGCCAAGGAGCCGGGAAAATCCGCACTCAGGATCGCGGTGAACGGTGGCGGCTGCTCCGGCTTCCAGTATGATTTCCAGCTGGCCGACGGCGCGGCTGAGGACGACCTCGTGATCGAGCGCAGCGGCGTCAAGGCGCTGGTCGACCCCGTAAGCCAGGAATTCCTGAACGGTGCCGAGATCGACTTCGTCGACGACCTGATGGGCCAGTCCTTCCGCATCAGGAATCCCAACGCCACCTCATCCTGCGGCTGCGGCACCTCCTTCTCGATCTGATCCGGCTTGCGGCGCAGTGAGCGGCCCGCCATCATGGGCGCCATGAAAATCGCTACCTGGAACGTCAACTCCATCAAGGCCCGCCTCGACAACGCGCTCGCGTGGTTGAAGGAGGCCACGCCCGACGTCGTCTGCCTGCAGGAGCTGAAGTGCGAGGACCATGCATTTCCGGCGCAGGCTTTCGAGGATCTCGGCTACAACGTCCTGGTCCACGGCCAGAAGACCTACAATGGCGTCGCCATTCTCTCGAAGCAGAAAGCCGAAGACGTGATGCGCGGCCTGCCCGGCGAGGATGATGACACCCAGGCGCGCTACCTCGAGGCGGTATTCGCGCATGGCTCCGGCATCGTGCGCGTTGCCTCGATCTACCTGCCCAACGGCAATCCTCTTGGTACGGAGAAATTCGACTACAAGCTGAGCTGGATGGACCGGCTGCAGCTGCGGGCGAAGGCCCTGCTGAAGCTCGAGGAGCCGCTGGTGCTGGCCGGCGACTACAACGTGATCCCCACCCCGATCGATGCCAGGCACCCGGAGAACTGGACGTCCGACGCGCTGTTCCAGCCGGAATCGCGGGCCAAGTTCCGCGCCCTCATCAACCTCGGCCTCGTCGATGCCGTGCGCCAGGTGCACGGCGACGAGCCGGGCCTCTATACGTTCTGGGATTACCAGGCGGGCGCCTGGCAGCGGAACAACGGCATTCGAATCGATCACCTTCTGCTGTCGCCGCAGGCCGCCGACCTGCTGGCGTCCGCCCGAATCGACCGGGATGTGCGCACCCAGGAGAAGCCCTCGGACCACGTGCCGGTGGTGATCGAACTGAAGGCATGATCCAAGCTGCCAGCAAAGGTTGCTGGCGTTCGCCCTGCGCCAAGTGGCATTCCGGACGAATATTCGGATGACGAGGCGGCAGACCTGATCATGAATGTGCGGAACAGACCCGCGGGCCGGGTGCGGGCATGAAGCGGCCGCGCAACCTGGTCTACGCGGTCAACGAACGCCCTCCCATGGGCTCGTTGCTCGTGCTGGGCCTGCAGCATGCCGCCCTTTCCATCGTCTTCCTGGTCTATGCAGCGATGGTGGCGAAGGGGGCAGGCTTCACCCTCGCCCAGCAGCAGGGCATGGTGACCGGCACCCTGCTCGCCTGCGGCATCGGCGCCATGGTGCAGGGCGGCGCGCCGCGCCTGTCGGGCGGTCTGCTGCTCATTCCGCTGTCGTCTCCGATGTTCGTGATCTTCGCCATTCCGGCGGCCAAGCTGGCGGGGCCTGCCGGCGTCGCAGCGCTGACGCTGGTGGGCGGTCTTGTGCAGATCCTCGTCGGCCTCACCTTCCGCCGCCTCCGCGCCTTCTTCCCGCCTGAGGTCTGCGGCGTGGTGGTGCTGATGCTCGGCGTATCCATGGTGCCGCACGCCTTCGAGCGGATCGTCGACATGCCGGCGGCCCTGACCCCGGTGTTCTCGACGCCCATCGCGATTTCCTTGGGCATCCTGATGGTGCCGCATGCCTTCGACCAGGTGCTTCAGGCAACGCCCGATACGGCCGGCATCTACCTGCCGTCGGTGATCACCGGCCTCGTGACGCTGGGGGCGATCATCGCTTCAACCATATGGCTCAAAGGCAGCAAGCGCTTCTTTGCGATGCTCATCGGAAGTGCGGCAGGCTATGCCGCGGCGGCCGCGCAGGGCCAGCTTGGAAGCTTCGCCGAAGTCATCGGGCAGGCGACACTCTTCGACCTGCCGCAGCTGCAGTTGCCCAGCCTGTCGCTGGAGCCCGGCCTGCTGGCCGGCTTCGCCATCGTGGCGATGATCTCCGCCGTCGACAACATGGGCGTCATCATAAGCACCGACCGGCTGGACGATGCCGAATGGAGCCGGCCCAACGTGGGCCAGATCGCGCGCGGGGTCTCGTCCCTCGGGGCCACGACCATCTTCTCCTCGCTGCTCGGCGGCACGCATCTGGGCCTGTCTTCCACCAACATCGGGCTTGCCTTCGCCACCGGCGCGACGTCGCGCGTGGTGGGCGTTGCGGCAGGCATGATGATGGCCGCAGTGGCCTTCTTCCCGGCGGCCCTCGCCGTGGTGATCGCCATGCCGGAACCGGTTCTGGGCGGCATCCTGGCCTTCGCGGCCAGCTATTTCATCGTCGCGGGGGCGCAGTTGTCATTGTCGCGCATGATGTCACCACGGCGCATGCTGGTGGTGGGCCTCCCGATCGCCGTTGGCATTGCAGTCCTGACAACCGAGCGCCTCGGCGTCGGCCTCTCGGGTGTGGTGGCTATCCTGATCCACTCGCCGCTGATGTCGGCGTCGATTGCGGCCATCGCGCTCAATGCGGTGATGCGCATCGGCATTGCACAGAAGGCCTCGGTGACGCTTCGATCCGGTGCCGGTCGGCACGAGCAGGTCGAGGAGACGCTGAACGAATGGGGGGAGATGTGGGGACTGAAACCCGCGACCGCCCTGCAGGCGAGCTCCGCCGTAAACCAGTTGCTGGAGGCCGTCTCCGACCTCGCCGAGGGTGACATCCGCCTCGAGGCCCGGCATGACGACGTGCGTCTGGACCTCTCGGTCGTCTACCAGGGCCAGGCGATGGCATTCCCCGACCGCGCGCCGACGGCCGACGAACTCCTGAACGACGACGACGCGATGGGCCGCATGGCAGGCTGGCTGGTGCGCAACCTTGCGGACCGGGCAACGGCCTTCAGCCGTGGCGGGGTGCAGGGCGTCCTGCTGCGATTCGAGTCCTGATAGAGGGGCCCAGCCCTAGCCTTTCCGGCCGTCGCAACGAGCCTCGCACGGCCGCAAAAACAAAACCCGCGCGCCTTGCGGCACGCGGGTTTCGAAATCGGACCGGCGAAGTGTTTACTTCGGGGCCTTGACGCCGAAGGCGGCGAGCGAGGCTTCGAAGGGCTTGTAGGCTTCCTTCGCGGTGGCGATGTACATCTCGTTCAGCTTGGTCATCTGGGCGACCAGCGACTCATAGCTTTCCTTGGCGAGGGCCTGCTGGACCTCGATGGCCTTGTCGAGCGACTTCGAGGCCGAGAGCTTCTCGAAGGCCGCAGTGCCCTTCTCGAAGGACTTGCGCGAATAGTCGGCAGCTTCCTGGGCGATGGCCTGGAAGCCCTTGGTCAGCGCGCTCGAGGACGCGACATAGGCCTCGAAACCGTCTTTGCCGAAGGACTGGAACTCTTCAAAGGACTTCATCATGGTGCGTCTCCGTTTGCCGCAGTGTGAATGCGCCCAATATGTGCACTGCAACATGAATGTCAATGTCTTTTTGCGGTGCAGCAGAACTTTCCGGGTAGATTTACCAAGCCGGCTGATTTACTTCCCGGTAACGGTCACTGGACCAAAAGGCTGCAAAAGCCTTGCAAAAGGCTGAGACGCCTGTCCCGCGGGGTGGCTGGATGGGTGGATTTGTGTTAACGGTCGAGCCCTTCGGGCGGCCTGCTGAGGTGGATCTGGCATGCAATTTCTTGGGCACTGCGGCAAAGCGGCAAGGCCGTGGATGAAACCGGCTTTTCTGCGTGGTTGTGGTGTGGCGGCGGCAGCCGCGCTTGCGTTGGGCGTTGTGACGGCCCCTGCCCTGGCGTCGGCGAAATTCGCCGCGATGACGGTGGACGCACGCAATGGCAAGGTGCTGTTCGCCGAGAATGCCGACGCCATCCGCCACCCGGCGTCGCTCACCAAGATGATGACGCTGTACCTGCTGTTCCAGGACATGAGCGCGGGAAAGCTGACGCTCGATTCGCCCATCACAGTGTCCAAGCGCTGCGCCGGCATGGCGCCCTCGAAACTCGGCGTGAAGCCCGGTGGCAGCGTCACCGCGCAGACGGCAACCCGCGCCCTGGTGGTCAAATCAGCCAATGACATTGCCTGTGCCGTGGCGGAAACGCTGGGCGGCAGCGAAAGCGCCTTTGCAAAGCGCATGACGCGCACCGCGCGCGATCTGGGCATGTCGCGCACCACCTTCCTCAACGCCTCCGGCCTGCCCAACTCGGGTCAGGTGACGACGGCGCGCGACATGGCCACGCTGGGCCTCAGGCTGATGCGCGACTACCCGCAGTACTATCCTTATTTCAGGACACGGAGCTTCGTGTACCAGGGCCGCACGATCAAGGGCCACAACCGTCTGCTCGGCAGCTATGAGGGCACCGACGGCATCAAGACCGGCTACATCAACGCATCGGGCTTCAATCTGGTTTCCTCCGTCCGCCGCGGCGACAAGCGGCTGGTGGGCGTGGTGCTGGGCGGCAAGTCCGGCGCGTCGCGCGATGCCTATATGAAGCAGATGCTGAGCAATTATTTCGACGATGCCACGGGCGGACGCACCATTGCCGCCTATGCCGGCTCGTCGAAGGGCGTGAAGACCACCGACGAAACCGAGGGCGCAGCAACCACGGCCGAGGTCACGACCAAGCCTGCCCGCAAGGAGACGGCCGCCAAGCGTCTTGCTCAGAAGACGACCAAGGCCCCCGAGGAAGAGGTTGCCGCCGCCACGCCGGCCGAACCCAGCGAACAGGGCGACACGGAAGACGCGGGCGACAGCATGGCGAACCTTGCCGCCCAAGCAGCTTCGCCCGTGACCACCGGCACGACCACGCTGGCCGAGCAGCCCGCGCTGCAGGTTGAGACGATGCCGCAGCCCACCACCACCGACGATGCCGCGCAACAGCCGGCAGACCAGGCGCAGATGGCCTCGATCGCCGCCGGAACCGATGCGGGCTGGACGATCACGCTGGGCGATTATGCGACAAAGGCGGATGCCCAGGCCGTTCTGCAGATGACGCGCAAGCGCACGCCTGACGTCATTGCCGGAAAGACCGCCCAGACCGTGATGGTCGAGAAAAAGGGGCAGATCACCTATCGCGCCCGCTTCACCGGCTTCGACGAGAGCACAGCCGCCATGGCGTGCAAGGCGATCAAGAAGAAGAAGACCCCGTGTCAGCCGCAGGGTCCGTCGTAAGCCTCAGCCTGCCTGCAGCAGGAATTCCTTCGCTTCGTTGATCTTGGCGGCAAGATAGTCCGAGCCGCCGAGATCCGGGTGGGCCGTCTTCATCAGGCGGCGGTGCGCGGCGCGGATGTCATCGGCGGATGCGCCCTCCTTCAATCCAAGGATCGCCAGGGCCTCGGCCCGCGTCATCTTCGGCGAGGCCGAGGCGGGCGCCCGCCCTGCGCCACTGTTCCACTGGGCGCGCCATTCCGGACGGCTGCGCTCGATCCAGGCTTCGAACAGGGCGCGGCTCTGGTCCGCGGCGCCGGCGCATTGCGCGTGCAGCGCCTGAGCCTCGGGCAAGGTGAGGCTCGATAACTTGCGGCCCCTCAGCGGACCTGCAAGCACATCGCCCTCCATGCGGCCGGTGTCATGGTCGAGCTGCATGGCGATGAGGCTCGTCGCCACGCGTGAGGCCTGTCCGGGCGTCTTGCGCTGCCACGGCATGCCATTCGGGAACATGGCCTGCTGGCCCATCAACCCCAGCCCCAGCATGAACAGCGGGATGGCGACATTCACCTCGCCGCGCAGTGTCAGGAGCCCCGCGAAGACGATGACGGCGATGCCGCCCAGCTTGCGGATGAGGCCGCGCACCTGGGCGGGCTGGGCATTGGCGAAGGACCTGATCAGGTACCAGCCGCCCACCACAATCACGAGGCCGAGGATGAAATTCATGGCGTCATCTTCACTTCATCTGGCTCAGCAGCAGGCTGGCCGCGCCGCCGCGCTGTGCGGAGTGGCTTTCGAGCGCGGTGAAACCGCCCGCCGCATAGACAGCCACGGCGGCCAGCAACTCCCGCAGGATCTTCGCGGCATCGCTGCCGAAGCGGAAATAGGCGCCGCGCGTGAGCCGCGCGATCTCGCGGAAGCCGGCCTCGGCAGACGGGTCATGGCCTTCCTGGAACATGAAGACGGGAATACCCAGAAGCCCGATCTCGCCGGCCAGCTGCGCGAGGCCGTCGATCGGCTCCTCGAGCGCGTCGCCGATGTAGATGCAGGCGTTGACCTTGCCGCGCGCCGCCTCGCCCTTGAGGTGCTTCAGCACCCGGCCGATTTGCGTGCGGCCTCCCATACAGCGAATGCCGGACATGAGGCGCGACAGCACCTCCGTGTCCGGCGTCCATTTCGAGGCCCGGCATTCGTCGAAGCCGCGGAAATAGACGAGCTGCACGTCGAGGCCGCCGACGCGGCCCGCTTCCGCAAACATGCTGCCCTGGATCGACAGCGCCATGTCCCAGCTGTGCTGGCGGCTCATGGTGGCGTCCATGGCCAGCACCAGCCGGCCACGGCCGCCGGCCGTAGTTGCGGGGGGAAGGTCGCGGACACGCGCGAGAAAGGCCTCGACGTCGCCCTCGCCCGCCGCATCATGGCGCTTGATGTTCGACATGGCCGTCAGTCGCAGCTCGGCTTGTCGAGCAGCTTGAGGTCGGCAAGCGTGCCCGACAGCGCGAAATCGCCGTAATCCAGCACCAGCCCTGTGGCAACGCCGTTCTCATACATGTCGAAGCTGACCTGGTACTCCGGCGTCTCGGCGCCACCCTCGAGCGCGTAATAGCTGACGGTCATCGGCCATGATCCGATGGACTTGAGTGGCGCAGCAGCACGATTGCCTGCATCGCGCGCGATGGCGCCTGCCGGCTTCGGCTTGCCGATGAAGGCAATGGCGCGGAAGGCCTTGGCACCGTCCGAGCCGTCATAGACGATGCTCGAGTCGCGCCCGCCGCCCGCGGCACCAACAGCCATCAGGCGAAGCTGGTGCTGCATCGGCAGCGCCGCGCCGGCGGGGACGGTGAAGGTCTCGCCCGGCTTGCTCTTGAGTTCAACGGTGCCTTCGCTTTCGGGCGTGGGGCGGCTCATCGTGATGCGTTCACTGCTGCGCTCGGTGCCGTTGACGCTCTCCTTTGACTGGTGGCGGAGTTCGGTGGCGGCGGCATTCTCGTAGGTGGTGGACAGTGTGTCGATCAGGGTCGCGGTGCCGTCGTCCTGGCGATAGCGCGTGGCCATGCGGAAATTCACCGTGAAGCCCTCACAGCTGGAGCCGTCCACCTCGAAGGCGAGCTTGCCCGCCGCAGCGCGCAGCTGCGCGCCGTCATTGGCACGCAGCAGGGACAGGTCGTAGATCGCCCGATGGGGCGCCACGCTGGCAGCCTCGGCCCCGCCGGCCAGCAGCAGCAGGGACAGGATCGGCAGGACGTTTTTCAAACTTGCAACTCCTCTGGCACGATGGTCCTATATCAGACCAAGATAATCACCGAACAACAAGGGGCAATCATGGCGGCACAGGGGCCAGACAAACCGCGAATCCTGGTGACCCGCAAGATGATGCCCGACGTGGAACGGCGCATCGCGACGCTGTTCGACGTCACGCTCAACCCCGACGACCGCCAGATGGGGCGCGACGAGATCCTCGACAAGGCCTCCCGCCACGATGGGCTGCTGCTCACCTCCTTCGACAAGCTGGGGCCCGCGTTCATTCCGGCCCTGCCGCCGTCCATCCGAATCATCGCCACTCACTCGGTGGGCCATGACCACCTCTCGATCCCGCAGGCGGAGGCGCGGGGCATCGCCGTGACCAACACGCCGGGCGTCCTGACCGATGCCACGGCCGACATTGCCCTGCTGCTCATGCTGGGTGCGGCGCGCGGCGCCTCCTGGGGCGACCGCATGGTGCGCGAGAACCGCTGGGGCGAGACCACGCTGCTGACCCCCATGGGCCACGACGTCAGCGGGCGCCGCCTCGGCATCCTCGGCATGGGCCGTATCGGCCAGGCCGTGGCACGGCGCGCCCGCGCCTTTGGCATGACGATCCACTATCACGCCCGGCGGCCCGTGGCGGCGGAGGACGCGTTGGGCGCCACCTATCACGCCCGCTTCGCCGACATGCTGCCGCAGTGCGATGTCCTGTCGATCAATTGCGCATCAACAACCGAGACGCGCGGCATGGTGAATGCCGGGGCGCTGGCGCTGCTTCCCGAGGGCGCGATTGTCGTCAACACGGCACGCGGCGACATCGTGGACGATGACGCGCTGATCGCGGTGCTGGCATCGGGCAGGCTGGCGGCGGCGGGGCTCGACGTCTTCCGCGGCGAACCGCAGATCGACCCGCGCTACCGGACGCTGGAGAACGTCTTCCTGCTGCCGCACATCGGCAGCGCAACGCCGGGCACCCGCAGTGCCATGGGCCACAAGTGCATCGACAACCTCGTCCATTTCTTCAATGGCGAACGGCCGATGGACCTGCTCACCAGGGGATGACGGCACCCAAGGCGTGAACGGTCTTCCGTTCACATCCGGACGGCCCAAGGCTGAAGATCGTAATTCCACTTATATTCAAGCATTGTAACGTTTAATAGAAGACGTTTACATTATACGAGCATGTGGAGAGTCTTTCGACTCGCCCCGATCGTGCCCAGAAGGAACACCGCGATGAAGTTTTCCAACGTGATGAAAGGCCTGCTGGCCTCCGCCCTGCTCCTGGCAGGCTTCGCGGCCGAAACCGCGATGGCGGCGAGGTCCAAAGCGCCCAAGAAGCCCAACGTGCTGATGTTCCTGACCGACGATGCGGGCTTGGACCAGCTGACGCTCTATGGCTACAACAGCGTGCCGCCGGCCCCGCAGACGCCCAATCTCGCCGCGCTGCAGAGCGCCGGCCTGACGTTCCGCAATGCCTGGACCATGCCTGCCTGCTCAACTGCGCGCGGCGTGCTTTACACCGGCCGCTATCCCTTCCGCACCCAGCTCGAGGCCGCCCTCGGCCCCTCCGACCTCGCGAACTCGATGATCTCGCCCTATGAGCTGACCATTCCGAAGCTCATGGCCAAGGCCGGTTATGCGACCGCGCTGTTCGGCAAGTTCCACGTCGGCCTGCAGGGCAACAACCCCTATGGCATCGCGATGGTCAACGCGCTCGGCTGGCAGCATTTCGACGGCTGGCTGGACGAGACGGGCGACCCCTCGTCGATCGACACCACGGCGGGCGGCGTGGCCCCGTCCGGCACCTATCCCAACGGCTATGTGCCGGGTACCGAAACCGAGACCGGCACTGCCATTCCGAACGGCGCCGACTACGGCGCCTGCTATGCCTCGAACGGAAAGTGCCAGGCGATGAGCACGCCTGTGCGCGATCCCAACCCTGCCGGCCGCCAGTGCCGCGACCAGGGTGGCATCTTCGTGCCCCTGGCCTCATGCGTGCGCCCCATGCCGAGCAACCTCAACTTCCAGACTCTGTCGGCACACTACGTGTCGCCGCTGGTGATCGGAAATGGCAAGCGCGCCCGGGCGATCCCGCCCACCGATAAGCGCGCCCGCACCTTCCGCAACGTCGAGCAGACCGATGCCGCGATCAAGTGGATCAAGCAGCAGCAGAAGAAGGGCAAACCGTGGTTCGCCACCGTCTCGACGGCGACCGTACACACGCCGCTGCAGGTGCCGCCGCGCAGCACGCTGCCCGCGAACGCACCGGGGCTCAACAACGCCGACATCTCAACCGACCCGGATCCCGTCGCAAACCAGATGATCCAGGCCATGGACTATGAGTTCGGCCGCCTGCTCACCTCGACCGGTCTTGCTAAGAAGGTCGGTGACAATCTGGTGCTGACGGCGGAAAACGCCAACACCATCATCATCTACGTCAATGACAACGGCTCGCTCGGCTCGCAGGTGCGCCTGCCCTTCGACCCCTACCGCGCCAAGGGCACAGCCTACCAGACCGGCGTGTGGACCCCGATGGTGATCGCAGGTGCCCGCGTCAACCCGCTCAACAAGGGTGAGAACGTCGAGGCGCTGGTGGACATCTCCGATCTCTACCAGCTCATCGGCAATCTCGGCGGCATCGACGTCCGCAAGAACAATCCCTACATCGTCGACTCGGTGCCCATGGCCCAGTACCTGGTGGACAACGAGGCTGATAGCGAACGGCGGTTCGCATTTACCTTCGTGGGACCCAACCTGCAGGCCAATGGCGGCATGAACGGTCCCTGCCAGTTCCCTGGCTCCAACCCGCCGTCCTGCTCGCAAATCCCGGTGACCAAGGGCGTGTGCGAAGACAACGGCGGCACGTGGTTCGGCGAGGGCGCAACCGGCAGCTACCCGACTGGCAGCACGTCCACGCCCATCCCGCCAAACGGCTTCAAGTACTGCTGCCAGGTGCAGAAGTGGATCGCCGACAATGGCGGCGTTGCCGGCACCGTCATACCGACCACCAGCTTGGCGGTTCGCGACCTGGATGGATACAAGTTGGTTCGCAATCAATGGAACAACTATTCTGCGAGCAGCCCCGACGGTTGCGAGCCGGCGGAGGAGGAAGAACTGTACCGCGTCAGCCAGTACAATACGCCTCTGAGCCCCGATAACCCCCGGCTTGACATCACGTCCAACAATCCGGCGCTCAACACCCAGATCGCAGAACCTTATACCGGGATCGCCGCGGAAAAATACACGGTCCTCTCGGCCTACATGAACACGATGCTCGCCTCCCAGCCCAATTGTCTTGCGCAGGGCGACGGCAACGGGGATGGCCTGGTGAACCTCGTCGACCTCGCCAACTGGAAGAAGATGGTGAAGATCACCTCCGGCTCGAGCTGGTATGACGTCAACACCGACGGCTACACAAATGGAACGGACCAGAGCATCATCGTTCAGAACCTTGGCCTGAACTGCAATCCGCCGCGGTAACAGCGGCGGCCACTCCTGATACACGTTATCGCGCCCATGCCTCATCCGCATGGGCGCGCTTGATTCCGGGGCAGCGAGCGGCCAATCTTCCGGCATTCATGGGGCGGTTCCCCTTCTGACAGGAGACGACAATGGGACAGATCGACAAGCGCCTCGCCGAACTCGGCATCACCCTGCCGGTGGCGGCGAAGCCCGTGGCCAATTACGTGCCCTGGGTGCGAACCGGAAACCTCGTCTTCATCTCGGGCCAGGGCCCGATGGAGGACGGCAAGGTGGCGTACCCGGGCTGCCTCGGCGTCGATGTCTCGCTCGAGGACGGCGCGAAGTCTGCGCGGCTCTGCGGGATCAACGTTCTGGCGCAGCTGAAGGATGCCTGCGGCGGCGACCTCGACCGTGTGAAGCGCATCGTCAAGCTCGTCGGCTTCGTCAATGCCGCACCGTCGTTCAAGGACCATCCCAAGGTCATCAACGGGGCTTCCGACCTGATGGTGGAGGTGTTCGGCGACAAGGGCCGTCATGCGCGCTCCGCCGTTGCGTCACCGTCGCTGCCCATGGGCATCTCGACCGAGGTCGAGGCGATCATCGAGGTGGAATGAACATGACGGAGACGCCGACCCGCGCGGTGAATTTCCTGACCGCGCGCCCGATCGCGCATCGCGGCCTCCATGACTTCGGCAAGGGCGTCGTCGAGAACACGTCTTCGGCCTTCGCGGCCGCCATGGCCAAGGGCTATGCCATCGAGTGCGACCTGCAGCTGACGAAGGACGGCGAGGCGGTGGTGTTCCATGACGACGATGTGGAGCGCCTCACGCATGGGCGCGGACCGGTCAAGGACCACACCACGGCAGAGATGCAGCAGCTGACCATCAGGAACAGCACCGACAGGGTGCAGACGCTGGCGGAGCTTCTCGCGCAGGTGAAGGGCCAGGTGCCGCTGGTCATCGAGATCAAGTCCCACTGGGATGGCGACGAGCGGCTGGCCCGGCGCACGGTGGACCTGCTCGCGCATTATGAAGGCCCCTTCTGCCTCATGTCCTTCGACCCGGACGTGATCGACGCCGTGCGGCGGATGGCGCCCCACATCATCCGCGGCATGGTGGCCGAGCGGGCGACCGATTCCTACTACGCCAGCCTGCCCCTGCCGAAGCAGACGGAACTGCGCACCTTTTCACATGTTGCCCGCACGCGGCCGGACTTCGTGTCCTTCTTCTTCGAGGAGTTGCCATGGGCACCGATCACGGCCTTGCGGGCCGCCGGCATGCCCATCATCACCTGGACGATCCGCTCGCCGCAGCAGGCCGTAGTGGCCATGCGATGCTCGGATCAGATCACCTTCGAAGGCTTTGCCGCGTGACATGCTGAAGGCGGTCACCAGCACCCTGGCGATCGCTCAGGCGGACTGGGACCGGCTTGCCAATCCGCCCGGCGCCGAATTCAACCCGCTCGTCAGCCATGACTTCTTCCGCTGCCTCGAGGAGTCCGGCTGCGCCGTCGCCAAGACCGGCTGGGCGCCGCGTCACCTGGTGATGGAGGACGCGGGCCGGGTCACCGGCGTCGTGCCCTGTTACCGCAAGCACCACTCGCAGGGCGAATATGTCTTCGACTATGGCTGGGCCGATGCCTTCGAGCGCGCGGGTGGGCGCTATTACCCGAAGATGCAGGTGTCGGTCCCCTTCTCACCCGTCACGGGCCCGCGTCTCCTCGCCGAGACGGAGGAACAGCGGCGTGACCTCGCATCCGGCCTGATCGCGCTGTGCACGCAGGAGGAAGCCTCTTCCGTGCACATCACCTTCCTGCCGGAGCGTGACTGGAACGCGCTGGGCGGCAAGATGTGGCTGCAGCGCACCGACATCCAGTTCCACTGGATGAACGGCGGCTACGCCACCTTCGATGACTTTCTTGCGACACTCTCCTCGCAGAAACGCAAGAACATCCGCAAGGAGCGGGCCTCGGTTGCGAAGGCCGGCATCACCATGCACGCGCTGACCGGCAAGGACATCGCGGAGCGGCACTGGGACGCCTTCTACGACTTCTACATGGACACCGGCGCGCGCAAGTGGGGGCAGCCCTACCTGAACCGGACCTTCTTCAGCATGATCGGCGAGGCGATGAACGAGCACATCCTGCTGGTGATGGCCGAGCGCGGCGGACGGCTGATCGCCGGGGCGCTCAACTTCATTGGCTCGCATGCGCTTTATGGCCGCAACTGGGGTGCGATCGAGTATCACGATAACCTGCATTTCGAGACCTGCTATTACCAGGCCATCGACTTCGCCATCGCCCGCGGCCTGCCGCGCGTGGAGGCCGGTGCGCAAGGGGCCCACAAGCTGGCACGCGGCTACCTGCCCCAGAAAACCTACAGCCTTCATTACCTCGCCCACCCGGGCCTGCAGCGCGCCGTTGCCAATTACCTGGAGGCCGAGCGGGCGGGTATCGACCAGGAGCAGCAGGCGCTTGCGGCGCATTCGCCGTTCCGGCAGGAACAGGACTTCTAGAGGAAAGATCAAGATGAGCTATGACACCAACAACATCTTCGCCAAGATCCTCCGCGGCGAAATCCCCTGCCACAAGGTTCATGAAGACGACCACACGCTGGCCTTCATGGACGTGATGCCCCAGGCGGACGGCCACACTCTTGTGATCCCCAAGATGCCCTCCCGGAACCTGCTGGACGCCGACCCCAAGGCCCTCGGCGCGCTGATGGCATCGGTCCAGAAGATTGCCAATGCGGCGAAGCAGGCCTTCGACGCCGAAGGGATCCTGATTCAGCAGTTCAACGAGCCGGCCGCCGGCCAGACCGTGTTCCACCTTCACTTCCACGTGCTGCCGCGCCATGCCGGGGTGCCGCTGCGCGCCCATTCCGGCAAGATGGCCGATCCCACGGTTTTGGCGGAACATGCAGCGAAAATCCGCGCCGCGCTGGGAGCTTGATCAAAATCAAAGCATCGGCAACGGGCGGCTGGCTAAGCTCTGTCCACAACGAGGAGACAGACATGAATCATAAGCACCGCAAGGTTCTGCACAGCCTTTTCAGCCACCCGCTGCCGTCCAACATTCACCTCCATGAGGTGGAGCCGGTGTTCAAGGAACTGGGCGCGGAACTGAGCCACTCCGGACATGGGCGCCTGATGGTCAGCATGAACGGCCATACCGCCACCTTCCACGGTACCGACCACGGCCTGTCGAAGGATGAAGTCCACAATATGAAGAAGTTCATCGAGACCTGCGGCATCGAACCGGCACGGGACTATCCGCTGTAAGGCGGCAATCGACGATCAGAGTTCCCCCACTCCACTTCGCCCGGGCTCGACCCGGGCGTCCTTTTTTGGGCGCCCCAAAAGGATGCGCGGATCAAGTCCGCGCAAGGTGACTGTGAACAAGCGAAGGCAACGAAAAAGGCCCGGTTCGCACCGGGCCTTTCGCATGTCGTCTCTCCGCCAGCCTTACTCGGCCGCGGGAAGCTCCGTGGCCTTGGCCTGCTCCTCGAGGATGAGCGTGTCGCGCTTGTCGGCGACGGCGCGAAGCCTCGACAGCATGCCGCCGGTGCCGGCCGGGATGAGGCGGCCGACGATGACGTTCTCCTTGAGGCCTTCGAGCGTGTCCACCTTGCCGATGATCGAGGCTTCGGTGAGCACGCGTGTGGTCTCCTGGAAGGAGGCCGCCGAGATGAAGGAGCGCGTCTGCAGCGACGCCTTGGTGATACCGAGGAGAACCGGCTTGCCGGCCGCCGGGCGCATGCCCTCGGCGATCAGCTTGGAGTTCTCGTGGTCCAGTTCCTCGCGATCCACCTGCTCGCCAACCAGCAGCGTCGAGTCGCCCGAGTCGGTGATCTCGACCTTCTGCAGCATCTGGCGGACAATCACCTCGATATGCTTGTCGTTGATGT
>CAYYTH010000015.1:0-35455 GCA_964474665.1 uncultured Aestuariivirga sp.
CAACCCTCCGGGTGAGTTCTACGCCGAACCCCCTCCAAAAACGGGGGGATTACCGACCTTCTCCACGTTCGGGGCTTCTCAATATATATTGTTTTATTTCAATGATTTGACGGTCTGCGCGCACGATCGCTGAGCAGCGGGCCTAAGTTGCAATCTGCAAACGTTTTCACAATTTGCGGACATACCATGAACGGGATCTGAAAAATCAGCGAATTCAATTGTTAAAGTTGAAAGCACTGGTGGGCCATCCGCCCAGTATCGTGCCGACCTGACCAATCTGAACGCCTGTATCTGGGATTCTGCCCACCGACTGGGCGTGCTTCTGGGGGTGAGATGCGCTTGAGGTGCGTTCTATCGTGGAAATTTCCTTGTGCACTGCAGAAGCGCGGGTGCGTCGCACCTAGAAAAGCATCTTGACCGCTCGATATCGTCGAACATATGCTCCGACTATGAGCAAATAATTGCTCTTTCGAACGGGAGGACCACATGAAATCTCTTCTGGCAGGCATTTTGGGCGCGATCAGCCTCGCCGCCCTTGCCTCGACCGCCTCGGCCGAAACGACCCTGACCATTGCCACCGTGAACAACGGCGACATGATCCGCATGCAGGGCCTGACCGAGGACTTCACCAAGGACAATCCTGACATCAAGCTCGAGTGGGTGACCCTCGAGGAGAACGTGCTGCGCGAAAAGGTGACGACCGACATCGCCACCAAGGGCGGCCAGTTCGACGTCCTCACCATCGGCACCTATGAAGTGCCGATCTGGGGCAAGAAGGGCTGGCTCGTTCCGCTGACACAGGTCGACGATCCCGCCGACCTGCTGCCCGCCATCGCCGGCGGCCTCACGGTTGACGGCAAGCTGATGGCCTCGCCCTTCTACGGCGAGAGCTCCATGGTCATGTACCGCACCGATCTCGTCGAGGCGGCTGGCGAGAAGATGCCGGACGCCCCCACCTGGGCCGACATCAAGCGCATTGCCGGCAAGATCACCGACAAGGACAAGGAAATCTATGGCGTCTGCCTGCGCGGCAAGGCGGGCTGGGGCGAGAACATGGCCTTCATCACGGCCACGTCCAACTCCTTCGGCGCCCGCTGGTTCGACGAAAGCTGGAAGCCCCAGTTCGATACCCAGGAGTGGAAGGACACGCTGAACTTCTACCTCGACCTCCTGAAGACCGACGGCCCTCCGGGCGCCTCGTCCAACGGCTTCAACGAGAACCTGGCGCTGTTCAACGCCGGCAAGTGCGGCATGTGGATCGATGCCACGGTGGCCGCGTCCTTCGTGACCAACCCGAAGGACTCGAAGGTTGCCGACAAGGTGGGCTTCGCGCTGGCGCCGGATAACGGCCTCGGCAAGCGCGGCAACTGGCTGTGGGCCTGGTCGCTGGCCATCCCCGCCGGCACACAGAAGGAAGAGGCGGCACAGAAGTTCATCAACTGGGCGACCTCCAAGCGCTACACCGAACTCGTCGCCGGCAAGGAAGGCTGGGCCAACGTTCCTCCGGGCACGCGCACCTCGCTCTATGCGAACCCGGAATATGCCAAGGTTCCCTTCGCCAAGATGACGCTCGACTCGATCAACTCGGCTGACCCGACCAAGCCCACCGTCAAGCCGGTGCCTTACGTCGGCGTGCAGTTCGTGGCGATCCCCGAGTTCGCCGGCATCGCGACGACCGTCGGCCAGATCTTCTCGGCAGCGCTCGCCGGCGAGAAGACTGCGGACGAAGCGCTCGCCGAAGCGCAGGACGTGACGACGCGTGAAATGACCAAGGCCGGCTACATCAAGTAACCGAACCTCCCGCAACTGGGCTGCCCGGGCTAAACCGGGCAGCCATTTTCCCTCCCCTCACTGGGTTTGAGCCATGGTAACGCAGCAGACACGCTCGATCGGCAGGATCGCCGTTGCACCATCGGTCCTCGCCCTGTTCCTGTGGATGATCGTGCCGCTCGGCATGACCATCTGGTTCTCCTTCCTCCGCTACAACCTTCTCGATCCCAACCCCGCCTGCTCGCTGCTGACGCCGGGCGCGCTGATGGACGAGGCCAACCGCTGCCTCGCAGGCACCACAAACTACTATTACTTCCTCACCGATCCCGCCTTCTTCAAGGCCATGCGCAACTCGCTGCTGCTGGTCTTCTGGGTGCTGGTCATCTCGGTCGCGGGCGGCACGCTGCTGGCCCTTTTGCTCGACCAGGCGATCTATGGCCGCAACTTCGTGCGCCTCATGGTGATCGCCCCCTTCTTCGTCATGCCCACGGTCTCTGCACTGGTGTGGAAGAACATGATGATGCACCCGGTGCAGGGCTTCCTTGCCTGGATCACAAAGTCGCTCGGCTTCGGCGCGATCGACTGGTTTGCTCATTATCCGATGACGGCCATCGTCATCATGGTGTCCTGGCAGTGGCTGCCCTTCGCCACGCTCATCATCCTCACCGCATTGCAGTCCTTCGACGAAGAGCAGAAGGAAGCAGCCCAGATGGACGGCACACCGCCGCTCTCCTTCTTCTGGTACATGATCGTTCCGCATCTCGCCCGGCCCGTCACCGTCGTCATTCTCATCGAGACGATCTTCCTCCTCAACGTCTTCGCGGAAATCTATGTCTCCGGTTCCGGCGGGCGCGCCGGCAATCTGCCTTTCCTCGTCTATCAATACGGCCTGATCTCCAACGACATCGGCGGTGCCTCGGCGGGCGGTATCATTGCGGTCATTCTTGCAAACATCGTGGCCTTCTTCCTGATGCGCATGATCGGCAAGAACCTGGAGGCATGAGAACATGGCCCGCGCAGTTCCCCTCCGCCGCAAGCTGATCTTCACCGCCCTCGCCTGGGGCCTGGGCTTCGTGATCTTCTTTCCCGTGTTGTGGACGGTGCTCACCAGCTTCAAGACCGAGGGGGAGGCCGTGTCGATCCCGCCCACCTTCCTGTTCTTCGACTGGACGCTCGAGAACTATGCCGTCGTCCAGGAGCGCTCGGACTACATCAAGTTTGCGCTCAACTCTGTATATCTCGCGCTTGGTTCAACCTTTCTCGGCCTGCTCATCGCCATTCCGGCCGCATGGGCCATGGCCTTTGCGCCCGGCAAGCGCACCAAGGACCTGCTGATGTGGATGCTCTCCACCAAGATGATGCCGCCCGTCGGCGCGCTGATCCCGCTCTACCTGATCTTCCGCGACCTGAAGCTGCTCGACAGCCACATCGGTATCATCCTGGTGCTGATGCTGCTCAACCTGCCGATCATCATCTGGATGCTCTACACCTACTTCAAGGAAATCCCGGGCGAGATCCTCGAAGCCTCGCGCATGGACGGGGCCTCGGTCGGCAAGGAACTGCTCTATGTGCTGGCTCCCATGGCGGTGCCCGGCATCGCCTCGACGCTGCTCCTCAACATCATCCTGGCCTGGAACGAATCCTTCTGGACCCTGACGCTGACCACGAAGGATGCCGCACCGCTCACCCAGTTCATCGCCTCCTATTCGAGCCCGGAGGGCCTGTTCTGGGCCAAGCTTTCCGCCGCCTCCACCATGGCCATCGCGCCCATCCTCGTCCTCGGCTGGTTCGCCCAGAAGCAGCTCGTCCGCGGCCTCACCTTCGGAGCAGTGAAGTAACATGGGCACCATCAGCCTCAGCAACGTCCGCAAGGCCTTCGGCGAGGCCGTCATCATTCCGGGCGCCGATCTCGAGATCGAACACGGCGAATTCGTCGTCTTCGTCGGCCCATCGGGCTGCGGCAAGTCAACCCTGCTGCGCCTCATCGCGGGGCTGGAAGACCTCACCTCCGGCCAGATCCTCATCGACGGCGAGGACGTGTCCGACGTGCCGCCGGCCAAGCGCGGGCTGGCCATGGTGTTCCAGTCCTATGCGCTCTATCCGCACATGAGTGTCAGGAGCAACATCGCCTTCGGCCTCAAGATGGCCGGCGTGCCGAAGGACGAGATCGACGCCAAGGTGACGAAGGCTGCGGCCACGCTGAACCTGACGGACTACCTCGAGCGCAAGCCGCGCCAGCTGTCGGGCGGCCAGCGCCAGCGCGTTGCCATCGGCCGCGCCATCGTGCGCCAGCCCAAGTGCTTCCTCTTCGACGAACCGCTGTCGAACCTCGATGCGGCACTGCGCGTCAACATGCGCGTCGAGATCATGCAGCTGCACCAGCAGCTCGATGCCACCATGATCTACGTGACGCACGACCAGGTGGAGGCCATGACCATGGCCGACCGCATCGTGGTGCTGAACAAGGGCGTGATCGAGCAGGTCGGTTCGCCGCTCGATCTCTACAACAAGCCCAATTCCGTCTTCGTCGCGGGCTTCATCGGGTCGCCCAAGATGAATCTCATCTCTGGTGCCGCTGCCGCGAAATACAATGCCACGACCATCGGCATCCGGCCGGAGCACATCGCGCTTGTTCCATCAGGCGGCGACATGCAGGGCACCGTCGTGCTCACCGAGCATCTGGGCTCCGACTCCTTCCTGCATGTCGACGCAGGCGAGGCGGGGCGCCTCACCGTGCGCGCGCCGGGCGACGACATGCGCAAGCCGGGTGATGCCGTGTCGCTCGGCTTCGACAAGACGCGCATCCATCGTTTCGATTCCCAGGGAAAGGTTCTCGTCTGATGCGTCTCCAGGGCAAGACTGCGATCATCACCGGCGGCGCGCGCGGCATTGGCGCGGCCATCGCCGAAGGCTATGCGAAGGAGGGGGCGCGCGTCTGCGTCGCCGACCTCAATTTCGGCGAGGCCGATGCGCTGGCGCAGAAGATCGGCAACGGGTCCTTCGCCTATGCACTGAACGTCACAAAGCTGGACGAGATCAAGGCCTGTGTTGCCGAATGCGAAAAGCGCTTCGGCGGCATCGACATCCTCGTCAACAATGCCGCCGTGTTCGACATGGCGCCCTGGGGCGAGATCACGGAGAAGAGCTATGACTTCGTCTTCGACGTGAACGTAAAGGGCCTGATCTTCATGCTGCAGGAAGTGGCGGAAAGCATGAAGCGCCGGGGGCAGGGCGGCAAGATCATCAACTTCGCCTCTCAGGCCGGTCGGCGCGGCGAGGCGCTGGTCGCCGTCTACTGTGCTTCCAAGGCGGCGGTCATCTCGCTCACCCAGTCAGCGGGCCTAGCCCTGATCCCGCACAGGATCAACGTCAACGGCATCGCGCCCGGCGTCGTCGACACGCCGATGTGGGAACATGTCGACGGCCTCTTCGCCAAATACGAGAATCGCCCCAAGGGCGAAAAGAAGCGCCTCGTCGGCGAGGGCGTGCCCTTCGGTCGCATGGGCAAGCCTGAGGATCATGTCGGCTGTGCCATCTTCCTTGCCTCGCCGGAAAGCGACTATGTGGTGGCCCAGACCTACAACGTCGATGGCGGCCAGTGGATGAGCTGACGGCTCGGAAGTGATTTGCAGAAAGACCACCTGACATGACGAAGCTGAACCGCGCCAACCTGTCGAGCCTGAAGCCGGGTGTTGCCGTGCCGAACTACCAGGCCTCTGACCTGACGCCCGGCAACCTGCATTTCGGCCTCGGCAATTTCCACCGCGCCCACCAGGCAGTCTATCTCGACACGCTGTTCAACATGGGCAAGTCGCGCGACTGGGGCATCATCGGCACGGGTGTCAGGCCGGCCGACCGCGCCATGCATGATGCGTTGAAGCCGCAGGACTGGCTCACCACCGTGGTCGAACAGGAGGCCACTGTCAGCCGCGCCCGGGTGACCGGCGCCATGCTCGGCATGATCCCGCCGGAAGACCGCGCGGCCATCGTGAAGCAGTTGGCCGATCCGGCGATCCGCATTGTGTCGATCACCGTCACTGAGGGCGGCTATTTCATCGATCCCGCGACCGGCCAGTTCGATCCGCACGTCCCGGAGATCGCGCGCGATGGCGAGCATCCGGATGACCCTCACACGGTATTCGGCCTCATTGCGCTCGGTTTGAAGAAGCGGCGCGACGCGGGCACCAGACCCTTTACCGTCATGTCATGCGACAACATCCCTCACAATGGCGTCGTCGCCCGCAACGCCGTCGCCGGTGTCGCGCGGCTGTGGGACGTTGGGCTTGCCGATTGGATCGCGGCGAATGCGGCCTTCCCCAATGGCATGGTGGACCGCATCACGCCCGCCACCACGGATCGTGAGCGGACGCTCTGCGAACAGGATTTCGGCATCGCCGACAACTGGCCGGTCTATTGCGAGGAGTTCATCCAGTGGGTGCTGGAGGACAATTTCTGCAATGGCCGCCCGGAGCTCGAAGCTGCCGGCGTGCAGTTCGTGCCCGACGTGACGCCCTTCGAGTTCATGAAGATCCGCATCCTCAACGGCGGCCACGCGGCGATCGCCTATCCGGCAAGCCTGCTCGACGTGCATTTCGTGCATGATGCGATGAACCATCCGCTGGTGGGCGCCTTCTTCGCCAAGATCGAGCGCGAGGAGATCATGCCCACCGTGCCGCCTGTGCCGGGCGTGGTGCTGGAGGACTACTATCACCTCATCCACCGCCGCTTCTCCAACCCGAAGATCGGCGACACCATCCCGCGCCTTGCCTTCGATGGCTCCAACCGCCAGCCCAAGTTCATCGTGCCGGTGGCGCGCGACCGCTTGAAGGCCGGAGGTTCCGTCGACTCGCTCGCCTTCGAATCCGCCCTGTGGTGCCGCCATTGTTTCGGCAAGACGGAGACGGGCAAGGACATCATGGCGGGTGATCCCGTCTGGCCGCGCCTCACCGATCTTGCTGCGCGGGCCAAGGCCGACCCGCTCGCCTGGCTGTCGATGGAGGACGTCTATGGCGATGTCGGCCAGTCGGAAATCTTCCGCAAGGCTTTCGCGAAGAGCCTGTCCGACATCTGGTCGAAGGGCACGGAGAGGGCGCTGGCGGATTTCGTCGGGGCCTAGGCCTCGCTCGCGGCCGTCACCAGCGCCCCCCGATCGCGTTCAAAGCCGTTCTCCGGCCGGGGTCAGCGGTCGATCGACTTCATCGATGCTGGAATATAGCGCTCTCCGGCGGCAACGCCCTTGGGGAAGGCGGCCGCGAGGCGGCGAAGATCGCTCACCGTCAGCACCAGTGCCTCGGCCCTGGCGTTCTCCTCGAGATATTTGCGGCGCTTGGTGCCGGGGATCGGCACGATGTCCTCGCCCTGCGCCATAACCCAGGCCAGCGCGATCTGGCCGGGTGTCGCGCCCTTCTCGGCGGCCAGCGCTTCCACTTCCTTTAGAAGCGCGAGGTTCCTCTCGAAGTTCTCGCCCTGGAAGCGCGGCGTCTTGGTACGGTAGTCTGAGGCATCGAGGCTCTGGATGTCCTTGAAACGCCCGGTCAGGAAGCCACGGCCGAGCGGGCTGTAGGGCACGAAGCCGATGCCGAGCCGGCGCACGGTGGGCAGGATCTCGTCCTCCACGTCGCGCGTCCACAGCGAGTATTCGGTCTGGAGTGCCGTGATCGGATGCACCTTGTGCGCCCGCTCGATCGTCCGGGGCGAGGCTTCGGAGAGGCCGAGGTAGCGCACCTTCCCCTCTTTCACGAGTTCCGCCATGGCGCCCACCGTCTCCTCGATCGGGGTATTCGGGTCCACGCGATGCTGGTAATAGAGGTCGATCACCTCGATCCCCAGCCGCTTCAGGCTCTGTTCGCAGCAGGCCCTCACATAATCGGGCTTGCCGTTCACGCCGAGGAAGGTGCCGTCGGCTGCCCGCACATTGCCGAACTTGGTGGCGATCACGACGTGTGCGCGCTTGCCCCGGATGGCGCGGCCCACGAGCTCCTCGTTGCGGCCCACGCCATACATGTCGGCCGTGTCGAGGAAATTGATGCCAAGGTCGAGCGCGCGGTGGAGGGTGGCGATCGACTCGTCGTCATCCTGCCCCGCATAGAAATCCGACATGCCCATGCAGCCAAGCCCCATGGCGGAGACGGAGAGCTGCCCGAGAGTGCGCTGGTGCATGGAAACCTCCTGAATTCATGGCCGGAACATCAAGTCTCGCAGGGAGTCGACCGCGATGGCAAGATCACGTTGCGCAACGCCGGCCTGCGGCTGCGGCGCGTCGTCACCGAACCAACCCAGCCGCCTGTTTGCGACGAGCCTGGCGATCAGCTTGCGCCGATCCGGTGCCACCTCGATGACGCCGGCGTCGAACAGCCAGCGCACCGGCCCCATCAGCGGTTGCCGTTCCTCGACGGCCTTGCGGTAGAGCCAGCTGCCGAGCTTCCATTTGGCATTCAGCGCCTGCGGCAGCGGATAGACCGAGACGGGCTTTCCGGTGGCCAAGGCATCCGCCAGCATGGAGACGGAATCGCTTGTGACAATGATCTCGGAGGCCTCGCCAAGGGCCGCCCGGTAGCGGTTCTCGCCGCGTCCGAAGACGTGAAGCCGATGAGGTGCCGCGATGCGGCGTTCGAGAACGGCGATTGCCGCGGGCGGCGTGCGCGGGCTGGTGACGACGTCAAGCGTGGCACCCGTCCGCGCGGCATAGGCCAGTACTTCAGCGGCGAGCCCTTCCGAAGCGGCGGCATCGAGCAGGTCGGGAAAGGCCGGTCCGCCCACGGCCAGCGCGATCGTGTTCGCCCGCGCGTTGGCGTTGGCGCCGGCCTCCGCCACGTCGGCCAGCGGCATGGCGATCTCCAGCACATTGGCAGCCGGTGGAAGGCGGTATTGCGCCGTGGTGATGACGAGGTCGAAGTTCTCCGGCGCTCCTGCGGGCCGTCCGAGGCAGACGATGCGCGTCCTCGGCGACATGCGCTTGATCTCGCGTGCGATGACGCTGGGCGAAGCCTCGGCACACAGCACCAGATCCGGCCACGGTGGTGTGATCTTCTCTGTCAGCAGCCATCGCGACAGGATGGGCACGTCCGGCCCTGCGAAGCGCAATGTCTTCACCACGGAGGGCCAGCCCGTGGCGCGGGCGAGGGTCAGCATCTGGTCGAGGTCGCCCTTGCGCCCGCGCGACAGGATCCAGATCGTGGGGTCAGCGGCCATTGGCTTCGCGCAACACCGTTCGATAGCTGTCGAGCAGGCCGGAAAGAATGGCGTCCCAGCTGAAGGTCAGCGCCCGTGCCCGCGCCGCGTCGCCCATGCGCTTGCGCAGTGCTTCATCGCGCACCAGGGCCTCGAGCCGCGCGGCGAGGCCCGCGTCGTCGGCCGCGCTCACAAGGTATCCCGTCTCGCCCTCGATCACCAGCGAGTTGCTGCCGCTGGCGATGGCGTTGACGGCGGGAAGCCCGCTCGCCATGGCCTCGAGGGTCACGTTGCCGAAGGTTTCGCTTTCGGAGGGAAAGAAGAACACGTCGGAGGAGGCATAGGCGCGCGCCAGATCCTCGCCATGGAGGAAACCGGCGAAGACGCCGTTCTTCAAGCCGGCCTTCATCACCGCCATCTCGGGACCGTCGCCGATCACCAGCGGCCTGACCCGCAGCCCGCGCCCGGCGAGCATGTTCATCACCCGCATGTAGACGGCGGTGTTCTTCTCCTTGACCAGGCGGCCCGCGAAGCTGATCGCCACCTCGTCATCGGCAATGCCAAGCGCGCGCCGCCAGGCCATATCGCGCTTTTCGGGCGAGAACAGTTCGCTGTCCACGCCGCGCGCCCACACTTCGACGTGCTGCGACTGGCCTTCGCTGCGGATGATCTCCGCCATTGATTCCGACGGCGGATAGACGCGCCGGACGCGGTTGTAGAAATTGCGCATGTAGCGCTGGCCCAGCCGCTCCAGCAGGCCGAGGCCATAGAAGCGCAGATAGGTGTCGTAACGGGTGTGATAGGAGGCGACGACGGGCACGTTCCATTGCTCGGCCAGCTTCAGCGCCTGGTAGCCGAGGATGTCGGGAACCGCGATGTGGAACAGCGTCGGGCGAAAGGCCGCAAGGCGCGCGCGCTGTGCCTTCGGAAAGCCGGTGGCGATGCGATATTCCTTGCGTGTGGGAATGGCGAAGGAAGGCACCGGCACGAGTTCACCAACGGAGTCGAAGGCAGGCTGCTCCGCCACGGGTGCGAAGACCAGCACCGGAATGCCACGCTTCTCGAGAAATGCCACGAGGCGGTTCAGCGTCAGCGCAACGCCGTCCTTGATGTAGTTGTAATTGCCCGTGAAAAGAGCCACCCGCAGCGCATCTGCGGGTGGCTCCTTCGGGTGCATCTCGTGGGTCGGGCTCAGGCCGCGGCCTTCATCGCGGTGAGCGGCGGCAGGTCGGGTGCAGCCTTCATCACCTCAACGGAGTCATGGCGGATGTAGTTCTTCTCCATCGCTTCCTTGATCTGTGCGTCGGTCACCATGCCGGCCGCATGGGCGCCCTTCAGCAGGCCGTAGAAGAACTGTTCCTGCCGCGGGTCCGGGTGCTTTGCATAATGGCCGAGGAAGGCGTGCTCGCCGAACATCTTGCGGCGCATGCGCATGATCCAGCCGATCACCGGGACGAACTCGGTCGGCGTGTAGTCGACCTTGAGGCCAGTCTTCCACGGCTGGGTGCGGCGGCGCGTGTTGTGGATCATCTTGGTGTTTGGCGTGAGCTTGTCGAAGTCGTTCCACTCGTTCTCGAACACGCCGATGGTGTTGGGGTCTTCCATGAGCAGCGAGATCCAGTTGTGGTAGTCGCGCTTGCCTTCGAACAGCTCGTTGAAGCTCTTCTCGACGTCCCAGTGCTTCAGCTTGGCGCAGTCGAGCAGCATGACGGAGGAGGCGAAGGCGCCGTTCTTGAACTTGGAGCCGCGGCACATGATGGCCTTGCCCTGCATGTCGCGGGTGAGCAGCTCCCACACGTCCTGCACGGCGAAGACGTCCGGATCGACGACAAGGGCGCGACCCTGGTAACCCATCAACTGCGGCGGCAGGAAGCGGGTGAGCGTGAAGGACTGCAGGTCACTCTCGAGCCACACGCGGTCGACGCCGTGGCGCTTGTAGGTCTGGCCGTCACGCTTGGCGAACCACGGATAGTTATCCTTATACATGATCGTCACGTCGAACTTGTCGGCGTTGGGCGAGCGCTTCATCGAATAGGCGGACACGATCGCCCCGATCGACTGCTTGTTGTTCGTCTGGATGAAGATATGAGGCCGGGTGGCCCCCGCATTGCCGGACATAGCCATGACAATCCCCGAAACTATTGCTTACAACGGCTCCCTGTATCATGTACTGACCCATGCGTCCAAGGCCGCCCGCGCGCGGCTCTCTGTCACAAGGTTCAAGTCTTTGCAGAATCAGGGAAATTTCGTCTGAAAAGCGGTGGCCCCAGAACCTGGATCCTGCACAGTCCGCACGCCGGCGACAACACCCAGTTGCGGGCCATCGCGGGAGCGCTCGGCTGGCCCGCCGAGTCGAAGCGGCTGCGCTACCGCAGCCACGAGGGTTTGCTCCGGCTGATGGGCCGTCCCACCCTTGCCGGTGTCGACATGGCGGCGTCGAGCCCGCTCGAACCGCCCTGGCCCGATCTCGTCATCTGCTCCGGCCGCGGGGCGGAGGCGGTGGCCTTCTGGCTCCGGAAGCAGAACCCGCAGCTCCGCATCGTCTTCGTCGGCACGCCATGGGCCGACCTCCAGCGCTTCGACCTCATCATCACCACCCCGCAGTACCGCCTCCCACAGGCGCCCAATGTCTTGCACAACCTGCTCCCCGTGCATGACGTGACACCGGATCGGATCGCGGCCGAGGGGGCACGCTGGGAGCCACGCCTCGACCACCTGCCGCGACCCTTCACGTCCGTGCTGGTGGGCGGGTCGAGCGGGCCCTATCTCTTCACCCCGGAGGCGGCCGGGCGCCTTGGCCGGCAGGCCTCGGCACTGGCCTCGTCGGAGGGCGGTTCCCTGCTCGTCACCACCAGCGCCCGCACCGGCCAGGCGGCGGCCGAGGCACTGCAGGCCGCCATCACGGTGCCGTGCTTCTTCCATCGCTGGCAACCGGATGCCGCAGACAACCCGTTCCACGCTGTCCTCGGGCTGGCCGGGCGCATCATCGTCACGGCGGACTCGATCTCCATGCTGTCCGAAGCCGTGAGCACGGCCAAGCCGGTGCTGCTCTTCGACATCGAGGAGGGCGCCTATGCCATGCGCCGCGACCTCGATGAGCGCCGCATCGGCGCGCGCGGGCGCAGCCTCGACGCCAGCTTCTTCCGCCTGCTGATCAACCACGCGCCGCCGCGCTTCTCGCGTGACCTGCGCGTGGTGCACCGCCAGCTCATCGCTTCCGGCCATGCGCAATGGCTGGGCGAGCCGCGGCATGCGCTCACGCCGCCACCGCTGGCGGACGGGCTTGCCCGCGCCATCGCTCGCATCCGCGGGCTTTTCGGCCTATGAGCAGGTTTCTTTCACCTGCCCGGATGCCGTGATTCGATGCCTGCCACGCAAGATTCCAGTCTCAGCCTCGGCGACCGCCTGACGTCGCTCAAGGGGTCTGCCTGGAAGGCCCTGTTGCGGGCCGGCGAGGGCTTCGCCTACATGGTGGCAGGTCTGCCCATGGCGCTCCGCCGCCTTTTTCGCGGCAAGCCCACGCTGGCCTTGCCGCCTGCCGAGTATCTCCACCGCTATTATGCCTGGTCTTACTGGCGGTTGCCCTGGGGGCCGCTGAAGGCCATCGTGGCCGCCATCGCCTGGCCCATTGCCCTGCCCGTCGCCGTCTTCATCTTCGCCCGCCGCAATGCCCGCGCCATCGCCGCGCGCTCCGGTGTCAGCCCCGCAGCCCAGGTGCTGGGCATGGTGGACATGTCGGCGCGCCATGCCATCGCACCCTTCTGGTACTACATGTTCGAACTGCACCTGCCTGAGCGGAGGAAGCGCGCAGCTCTCTATCTCACGGCGCATGAGACGATCGGCCCGGCCTATTCGCTGCTGCAGCCGCCGCAGGGTGCGGACGGCATGGACGACAAGATCTGGTTCGCCGAGCACTGCCACGTGCAGGGCGTGCGCGCTGTCCCCGTGATCATGCATTTCGCGAAGGGTGAGCGCCAGCCGCTCAAGGGCGGAAGCGCGGTGTTGCCCGATGCCGATCTCTTCGTGAAGCCCCGCTCAGGCTCCGGCGGCCACCGCATGGAGCGCTGGGATTTCATCGGCGAAGGCCGCTACCGCAATGCCCGGGGCGTGGTCATGACCCGCGCCGAGTTGATGGAGAAACTCGCCCGCCAGTCCCTGAAGGACGACTTCCTGGTCCAGCCGCGGCTTGCCAATCATCCTGCTCTCGACGACATCTCGAACGGAGCGCTGGCCACGGTGCGGCTCCTCACCTGCCGCAACGAGCAGGGCCGGGCAGAAGCCACCAATGCCGCCTTCCGCATGGCGATCGGCAATTCGGTGGTCGACAACTTCCATCAGGGCGGCCTCGCCACCGCGGTTGACCTCAAGACGGGCGTCATCGGCATCGCCTCCGACATCGGCGTGAGACCCGATGTGGGCTGGCGCGACACGCACCCCGTCAGCGGCGCCCGCTTTGCAGGCCGCACCCTGCCGCACTGGCAGGACGTGGTGGCGTTGGCGGTCGAGGCGCATGAGGCCTTCCCGGCGCGCGTGGTGGTGGGCTGGGACGTCGCCATGCTGGCCGACGGCGCCATGATCATCGAGGGCAACGGCAAGCCCGACCTCGACATCCACCAGCGCGCGGAGCGTGCGCCTGCGGGCCAAAGCCGCATCGCCCATCTCCTTGCCTTCAATGTAGATTCTCGCGCCTGAAGGCGGCGCATTGCCGCGCGGCAACCGATTTGCTATGCCCCGGTCTGCTGAAGCCAAGAAAGCACTATCCGTTCATGCCGCTTCCCAACAGTTTCGACCTCCGCGTCGGCGTGCGCCAGCTGATCTCCCATGGCGCAGTGGTGTTGCCGCGCGAGACGGGTATCCGCTTCGAGCGCTGGTTCCGTGGCTATGAGGAGATAAAGAAGCGCGACGCGGCCGACGCCGCCATCGTCTCCTTCGGCAAGAGTGGCCGCACCTGGGTCCGCGTTCTGCTGTGGCGCTATCTCGCCGTGAAGAATGGCTATGCCAGCGACTCCCTCTCTGGCTTCGACGAGTTCCGCGACCGCCGCCCCGGTGTGCCGGTGCTGTTCTTCACGCACGACAACTACCTGAAGGACTATCTCGGCCATGACCGCAAGGCGGAGGTCTACACCGACCTTCCCGTGGTTCTTCTCGTGCGCGACCCGCGTGACACCGCCGTCTCGCAGTTCTTCCAGTGGAAGCACCGCATGGTGCTGCGCAAGAAGTTGATCAATGATTATCCGCTGGCAAACGATACCAGCGTCCATGACTTCATCGCGAGCGAGCAGGCGGGACTGCCCAAGATCATTGCCTTCATGAATGACTGGGCCAAGGCCGCACCGCGCATGCAGAAGTTGATGGTGTTGAGATACGAGGACCTGCGCGCCGATACCAAGGGACAGCTCCGCCGCGTCCTGGAATTCTTGGGCCAGCATCCGACCGATGAGGATCTCGAGGATGCCGTCGCTTTTGCCTCGATCGACAACATGCGCCGCATGGAGATCGAGAACGCCAAGAAGGCCGGCGCCCAGCGCAGCATGAAGCCCGGCAACGCCGATGATCCGTCGAGCTTCAAGGTGCGCCGCGGCAAGGTTGGCGGCTGGCGCGACTATGTGACGGAGGATCAGGCCGATGCGCTCGACCGTTTGGTGCGGGACACGCTCGACCCCGTCTACGGCTATTCCGCCTAGGACTGCGGCCCGTTGCGCAAGCGCGTCGCAGCGCTTCCGTGGTGCGACCATTTTCCGGGGTCGAGATGGAAGTCACCGGCGAGGAAGCGCGCCAGCTGTGCCGGGTTGCCGCTCTCGATGTCGAACACCATGAAGCGCGGGTTGCCGGCGAAGTGATCCATCACCTCGGCCTTGTGCCGGGCGTAATGCGCGCGCCAGCGGTCCGGCGCCTCGTCCACGCTGATGCCCAGTGCGCTGGCGTAGCGCCCTACGAAGCTGCCGCGCGGCCCGCCTTCATGCGACAGGCGCGAGCGGATCCACTTCTCCACTGGCCGGTCGTTGAACACGAAATAGGCGCCTGGATTTTGCGCCTCGAACTCGCGGAAAAGGCCATTGGCCTCGATCAGTTCCGTCTCCGTCAGGTAGATCATGTCGGAGTAGACGTCATAGTGATCGAGTCCGCACAGCAACGGCAGTCCCTTCTCGCGGTTCTGCTGGATGAGCTTGGCGATTGGCGGCAGGTCAAGCCGTTGCGCCATGTAGGATGAGCTGTGGACACTCATGTAGCCATTGTCGCGGAAGAAATTGTGCAGCGTCTTGGTGCCGGTCTTGTTGAATCCGATGAAGAAGAGCTTGCACTGGCGGCTCTTCAACCCGGCTTTCTGGCGCAGGTGGCGGGCCAGAAGGCGGGGCGCGAACAGCGCGCGGTTGACGCTCGCCGGCGTGCTCATGCCGCGGCCCTGCCGATCGCCTGCACCCGTCCGGCGTGCACCTCGTAGAGGCGATCCGCGACCTCGACCCAGGCATCGCGATGGGTGATGACGATGATCGTGAACGCATGCGCCAGGTTTCGGATGTTGTTCACGATCCCGGCTTCGGTCGCGGGGTCCAGCGCGCTCGTCACCTCGTCGAGGATGAGGATGTCGGGCCGGGTGACGAGGGCGCGGGCCAGCGCAATGCGCTGGCGCTGGCCGCCGGACAGCCTGGCGCCCATCTCGCCGGCGCTGGTTTCCAGCCCCTGCGGCAGCGAGGCGATCAGATCCTCGAGGCCGGCGAGCCGCACGGCGTCCGCCACGTCCGCTTCCGTCAGGCTTTCGTCGCCGAGGCAGATGTTCTCGCGGATCGTCGCATGCAGCAGCGAAAGCTCCTGCGACACATAGCCGATGCGCCGCCGCAGCTGCTGGACATCGAGGTCGTTGAGGGGCGTGCCGCCCAGCAGCACACGGCCGGACTGCGGCCGGTGCAGCCCGATCAGCAGGTCGACGAGCGTCGTCTTGCCACTGCCCGACAGCCCCTTGAGGACGGTGATCTGGCGCGAGCCGATGGTCAGGTTCACGTCATGCAGGATGGGCGCCGCCTCGTAGCCGAAGCTCACCTGCTCGAAGCGGAAGTCGCCCGCAGTGTCGGGCGGAGCGGTGCCGAAGGCCGGCTCGCGGTTGGCTTCCGTCAACGCGATGAGCTGTGTGACACGATCATAAGCGCCTTCCGACTGGGCGAACTGCTGCCTGAGCTTCTGCAGCTTGCTGACATTGTCGATCACCTTCATGAACAGCAGGCCGCTCACCACCAGCGAGGCGAAGCTGACGTGGAAATAGGTGAAGGACACATAGATCACCGCGACCAGCGCCAGCGCCGTGACCACGTCGCCGATCTGCGCCATCAGCTGCTTGGAGACCTCGCGCCGCACAAGCGCCCGCTTCAGCCGCTTCATCGCCAGGCGGATGGCGGACTGGAAGGACTCGTAGCGCTGCATCGTCTTCAGCGGCTTGATGTTGGCGAGGAGCTCCACCGCCTTCACGGTGAGGTCCTTGGTGGCGTCGGTCTGCTTGAAGCCGGCGCGCTTCGACATGACGACGAGGAAGTTCATGCCCCATGTCATCACCAGGCCGACGGCGAGTCCGAGCAGCGCCAGCCGCCAGTCGACCAGCAGGGTCACGCCCACATAGATGACCGACTGGATGATCATGGCGCAGAATTGCGCCGCCAGCAGGTAGGCGTCGCCGGCGCGGTTGGCCTCGCCGCTCATTGCGGTGGCATATTTGCCGCTGGCCTGGCTCGCGTAGAAGCGCCAGTTGGCGTTGAACAGGGCGTTGATCAGACGCTGCCGCAGCCCGATCGATACCTGCGCCGCCGCGACGCCGGCATAGGTCAGCGTGATGAAGCTGATCACCGCCTTGATGACGAGCGCCAGGCAGATCAGCGGCAGGATGGTCTCGAGAGTCGGCTGCAGCCCGACCGCGGAGAGGGCGGCCTCGACGCTGCGGCTGGCCGGGGAATTGCTGCCTGCGCCCCCCGAGATGATCGAGATGGCTGGCAGCAGGGCAGAAATGCCGACGGCCTCCGAGAGGGTCGCCAGCAGCAGCGCCAGCAGCACCATGACCGGCCTCGTGCCGTTCGCCCCGAAGAACAACTTGAAGATCTTGAGCATTCCGGAGGCCCTGCTTCGTTCCTGTCCGCGGGGCTTCCAATCCTGATTCCCGCGCTTGCAATAGCTAGTGTGGACGCCTAAAACGGCGCCGGCTCTGGCAGTTTTTGCAGCTGCGAAAGCCCAGAATTGGTTAGACGAGTTTCCGGGCGATTGCAAAGCCCGAACTGGCGCAGGGGCCATGGGAATCCGGGCGGTGGCAAGGTCGCCGCAGCGGGCAATTGGAGCAGAGATTGCAGCAGCAGAGGGGCATCATCTACATCGCGTCGGGCGCCCCCTTCGTGCGCGACGCCGAACGCTCCGCCCGCAGCGCCAAGAAGCAGCACCCGGAGCTTCCCATCGCGCTGTACAGCGATGTGCCCTCCAAGGACCCCGCCATCGACATGTGGTTCGAGGTCAAGAACCCCCACCGCCGCTCGAAGCTCGACTATCTGGCGCAGTCGCCGTTCCAGAAGACCCTCTACCTCGACGCCGACACCAGGGTCGTCGGCTCCATCATCGAGCCCTTCGGCTTGCTCGACCGCTATGACCTCGCGGGTTGCCATGTCGAGAACCGCCATCCGGTCTCCTCTGCCACCGCGCGCCTCACCGACCCGTCGGTCGAACTGGCATTCACCGGCCTCAATGGCGGCGTCCTCTACTACGCGCTCAACGACCGGATGCGGACATTCTTCGCCCGCTGGTCGGCGGCCTACAAGGCCGAAAACGCCAATTTCGACCAGCCGATCCTGCGCCGCCTGCTGTGGCAGATGCCGGAGATCAGCGTCATCGCCATTCCGCCCGAATACAACCTGCGCACCATGCGCAGCATCATCTTCCGGTCCGCCAATGAATCCCAGGCCCGTCTCCTGCACTTGCCCTGGTACAAGTCGAAGGACTCAGTCGGCTGGCGGCTGTGGCGCACCATCCGCACCTTCCGCTTCGATCCACGCAACGCGGTGCTCATGATCCGCGCCTTCTTCATGTGAGCGCGATGCGCAAGGTCCTCATCACCGGCACGGCGGGCTTCATCGGCTATCACCTGGCTGAACGCCTGCTGGCGGAAGGCTGGATCGTACATGGCTTCGACGCCATGACCGACTATTACGATGTGAGCCTGAAGCAGGCCCGCCAGGCGCGGCTTCTGCGCAGCAACGCCTTCACCGCGACCACTGCCCGCCTCGAGGACATGGATGCGCTGACCCGTGTGGCCGAGGAGTTCCGGCCCGAGGTCATCGTCCACCTCGCCGCCCAGGCTGGCGTGCGCTACAGCCTCGAGAATCCGCGCAGCTACGTCGACACCAACCTCACCGGCACCTTCAACGTGCTGGAGGTGGCGCGCCAGCTTCAGGTGAAGCACCTGGTCTTCGCCTCCACCTCCTCGGTCTATGGCGGCAACAGCAAGCTGCCCTTCCAGGAGACCGACAGGGCCGACCAGCCGCTCACCATCTATGCCGCCACCAAGAAGGCGGGCGAGGCGCTGGCCCATTCCTATGCCCATCTCTGGGGCGTGCCGATGACCGGCCTGCGCTTCTTCACCGTCTATGGCCCCTGGGGCCGGCCGGACATGGCGCTGTTCAAGTTCACCCGCGCCATCCTCGAGGGCAAGCCCATCGAGATCTACAATGGTGGCGACATGTACCGCGACTTCACCTACATCGACGACCTGGTGCGCGCCATTGCCGGCCTCATCGACGTCGTGCCGGTCCGGGGCCAGCCCGCGGCGGCGAACGACAGCCTCTCCGAGGTCGCGCCGTTCCGGGTCGTCAACATCGGCAACAACGACAAGGTGAAGCTGCTCGACTTCGTCGATGCGCTGGAACAAGCCATCGGCGTTCCCGCCCAGCGCCACTACATCGAGATGCAGAAGGGCGACGTCGTCGCCACCTGGGCCGACACGAGCCTGCTCCGCGCCCTCACGGGCTTCCGGCCCGCCACCGACTATCGCGTCGGCGTGGCGCGCTTCGTGGACTGGTACCGTGGCTACTACCAGCGCTGAGCCGCCGCTCGCGGCGGCTGTCGGCATCGGCCGTGCACTGACTGCACGCGGCATCCGCTTCGTGCATTGGAAGAGCAACGGCCACCTCGCCGAGGCGCTCTCCGGCCGGACCGACCTTGACGTCTTCGCCGATCCGGCGCAGCGCGATGCCGTGCGGACGGTGTTGCGCGAACAGAACTGCCTCGAGGTCGTCAGCCAGCCCTGGGGGCGCTACCCGGACGTCGAGGACTGGCTCGCGGTCGACGAGGACACCGGGCGCTTCCTCCACATCCACCTGCATTTCGCGCTGGTCACCGGTCTGCGCCGTGTGAAGCACCTGCGGCTTCCCTGGGACGATGCGCTGCTCGCCCACACCGATCACGCGCTTGACCCCATATGGCCCACGCCCACGGCGGAAATGGAACTGATGATCCTGGTCGTGCGCATGTGGGCAAAGATGCCGCCTGCAAGGCGCAAGGCCGCACTGCGCCTGCCGGAGCATGTGCGCCGCGAACTGAACTGGCTGCTCGGCCGCGCCCATGCCGCAAGGCTGGCGGCTCTCGCGGCCCAGTTGCTGCCGGGCTTCGACACCGCCCCCATCGTGGCGTTGGTCCGTGATCCTCCGCCTTCCGACCAGGACGTTCTCGCTGTCAGCCGCGCGGTCTACGGCGCGCTCAACGATCATCACCGCTTACCCTGGGCACAGGCGCGCTTGCGCGGCGCGCTTCTGAACGCGCGTGCCGCGGCGGCGAAGGAGTGGCGCAAGCTGCGGCCCGCCACCGTGACAGGCAAGCGTGCCGCCGGCCACGGCATCGTCGTCGCCTTCATCGGCAGCGACGGATCGGGCAAATCCACGCTCACCGCCGAGATCCGCAAATGGCTGCGCTACAAGCTCGATGTGCACGGCTACTACATGGGCTCGGGCGATGGCAGCCCGCGCCTGCTCGACAGGCTGCGCCATAAGCTCAAGGCCAAGTCGAAAAAGGCGAAGGCCCCGACGCCGGAAGGTGCGGCACGCCGTCCGAAGCAGCATGCCTTCCACGACCGCCTCGTCGCCCTTCACCAGCTCCCCGCCGTCGGGGCGAAGCGCCGTGATCTTACCGCGGCCCGTCGCCTTGCGGCCGGGGGCAGCATGGTGGTGCTCGACCGCTTTCCGCAGTCCGAGGTGAATGGCATCTATGATGGCCCGCGCCTTCAGGAGGGACGCTCCTTCACCTGGGCGGCGCGCGCCGAGAAGAAAGGCTATGATCGGCTCGCGGCCCTCAAACCGGACCTGCTGATCAAGCTCGTGGTCTCGCCGGAGGTGGCGCATGCGCGCAAACCCGACCACAGCCTTGCCACCATCGCCCGCAAATGCAATCTCACGCGCGACCTGAGGTTCGACGGGATCGAGGTCGTCGCCATCGATGCCGATCAACCATTCGACAAGGTGTTGCTGGAGGCCAAGCGTGCCGTGTGGCGCCGGATTCTGGAGGCCGCCCATGCCCCGCGCTGAACCGGTCATCGAGTTCGTGGGCCTGCCGGGTGCGGGCAAGAGCACCATCACGCGCGCCCTGCCGGGCAGCTGGCCCACCGCGCGCACCGCCGATCCGGCCCCGCTGCCGCTGTCACGCCGCCTGTGGCTCTATCGCCATGCGCTGGCGTTCATGCTGTCGCTGCGTCCGCTCGCCCTGAAGGACATCGACCGCATGCGCAGGCTGGCTGCCGAGCTGCGCTTCTACGAGCGCGGCGTGGCGGGTCCGCTGGTCATCGACCAGGGCATGATCCAGAAGCTGTGGTCGATCCTGCTCGACCGCAGGCGCTACAGTCCCTCCGCGCTGGAGCGGCTGGTGGCGGCACTCGCTCCGACCGCCGCCGATCTGGTCGTCTGGCTCGACACCGCGCCGGAAACCGCGGCGGTGCGCCTCGTCGCCCGCAATGGCGGCAATGCCCGGCTGCAAAAGCGCCCGGAGATCGAGATGATGGCAGGCCTCGTGGCCGGGCGGACCCGCTACGTCATGCTCCTCGATCTCTACCGCCGCCATGCCGCCTGCCGCGTGCTGGAACTCGCCGGCTCCGACCCGGTCGAAGTCAATGCCGCCAAGGTGACGGCCGCCGTCGCCCAGCTGAGAGGCCCTGCATGATCACCCTCACCGCCGCCGAACTGGCGCAGTCGGTCAGCTTCAACCGGCCGCCGCGCAACGTGCCCTTCACGCTCTTCGCGGTGATGCGCAACGAGATGTATTTCCTGCCGGCCTTCCTCGAGCATTACCGCAAGCTCGGCGTGGCGCAGTTCGTCATCGTCGACGACGCCTCCGACGACGGCACGTCGGCGTATCTCGCCAGCCAGCCTGACTGCTGCTCGGGCGTGTCGCCCATCCGCTTCGGGCAGCGCGTCACCATCAGCGATCCGTCGCATGGCGGTCTGGCGGGCCGCACCGGGCCGATCTTCAAGCGCGTCGTCCCCGATCACTATCTCGCGGGCCAGCCGGTGCTGATCGCCGATGCCGACGAGTTCCTGCTGCTGCCCGAGGCGCTGCCCACGGTGCCGGACGTCGTTGCTCTGATGCGCCGGCGCGGCTGGACCTCGGTTGCCGCCGCCCTCATCGACTTTTACCCGCAGGACCTCGCGGCGCTGGAGGATCGGGCGGCGCCCGCCACGGCGGAAGAGCTGTTCCGCCGCTTCGGCCATTTCGATGCCGTGCCCTTCGTCACCCTGCGCGAGGGACAGCGACCGCAGAAGACGGGGCAGACGGCCTCCGAGCGGCTGTTCCGCCTGTGCTCCATCCGCAACGTGCCGCCGGTGCTGGATGTCCTGCCGCAGGCGCTGACCCGGCTCCTGCCGCTGAAGCCGCCCGGTGCCGCCTGGTTCAAGACACCGATCATCATCTATGATGGCGCCACCTACATGGTTGCCTCGCACGACGCCAACCTGCCGCCGCCGCCGGAGATCCTGCTCGCCATGGCGCATTTCAAGTTCAACGGCGCCACCTGGCAGCGCATCAGGTCGGCGATTGCCATCAAGGCCCATGCCCGCGGCGGCCAGAAATACGAGCATTATGAGCAGATGCTGCAGGTCATGGAGCGCCGCCGGCTCGCCTTCCTCGGCCCCGCGTCGCAGCGCTATGAAGACCCGCGCCAGCTCCTCGCCTGCGGGCTGATGAAGCTGCCCGCCGACATTGGAGGCCCCGCATGAGCGGCAACGGACCCGAGCCCGGCGACGAGCACCTGCCCAAGGCCACCACCGCCACGCGCCTCGCGAAGAAGCTCGGCCTTACCGATGCCCGGACGGCGCTCATCGCCCGTGAGATCGCCCGCCGGCAGCCCCACGTCGCGGTGGAGCGCGCGAAGGTCAAGCGCCTCGCCGTCTTCCCGCGGCTCGGCGTCGTCTACAACCGCATCCAGAAAAACGCCAACACCACCACCATGCTGCTGCTCGATGCCCTCGAAGTCGGCCGCCTGCGCAGCATCCCGGAGTCGAAGGGCCAGCACCTGCTCTTCTACAAGGCCTGGGCGCTCGGCCGTTTCAGCCTTGCGGATGCCCGTTACATGGTGGTGGCGCGCTCGCCCATTTCGCGGGCGCTGTCGGCCTTCCAGTTCAAGTTCGGCTTCATGCGCCACATGGCCATGCCGCGCTATGGCCGCGAATTCGAGGTCACGCCCGAAGGCTTCGAGTCGTTCCTGCGCTGGCTGAGGGATGGCGCGCTGTCGCGCGACCTGCACTGGGATCTGCAGGTCCATTCGCTCGCCCTTCCGGTCGCGGTGTTCACCGACATCATCCATGTGGAGCGTTACGAGGCCGACATGCGGGCCTTCCTGGCGCGCACGCGGCTCGGCGCCTCGCCGGCGCTGGCGGCGATCGACTTCGCCGAACTGCGCCGCCTCGGCTCGCCCCACGCCAGCAAGGCGCAGGACAGGCGCGCGGAGTTCCTCACCCCGCAGGCCCGTCGTCTCATCGCCGAGATCTATGCCGAGGACTTCACGGCCTTCGGCTACGATCCCGGCTGACCGGTTCAGGGTGGGCCAAGCCGCCGCGCGATTTCGGCGGCCACCAGCCCCGCCCCGGCAACCGACATGTGGTGCTCGTCGAAGAACAGCGCCTTGCCCCCGAGGATGGCGGCACACGCGGCGCCCTGGCAGAACAGCTCCGCAGGATCGACGATGAGCAGCTGTCCGGGTTTCGCCGCCGCCGCAGCGGTGAGTTCGGCCTTCAGCGCCGACAGCTTGGCAGTCCACTCCGCAGTCGGTACCGAGGCCATGAAGTCGGCATCCGCCGCGCCGGCGATGTCGCGGATGTAATACTGCACGTGGCGCGGCAGGCGCGGCGCCTGCAGCACCACCACCACCCTCTTTCCTGCCGCGGTAAGCGCGTCGACCGTGGCGAACAGCGAGGCCCGCCGCTCCGCCCGCCTGGTGGGCTCGTTCTGATCGTCCTCGGCGATGCCATCGGCCAGCGACGTCATGGAATAGGCGATCACCACGGTGCGGATCGCGGTATCGTGAACCAGGTGGTCCATGACGTCGGCGGTCCAGCGGGCGCAGTCCTGCCGCTTGTCGTCGCGCTGCCCGTAGAGCGGCGGGCAGGCGCTATAGGTGAACTCGGCCACGCCTTCGGGGGCCAGCACCTGTCCCAGCGCATAGGCCAGTTCCACGCCATGGCTGTTGCCCAGGACCGCCAGCCTGGCGGGTTCGGCATTGAACACGCAAGCCTCGCCGGGCGCCACGTATTTGCCCTGCTTCACGTGGCACGCCTTGCGCTCGGGGCTTTCGGCGGCCGTCAGGAACACCTGCTTCTGCAGCGGCGTCATCATCGCGTCGGGGCTCTCCGCCACCTGCATCAGCGCCAGCGCGGCGAGAATGATCGCGGCCCAGGCCGGCAGCAGGACGGCGACGAGCCATCGGAGCGGCACCGAGCCTTTGTTGCGGAACGGCATCTCGATGAAGCGCCACGACAGGGCCGAGAGGCCGAGGGTCAGCAGGATGGCGACGAGCTTCGCAGCGGTGCCGAGTTCAAGCCCGCTCAGGGAGCGCGCGAAAGCGAGGATCGGCTGGTGCCACAGGTAGGCGCTGTAGCTGACGAGGCCGATCGCGGCCAGCGGGGGGCTGCCCATGAGCCGGGCGGGGGCCGTGCCCTGCCGCCACAGCAGCAATGCCAGCATGGCGCCGCTGATGGCGGCAAGTTGCGGCACGATCGGGTGCAGCATCTCCGGCGGCGTGAGGATTGCGCCGGCAATCAGCAGCAGGCCCAGTGTGCCGCCCGCCTCGCGCAGAAGGTTTCCCTGCAGTCGCGCCAGGATGCGTGTCTCCAGCACCGCGGCGAGTGCGCCCGCCGCCAGTTCCCAGGCGCGGAATGGCAGCAGGTAGAACACCGCGTCGGCATCGCGCGTCTGGAACGTCAGGCAGAGGCCGATCGAGGCGGCAATGATCACCACCAGGGCCAGAACCCGCGCCCGCGCTGCAACGAACAGCAGGAAGGCCGGGAACAGCAGGTAGAACTGTTCCTCGACGCCAAGGCTCCAGGTGTGAATGAGCGGCTTGAAGTCGGCGGCCCGCGCGAAATAGTCCGCAGTGTCCCAGAAATAGAAGTTGGGCACGAACAGGACCGTGGCGATGGCGCTGCTCGCGAGGTCGGCCAGGTCTTCCGGGATCAGCAGCCACAGCCCCAGCGGCAGGCACAGCAGCGTCACGAGATAGAGGGCGGGCAGGATGCGTCGCACCCGCCGCATGTAGAAGGCCTCGAGGCTGAAGTTTCCGGCATCGATCTCCGGCGTGATGATCGAGGTGATCAGGTAGCCGCTGATGACGAAGAACACGTCGACGCCGAGAAAGCCGCCCGGAAACGGACCGAGCTGCGCGTGGAACATGATGACGGCAAGAACAGCGATCGCACGGAGACCGTCGACCTCGGGCCGGTACTTCAATCGCTGCAACTCCGCTTATTGCACCATCCTCACCGGCGGCCGGGGCAGCGGCGGTGGACGGGCGAAGATAGTCATGGATGCCGCCCCACCACAACGCGCCGTCAGAGGGGGGTGGAAAACCCCTCCCGCATGCTCCGGCGCGGCGCAGCACCGGAAGAAGGGCCGGCGTCAGGGTCGCAACGCCCGCTTCACGGGTGGCCGTGCCCCTCCGGGCAAGGGCCGCCGCAATCCCTGTCACCGCCAGCAGCAGGGTGAGGACACGCCAGATGGCGGGGCTTGCGCGGCGGAGGGTGGCGAGGGACCAGTTCATAATCCCATAATAGGGATATTTTCTCTAAATGTCAAGAAAATTCACAGTCTCGGCCGGGCTTTTTTTGTCGCGTACCATCCGCCCACGGCCTTCTCGTAGGCCAGCGCGGCACGGAAAACCGTCACATCGTCGAAGGTCCGGCCCACCAGCTGGATGCCGGTCGGAACCCCGGTCTCCGCCCGTCCCGACGGCAGGGAGAGCACCGGGCAATTGTGCAGCATGTTGAACTGGTGCGTCATCACCCAGCCATACTCGGGGTCAACCCTCTTGCCCGCCACGGTGAAGGCCTCGTCCCACGGATCGTGGTCGGCCTTCACCGAAGGCGCGTTGTTGGTGGGGCAGATGAACAGGTCGTTCCGTGCCAGCACCGGGCCCAGCGTCTGGTACATGCGGTGCGCCTGCTCCCACGGCCTGTGGGCATCATCGGCCGAGGTCAGCTTCTGCGCCACCGCGGCGAATTTCACCGCATAGTCCGTCATCAGCTGCTTCGACTGCTTCAGGTGCCAGATGGTCTGCCGCCCGAAATGCATCAGGTTGTACCAGTGCAGCCCGTTCTTCTCGACGTCCTCGGTCCAGCCGAGGTCCACCTCCTCGACCGTGGCGCCGAGTTTCCGGAACACCTCGATCGCCTTCAGCATGTTCTTGCGCACCGCAGGCTCGACCGGCACGTAACCCAGGTCCACCGAATAGGCGATCCTCAGTCCACGGATCGATCTCGCTGCGGTCGGCAGCGTCACCTTCTCGCGCAGCGAGTCGTGGTCGAGGGGGTGGGGCCCCGAGGTCACGTTCTGCATCAGCGCGGCGTCGGCGACCGTGCGGGTCATCGGTCCGCAGTGGTTGAAGCGGTCGAAATTGGCGGGCGGCCCGTCCGGGTTGCGCCCGTGCGGCGGCTTGTATCCGACCACACCGCAGGCCGCGGCAGGAATGCGAATCGACCCGCCGATGTCGGTGCCCGTCGCCAGCGTGGTGATGCCCGCCGCCAGCGCCGCACCCGACCCGCCCGATGATCCGCCCGGCCCCCACGCCGTGTTCCACGGGTTGCGCGTCACACCCCAGATGCGCGAGGCGGTGATGCCCGAAAGGCAGAACTCCGGCGTCGTGGTGCGCGCCAGGATCACCGCGCCCGCCTTCTGCAGGCGCTCGATCATCGGGTCCGAATGGTCGTCGACGTGGTCCTTGAAGATCAGCGAGCCCTGCGTGGTGCGCTTGCCCTTCAGCCGCTGCGCGTCCTTCACCGCCAGCGGCACGCCGTCGAGCGCGCCGGTCCTGGCGCCGCGCTTCATGTAGCGCGCCTCCGATGCCTTGGCCTGTTCCATGGCCTCCTCGAAGTAGCGGTCCGCGAGGCAGTTGATCTTCGGGTTCACCTTCTCCGCCCGCGCGATCAGCGCCGCGGTGAGTTCCACCGGCGAAAGCGTCCGCCGCCTGAACAGCTTCAGGGCCTCGCTGGCAGGCAGGTAGCACAGGTCGTCGTTGGTCATGGACAAGCCTTGTCGTGAAGCGATATGCAATGCGCCCAACAGAGAACAGGATCACGGGAGAGAAGTCCATGGCCGGCAGGCTTCACGGCAAGACAGCGATCGTCACCTCGGCAGGCCAGGGCATCGGCCGCGCCTCCGCCATCTGCATGGCGAAGGAGGGGGCCAGGGTCTGGGCCACCGACATCAATGCCGAGGCCCTGACGTCGCTCGCCGCCGAACAGTCCGGGATCGAGACCTTCACCCTCGACGTGCTCAAGCAGGATCAGGTCGACGCCGCGGCCAAGCGCGTCGGCACCCCGGACGTGCTGTTCAACTGCTCGGGCTACGTCCACGCCGGCACCCTGATGGAGACGGACGACAAGGCCTGGGACTTCTCCTTCGACCTCAACGTCAAGGCGCATTTCCGTATGATGAAGGCCTTCATGCCGGGCTGGCTCGCGCGCGGCAATGGCACGATCATCAACATGGCCTCCGCCGCCTCGTCGATCAAAGGGGTGCCGAACCGCTTCGTCTATGGCGCCACCAAGGCCGCCGTCATCGGCATGACCAAGGCGCTCGCCGCCGACTACACCTCGAAGGGCATCCGCGTGAACGCCATCTGCCCCGGCACGGTCGACAGCCCGTCCTTGACCGAGCGCCTCAAGGCCACGGGTGATTACGAGGCGGCGAAGTCCGCCTTCATCTCGCGCCAGCCCATGGGCCGCATGGCGCGGGCCGACGAGATCGGCATGCTGGTGGTCTATCTGGCGAGCGACGAGGCGGCCTTCGTCACCGGCCAGACCTTCGTCATCGACGGTGGCTGGTCGATCTGACGCAGGCGGCCCTGCGTGGCCGTCACGTCAATTCCGCGCCGTGACGAACCCATTGGCAAGGCGGCGTTTCCCGTCATAGGATGCAATGAACAACCGGCGGCAAGCGCCGGGGGAGGGGATTATTTTGGCAGCAGGCCAGACCGCCATCGAAGCGAAAGGCGTCACCAAACTGTTCGGCGGCGGGCAGGACGCCGTCAAGGCGCTCGACGACGTGTCCGTCTCGATCCGCCAGAACGAGTTCTTCACCCTGCTCGGCCCATCGGGCTGCGGCAAGACCACGCTGCTCCGCCTGATCGCCGGCTTCGACTTCCCCACGGAGGGCGAAATTCTCCTCTATGGCGAGAATATTGCCCCGCTGCCGCCCTACAAGCGGCCGGTCAACACCGTGTTCCAGTCCTATGCGCTGTTCCCGCACATGACGGTGTCGCAGAACATCGCCTTCGGCCTCGAGATGCTGGGCAAGCCCAAGGCCGAGATCGCGGCCCGCGTCACGCAGATGCTGAAGCTGGTGCGCATGGAGGAACTCGCCAACCGCCGCACCAGCCAGATTTCCGGCGGCCAGCAGCAGCGCGTGGCGCTCGCCCGCGCGCTGGCTCCGGCGCCGAAGGTACTGCTCCTCGACGAGCCGCTCTCCGCCCTCGACTACAAGCTCCGCAAGGACATGCAGATCGAGCTGAAGCGCCTGCAGCACGAAACGGGCATCACCTTCATCTTCGTCACGCACGACCAGGAAGAAGCCCTCACCATGTCGGACCGCATCGCGGTCATGTCGAAGGGCAAGATCCTGCAGATCGGCTCGCCCCGCGAGATCTATGACCGTCCCTCCGTGCGCTTCGTCGCCAACTTCATCGGCGAGACGAACTTCCTCGCAGGAAGCGTCGTGGGCGTATCCGGTCATCACGCCGAGGTCAGGCTGAAGGACGGCGCCACCATCACCGCGGGCCTGCCCGAAGGCCTCAAGCCCGCAGGCGCCGTCACCGTGGTGGTCAGGCCCGAGCATGCCGACCTCGTCAAGCCCGGCGCCCGGGCCGATCTCTGGGGCAAGCTCGAGAACGTGGTCTATTTCGGCACCGACACCCACTATTACGTGAAGCTCGACGGCGGCGAGGCCTTCATCATCCGCCAGCAGAATTCCCATGGCGGCGGCACCGGTCATGCGGTGGGAGATGCGGTGGGCGTGGCGCTCGAGCCCGGCTCCGCCCAGGTGGTGAGGGACTGAGCATGGGAATCGCGCAGCAGGCGGCGGAACAGGCAGAGCGCGACAGCGTCCGCAAGCGCTGGCTGCTCTCGGCGCCGGCCCTTCTCATCATCTTCTTCGCCGCCATCGGCCCGCTGGCCGTCGTGGTGCTCTACTCCTTCATGGTGAAGGGCGACTACGGCGACGTGAAGTACTGGCAGTTCTCGCTCGACGGCTGGTTCAACGTGCTCCTCGAGCGCGACATGTTCGACGATACGCTGGGGCCCGCCTGGGCCAACATCAACATCTTCTGGCGGTCCATCAAGCTCTCCTTCATCACCACCCTCGCGGCGCTGTTCTTCGGCTTTCCTACCGCCTACTTCATCGCCACGCGCAAGCCCGAGCAGCGGGACATCTGGCTCTTCCTCATCACGATTCCCTTCTGGACCAACATCCTGATCCGCACCTTCGCCATGCAGGAGGTGATCCGCAACGAAGGCATCATCAACTCGGCCCTCATGGGCCTCGGCCTCGTCGACCAGCCCATCCAGATCATGTTCACCGACTGGGCCATCCTCTTCGGCATGGTCTATGTCTACCTGCCGCTGATGGTGCTGCCGCTCTACGCCTCGATGGAGAAGCTGGACTTCCGCCTCGTTGAGGCCGGCTACGACCTCTATGCCAACCGGTTCCAGGTGCTCCGCCGCGTCATCATCCCGCTGGTCAAGCCGGGCATCGTGGCGGGCAGCATCCTCGTCTTCATCCCCTCGCTCGGCGCCTATGTCATCCCGCGCGTGCTGGGTGGCGGCAAGAACATGATGCTCGGCAACCTCATCGAGTTGCAGTTCGGCCAGGGCCGCAACTGGCCGCTCGGCTCGGCGCTGTCGATCACGCTGATGGTCATCGTGATGGCCGCTCTTCTGGTCTATGTGCGGAACACGGCAAAGGGTGGGGGTCACGGCCATGTCTAGGGGCTTCTCCATCACCGCCCAGCCGGGCTTTCCCTTCATCGCGCTCCTGTGCTTCGCCGTGCTCTACCTGCCGGTGGCCACGCTGGTGTTCTATGCCTTCAACGCCGGGGTCAGCGTCGCGGTGTGGGAGGGCTTCTCGCTGCGCTGGTTCCACACCGCGTGGGAGAACACCCAGGTGCAGGAAGCCACCATGCGCTCTGCCCTCATCGCGGTCGTTGCCGCCACCATCGCCACCGTCACCGCCACCATGGCGGCGATCGCCACCACGCGGACGGCACCCTACCGCGGCCTCACCTTCAAATATGCCTTCATCAACCAGCCCCTCATGGTGCCGGAGATCGTCACCGCCGTGGCGCTGCTCATCGTGTTCTCGCGCATCAAGATCTGGACGGGCTATTCGGGGCTGGGCTACCTGATCGCCGCCCACACGGCCTTCTGCATTCCCTTCGCCTACATGCCGATCCGCGCCCGCCTCGAGGGCATGGACCTGACGCTGGAGCGCGCAGCGGCTGACCTCTATGCCACGCCCTGGGCCGCCTTCCGGCGGGTGACGCTGCCGCTGCTCTGGCCCGGCATCCTCGCGGGCTTCATGCTGGCCTTCGTGATCTCGCTCGACGACGTGGTGATCACCGAATTCGTGAAATCCGCCGGGCAGGAAACGCTGCCCACCTACATGCTGGGCCAGCTCAAGCGCTCGGTCACGCCGGAGATCAACGCCATTTCCACGGTGTTCCTCGGCATTTCGGTTCTGCTGGTGACGATGTTCTTCTTCATCAGCCGGAAGAAGACGTAACATGAATCTGAAAACAGGGAGCAAACGATGAGTCTCAAGACCAAGACCTTGCTGGCCGCCGCCATGGTGATGGCGATGTCCGCACCCGCCTTCGCCGAGGGCGTTCTCAACATCTACAACTGGGGCAACTACACCAGCCCGGAAGTGATCAAGAAGTTCGAAGACAAGTACAACGTCAAGGTCACCATCACCGACTACGACTCGAACGACACCGCACTCGCCAAGGTGCGCGCCGGCGGCCATGGCTTCGACATGGTGGTGCCGTCCGCCAACTTCATGCCGATCTGGATCAACGAGGGCCTGCTGCTCGAGACGCGCCCCGACCAGATGGAAAACTTCAAGAACGTCGACCCGCGCTGGGTGGACGCGCCCTATGATCCGGGCCGCCGTTACTCCGTGCCGTGGCAGTGGGGCACGGTGGGTGTCTCGGTCAACACCAAGGCCTACCAGGGCGACGTGAACACCTGGGGCATCCTCTTCGACACCCCGGCCGAGCTGAAGGGCAAGGTCAATGTCGTTCCCGAAATGACCGACATCGTCGATGCGGCCATCGCCTACAATGGCGGCACCCGCTGCACCACCGACAAGGAAGTGCTGAAGAAGGCGCGCGACACGCTGGTCAACGCCAAGCCCAACTGGATCGCGATGGAATATTCCACCATCGAGAAGATGACCAAGGGCGACTACCTCGCCACCAGCGATTGGAACGGCTCCGCGTTGCGCCAGCGCCTGCAGAACCCGGACATCAAGTACGGCTATCCGAAGGAAGGCTTCACCATCTGGATGGATAACCTCTCGGTGCTGAAGGACGCTAAGAACGTCGAGAACGCCAAGCTGTTCCAGAACTTCGTGATGGATCCGGAGAACGCTGCCGGCCTCTCGGCCTTCGCGCGCTATGCCAACGGCATCGCGGGCTCGGAGCAGTTCATGCCGGCCGACATGAAGGACGCGCCGGAACTCTCGATCCCGGCTGACCTCCAGTCCAAGGCCACCTTCGCCCTGGCCTGCCCGCCGGAAGCGGTGGAATTCTACACCAGGATCTGGACCGACCTGATGAAGTAAACCCCTTCGGGGATAGTGGGGGAGGTCCGAAAGGCCTCCCCCTTTTGATTTTGAGGAGCCGTGTCATGACCTCCTACCGGAATTCCGAGAAGCACCCGCCGATCATGCAGGGCACGCCCCCGCAGCTGGTGCCGCCGCGCATGGACTGGGACCGCCCGCCCTGGAACCGCTGGGCCTTCCAGAACATCCGCCAGATCCTGCCCACGGCGGAAGTCTGGCGCGGCGAGGGTCCGGTGCGGGCATTGCCCCGGCGCGAGGAGGATCTCGATGCGCTGCCGGTTGCCTCCACCAAGGGCGCCCTCACGACCCTCGCGCAGCTGCTCGACGAGACCTACACGGACGGCTTCATTGTGCTGAAGCATGGCGCGGTGGTCTACGAGCGCTACTTCAACGGCATGACGCCGCGCAGCCTGCATCTCTCCCAGTCGGTGGCGAAGTCGGTCACGGCTGCAGCCGCCGGGGTTCTGGTGGGCAAGGGCCTGCTCGACGTCGAGGCACCCGTCACGCAGTACATTCCCGAGCTCGACGACACCGCCTATCGCGGCGCGCTGCTGCAGCATGTGCTCGACATGGCGAGCGGGGTCACCTTCGACGAGACCTACACCGATCCCTGTTCCGACATCGGCCAGCTCGATGTCTCCTCCGGCTGGAAGCCCGTTCCGCCGGGCGCTGACCCGTCCTTCCGCTGGCCGCGCCACGTCTTCGAGCAGGTGCTGGGCCTCGGCAAGCTCGAGTGCCGCCACGGCGAACGCTTCTCCTACCGGTCAATCGAGACGGAAGTGCTCGGCTTCTGCATGGAGCGCGTGACCGGAAAGCGCCTGCACGACATCGTGTCGGAGGAGCTCTGGCAGCCGATGGGCGCGGAGCAGAGCGCCAGCTTCACGGTGGACGCTGTGGGAAGCTCGCTCGCCGATGGCGGCTTCAACGCCTGCCTGCGCGACTATGCGCGCGTCGGGCAGCTCTATCTCGAGAATGGTGGCGGCATCGTTCCCGCCGCTTGGGTGGAGGCGACGCGCAACGGCCGCCATAATCCAGCGGTGCCCTTCTCGCCCGCCCTTCCCGAGGGTTCCTACCGGAACCAGTGGTGGATCGAGGATCCGCGCTCGCGCGCCCTCTATGCCCGCGGTGTCTTCGGCCAGATGATCTACGTGAACTGGGATCATGGCCTGGTGGCGGCCAAGCTCTCGAGCTGGCCGGACTTCGTCAACACCTCCTTCAGCATCGCCACGCAGAAGGCCATCCACGCCATTGCAAGGCACCTCGCATGAGCAGCCCTCTCGACACCGTGATCGAACGCCACGCGCTGGCCAGTACCGGTGCGCCGCCCGCCCGCGCCAAGGGCGTGGTGCTGCTCGTGCACGGCCGCGGCGCCAATGCGGAGAGCATGCTGCCATTGGCTGACGTCGTGGCCATGCCCGACCTCTGCTACCTGGCGCCGCAGGCCGAGGGCTACACCTGGTATCCGCAGAGCTTCATGGCGCCGACCGCCGCGAACGAGCCCTATCTCTCGCGCGCGCTCGACCGGATTGCGGCGATCATCGCCGCTATTCTGGACGCCAGCCTCGCACCCGAGCGTCTGGCGATCATCGGTTTCAGCCAGGGCGCCTGCCTCGCCAGCGAGACGGTGCTGCGCAATCCGCGGCCCTATGGTTTCGTCGGCGTGCTGAGCGGCGGGGCCATCGGACCTCCCGGCACGCCGCGCGACTATGCCGGCACGCTTCAGGGTGCGCGTGTCTTCCTCGGCTGCTCCGACCACGACCCGCACATTCCGCTGGCCCGCGTGAAGGAGACGACGGCCGTCTTCACCCGCATGGGCGCCAGCGTGACGGAGCGCATCTATCCCGGCGCCTCGCATGGCATCAATGACGACGAGATCACGTATGTGAGAGCAGGCCTGGCGCCGCTCGCCACAGAGCATCCATGATTTCGCCCGCTGCGTAGGGGATGGTGCCTTCCTCTGCTATCGGGTGACACATGATCGATCGCCGCTCCGTCCTTGCCAGCCTGCTCGCCATGTCGCTTATGCCGCCGGGTGTGCGGGCAGAGTCGAACGCGACGCTGGAGACCATTGCCTACGGGCTCGACCGGCCATGGTCCTTCGCCTTCCTGCCGGAGGGCGCCATCCTCGTCACCGAGCGGACCGGAAACCTGCGCACCATCGGCACCGATCGCAAGCTGTCCGAGCCGATCGCGGGCCTGCCGGAGGTTGCCGCCGTGGGGCAGGGCGGGCTTCTCGACATCGCGCTTCATCCGGATTTCGTGAACACGCGGCTCGTCTTCCTGTCCTTCGCGGAGCCGCGCGAGGACGGCAAGAACGGCACCAGTGTGATGCGCGGGCGGCTGTCGGAGGACCTTGGCAGCCTCAGCGACGTCAAGGTGATTTTCCGCCAGCAGCCGGCCCATGACGGCGGCGGCCACTTCGGCTCGCGCCTCGCCTTCGACGGGACCGGCGCGCTGTTCGTGACCACCGGCGACCGGCAGGACCTGCGCGCGCTGGTGCAGCAGACCGACAATCATATCGGCAAGATCATCCGCATCACCTCGGATGGCGGCATTCCGGCCGACAATCCGAAAGTCGAGGGCTGGCTGCCGGAAATCTGGTCCATCGGTCACCGCAACCTGCAGGGCGCCACGATCCACCCCGAGACTGGCCGCCTGTGGACGGTGGAGCACGGCACCAAGGGCGGCGACGAGCTCAACCATCCGGAAGCCGGAAAAAACTATGGCTGGCCCGACGTCACTTATGGCCGGGAATATTCAGGCGCGAAGATCGGCGCGGGCGTGACGGCGAAGGAGGGCATCGCGCCGCCGGTGCACTACTGGGACCCGTCGATCGCGCCGTCGGGCATGGTGTTCTACACGGGTGACAGGTATCCGCAGTGGAAGGGCAATCTCTTCGTCGGCGCTCTGGTGCAGAAGCACCTCGCGCGCCTGGTTCTCGATGGCGACACGGTGGTGGAGGAGGAGAGGCTTTTCGACGGCGATGCCCGCATTCGCGACGTGCGGCAGGGCCCCGATGGCTATCTCTACATCCTGACGGATCAGGCGGCGCCGATGGGGCGGCTGATGCGGGTGAAGGCTTAGGCATTTGTCTTCTCCCGCGTCTTCTGCGGGAGAAGAGGGGACCCGTTGCGGAACGCAATGGGGAGATGAGGGGACGTGAGCACGGCATTCGCCCGAGACAGGCTGCCCCTCACCTACCCCAACTTCGTTGGGGCCCCTTCCTCTCCCGCGGTGCGGGAGAGGACAGTGTGAGTTACACCGTGATGCCCGGCAGCTTCAGGCCCTGTTCCTTCGCGCATTCGACGGCAATCTCGTAGCCCGCATCGGCATGGCGCATGACGCCGGTGCCGGGGTCGTTCCACAACACGCGTTCGAGGCGGCGCTTCGCATCATCCGTGCCATCGGCGACGATCACCATGCCGGCATGCTGCGAATAGCCAATGCCGACGCCGCCGCCATGATGCAGCGACACCCAGGTGGCGCCCGATGCCGTGTTGAGCAGCGCATTCAGCAGCGGCCAGTCGGACACCGCATCCGAACCGTCGATCATGCCTTCCGTCTCTCGGTTGGGCGAGGCCACCGAACCGGAGTCGAGGTGGTCGCGGCCGATGACGATGGGCGCTTCGAGCTCGCCGTTCCTCACCATCTCGTTGAAGGCCATGCCGAGGCGGTGGCGTTGCCCCAAGCCCACCCAGCAGATGCGGGCGGGCAGGCCCTGGAAGGCGATGCGCTCGCGCGCCATGTCGAGCCAGTTGTGGAGGTGCGGATCGTCGGGGATCAGCTCTTTCACGCGCTGGTCGGTCTTGTAGATGTCCTCCGGATTGCCGGAGAGGGCTGCCCAGCGGAAGGGGCCGATGCCGCGGCAGAACAGCGGGCGGATATAGGCCGGCACGAAGCCCGGGAATTCGAAGGCGTTCTTGAGGCCCATTTCCAGCGCCATCTGGCGGATGTTGTTGCCATAGTC
>CAYYTH010000015.1:35465-83948 GCA_964474665.1 uncultured Aestuariivirga sp.
CGAGCATGGCGGCGACATGCGCCTTCATCGAGGCCATGGCGGCGGTCTTGACCGCCTGCGGATCGGAGACGCGCTTCTCCTCCCACTCGGCCAGCGTCCAGCCGGCGGGGAGGTAGCCGTTGATCGGGTCATGCGCCGAGGTCTGGTCGGTCAGCGCATCGGGGCGGATGCCGCGCTTCACGAATTCGGGCAGCAGTTCCGCGGCATTGCCGAGCAGGCCGACGCTGATGGGCTTGCCCTGCTTGTGCGAGCGGTCGATGATTTCGAGTGCTTCCTCGATCGAGTTGGCCTTGGTGTCGAGGTAGCGCGTCTTCAGGCGGAACTCGATGCGCGAGGGCTGGCATTCGATCGCCACCATCGACGCGCCGGCCATGGTGGCCGCGAGCGGCTGCGCGCCGCCCATGCCGCCGAGGCCGGCGGTCAGGAACCACTTGCCCTTGAGGTTGCCGTTGTAATGCTTGCGGCCGACTTCGGCGAAGGTCTCGTAGGTGCCCTGCACGATGCCCTGCGTGCCGATGTAGATCCACGAGCCGGCCGTCATCTGGCCGTACATCATCAGGCCCTTCTTATCGAGCTCGTTGAAATGGTCCCAGGTGCCCCAGTGCGGCACGAGGTTGGAGTTGGCGATGAGCACGCGCGGCGCATCCTTGTGGGTGCGGAAGATGCCGACGGGCTTGCCGGACTGGACGAGCAGCGTCTCGTCCTCCTCGAGCGAGCGGAGGCCTGCGACGATCTTGTCGAAGGCTTCCCAGTTGCGCGCGGCGCGGCCGATTCCGCCATAGACGACAAGCTCTTCCGGGCGTTCGGCGACACCGGGATCGAGGTTGTTCATCAGCATGCGCAAGGGCGCCTCGGTGAGCCAGGACTTGGCCGAAATCTCGGTGCCGGTCGGGGCCTTGATGACGCGGGTGTTGTCACGGCGGGTGGTCATGGGAGCTCCTATTGCGAGAAGGTGCCGCGCGCGCTCGTGCGGTGGCGGCTGTAAAGGGCGTAGCGGCTGGCGGGGTAGGTGAGGGTGACGACGGTCGCGACCTTGGCCCGGCTCCATGAGCGGCGGTAGAGCGCCAGGCATGGTTCGAGTGCGGCAATGTTGAGCAGCCGTTGCTGTTCGGTTGTCGGAAGCGTTGCCTCCACCGTGTGCTCCAGCTCATCCACCGGTGTCGCGGCGAGCAACACGGCGGTTGGTGTCGTTTCCGTGAAATCATGGTCGAGGAAGTCGGGCACCAGCGACGGGTTCACGTGGCGGTCCTCGAGCTGGACGGGCACGCCATTCTCCTCGTGCACGATGACGATGTGGAAGAGCTGCTTGAGCGCCTTGTCCTCGAATTCCTCGGCAAGCGCCGGATTGGCGTCCACCAGCCCCTTGCGGATCAACCGGGAGGAATAGCGGTGGCCGCGCTGGGCGATCTCCTCGGCGATGTTGCGGAGCTCCATCAGGCTCGACAGGGCGGGAGCTTCCCTGACGAAGGTGCCGACGCCGGGGACGCGGCTGAGGAAGCCTTCGGCGGTGAGCTCGCGCAGCGCGCGGTTGGCGGTCATGCGGCTGATGCCGAAGCTCTCGACCAGCTCGTTCTCGGATGGCACGCGGCGCCCGGCCTCCCAGGCGCCGGAGCGGATGTTGTCGAGGATGTGCTCCTTGACCTTGGCGTAGAGCGGCTGGGCGTCGCTCATCAGAGAATGCCCCGCACCAGCTCGCCATGGTGGATCACCGCGGCCAGCGGGTTGAAGCCGAGGGGATAGGCGAGGTCGCCGGGCCGCGCGGTGTTCCACAACGCGATGTCGGCGCGCATGCCTGGCGTGAGCAACCCGCGGTCATAAAGCCCCAGTGCCTTGGCCGCATTGTCGGTGACGCCGCGCAGCGCCTCCTCCGGGGTGAGTCCGAAGAGCACGCAGGCCATGTTCATGGCGGTGAGGATCGAATGCACCGGCGAGGTGCCGGGGTTGAGGTCGGTGGCCACCGCCATGGGCACGCCCGCCTTGCGCAGGGCATCGACCGGCGGGGCCTGCTTCTCGCGGAGGTAATAGAAGGCGCCGGGCAGCAGCACGGCGACGGTGCCGGAGGCGGCGATGGCATCCACCCCCGCCTGGTCGAGATATTCGATGTGGTCGACCGACAGGGCGCCGAAGCCGGCCGCCATGGCCGATCCGCCGAGGTTCGAGAGCTGCTCGGCATGGAGCTTGACGGGGAGGCCCAGGGACTTCGCCACCTCGAAGACCCGGCGGGTTTCTTCGACCGAGAAGGCGATGCCCTCGCAGAAAGCATCGACCGCATCGGCGAGCCTGGCCTTTGCCACGGCGGGCATCACGTCGTTGCACACGAGATCGAGATAGCCCTGGCGGTTCTCCCTGAACTCGGGCGGCAGCGCATGGGCGCCGAGATAGGTGGTGACGACGTCCACCGGCCGCCACTGGGAGAGCTCGCGCGCCACCTTCAGCATCTTCATTTCGGTGTCGCGGTCGAGCCCGTAGCCTGACTTCACCTCGATGGTGGTGACGCCCTCGGCAAGGAGCGAGTCGAGCCGCCGGAGGGCGGAGGCCGCGAGGTCGGCCTCCGATTCGGCCCGTGTCATCCGCACGGTGGCCGCGATGCCGCCGCCCGCCTTGGCGATCTCGGCATAGGAGACGCCGGTGAGGCGCTGCTCGAACTCATGCGCCCGGCTGCCGCCGTAGACGATATGGGTGTGGCAATCGATGAGGCCGGGGGTGGCGAGGCGCCCCTCGCAATCGGTGGTGTCATGGCCGGATGGTGCTTCGGCGCGGGGGCCGACCCAGGCGATGCGGCCGCCCTCAATCAGGATGGCCGCATCCTCGATCAGGCCATAACCGTCCCGCATCGTGGCGGCCTTGAGGTTGGTGAGCAGCATGATGAAGCCTCTTGTATAAGGTTGTATATACAGTATAGTCCGCACCATGCAAAGCCGGAATTTTCACTTCGCCACTGTGCTGACGCCGGAGGGCTGGAAGCGGGACGTGACCGTCACCGTGGACGGCCACGGCACCATCACCCATGTGGGCGCTGGCAGCGAGGGCGAGCACATCCCCGGCATCGCCGTTCCGGCCATGCCCAATGTCCATTCCCACGCCCACCAGCGCTTCATGCTGGGGCTTGCCGAGCGGGCAGGGCCTGGAACAGACAGTTTCTGGACCTGGCGGGAGGCCATGTATGGCTTCGCGCTCAGGCTTTCGCCCGACGATCTCGAAGCCGTGGCGGCACAGCTCTATGTGGAGATGCTGAAGTCGGGCTTCTCGGTGGTGGGCGAGTTCCAGTACCTGCACCATGGCCCCGACGGCTCCCCTTATGCCGACCCGGCGGAAATGAGCCTCCGGTGTTTTGCTGCAGCGCAACATGCGGGGATCGGCATCACCATTTTGCCCACGCTCTATGCCTACGGCGGCTTCGGCGGGCAGGAGCCAGTGCCCGGCCAGCGCCGTTTCCTGAACCATGCGGAGCGCTTCCTGAAGATCGTCGGCAACCTGTCTATACAGGCGCGGAACCACGCGCTCCGCCATGTCGGCATCTCGCCCCATTCGCTGCGGGCGGTGACGCCGGAGCTGTTGCGGGAGGTAATCGCCGCCCTGCCGCCGGACGCGCCCATCCATGTCCATGTCGCCGAGCAGGTGAAGGAGGTGAACGACTGCCTCGCCTTCTCCGGCCTCCGGCCGGTCGAGCTGCTGCTGCGCGAGTTCGAGCTTTCCGACCGCTGGACGGCCATCCACGCCACCCACATGACCCCCGCCGAAACGGCCGCGCTGGCCCGCTCCGGCGCCATCGCCGGGCTGTGCCCGACGACCGAGGCCAATCTGGGCGACGGCATTTTCCCGGCGGTCGATTTCATGGGTGAGGGCGGGGCCATCGCCATCGGCTCCGACAGCCACATCACCGTCTCGCCGGCGGAAGACCTGCGCATGCTGGAATATTCCCAGCGCCTGCGCGACCTGACCCGCAATGCGCTGGCGGGCGGGCCGGGCCGGTCCACCGGCCGCACGCTCTATGACGCGGCGCTCAAGGGGGGCGCGCGCTCCATGCGCCAGCCCATCGGCGCCATCGCGCCGGGCCACCGTTTCGACGTCACCGTGCTCGATGCCGAGCACCCGCTGCTGGCGGGGCGCACGGAGGATTCGGCCCTCGACACCTGGATCTTCTCCGGCGGCAATGCGCTGGTGAGGGACGTGTTCGTCGGCGGCACTCAGGTGGTCAAGGACCGCCACCACATCAACGAAGAGACAATCGCGCGGAACTTCCGCGCCGCCTTGAGGAGGCTCGACACATGATCGCCATCGGAGACCACCTGCTGGACCTTTCCGACATCCGCGCCGCACTGGCCGGGCCGATCAAGGTCACGCTGTCCGACGGGGCGAAGGCCCGCATCATCCGCTCCGCCGAGACGGTGAAGCGGCTGCTGGCCACGGGAGACGCGATCTATGGCGTCAACACCGGCTTCGGCAAGCTGGCCAAGACGCGCATCGCGGCACAGGACCTCGACAAGCTGCAGGTCAACATCGTGCGCTCGCACGCGGCGGGCGTGGGTGCACCCCTGTCGGCGGGCGTCACCCGGCTGATCCTGCTGATGAAGCTCAATGCGCTGAGCCAGGGTGCCTCCGGCATCTCGCTCGCCGCCATGGAGGCGCTTGCGGCGCTGATCAACGCGGACGTGCTGCCGGTGATCCCCGGCCAGGGCTCCGTCGGTGCCTCGGGCGACCTCGCACCCCTCTCGCACATGAGCCTCGTGATCATCGGCGAGGGCGAGGCGCTGGTGAAGGGCAGGCGGGTGAGCGGCGTTGAGGCCCTGAAGGCGGCAGGCGTCGCGCCCGTGGCGCTGGGCCCCAAGGAGGGGCTCGCACTGCTCAACGGCACGCAGGTCTCGACCGCGCTGGCGCTGTCGGGACTCGTCGCGGCCGAGCGCAATGCCGAAGCGGCGATCCTCGCCGGTGCCATGTCTGTCGATGCGGTGATGGGCTCCGACACGCCCTTCGACCCGCGCATCCATGCGCTCCGCCCGCACCCCGGGCAGGTTCTTGCGGCCTCGCATTACCGCCGCCTGCTGGCAGGGAGCCAGATCCGCGCCTCGCATCTCGAGAATGATGACCGCGTGCAGGACCCCTATTCCTTCCGCTGCCAGCCGCAGGTGATGGGCGCCTGCCTCGACCTCCTCGCCAACGCCGCGCGCACGCTGGTGATCGAGGCCAATGCGGTGTCTGACAACCCGCTGGTCTTCGCCGAGGATGGCGCGGTGCTGTCGGGCGGCAACTTCCACGCCGAACCGGTGGCCTTCGCGGCGGACATCATCGCCATGGCGGTGGCCGAGATCGGCTCGCTCTCCGAGCGGCGCATCGCGGCGCTGATCGATTCGTCCATCTCGCTGCTGCCGCCCTTCCTCATCCGCAACCCCGGCCTCAACTCCGGCTTCATGATCCCGCAATGCACGGCGGCGGCCCTGATGAGCGAGAACAAGCAGATGTCGCACCCGGCCTCGGTCGACTCCGCGCCCACCTCGGCGAACCAGGAGGACCATGTCTCCATGGCCACCCATGGCGCGCGCCGCCTGGGGCTGATGAATGCCAACCTGTCGCGCATCATCGCCATCGAGCTGATGGCGGCGGCCGAAGGCATCGACTTCCGCCGGCCGCTCGCCTCGTCCGGGCCCATCGAGCAGGCGCACGCCATCGTGCGGGCCAAATCAGCCAAGCGCGACGAGGACCGCGAATTCGCCACCGACACGGAGGCCATCGCCACGCTCGTCGAGCAGGGCAGCTTTGCGGCGCTGGTGCCGGACCTTCTCGCGGCGCTGGGGTGCCGGTAAAAAGTATTTCCGCTCCCCCTTGTGGGGAGGGGGAGGGGTGGGGTTTGGCAGTGTCAGGACGCAAGGCGCGAATAGATGTTTGAATTCGGAGCGACCCCCACCCTTGATCCCTCCCCACAAGGGGGAGGGAAACAGCAATGGCGGGGCTGACGCCATGACTCTCCCTCATCTCACCGGACGCCCGCAATGATGCTGCACCCCTGGCCGGCCCTCGAACATGCGGCACGCCGTTGGCCCGAGGCCGATGCGCTGGTCTTCCCGCACCAGAATGCCCGCCGCAGCTTCGCGCAGTATCATGCGGAAGCCCGGGCCCTTGCCGGTGCTCTCGCGGCGCGCGGCATTCGTGCCGGCGACCACGTGGCGCTGCTGGCGGAGAACCGCGTCGAATGGGCCGTGGTGCAGATGGCTTGCGCGGCACTGGGGGCCGTCTTCGTGCCGCTCAACACGCATTACCGCAAGGACGACCTCGCCTATGCGCTGAAGCAATCGGACTCGAAGGCGCTGATCTGCGCCACGCAATACCGCTCCAACCCCTATCTCGAGAACGTCACGGCGCTGCGGCCCGCGCTGCCGCTGCTGGCGCATGTGTTCACGCTGGAGGAGGACTATCCGCGCCTTGTCGCGGAGGATCACGCCTTCACGCCCGCCGGGCCCGATGCGGATGCGGTGGCGGCCCTGCTCTACACCTCAGGCACCACGGGTTTTCCGAAGGGCGCGCTGCTCTCCCACCGGGCGATGATGATGGTGGCGACGAACAGCGCGCTGCGGCTGGGGCTTGCGGCGGGCGACCGCTGGACCTCCATCATCCCGCTGTTCCACTGTGCGGGATGCATCCTCAACCTGCTCGGCTGCCTGTCGCAGGGGGCCGCCTATGTCGGCGTGCCGAGCTTCGATGCCGAGAACATGTTCCGGGTGATCGAAGCGGAGCGCTGCACCCATCTCTCCGGCGTGCCGACCTCCTATCTCGCTATGCTCGATCATCCGGCGCGCGGCGGTTACGACCTCACCAGCCTCAAGGCCGGAAGCTGCGGCGGGGCGGACTGCAACCCGGATGTGCTGAAGCGCTGCGCGGCGGAATTCCCCATGCCGGGGCTTTCGCAGGTCTACGGCCAGACCGAGGGTGGCACGCTCTTCGTCTGTCCCGCGCATGACGATCCCCTGCGCTGGGAGACGGCAGGCAAGCCGCTGCCCGATTATGAACTCCGCATCGTCAACCCCGACACGATGGAGGCACTTCCGCCCGGCGAGATCGGCGAGATCCAGGCGCGCGGGCCCATGGTGATGGAGGGCTATTACAACAAGCCCGAGGCGACGGCCGAAACCATCATCGACGGCGGATGGCTGCGCACCGGGGACATGGGATATCTGCGCGACGATGGCCGCCTCGTCATCGCCGGGGGCCGGCTGCGCGACATGATCATCCGCGGCGGCGAGAACATCTACCCGGCCGAGATCGAGAACGTGCTGCAGCAGCATGAGGCGGTGGCGGAAGTGGCCGTGTTCGGCGTGCCGGACGAGTATTACGGCGAGATCGTCGGCGCGGCGGTGAAGCTCGCATCGCCCGTGGCCGCCGCCGAGCTGCAGGCGCTCTGCGCGGCGCGCATCGCGAAGTTCAAGGTGCCTGCCGTGATCTTCACCGTCGAGCGCTTCCCGCTCACGCCATCCGGCAAGATCCGCAAGGTGGAGCTGCGCGACTGGGCGAAGGACAATCGCATGGAACGGCTGGCATGACGGAACTCACCTTCTGGTTCGACGTGCATTCGCCCTGGGCCTATCTCGCCTCGTTCCGCGTGGGTGACATTGCGCGACGGCACGGCCTGCCGCTGCACTGGCGGCCGCTGCACCTGCCGCGCCTGCTTGATGACATCGGCGGCGTGAAGCCGCTGGAGGCCACTCCCGCCCGCGTGGCATGGTTCCGGCAGGACATTCAGGACCATGCGGAACTCCTCGGCGTGCCACTCCGCTATCATCCGCACTATCCGCTGCGCAACTCCCGCGCGCTGCGGGCCTGCATCCTCGCCGATGAGCAGGGCAAGGCGGAAGCCTTCGTGCGACTTGTGCTGAGGGGTTACTGGGCGGAGGAGGCCGACATCACCGATCTCGGCCAGCTCGCCCGCTGGGGTGCCGACGCCGGGCTCGATCCGGATGCGGTGAAGGCCGCCGCCGTGAGCGAGGTCTACAAGCAGAAGCTCGACGCCAATACGGCCGAGGCCATCGCGCGCGGCGTGTTCGGCGTGCCCACCGTCGATACCGGCTCCAGATTGTATTTCGGCCACGACAGGCTGGACCTGCTGGATAATCATATCTCCTCGGGCAAAATCCCTCTAGTTTGACCTGCCATGCAGGACACATTGATGGGCGTGGTGCGCGCCCTGACGCCGCGCATGGCGGGCACCAACCTCCGTGAACGGAGCATCGCCTGCCTCGGCGCGCTGATCGGCGTCGGAACCACGGGGCTCATCTCCGGCTGGGCCGTGGGCAATCTCGAACATCTGCCGCTGCTGGTGGCGCCGCTGGGCGCCTCAGCCGTGCTGCTCTTCGCCGTTCCGGCGAGCCCGCTGGCCCAGCCCTGGTCGATCATCGGCGGCAATACCATTTCGGCCCTTGTGGGCATCACGGTCGCGCATCTGGTTCCGGACAAGGCTTTCGCGGCGGCGATTGCGGTGGCGGCGGCCCTCGCCGTCATGTCGCTGCTGCGTTGCCTCCACCCGCCGGGCGGGGCCGCTTCGCTGCTGGGCGTGCTGGGCGGCCCTGCGGCGGCCTCATGGAGCTTCGGCTTCGCCTTCGTGCCGGTGGCGCTGAACTCCGTCCTGCTGGTAATCCTCGGCCTCGTCTTCCACCGCTTCTCGAAGCACAGCTACCCGCACAGGGCGAAGCTGGTGATGGCGGCGACCCATGGCACGAAGGACCTGCCCGCGCAGCTCCGCGTCGACCTGACCGATGCCGACATCGATGCCGCGCTGGCGGAGGGCGATGAACCGCTGGACATCGCGCGCGACGACCTCCATCGCATCCTGCGCCGGGCCGAGCTTTCAGCACTCGAGCGCACCGCACAGGTGCCGCGCTGCGCTGACGTGATGTCGCGTGACGTTCTGTCGGTCCGTGCTGACGCGCCGTGGAGCGAGGCACACCGGTTGCTGGTGGACCATGACCTGCGCATCCTGCCGGTGGTCGACGCGCAAGGCCGTGTCGCCGGCATCGTCGAACTGCACGAGCCGCACCATCCCTTGCGGGCTGTCTCCGAGATGATGAGCGACGCCGCCACGGCACTTCCCGACGACAGCATCCTGCGCCTGGTCGATCCCCTGAGCGATGGCCGCCACCACGCGGTGCTCATCACCGACGGCACGGGCAGGCTCATCGGGCTCGTCACGCAGACCGACATGATCGTGGCGCTGGCGAGACTCGCGGTGACAGGTGCTGCCCGGCCGGGGAAGCTATAGCTACTCCGCGAGGACCATGGCCCCGATTTCACCTTCGCCCGGCTTGACCGGGCGATCCTCTTCATGTCCACCCAAAAAGATGCCCCGGTCAAGCCGGGGCAAGGTGAGTGTTTGCATGAGTGTGCGAGTGCTGCCCTACTTCACCAGCCGCCCCTTGTCCTTCAGGTACTGCACGATCAGGTCGGCGGCACCTTCCGCCGTCACCTTGGCGGTGTCGACGCGGAGTTCGGGGTTCTCGGGCGCTTCATAGGGAGACGAGATACCGGTGAAATGCTTGATCTCGCCGCGGCGTGCCTTGGCGTAAAGCCCCTTCACGTCGCGCTTCTCGGCCTCGGCCAGCGAGGTGTCGACGAAGATCTCGATGAACTCGCCATCCTCCATCAGCTCGCGCGCCATCAGGCGCTCGGAGCGGAAGGGCGAGATGAAGGAGACGAGCACGATGAGGCCCGCATCCACCATCAGCTTCGAGACCTCGCCGACGCGCCGGATATTCTCCACCCGGTCGGCATCCGAGAAGCCGAGGTCGCGGTTCAGCCCGTGGCGCACGTTGTCGCCATCGAGCAGATAGGTCATGTGGCCGGCGGCATGGAGCTGCTTTTCGACCAGGTTGGCGATGGTCGACTTGCCCGCGCCCGACAGGCCCGTGAACCACAGCACCGCCGGCTTCTGCCCGGTGAGGGACGCACGCGCCTGCTTGTTCACGTCCACCGCCTGCCAGTGGATGTTCGCCGCACGGCGCAGCGCGAAGCGGATCAGCCCCATGCCCACCGTGTTGTTGGAGAAGCGGTCGATGATGATGAAGGAGCCGAGGTGGCGGTTCTCGACGTAAGGGCTGAAGGCGATCTGGCTGTCGAGCTCGAGGTTGCAGACGCCGATCTCGTTCAAGGCCAGCGTCTTCGCCGCCACATGCTCCATGGTGTTGACGTTGACCTTGTACTTCAGCTCCTCCAGCGTGCCGGGCACGGTCTTGGTCGAGGACTTGAAGAGATAGGGCCTTCCGGGAAGCATCGGCTCGTCCGACATCCACAGGATCTCGACCTCGAACTGGTCGGAGACCTCGACGGGATCATTGGCCGTGCAGATGACGTCGCCGCGGCTGGTGTCGATCTCGTCCTTGAGCGTGATGGTCAGTGATTGCCCGGCTACACCCTCGTCGAGGTCGCCGTCATGGGTGACGACGCGTTCGACGACGGAGGTGCGGCCTGAGGGCAGCACCTTGATCGCATCGCCCGGCTTCACCGTGCCGGATACGATGGTGCCGGAGAAGCCGCGGAAATTCTGGTTGGGGCGGTTCACCCACTGGACGGGCATGCGGAACGGCTTGTCGGCCAGGTCATCGCCCACCGGAACGGTTTCCAGATGCGCCATCAGCGTGGGGCCGTGGTACCACGGCATGTTGGTCGAGCGCGTGATCATGTTATCGCCCACGAGGGCGGAGACCGGGATCACGGTGATCTCGTCGGCGCCGATCGACTTGGCGAAGGCGCGGTAGTCCTCCTCGATGCGCGTGAAGACGGCCTGATCGTAATCCATCAGGTCCATCTTGTTCACGGCGACCACGAGGTGCTTGATGCCCAGCAGCGTGCAGATGAAGGTGTGGCGCCGCGTCTGCGTCAGCACGCCCTTGCGCGCATCCATCAGGATGATGGCGAGATCGGCGGTCGAAGCGCCGGTCGCCATGTTGCGGGTATATTGCTCGTGCCCCGGCGTATCGGCGACGATGAACTTGCGCTTGTCGGTGGTGAAGGCGCGATAGGCGACATCGATGGTGATGCCCTGTTCGCGCTCGGCCGCGAGACCGTCGACCAGCAACGCGAAATCGAGGTTGCCGCCCTGCGTGCCCATCTTCTTCGAGTCGGCCTCAAGTGCGGTCAGCTGGTCCTCGAACAGCATCTTGGCTTCGTAGAGAAGCCGGCCGATGAGGGTGGACTTGCCATCGTCGACCGAGCCGCAGGTGATGAAGCGCAGCAGGTCCTTCTGCTCCTGGGCGTGGAGATAGGCCTCGACGTCGCCGCCGGTGAATTCGATGAAGCGCGTCATCAGAAATATCCTTCCTGCTTCTTCTTTTCCATGGAGGCGGAGGCATCCTTGTCGATGACCCGACCCTGGCGCTCCGACGAGGTGGCGACCAGCATCTCCTCGACGATGTCGAGCAGCGATGTGGCGTCGGACTCGATGGCGCCGGTCAGCGGATAGCAGCCGAGCGTGCGGAAGCGGATCTTGCGCATCTGAGGCTTTTCGCCGGGGTTGAGCCGCATGCGCTCGTCATCGACCATGATCAGCTGCCCGTCGCGCTCCACCACCGGGCGTTCGGCGGCGAAGTAGAGCGGCACGATGTCGATGTTCTCGCGGTGGATATATTGCCAGATGTCGAGCTCGGTCCAGTTCGACAGCGGGAAGACGCGGATCGACTCGCCCTTGTTCTTCCTCGCATTGTAGAGGTCCCACAGCTCGGGGCGCTGGTTCTTCGGGTCCCAGCGGTGGCGGCTGTCGCGGAAGGAGAAGATGCGCTCCTTGGCGCGCGACTTTTCCTCGTCGCGGCGCGCGCCGCCGAAGGCCGCGTCGAACCCGTATTTGTCGAGGGCCTGCTTCAGGCCGTCGGTCTTCATGATCTGGGTGTGAAGGGCCGAGCCGTGGTCGAAGGGATTGACGTTCTTGGCGACACCTTCGGGGTTCTTGTGGACGATCAGCTCCCAGTCATATTTCTTCGCGGTCGCCTCGCGCATGGCGTACATGTCGCGGAACTTCCAGCCGGTGTCGACATGCATCAGCGGGAAGGGCGGCTTCGAGGGATAGAAGGCCTTGATGGCGAGGTGCAGCATCACGGCGGAATCCTTGCCGATCGAATAGAGCATCACCGGCTTCTCGCACTCCGCCGCCACCTCGCGGATGATGTGGATCGACTCGGCCTCGAGCCGTTCCAGGTGGGTCAGCGTCCTGGTCTCACGGTGCAGCGTCTTCGGCGCGCCGGCGGGGGCCGACTGCTGGGCAATCCAGCTCCGCACCTTGTCGATGGTGCGGGTCGAGGGTGAGCGGCCCTTCCGGAGGTCGAACACGAAGTTCGGGTCCCCGAGGGCCTGCTTGCCGAGCGCCGAGGGGTCTATGCCCGCGGAGGAAAGGAAGCGCTCGATTTCCGCAAGGAAAGATTGGGCGACACTGTCCATGATAGGATTTAACCTTCAAAATAGATGGATCAGGGGCTCCATAGCCTAGTTCTCCTGCCCGCAATAGGAAAATTTCTGTGATTTGACAGATCGAAAGCGGAAGTTGATAGGATAAATCCGATCCGCAACCTGTGGGCTGGCCCTTGAGGTTACCCAGGGTCCGTTATAGAGTTTTTCCTCGGAGGAAACGAAGTGGACAAAGGCAACGGGCGCAAGCCGACCCCCAGGTCCGGCATGCCTTTCCAGGACCCGCACGGGCATGGCGAGGCCACGGGCAAGCTGCTCGAGCAGGCGATCGGCCGCGCTGTGAAAGAGTTCCGCGAAAAGCTGGGGCTCACCATCGCAGAGCTCGCCAAGGCGGCCGACATGTCCGCCGGCATGCTCTCCAAGATCGAGAATGGCGCCACCTCTCCCTCGCTCGCCTCGCTGCAGGCGCTGGGCAAGGCATTGCAGGTGCCGGTGACCGCCTTTTTCCGCTCCTACGAGGAAATCCGCGACGCGACCTTCGTGAAGGCCGGCATGGGCCTGACCATCGAGCGGCGGGGCACGCGCGCCGGACACCAGTATGAGCTTCTCGGCCACAGCCCGCATGGGCCGGTGATGGTGGAGCCCTATCTGATCACGCTCACGCATGAGTCGGACGTGTTCCCCACCTTCCAGCACGCGGGCCTCGAGTTCCTCTACATGCTCGAGGGAAATGTCGTGTACCGCCACGGCGAAAAGACCTACGACATGCACCCCGGCGATGCCCTGTTCTTCGATGCCGAAGCGCCGCATGGGCCCGAGGAATTGCGCAAGTTGCCGATCCGCTATCTCTCCGTCATCAGCTATCGCCGCGAGGATTAGCGTGCGGCTGATGGCAGGCCTCGCCTTCGCCGGCATTGCCCTGCTCTTGCTGCATGGGGCTGCGCGCGCGGATGAACCCATGGATGGGACATTTCTCGCCGCCCGTGCCTGCGATGCGCTGGTCTCGATCCGCAAGGAGACGAATCCCGGCCGGGTTATCACCGCGCCCGGACGAAGCTATCGGCTGCTGGCCCGAAACCAGAAGAAGGCCACGCATTTTCGGATCGACGTGCCCGGCGCCGCGCCGCCGGAGCGCTGGGTGCCTGCAGATTGCGGACGGGTCGTGCCGCCTGCCGCCAGCCAGACCCCCGCGCCTGAGGCCGCGCCCAAACCGAAGCAACCCAGCCTGTCCTATGTGCTGGCGCTCAGCTGGCAACCGGCCTTCTGCGAGACCAACCAGAAGAAGCCGGAATGCCGCTTGCAGCGGGGGACCCGCTATGATGCGAATTACCTGTCGCTGCATGGTCTCTGGCCGCAGCCGTCGAGCCGGGCTTATTGCGACGTGCCTGCTGCGGTGCGTTCCGCCAGCGAGGGCGGCCGCTGGAAGGACATTCCGGCGCTCGACCTCCGCCTTTCCACCCGTGCCGACCTCGAGACCATGATGCCCGGCAGCAAGTCGCAACTGGAGCGCCACGAATGGGCCAAGCACGGCAGCTGCTACCCGGCGGAGCCGGAGGTCTATTTCGCCGACTCGATCCGCCTGCTGAAGGCGGTCAACGCCTCCCCCGTCGCCGAACTGCTGATGAGCAGCGTCGGCCGCCGGGTCACTGCGGCGGACATACGCGCCGCCTTTGACCAAGGCTTCGGGGCAGGGGCCGGCAACCGCGTGCGCATTGCCTGCAAGGATGATGGCAACCGCCGGCTGATCGCCGAAATCACCATCGGGCTCAAGGGCGATATCCCTGGTGGATCAAGCCTTTCCGAGTTGATCATGGCGGCCGACCCGGTGGCGCCCGGTTGCCCGGCAGGACTCCTCGACCCGGCTGGTCCGCAATAGGTGCATGCGGGGGCGCGTTCCTCGCATGAAACAATTTTTCCTCTTAGTTGAATAGTCGCCCGAGGCCTGCTAATTTCTTAGGCATCATTGCTGAAGGAGAACGGGCCATGTGTGGCATTGTCGGACTCTACCTGAAGAATCCCAAGCTGCAGCCGCAGCTTGGCGCGATGTTCAAGCCGATGCTGATCGAGATGACCGCCCGCGGACCCGACTCCGCCGGCGTCGCCGTCTATCGCAACCCGGTAAAGGACAATGAGGTGAAGCTGTCGCTCGCCCATGACGACAAGGCCTACAACTGGCGCCATGTCGAGGGCGGCCTCGAGGAGGCGCTGAACTGCGAGGCCACGATCCACCAGATCGGCACCCATTGCATCCTCGTCACCGACGGCAAGGAAGAGGACGTGGTGAAGTGGCTGAAGGCCAATGCGCCCGGCGTGCGCGTTGTGGGCTCCGGCCACACCGTGGAGATCTTCAAGGAGACGGGCCTGCCGGAGAAGGTCTATGAGCGCTTCGACCTCGCCTCCGCATCGGGCACCCATATCATCGGCCACACCCGCATGGCCACGGAGAGCGCCGTGACGACGGCCGGCTCACATCCCTTCGCCACGGGAGCGGATCTCTGCCTCGTGCACAACGGCTCGCTGTCGAACCACAACCGCCTGCGCGAGAACCTGAAGCGCGAGGGCATGGAGTTCCAGACCGAGAACGACACCGAGGTCGCCGCCGCCTACATGACCTGGAAGCTCAGGAACGGCGCCACGCTCAAGCAGGCGCTCGAGGACGGGCTCAAGGACCTCGACGGCTTCTACACCTTCCTCGTCGGCACGGCCGATGGCTTCGCCGTGGTGCGCGATCCGATCGCCTGCAAGCACGCCGTGATGGCCGAGACCGATGACTGGGTCGCCATGGCCACCGAGTGGCGCGCCATCGCGCATCTGCCCGGTGCCGACACGGCCCGCGTCTGGGAGCCGGAGCCCTCCACCATCTACACCTGGGGCGGCAACGCCTGAGGTCACGCGCGAACGTCGCCGGGGCCTGTTCTCCTTCTCAGGCTCCGGTGTTCCTTCACCTTCCTCGTTCCTCACCGACAAGAAACACAGGGGACGAGCCTCACATGGGACGGAAAGCAGAGCATGCATGAACTCGATCTGAAGGCGCTGGGCGTCACCGGCATCAACCAGTCACTCTACAGGATCCCGAAGGACAGCAACGAGCGGCATTGGGTGATCAGGAACCCGATGGGCCAGCACGCCATCGCCTGCGGTGTCGATGCACCGCTCATGATCGACATCATGGGGCACGTCGGCTTCTATTGCGGCGGCATGAACAAGGAGGCCGAGATCACCATTCACGGCCATGCCGGTGTCGGCGTTGCCGAGAACATGATGTCGGGCGTCGTCTGGGTGAAGGGCAATGCCTCCGAATCCGCCGGCGCCACCGCCAATGGCGGGCTTCTGGTCATCGAGGGAGATGCCTCATCGCGCTGCGGCATCTCCATGAAGGGCGTCGACATCGTCGTCGGCGGCTCGGTCGGTCACATGTCGGCCTTCATGGCGCAGCGCGGCAACCTCGTGGTCTGCGGTGATGCCGGCGAGGCGCTGGGCGACTCGATCTACGAGGCCCGGCTCTACGTGCGCGGCCGCGCCGACAACCTCGGCTCGGACTGCATCGAGAAGGAAATGCGCCAGGAGCATCTCGAGGACCTGGCGAAGCTTCTCGAGCGCGCCAAGATGAAGCACAAGCCCGAGTCCTTCCGCCGCTACGGCTCCGCCCGCAAGCTCTATAACTTCAACGTCGATCACGCCGACGCTTACTGAGGAACGAGAACATCATGGACAGCAACGTTCCACGCACCCCGCCGCGCAAGTCTGCAACCTTCGACGACTACACGATGGCGGAAATCCGCCGTGCGGCGACGACCGGCATCTATGACATCCGTGGCGCCGGCGCCAAGCGCAAGCTGCCGCACTTCGACGATCTCCTGTTCCTGGGCGCCTCGATCTCGCGCTACCCGCTGGAAGGCTACCGCGAGAAGTGCGGCACCGACGTGGTGCTGGGCACGCGCTTCGCCAAGAAGCCGATCGAACTGAAGATCCCGATCACCATTGCCGGCATGAGCTTCGGGTCGCTCTCCGCGCAGGCCAAGGAAGCCCTGGGCCGCGGCGCCTCGATGGCGGGCACCTCCACCACCACCGGCGACGGCGGCATGACGCCGGAGGAGCGCGGCCAGTCCAAGCACCTTGTCTACCAGTATCTTCCCTCGCGCTATGGCATGAACCCGGATGACCTGCGCAAGGCCGATGCCATTGAAGTGGTCGTCGGGCAGGGTGCGAAGCCTGGCGGCGGCGGCATGCTGCTCGGCCAGAAGATTTCCGATCGCGTGGCGCAGATGCGCTGCCTGCCCAAGGGCATCGACCAGCGCTCCGCCTGCCGCCATCCCGACTGGACGGGCCCGGACGATCTCGAGATCAAGATTCACGAGCTGCGCGAAATCACCTCATGGGAAAAGCCGATCTACGTGAAGGTTGGCGGCACCAGGCCCTATTATGACGTGGCGCTTGCGGTGAAGGCCGGCGCCGACGTGGTGGTGCTCGACGGCATGCAGGGCGGCACGGCGGCCACGCAGGAAGTCTTCATCGAGCACGTGGGCCTGCCGACGCTCGCCTGCATCCGTCCCGCGGTGAAGGCGCTGCAGGATCTCGGCATGCATCGCAAGGTCCAGCTCATCATCTCCGGCGGCATCCGCTCCGGTGCCGACGTCGCCAAGGCCATGGCGCTGGGCGCCGACGCCGTCGCCATCGGCTCCGCGGCGCTGATCGCGCTGGGTGACAATGACCCGCACCTCGAAGAGGAATACCGCGCGCTGGGCACCACCGCCGGCGCCTATGACGACTGGCACGAGGGCCGCGATCCCGCCGGCATCACCACGCAGGATCCGGTGCTGGCCGCGCGCCTCGATCCGGTGAAGGCAGGCCGCAGGCTGTCGAACTACCTCAAGGTCATGACCCTCGAGGCGCAGACCGTGGCGCGTGCCTGCGGCAAAAGCCACCTCCATAACCTTGAGCCCGAGGACCTCTGTGCACTGACGGTGGAAGCTGCGGCAATGGCGCAGGTCCCCCTTGCAGGAACAAGCTGGATTCCGGGACGCGGCGGATATTAGTATCGTTGCTGATGACTTTCCCCGGCTTCCTCGCTAAGGAAGCCGGGGCCTTATAAAACAAGACCAACAAGAAGATACGGGAGTGACACGGACCATGGGCGATCTCGCCGCATATGCCAAGAAGAACGGCATCAAATTCTTCCTCTTCAATTTCACCGACCTCTTCGGCGTGCAGCGCGCCAAGCTTGTTCCGGCGGAAGCCGCGGCCCGGATGCAGAAGGCAGGTGCCGGCTTTGCAGGCTTCGCCACCTGGCTCGACCAGACGCCCGCCCATCCCGATATCCTGGTGATGCCCGACACCAACTCCATCATCCCGCTGCCGTGGCGCCCCGACGTGGCATGGGTCGCGGGCGATCCGTGGATGAACGGCGAACCGCTGGCCCAGGCGCCGCGCGTCGTGCTCCGCAGGCTCTCCGAGCACTATGCCAAGAAGAACATGAAGCTCATGGCGGGTGTGGAGCCCGAATTCCACCTCATCAACGCCGATGGCTCGGCCGTCTCGGACAATCGCGATACGGCTGAGAAGCCCTGCTACGACCAGTCGGCCATCATGCGCCGCCTCGACGTCATCGCCGAGATCTGCTCGACCATGACGCAGCTCGGCTGGGGCCCCTACCAGAACGACCACGAGGATGCGAACGGCCAGTTCGAGATCAACTGGAACTTCTCGGACGCGCTCACCACCGCCGACCAGGTGGCCTTCTTCAAGTTCATGGTGAAGTCCATCGCCGAGAAGCATGGCCTGCGCGCCACCTTCATGCCGAAGCCCTTCATCAACCTCACCGGCAACGGCTGCCACGTGCATCTCTCGGTGTGGACCAAGGACGGCAAGAAGAACCTCTTCGAGGATCCGAAGGGCGAGCTTGGTGTCTCCCAGCTCGGCTACCACTTCCTCGGCGGCCTGATGCACCATGCCTCCGCCATGTGCGCCATCACCAACCCGACGGTGAACAGCTACAAGCGCATCAACGCGCCGCGCACCATCTCCGGCGCCACCTGGTCGCCCTCGTCGATCACCTATGGCGGCAACAACCGCACCCACATGGTGCGCATCCCGGATTCAGGCCGTGCGGAATACCGCCTGCCGGACTGCGCGGCGAACCCCTACCTGCTTCTCGCCTCGATCCTCGTGGCCGGCATGCATGGCGTGGAAAAGAAGATCGACCCGGGCAAGCGCCTCGACATCGACATGTATGCCCAGGGCCACACCATCAAGGATGCCAAGAAGCTGCCGCTCAACCTCCTCGACGCGCTCCGCAACTTCGAGCAGGACAGCTACCTGCAGGAGATGCTGGGCAAGGAAGTGAGCCAGGGCTATCTCAAGCTCAAGCACAATGAGTGGAACAACTACTGCCGCCACCTCACCCAGTGGGAACGCGACACCACGCTCGACTGCTGATCCTTCACGGGAACGAAGCGATCACGAAGCCCGGTGCAAGAGATTGCGCCGGGTTTTTATGTTTGGGCGTGACCTCCTCCACCACCACTCCACCTTGCCCCGGCTCGACCGGGGCATCCTTTCTTGCTGGCCGCCCAAAAGGATCGCCCGGTCGAGCCGGGCGAAGGTGAGGAGGTGTGCACAGGCGATAACGCTACTTCCGCTCCGACGCCGGCGTCACCCCGAACGCCTCCCGGTAGGCCCGGCTGAAGTGGCTGGCACTGGAAAACCCGCAGCCCAGCGCGATTTCGGTGATCGGCACGGCGGACTGGCGCAGCAGGTCGCGGGCGCGTTCCAGCCGGATCTGGCGGTAGTGCCCGGCATAGCTCGCCCCCAGCTTCTCGGAGAACAACCGGTCGAGCTGGCGCGTCGACAGCCCGATGCGGCGGGCCGTTTCGCTGCGCGTCAGCGGCTCGCCCGGGTGGCTTTCCATCAGTTCCAGCGCCGCGGTGAGGCGGTCGTCATGCACGCCGTAGCGTTCGGTGAGCGAGGCGCGCTGGGCTGACTGCGCGGGGCGGATGTCGGTGTGCATGAACCAGTCGGAAACCCTGCGGGCAAGCTCCGGCCCATGCGCTTCGGCGATCAGCGCATGCATCATGTCGAGCGGTGCCGTGCCGCCCGCGCAGGTGAGGCGGTTGCGGTCGACGATGTAGATGGAGCGCGTGAGCATCACGTTCGGAAAGGCCTCGGAGACGGCGGGCGCGTGCTCCCAGTGCACCGTCATGTGATAGCCGTCCATGATGCCCGCCCGCGCCAGGATCACCGGACCACCCGACACCCCGCCGATGCGCAGCCCGCGGGCGGCAAGTGTCCTCAGCCATTGCAGTGTCACGCGGTCCTTGAACGCGGTCGGGTTGCCGCCCGCGCAGACGAAGAGGAAATCGAGCTTCACGCCGTCGCCCGCCTTGACCGGGCAGGGAACCGTCGCGCCGCAGGAAGCACTGACGGTGGCAGGGCCGGGCGAGATGTGAACCCAGCGGTACAGCTCCTTTCCCGCCAGCAGGTTGGCGGCGCGGAGCGGCTCCACCACCGAGGCATAAGACATCAGCGCGAAGCCGGGGATGAGCAGCAGGCCCACCGTCTGGGGCGTTTCAGGCATGGCGCAAATCTATCAGGAAACGGCTCTCGACTGCAAGACTTGCCGAGCCCCCGGGCTTACAAGAGATGCTTCAAGATTCAGGACCAGCGCATGCGTTATAACGTATTCTCGCTCATCAAGAATTCCTTCTCCGGCCACAAGAACTGGGAGCCCGCCTGGCGCCAGCCCGAGCCGCAAAAGGAATATGACATCATCATCGTCGGCGGCGGCGGCCATGGCCTGGCGACCGCCTATTACCTCGCCAAGGAACATGGCCTGAAGAACATCGCGGTTCTCGAAAAGGGCTGGCTCGGTTCCGGCAACATCGGCCGCAACACCACCATCATCCGCTCCAATTACATGCTGCCCGGCAACAACCCGTTCTATGAATGGTCGATGAAGCTGTGGGAGAACCTGGAGCAGGACTTCAACTTCAACGCCATGGTCTCTCAGCGCGGCGTCCTCAACCTCTGCCACACGGATGCCCAGCGCGATGCCTTCGCGCGCCGCGGCAACGCCATGCGCATCGACGGCGTCGACGCGGAGCTTCTCGACCGCGAGGCGGTGCGCGCGATGTATCCCTTCTTCGACTACGAGAATGCCCGCTTCCCCATCAAGGGTGGCCTCCTGCAGAAGCGCGGCGGCACGGTGCGCCATGACGCGGTGGCCTGGGGCTTCGCCCGCGGTGCGGACAGCCGCGGCGTCGACATCATCCAGCATTGCGAGGTGAAGGGCATCAAGGTCGAGAACGGCAAGGTCGTCGGGGTCGACACCAACAAGGGCTTCATCAAGTGCAAGAAGCTCGGCCTCGCCACCGCGGGCAATTCTTCCGAGACCGCCAAGATGGTGGGCATGCGCCTTCCCATGGAAAGCCACGTGCTGCAGGCCTTCGTCTCGGAGGGCCTCAAGCCCTATATCGACGGCGTCGTCACCTTCGGCGCGGGCCATTTCTATGTTTCGCAGTCGGACAAGGGCGGACTTGTGTTCGGCGGCGATATCGACGGCTACAACTCCTATGCCCGGCGCGGCAACCTGCCGATGGTGGAGCATGTGATCGAGGCCGGCGTGGCCATGATCCCGTCGCTCGCCCGCGTGCGCGTGCTCAGGTCCTGGGGCGGCATCATGGACATGTCGATGGATGGCTCGCCCATCATCGACAAGACCCACATCCAGGGCCTCTATCTCAATTCCGGCTGGTGCTACGGCGGCTTCAAGGCCACCCCCGCCTCGGGCTGGTGCTTCGCCTACACCATCGCCAAGGACGAACCCCACAAGCTCAATGCCGCCTATCGTCTCGACCGGTTCAAGACCGGCCACGTGATCGACGAAAAGGGCCAGGGCGCCACACCGAACCTGCACTGACGGATCAGACACATGCTCATCCCATGCCCCCATTGCGGAACGCGCCCCGTGGAAGAGTTCACCTTCCTCGGCGATGCCGCGCCCACCCGCCCCACCACCAATGATCCTTCCTCCATGGAAGCCTGGTACGAATATGTCTACCTGCGCAACAACCCGCGCGGCCCCATCGATGAATATGCCCATCACTCCGGCGGCTGCCGCGCCTGGCTGGTCGTCCAGCGCAACACCGAGACGCACGAGGTCTATGGCGCCGTGACGGCACGCGACTTCGCCAAGGCCAAGGAGAAGGGAGCCAAGGCATGACCTCCTATCGTCTCGACAAGGGCGGCCTCATCGACCGCGACTCTGCTCTCCGCTTCACCTTCGATGGCGCGCTCCACATCGGCCGCACCGGCGACACGCTGGCCTCCGCGCTGATGGCCAATGGCGTCACGCTCATGGGCCGCTCCTTCAAGTATCACCGTCCGCGCGGTGTCATCACCGCTGGCGCGGCGGAGCCCAATGCGCTGGTCGAACTGCGCGAGGGCGGCCGCAAGGAGGCGAATACGCGGGCCACCATGATCGAGGTCTATGACGGCCTCGTCGCCAAGAGCCAGAACAACTGGCCGTCGCTGAACTTCGACGTCGGCGCCATCAATTCGCTGGCCTCCTCGATGTTCGTGGCGGGCTTCTACTACAAGACCTTCATGTGGCCGAAGAGCTTCTGGGAGAAGATCTACGAGCCCATCATCCGCCGCGCCGCGGGCCTCGGCACCGCGTCGAAGCTGCCGGATCCGGACAAGTACGAGAAGTCCTACGCGCATTGCGATATGCTGGTGATCGGCTCTGGCCCGACCGGCCTGATGGCGGCACTGGCCGCCGCCCGCCAGGGCAAGCGCGTTATCCTTGCGGATGAAGGTGCGCGCCTCGGCGGCTCGCTGCTGAACGAGAACGAGGAGATCGACGGCCGGTCGGGCTTCGACTGGGGCCAAGGTGTGATCGGCGAACTGGCCTCCATGCCCAACGTCACGCTGATGCCGCGCACCACCATCATGGGCTGGTTCGACGGCAACATCTTCGGCGCGGTTGAGCGCGTCAGCGACCATCTCCGCGTGCCCGATCCTTACGAGCCGCGCCAGCGCTACTGGAAGATCCACGCCAAGCGCGCCGTGCTTGCGGCGGGTGCCGAGGAGCGCCCCGTGGCCTTCGGTGGCAACGACATGCCGGGCGTCATGCAGGCCTCCGCCATGCGCACCTACGCCAATCGCTATGCGGTGGCGGCGGGCCGCTCGGTCGTCGTCTTCGGCGGCAATGATTCGATCTACCGCACGGCGCGGGACCTCACGTCCCATGGCGTCCATGTCGAGGCGATCATCGACAGCCGCAAGGACTCGCAGGCCGATCCGGGCAGCGTGCCTGTCATCCGCAATGCGATGGTGGCAGACGCCGTCGGTGGCAAGGCGGTGAAGTCGGTGCACCTCACCAATGGCATGCACATCAACTGCGAGGCCGTCGCCATGTCCGGCGGTTTCAGCCCCATCGTCAACCTCGCCTGCCACCGCGGCAAGAAGCCCGTATGGGACGCGAATCTCCTGGCCTTCCTGCCACCTGACAATGGCGAGGCCTTCACTGTCGCTGGTTCCGCTGCGGGCAGGATGCTGCTCTCCGAATGCCTCGCCGATGGCGCGGCCAAGGGTGCGGCCGGCGGCAAGGCGATCGAGGTTCCGAAGTGCCGCGACGAAGCCTTCGCGATCGCGCCCCTGTGGTGGGTGAAGGAAAGCCACGGCAAGGCCTTCATCGATTACCAGAATGACGCCACCGCCAAGGACCTGCCGCTCGCCGCGCGCGAGGGCTATTCCGACGTGGAGCTGGCCAAGCGTTACACCACGACCGGCATGGCCACCGACCAGGGCAAGCTCGGCAACATCAATGCCATCGCCATCCTGGCGGAGGCCACGGGCCGCACGATGGACGAGGTGGGCACGACGACGTTCCGTCCCTTCTATACGCCCGTCTCCTTCGGCGCCTTTGCCGGCCCCTTCACCGGCCACCACTTCCAGCCGGTGCGCAAGACGCCGCTGCATGACTGGGCGGAAGAGCAGGGCGCGGTCTTCGTCGAAACCGGCTTGTGGATGCGCTCCTCCTGGTTCCCGCGTGAGGGCGAGGACTGGCTCGCCTCCGCCTCGCGCGAGGTGCTCACCACACGCGGCGCCGTCGGCATCTGCGATGTCTCGACGCTCGGCAAGATCGATGTGCAGGGCAAGGATGCAGGCGCCTTCCTCGACAAGCTTTACTGCAACACCTTCTCGACGCTGGCCGTCGGCAAGGCGCGCTATGGCCTCATGCTGCGCGAGGACGGCATCGTCTATGACGATGGCACCACCTCACGCCTCGCCGAGGACCACTATGTGATGACCACCACCACGGCCAATGCCGCGAAGGTGATGGCGCAGATGGAGTTCGCCCACCAGGCGCTGTTCCCCGATCTCGACGTGACCTATGTCTCGGTCACCGAGCAGTGGGCGCAGATGGCGGTGGCGGGCCCGAAGTCCCGCGCCACGCTGCAGAAATTGGTGGATGATCTGGTGATGACCGACGAGACGGTGCCCTACATGGCGGCCCTCGAGGTCACCGTCATGCACGGCATTCCGGCGCGCCTGTTCCGCCTCTCCTTCTCGGGCGAGCACGCCTATGAGCTGGCGGTGCCGGCGGATTATGGCTCCATGGTTGCCCGCGCGGTGATGCAGGCGGGCGAAGAATTCGGCATCACGCCCTATGGCGTCGAGGCGCTTTCCATCATGCGCATCGAGAAGGGCCACGTGGCCGGCGGTGAATTGAACGGCACCACCACGGCGGGCGATCTCGGCATGGGCAAGATGGTGTCGACGAAAAAGGACTTCATCGGCCGCATGATGGCGCAGCGTCCGGGCCTCGTGGATCCGAACCGCCAGCAGGTCGTCGGCATCCGCCCCGTCGACCCCTCCGACCGCATCCGTGCCGGCGCGCATCTCCTCAAGCAGGACGACACGCCGTCCATGGCCAATGACCAGGGCTACATCACGGGCGTCGCCTGGTCGCCCATGCTCGACATGTGGGTGGGCCTGGCGCTTCTCGCCAATGGCCGCGCGCGCCATGGCGAGATCGTGCAGGCCTGGGACGGCCTGCGCGGCCACCGCGTGATGGCCGAGATCTGTGACCCCATGCATTTCGACAAGGAGAACAAGAGACTCCATGCCTGAGACAGCACACATGACCGAACGCAGCTTCAACCGCGTCTCGCCGCTCCAGGACGTTGCCGTGCAGGGCCGCTTCGGCGCCGACAAGGGCGCCGTCGGCGTCCGTTTCACCGTCCGCCACCCCATGTCGATCGTGACCGTGATCGCGCGGGCGGGGCAGGGCCATGCCACCGCCGCGGCGCTGAAAGGCTATGACGCACAATGGGCGGGCCCCGACCAGTGGTTCGTGCTCGCCCAGAACCGCGGCGAGGGCGCCCTCTACCGCGAGCTCAAGGCGAAGCTCGCAGGCCTCGCCTCGGTCTCGGACCAGAGCCATGGCCGCGTCATCATCCGCGTCGCCGGGCCCAAGGCCCGCGCCGTGCTGGCCAAGGGCACGCCGGTCGATCTGCACCCGGATGAATTCCCGGTCGGCAAGTCGGCACTCACCCAGATGGCCCATGTCGGCGTCCACCTCACCCGCGTCGGGGCGGATGCCTATGACCTCTCGGTCTTCCGCGGCTTCTCGGAAAGCTTCTGGGAGTGGATCACGGAGCAGGCCGAGGAATTCGGTTACCAGGTCGTCTGACCCACGGGCCGGCCCGCGCGCCGGCCCGAAGTTTTTCATCCAAATGTCATGGTTCACTGAACCAACCGGGCGGGTTACGCGTTTGCAGACCACCATCGTCTGACAAATTCAATCTGAAGTGGCCGCGATAAGGCCGCACAACCGGGAGGACTGACATGACCAAGGACGTGACCACCGACAATTCCGCCTCGCGCCGCTCGTTCCTGAAGGGCGGTGCAACTGCCGCAGCCGCGGGTGCCGCCGCTCTGGCCATGCCCAATGTGGTGCGGGCCCAGGAAGCCGTCGTCTTCAAGTTCCAGAGCACCTGGCCCGCGAAGGACATCTTCCACGAATATGCGCAGGATTTCGTCAACCGCGTCAATGAGATGGGCGGTGGCCGCCTGAAGATCGAGCTGCTCGCGGCGGGTGCCGTCGCCAAGGCGCTCGAGGTGCATGACGCGGTGCTCTCCGGCACGCTGGACGGTGGCCATGGCGTCACCGCCTACTGGTACGGCAAGCACAAGGCCTTCTCGCTGTTCGGCACGCCGCCGGCCTGGGGCTGGCGCGCCAACCAGATGCTGGGCTGGATCAAGTATGGCGGCGGCCAGGCCCTGTATGACGAGCTCGTCCAGCAGGTGCTGGGCCTCGACCTCGTCGGCTTCCTCACCGGCCCGATGCCCACCCAGCCGCTCGGCTGGTTCAAGCAGCAGATCACCGATGCGGAGCAGCTGAAGGGCTTGAAGTATCGCACCGTCGGCCTCTCGGCCGACCTGTTCAAGGAAATGGGCGCGGCCGTCACCATCATGGGCGGCGGCGAGATCGTCCCCGCCATGGACCGTGGCCTGCTCGATGCGGCGGAGTTCAACAACCCCACCTCGGACTTCGTGCTCGGCTTCCCCGACGTGTCCAAGGACTACATGGTGCAGAGCTACCACCAGTCGGCGGAATGCTTCGAGATCATCTTCAACAAGACGAAGTTCGATGCGCTGGCGCCGGACCTGCAGGCCATCATCCGCTACTCGGCGGATGCGGCCTCGGCCGACATGAGCTGGAAGGCGATGGACCGCTACTCGAAGGACCTCGAGGCCCTGAAGGCCGCCGGCGTCAAGGTGCACCAGACGCCGCAGTCGGTGCTCGATGCGCAGCTTGCCGCCTGGGACAAGGTCATCGCTGCGCAGTCGGCCGACCCCTTCTTCGCCAAGGTGGTTGAGAGCCAGAAGTCCTGGGCCAAGCGCGTTGTGGGCGCCCAGTTCGAGCTCGAGGTCGACCAGAAGGTCGCCTACGACCACTTCTTCAAGTCCTGATCATCGATGCTTCGCCGCCCGGGAAAACCCGGGCGGCCTGCCAACTGGGGGTAAGGCATGAAGCTCGACCGCTGGGCGTTCGCGCTCTTCGCGCTGGGGGTTGCCGTCATCATGGCGGCGATCTTCTGGTCGCTTTCGGCATATGGTGAAGTCGGCCGCATGGTGGCGTCCAAGGGGCTGCGCCCCAATGCGACCTTCATGTGCATGGTGTCCTGGGCCGAACGCTGCGCCCTGCTGAAGGAGGCGCATGCCGGCAAGGGCACGCTCGCCTACACGCCGCTCACTTTCTGGGCGGGCATCGCCATGATCCTCGCCAGCTTCTACCTGCAGCTCAAGCGCCGCGCACCGGATGAGAACTGGGCACCGCGCCTGCAGCGCCTGCTGCTTCCCGTGGACCGCGTCAGCACCTATGTCGGCCAGGCCTTCTCCTGGTCCATCCTGCTGCTCACGCTGGCGGTGAGCTACGAAGTGTTCTCGCGCTACGCGCTGGGTGCGCCCACCGACTGGGCCTTCGATGCGAGCTACATTCTCTACGGCACGCTGTTCATGATGGCCGGCGCCTATACGCTGTCGCGCAACGGGCACGTGCGCGGCGACTTCCTCTATCGCTCCTGGACCGAGCGCAACCAGGCCCGCATGGACCTCGTCCTCTACATCCTGTTCTTCTTCCCCGGCATCATCGCCTTCATCTATTCGGGCTATGGCTTCGCCGCGCAGTCATGGTTCACCCATGAGCATTCGGCCTACAGCCCCTCGGGCCTTCCGGTCTACCAGTACAAGACCCTCATCCCGGTCACCGGCGTGCTGCTGCTGCTGCAGGGCGTGGTGGAGGTGGTGCGCTGCCTGATCTGCATCCGCACCGGGAGCTGGCCACAGCGCCTCCATGACGTGGAGGAACTCGAGAAAGTCATCCTCGAACACAGCGCCGCACGGGAGGCAAGCACGTGACCGATCCGCAACTCGGCGTCCTCATGCTGGTGCTCTTCGTCGGGCTCATCATGCTCGGCTTCCCCATCGCCTTCACCCTGATGGCCATGGGCGTCGGCTTCGCCTTGCTGGCCTTCGACGGCAACTTTGAGCCGGTCATGTCGCTGCTGGTGCAGCGCACCTGGTCGGTGATGACCAACGACATCCTCATCTCCGTGCCGCTCTTCGTCTTCATGGGCTACATCGTCGAGCGCGCCAACATTCTCGACCGGCTGTTCCGCTCGATCCAGCTCGCCGCGGGCGGGTTGCCGGGTTCGCTGGCAGTGGCCACCCTCATCACCTGCGCGCTCTTCGCCACAGCAACCGGCATCGTCGGCGCCGTGGTCACGCTGATGGGCCTTCTCGCCTTCCCCGCCATGCTGCGCCATGGCTATGACGTGCGGCTCTCGGCGGGCGTCGTCTGTGCCGGCGGCTGCCTCGGCATCCTCATTCCGCCGTCGATCATGCTCATCCTCTATGGCGCCACGGCGGGCGTTTCGCCGGTGCAGCTCTATGCCGGTGCCCTGTTCCCCGGCCTCATGCTGACCGGCCTCTACCTCGCCTATGTCATGGGCCGCGCACTCCTCAACCCCAAGATCGCCCCGCCGCTGCCGGTGGAAGAGCGCAACGTGCCGCTGGCCCGGGTGATCTATGAACTCGTCACCTCCTTCGTGCCGCTGGCCCTGCTGATCTTCTCGGTGCTCGGCGCCATCATGTTCGGCCTGGCAACACCCTCGGAGGCCGCCGCCATCGGTGCCCTCGGCGCCATCGTCCTCGCCGTCGCCTACCGCTCGCTCACCTTCGCCAAGCTGAAGGAGTCGGTCTATCTCACCGCCCGCACCTCGGCCATGGTGGGCTGGCTCTTCGTTGGCTCATTCACCTTCTCGGCGGTCTTTGCCATCCTCGGCGGCGATGCGGTCATCAAGGACTTCGTGGTGGGGCTCGACCTGTCGCCCTTCATGTTCCTGCTGGTCACGCAGATCATCATCTTCATCCTCGGCTGGCCGCTGGAGTGGACGGAGATCATCGTGATCTTCGTGCCCATCTTCCTGCCGCTGCTCGATCACTTCGGCATCGACCCCTTGTTCTTCGGGCTGCTGATCGCGCTCAACATCCAGACGTCGTTCCTGTCGCCGCCCGTCGCCATGGCGCCCTTCTACCTGAAGGGCGTGGCGCCGAAGGAGGTCAACATCAACGACATCTTCGCCGGCGTGATGCCCTTCATCTTCCTGGTCATCACGTCGATGGTGCTGCTCTACACCTTCCCGCAGATCGGCCTGTGGCTGCCGAACCAGCTCTACGGTCGCTAGGAGGGCGGCGGAGCGTTAGATCCGCTCCGCCAGCCGCACGATCCGCTTGCAGGCCTCGGTGATGTCGTCGACGCCAACCGTCAGCGCCACCCGCAGGTGGCCCGCACCGCCTGCGCCGAAGCTCTCTCCGGGCATCGTCACCACGTTCTCTTCCGTAAGGAGACGCCGCGCGAAGTCTTCGCCCGAGAGGCCGGTCTTGCGCACGTCGACCATCACGAACATGCCGCCCTCCGGCATGCGCGCGGACACCTTCGTCGAATGTTCCAGCGCCTTCACCAGCGCGCGGGCGCGCGCCTCGTAGTTCTTCTTCATCGCGTCGACTTCGGGGAAGTGGTTGTCGAGCGCGAAGGCCATGGCATCTTCCAGGAACTGCTGCGATCCGAACAGCATGGTCTCGGTCACCGGGGCGCAGGCGTCGCAGAACGCCTGCGATGCGGCAATCCAGCCGCAGCGGAAGCCCGGCAGCGCATGCGACTTCGAGATCGAGGACACGACGATCGTCCGCTTCTCCAGCTCCGGCACGTCGAAGGGCGAGGCGAACACGGTGTTGCCATAGGTCATCGTGGCGTAAACCTCGTCGGAGATGATCCACAGGTCATGGCTTTCGCAGACCTTGCCGATCTTCTCGATCTCGGCGCGGGTGAACACCGCGCCCGTCGGGTTCGATGGCGTGTTCATCAAGAGCGCGCGCGTCCTGGGGGTGATGTGACGCTCGAGGTCTGCAGCCTTGAGGTGGAAGCCATGGTCGGGGTCGACCTTGATCGGCACCGGAATGCCGCCCGCCGCCGCGATCACGCCCTCATAGGTGGCGTAGTAGGGATCCGCCATCAGCACCTCGTCGCCCTCGTTCACCACCGCCATCATGGCGGCGTAGAGCGCGGTCTGGGTGCCGGGCAGGAAGATGAACTGGTCCTCGCTGATGGTCCGGCCGGTCTGGCGGGTATAGAGCCGGGCCAGCGCCCGGCGGGTGTTGGCCTCGCCGCGCCCCTCGGCATAGCGGATGCGCCCCGCCCGCATCTGGCGGTTGGCCTCATCCAGGATAGCGGCCGGCGGGGCGGCATCAGGCTCGCCGATCGACAGGAAGATCATGGGTTCGCCCAGCGCCGCGCGGCGCTTGCCCTCGATGTGGACGGCCCATTTCTCGGAACCGAGACCGTTCAGCCGCTCCGTCACTTTCGCAAATTTCATCTTGGCCACCCTTGTTTCGCCGCGCTTTTAGTGCATGGCAAAGGCGCGGTCGAGTGGCCCCCGGTTTTTGCCCGAGGGTCTTTACATTTCTGGAGGTTACGCTACTTTGTGCACTGCACTCTCTTCCCGGATTTTCCGAGCATGAATTTCTCACGGCGTCAGGTCTTGGGGTCGGCGGCTTTGCTTGGCGCGACCATCGCGGCGCTGCGCACGGGCGCCATTCCCGCCCTTGCCCAGGCGCCGGCCGACCTGTTCATCGAGCGCGCGCCCTTTGCCGAGGACTACGTCCGCAAGCTGGCGGAGTCCCTGGCCCAGAAGCCCTGGGAAGACCGCCGCATCGCCATGCCGCCGGGCTGGGAGAACCTCACCTACGACCAGTACCGCGACCTCCGCTTCAACCCGGACAAGTCGTTCTGGAAGGGAGAGCCGCACCAGTTCTCCTTCGACCTGTTCCACTCGGGCTTCCTGTTCACCGCGCCGGTGGACATCCATGTCGTTGAGAACGGCGAGATGGCGCGCATCAACTACAGCCCGGACCTCTTCACCTTCGGCCCGCTGGCACCCCAGACCGACGGCAAGACCGACCTTCACTATTCCGGCCTCCGCCTGCGCTTCCCGCTCAACACCCCCGACTACAACGATGAATTCGTGGTGTTCCAGGGCGCTTCCTATTTCCGCGCCGTGGGCAAGGGCATGATCTATGGCCTCTCGGCGCGCGGCCTCGCCATCGACACGGGCCAGCCCAAGGGCGAGGAATTCCCGATGTTCCGGGATTTCTGGATCCGGAAGCCCGATCCTGCCGCCACCACCATCGTGGTCGAGGCGCTGCTCGACGCCCCCTCGGTCACCGGTGCCTACAAGTTCTCGATCAAGCCGGGTGTGGACACCCAGATGGACGTCGAGCTGACGCTCTATCCCCGACGCGACATCGCCCATGTCGGCATCGCGCCGATGACCTCGATGTTCCTGCTCGACCCGCTCCACAAGCCGGTCGACGACTTCCGCCCCTCGGTCCATGATTCGAACGGCCTGATGATGCAGACCGGGGCGGGGGAGTGGCTGTGGCGTCCGCTCTCCAACCCCAAGACCCTGCAGGTCTCGGCCTTCATCGATCAGAGCCCCCGCGGCTTCGGTCTGATGCAGAGGAAGCGCGACTACCGCGACTTCATCGACCTCGAGTCGCGCTACGAGAAGCGCCCCAGCCTCTGGGCGGAGCCCATCGGCGACTGGGGGCAGGGCGACGTGGAACTCTATGAAATCCCCACCCAGCTTGAGACAAACGACAATATCGTGGCCTTCTGGCAACCCAAGGATGGTCTCAAGCAGGGCCAGAGCTACTCTTACGTGTATCGATTGCACTGGTGCCTGGACTGGCCGGCTGACCTGCCGCTGGCCCGCACGGTGTTCTCGGGCAGCGGAACGGACCCGAATTACACGGCCGATCCGCCATCTTATGACCCAGATCTGCGGCTTTACATCCTCGAATTCGCCGGCGGTGATCTTGAAGGAGACATCGTGGCGGATGTCACGGCCTCCGCAGGGGTCATCTCGAACGTGCATGCCGCCAAGAATGACGTGGCCAAAACCACGCGTCTTTCCTTCGAGCATAACGTCAATGGGGCAGATGTTGCGGAATTGCGCGCCGTGCTGAAGCGCGGTGACAAGAAGGCAAGCGAAACATGGCTCTTCCGGTGGACCAGAAGCTGACCGACGCCATACCGGCCGAAGCGCCGCTCGCCATGCCCGTGCAGGACTTGCAATCCTGGGCGGGCAAAACCGTTTCCGGGGGCAATGGCCGCGACGTGCTCTTTGCCCGCCTCTTCGTCTTCGGCGCCTCGATCCTGATCACCGGCTTCGGCACCTGGAAGATGTATCAGGTCATCAGCCCGGTGAACGTCACCGTGTTGCAGGTGCTCTTCGCCAGCTTCTTCGCCTTGACCTTCGCCTGGATCGCCTTCTCCTGCGCCAGCGCCATCCTTGGCTTCATCGTGCTGTTGCGCGGCAAGGCCCGCCTGCCGAAGCTCGCCGATACCAGCGACATGGGCCGCACGGCGCTTCTCATGCCGGTCTATAACGAGGATCCGGAGCGCGTCTTCGCCGCCCTCTCGCGCATGGGCCAGGCGCTTCGCCGCGAGGGCGTGGCCCGCCACTTCGACATCTTCGTGCTCTCCGACACCCGCAAGGAACACATCGCTGCGGCGGAGGTCGATGCCTATCACTGGCTCAAGCGCCAGCTCGGCCCCGCCATCCGCGTCTATTACCGCCGCCGTGACAACAACCATCACCGCAAGGCCGGCAACATCGCCGATTTCGTAACCCGCTGGGGCGGCGCCTATGACCACATGATCGTGCTCGACGCCGACAGCGACATGTCGGCCGGCGCCATGATCACCCTGGCCCGCGCCATGGCGGCGGACCCCCAGTCCGGCATCATCCAGTCGCTGCCGCTGCTGCAGAACCGCTGGACGCCCTTCGCCCGCATGACGCAGTTTGCCGGCCGCGTCTACGGCCCGCTGGTCGCCGCCGGCCTCTCGGCCTGGCACGGGCGTGACGGCAATTACTGGGGCCACAACGCCATCATCCGCACGAAAGCCTTCGCCGAGGCCTGCGGCCTGCCGGAGCTCAAGGGCCGCAAGCCCTTCGGCGGCCATGTGCTGAGCCATGACTTCGTCGAGGCGGCGCTGATCCGCCGTGCCGGCTGGGCGGTCTACATGCTGCCCGGCCTCACGGGGTCTTATGAAGAGACGCCGCCCTGCCTCATCGACCTCGCCACGCGTGACCGGCGCTGGGCCCAGGGCAACTTGCAGCACCTGAAGATCGTCGGTGCCAAGGGCCTCCACTGGGTCAGCCGCGTGCACCTGATCCAGGGCATCATGTCCTATCTCGCCTCGCCGCTGTGGCTCATGCTGCTGCTGGCAGGCCTCTTGCTCGCCACCGTGGCGCGCTACACCACGCCGAACTACTTCCCCGACTCCTTCTCGCTCTTCCCGGTCTGGCCGGTCTTCGATCCGGAGCTGGCGCTCAGGCTTTTCGCCATCACCTTCGGCGTCCTCTATCTGCCGAAGCTGCTGGCCCTCGTGCTGGCGCTCAAGGACGGCGAGCTGCGCCGCGGCTGCGGCGGCACCATCGGGCTCACCAAGAGCGTGCTGGCGGAAACCTTCGTCTCCATGCTGCTCTCGCCCATCATGATGCTGATCCAGTCGCGCGTGGTGGCCGATGTGATGATCGGCCGCGATTCCGGCTGGAACGCCCAGAACCGCGACGACCAGGCCATGCCCTTCAAGGCCTGTTTCAAGGTCCATGCCGCGCATGTGGTGGCGGGCCTTGCCTTCGGCGTGCTGGCCTTCCACATCTCGGGCGCCACCTTCCTGTGGCTCGCGCCCATCGCCGGCGCACTCATGCTCTCGCCGCTCGTCTCGTGGTCCACGGGCCTTCCCGAATTCGGCCGCAGGCTGTGGCACTGGAACGTCTTCCGCATCCCCGAGGAAGCCCCGCGCAAGGCGGAAGATGCGGTGGCCGAAGTCGCCCCGCCCGAACCGCTGCTCGAGGCCGCGCAGTAGGTTTTGAATTTCTCTCGATAAGGCCGTCATCCCGGCGAAGGCCGGGATCCAGCTCTCCTCCCACGTGACGGCCGTCCGAAGCTGGACCCCGGCCTTCGCCAGGGTGACGGCAGCTAAGCGCTGAGCGTCACCACCCCATCCTCCGCGATCGCAATGCGCCTGGCCCGCCGCAGCCGCTCCAGCTCCGCCGCGGTCACGCAGCCCACGACGCACCGCCGCCCATAAAGCGTCGCCGCCACCTCGGCACCCACCGCGAGGTTGATGTCGGCTTCCGCGAGGATGATCGCCACCGGCGCCGTGCCGAGCCGGATCGCCTCGGCGATCGCGCCGGGTGCGGAGCCCGAGCCGCGCGTCTCGGTCATCACCAGTACCGTGTCCTTCACGCAAGCCCCGCGCTGCGGGTGGTGCACGTCGAGGATCACGCCACTGCGCGGCTCGAAGGCGCCCCAGAAGCTCAACGGCTCGTCCAGCGACAGCACCGGCCCCTCCGCCACGCCCTCGGTCAGAAGCCGCGCCTTCATGCGTTTGTCCACAGCGCGGGGTCGCGCCACACGGCGCCGCGGATGGCGCTTTCAACGCATTCCTTCAGCGAGCCGAAGGCCACGTCGACGCCCAGCATGCCGGGCGCGTAATAGGCCCACTTCGCCGCATTGGTCATCACGCGCCCCTTCAGCCCGCGCACGCGGGGCGAATGATAGGTGCAGACATCCACCGGCACCTCGACGCCCGACGCTTCCAACGCCGCGATGAAGCCCTTCGCCCGCGCCATCTCGCGCACGCCGCGGCTGGTGGAAACGAGCATCGGCAAACCGGCCTTCACATTGCGCCCGTCGAACAAGGCCACCAGCGCCTCGAATTCGCTCAAGCCGAAATGCGGCGTGCCCAGCGCCACGGCATCGAGCGGGCCGTCCTGCGCGGTGGAAAGCTCACGGTGGGCGCGCGCCAGGTCCTCCGCCGTCACCACATGCGTCTCGCCGCGGCTGAACACCGCCCCAAGCGCCGGCGCCTCCGGCGTCACGCCCGTGCCATGCCACAGCTCCACGCCGCCCGAAGACGCCGCCGCGGAGCTGATCGCCTTCAGCGCATGCTTCGGGGGATCGGGCGCCAGCCCCGAGATCACCGGCACCTGCCGCCCGGAAAGCCGCCCGGCATGGTGACCGATCAAATGCGCGAAAATATCCTCGCGCCGCCATGCCTCCGGCAGCCCCGTCGCATCGATGTGAAGGTCCGCGCGGCGGTTCTCCTCGCGGTGCAGCCCCGCATCGGGCGCGAAGCCGGTGAGCGCGCAGGCGACGTCGAGATAGTCGCCATACTTGTTGGTCCGCGCCCCGACCACGGAGTTGTAATAGGAAACGGCGTTGGACTCGCCCACTGCGATGTGCTCGCCCAGCTTCGGCCCGCCGGGCAGCTGGTAGGGGGCGCAGGTCCATGTCGGCCGGGTGCCGAGCCGCTGATAAAGATGCATTAGCTCCGCCGCGCCCACCACCATCTCGGGGTCTTCCTCGCGTGGCCTGAGTGTGGGATCGGCGAGCGAGACGACGCCATTGTTCGTCCAGGTCTCCACCGCGAGCGAGGCGCCGTTCTCGGTCAGGAAGCGCACGAAGTCCACATGCGCCTGCCCGGTATAGAAGCACGCATCGAGATGCGCGAAGGAGATGGGGATCAGCCGCTCCGCATCCATGATTTTGGCGGCCTTGACGACGAGCCGTGACGCCAGCTGCATGGCGGGGCCATGCTCGCCGGCGAGCTGCGCGTGGGTGCTCTCGGGAAGTTCCATTCGCTTCCCCTCAAGCCGTCATCCCGGCAAAGGCCGGGATCCAGCTTCCTTCACCGCCTGCGCCGACACAAAGCGGGATCCCGGCCTTCGCCGGGATGACGGCAGTAAGAGAGCGTGCCGCGCAAACCATCATCGCCCTATGGCTTCACCTGTTCATTCGCCATGCGGTTCAGCGCCTGGTAATCGGTCTTGCCCGAGCCCAGCAGCGGCAGCTCCTTCACGGCGATCACGTTGCGCGGCACCATCAGCGCCGTGGCGTTCTGTGCCTTCAGCTTCTCCTGCACGGCCCTGGCATCGATCGCCGCGTCGGTGGTGAACATCACCAGCTGCTCGCCCTTCCTGGCATCTGCCACCGCCACCACGGCGTGCTGCGCCTCGGGGAAGACCTCCGCCAGCTTCTGCTCGACGAGGCCCAGCGACACCATTTCGCCCGCGATCTTGGCGAAGCGCTTGGCGCGGCCGAGGATGGTGACGAAGCCGTCCTCGTCGACCTTCACGATGTCGCCCGTATCATACCAGCCGTCTCCCGGCGCCACGATCACGCCCGGCTTCTCGGCGCGCAGATAACCCAGCATGATGTTGGGTCCCTTCACGTAGAGCCGTCCGCCCTCCGGGATGCCGGGCACCGGTTCCAGCTTGTACTGGATCTGGTCGAGAAGTCGTCCCACCGTGCCGGTACGGAAATGCATCGGCGTGTTGACGGCAACGACGGGGGCGCACTCCGTGGCGCCATAGCCCTCGAGGATGCGCAAGCCGAACTTCTCCATCCAGGCCTCGCGCGTCTCGGGCTTCACCCGCTCCGCTCCGGCAACGACCAGGCGCACGTTGAAGAAGTCATAGGGGTGGGCACTGCGGGCATAGCCCATCAGGAAGGTGTCGGTGCCGAACAGCACCGTGGCATTGGTCTCGTAGCAAAGCTCCGGCACCACCTTGTAGTGGAGCGGCGAGGGGTAGAGGAAGGTCCGCACCCCGGCCAGCACCGGCAGCAGCGCGCCGCCCGTCAGCCCGAAGGCATGGAACATGGGCAGCGCGTTGAACACGATGTCGGAGGAGGTGAAGGCGATGCGCGCTGCCGCCTGGTAGCGGTTGGCCTGCAGGTTGCGGTGCGAGAGCACGACGCCCTTGGGCAGCCCTTCCGAGCCCGAGGTGAACAGGATCACGGCCGGCGAATTGGCGTCCTGCGAAGCACCGCCCATGCGCAGCGCCGTCCTGGAGAAGAACCGCGCGAACAGCCCGTAGAGCTTGTCGCGGAAGGTCAGCCCTTCGCGCAGCTCCTCGAGAAAGATCACCTTGCGCCCTTCGGAGAGCAGCTTCAGGTCCGCCTCCATGCCGCCGGCCTCGATGAAGCGGCTGGAGGTGACGATGGTCGTCGCCTGTGCCGCCGTGCAGGCCGCCGCCATGTTCACTGCACCCGTCGAGAAGTTCAGCATCGCCGGAACGCGGCCGAAGGCGTGGAGGCCGAAGATCGTCAGCAGGCAGCCGATGGAGTTCGGCAGCAGCACGGCCACGTTGCTCTGGCCCGGCGTCATTTCCGCCATGCGCCGGCCGAGGATGAAGCTTCCCATCACGACGCGGTCGAAACTCGTCGGGTTGCGCGCGATGTCTTCCACCACCTTATGGCCGCGGCCGTGGATGTGGCGCGCGTCGAGCAGCGACTGGAACAGTGTCCTGTCGATGGCCGAGGTGCGGAACACCATGTCCGTCATCACGTCGTAGAGGCGGTCGGCCTGGTGCTGGCGCAGCGCCGCCCCCTTCAGCCCGTCCGGCGCGTCGAACTTGACGGGCGGCAGGAAGGTGATGGTGATCTTGGGGAACCAGCGAAGCCGCAGCTTGCCGCGCATGCGCGAGAAGGGCGTGTAGAGCGCGCCGTCGATCCGCACCGGCAGCACCCGCGCCCCTGCCATCTGGGCAATGGCGCCCGGGCCTTCGTAGACCTTCATCAGCGCACCCGTCACGGTGAGACGCCCCTCGGGGAAGATCACCACCTTGCGGCCCCTCTTGAGTTCGTCCACCAGCACTCGCAGCGCCATCGGGTTGGTGGGGTCGATGGCGATCATCTTGAACAGGATGAAGGAGGGCCGCGCCCACCATGACTGCGCCACATGGGTGTTGATGGCGAAGCTCGCCCGCTCCGGCAGGAAGGCAGAGAGCAGCGGCCCGTCGAGGAAGGAGGTGTGGTTCGCCACGATCACCGCCTTGCGCCCCGCCGCCCGGTAGTTCTCCAGCCCCTTCACCTCCACCCGGTAGAACAGGCGGAACAGGAAGCGCGCGATGGAGGCCGCCAGCTCCTGCGTCAGCAGCCGCGCCACGAAGACGGAGGCGATGGCGTTGGCTAGCCCCAGCAGCAGGAAGAAGGCCTGCGCCGACATCACCTTCAGCAGCACCGCCCCGGCCAGCGCCGAGGCGATCATGAAGATGGCGTTCATCACGTTGTTGGCCGCGATCACCCGCGACCGGCGCGACGGGTTCGAGCGGTGCTGCATGATGGCGTTGAGCGGCACCGCATAGAGCCCGCCGAAGAAGGCCACGAAAAACAGGTCGATGCCGACGCGCCAACCCTGGCCATGGCTGAAGAAGGCGACAATCCCGGCATCGCTCTGCCCTGCCATCACGGCATGGGCATCGCCCGCCGCGAAATAGAGGTCGAGCAGGAACACAGTCATCATGATCGACGCGATCGGCACGTAGCGCGGCGAGACCTCGCCCTTCAGCAGGGCGTTGGTCAGCAGCGAGCCTGCACCGATCCCCACCGTGAACAGTCCGATGAAGGCATTGGCAACCGTGTCGTCTGCGAGCAGCACGTCACGCGTGAACACGGGAAGCTGCGCCATGATGGCTGCCCCCAGGAACCAGAACCACGAGGCGCCGATCACCGACCAGAACACGTCCTCGCGCTCGCGCGCGTAGGAGAGCAGCTTCATGGTGGCGCGCGGAATGTTCCAGTCGAACTGGATCGAGCGGTCGCCGGGGGCGGACGGCATCAGGAAGGCGCAGCCATAGGCGATTACCGCCAGCACGATGATCGAGATTGCCAGGATGTCGCGCCCCACGCCCTGCAGCACCAGGAAGCCGCCATAGAGCGTGCCGAGCAGGATGGTCACGAAGGTTCCGAGCTCGATCAGCGCATTGCCAGCGATCAGCTGGTCGCGCCGCAGGTATTGCGGCAGCACGCCATACTTGATCGGCCCGAAGAAGGCCGCCGTGGTCCCGGCGAAGAACAGCACGATCAGGTGCATGACCGGGTTTTCGAGATAGAGGCTCAGGCCCCCGAACACCATGGCCGCGAGGTCGAACAGCTTCACCCAGCGCGCCACGGTGGCCTTGTCGTACTTGTCGGCCAGCTGCCCGGCAATCGCCGAGAACAGGAAATAGGGCAGCATGAAAAGGGCAAGCCCGGCCTGCACGAACAGCGCCGCGTCGAAGCCGAAACGCACCGCCAGGTCATAGGTGATGAGGATGGCGATGCCGTTCCGGACGGCATTGTCGTTGAAGGCGCTGATGGCCTGGGTCACGAAGAGCGGCAGGAAGCTCCGCGATGTCAGGATCGCGAACTGGCTCTGGGTCTCGGGTGTCTCGCCGCTCATCTAAGCATCTAATCCACTGGTTGAATTGCTGGCCCGGGACTATGTCAGACCCGTGGCGGATCATCAAACGCGATCAACGATTTCGTGAATTCCCGTGCGCAAACCGAGCCGGGAAAGGCCGCGTAAACCCCCATGTCAATTCCGACACAGGGAGATTTCTCAATGAAGCGCCTTCGCAACTTCGCCGCTGCCGCCGCCATCGCCGTTTCCGGCTTCGCCATGTCGGCGCAGGCCTTCGCCGCCGACGTGGTCGACACCGCTGTCGCCGCCGGCAACTTCAAGACGCTGGTCGCCGCCGTTCAGGCCGCGGGCCTCGTCGATACCCTCAAGGGCCAGGGCCCCTTCACGGTCTTCGCGCCCACCGACGAAGCCTTCGCCAAGCTCCCGGCCGGCACGGTCGATGACCTGCTGAAGCCCGAGAACAAGGACAAGCTCGTCGCCATCCTCACCTACCACGTGGTGCCCGGCAAGGTCATGGCCGCCGACGTGGCCGGCAAGGAAATGATGGTCAAGAGCGTCGAGGGCAGCGAGATCGACGTCAAGGGCAAGGACGGCGTTACCGTCGATCAGGCCAAGGTCATCAAGGCCGACATCGTCACCGACAATGGCGTCATCCACGTCATCGACGCGGTGATCATGCCGAAGAAGTAATTGAGGCCCGGAGCGGCGCTCCTCCGGTGCCGCTCCGGCTTCATGTGTTTCCTGCGTATTTCCCACGACCAACTCCCCAACTTTTGATCGCCGGGTTCATCCCGGCGATTTTTTGTCACGGCCCATCGTCCTCTCCCGCTGAAGCAGCGGGAATGAGCGAAAGGCGTCCAGCCGGCATTGACCGTGGCACCCGTCCAAACCCAATTTCTGGATGATGCCCCTTTCTAGCACAGGGAGCGCGCGCTGTCAAGGACTCTTTTCCTTGGTTGGTCTCAGCCCAGCAACTGGCGGATCAGGCGCAGGGTCGTGCCATGGTCGCCTGACAGGTGGCGGGCTCCGGCGGCCGCCAGGCGGTCCCGGCGCGCCGTATCCAGCGCGAAGCCGATGAAGTGCACGCCGTTCGACAGCCCGGCATCGACGTCGTTCAGATTGTCCCCGACATAGACGATGCGCTGCCGTGGCAATCCGGTCGCCGCCATGGCCCGTGCCACCGTCTCCCGCTTGTGTCCTGATCCCTCGGCCCCGAAGGCCAGCGCCGCCACCGGCGCCCACAGCTTCGCCGCCTGCAGCCGCAGCCGTGCGGCGGACAGCAGGTTCGCCGTGGCGATCCCGGTCCGCAGCCCGGCGAGGGACTGAAGCAGCGCGCCGGCGCCTGGAATGGCCACCGCCTTCAGCGCCCCCGACGACAGCCCCGCCGAGAGGATCGCAAGATATTCCGCCACAAGGGCCTGCGCCGCAGTGCCCGGCAATCCATGCCGCGCGAGGATTTCGGCGATGATGTGTTCGTCGTTGCGGATGCGATAGCTGTCCCAGTCGCGCGATAGCCCGGTGAGGCCGTGGAGCCGCTCGAAGGCCAGGAAGAAGGCGTCCTCCTCCGCCGCCGTGAGGTCGAGCAGGACCCCGTCGACGTCGAAGATGACGGCGCTATCCATGGACCATGCGCGGCGTCATCTCGATCAGCGTCGGGCCCTCGGCCTTGAGCGCGGCGCGGATCGCGGCGGCCAGCGCCTTCAGGTCCTTCGGCTGCTCGGCGTTGAGGCCATAGGCCCTGGCCAGCATCTGGTAGTCGGGGTTCATCAGCGTCACGGCATTGGGCTGGATGCCCTTTCGCACCATGTCGTCCCTGATCTCGCCCAGCGCATTGTTGTTCCACATCAGGATCACGATCGGCAGCTTGTGCTCTGCCGCCGTGCCCAGTTCGTTGATCGTGTACTGGATGCCATAGTCGCCGATCAGCACGGCGACGGGCCGGTCGCCCACGCCGAACTTGGCGCCGATGCCCACCGGCAGGCCGAAGCCCAGCGTGCCGAAGCCCACGGGGTGCAGCCAGCTGCGCGGCACGCTGACGGGGAACACCTCGTTCGCCGCATAGGCGATCTGCGTCATGTCGGAGGCGATCACGGTGTCCTCCGGCAGTTCCTTGCGGATCACCGTGAGAACTTCGGTGAGCATCGCCCGCAGCGCGTCGGACTCGCCCATGTCGAAGCTGGCTGAGGCCTTGCCGGCCTTCTCCGTCACGCCCTTCGCGATCAGGTCCAGCGACTCACGCGCGTCCCCGAGAATGGCGATCTCGGCGGTATGCGGGCGCGCCATCACCGCGGGGTCGAGGTCGATGCGGATCAGGTTCTTCTCGATCGCCATCGCGTCGCTCCAGTGATCCGTCTCCGAAAGCTCGGAACCGACGCAGAGGATCGCGTCCGACGCCGCGGCCAGCTGCCAGAAGCCCTCGCGCGCCATGATCTGGCCGAGGCACAGCGGATGGTTCGTCGGCACCGCGCCCTTGCCGGCGGTGGTGGTGATGATCGGCGCCTTCAGCGTCTCGGCGATCCGGACGGCGGCCTCGCCCGCGCCCAGCGCGCCGCCGCCCAGGATGATGAGCGGCGTCTTCGCGCCATTGAGCTTGGCCACCGCGGCAGCGATCTGACCGGCATCGGGGGCAGGGCGCTTCGGCAGGGCACGTGCGTGCCAGCCGTCACCGGCGGGCTCCTTGAGCAGGTCCAGCGGCACCTCGATATAGACCGGTCGTGGGCGCTGGCTGGCGAAATGCGCGAAGGCGGCGGCCACGGCATCGCGCACGTCCTTCGGCGTGTAGCAGCGGAAGGTCAGCGCCGTCACGGCTTGGGCCGCGCCGCGCTGGTCGATCATTTCGTGCAACCGGCCACGGCCCTGTGCGCTGTCGCGGATGTCAAGGGCGGAGGAGATGACCAACACGTTGCTCGAGTCCGACCAGGCCTGGCCGAGCGGGGTCAGAATATTGGTCAGGCCCGGCCCGGTGATGGTGAAGCACACGCCGGGCTTTCCCGTGGCACGCGCATAGCCGTCGGCCATGAAGCCCGCGCCCTGCTCGTGGCGCACCAACACGTGCTTGATCCCGGAGCGCGGCAGGGCGCGATACATCTCGACGTTATGCACGCCGGGGATGCCGAAGATCGTGTCGACGCCATAGGCTTCGAGAAGCCCGACGAGGGCTTCGCCGGTCGAGAGTTCAGCACGCTTGGACATGTCAGGCAGCCTTTGTATCCGTGTCGGGCGGGTTCACCGCATGGCATGCCACAAGGCTTCCATCATGCGCAAGCAAGGCAGGATTGCTGCGCGGGCAGGGTTCGAAGGCCCAGGGGCAGCGCGGGTGGAAGGTGCAGCCCGAGGGCGGCTTCAGCGGTGACGGCAGCTCACCCGTGAGCACGATGCGCTCGCGCTTCCGCTCCGGGTCGGGCTGCGGTGTGGCCGACAGCAGCGCCTTGGTATAGGGGTGCTGCGGCGTGTTGAAGATCTGGTCGCGCGGCCCATGCTCCACGGCGCGGCCGAGATACATGACCATCACGTCATTGGCGATGTGGCGCACCACGGAAAGATCGTGGCTGATGAACAGGTAGGCCAGGTTCAGCCGCTCCTGCAAGTCTGCCAGCAGGTTCAGCACCTGCGCCTGGATCGACACGTCGAGGGCCGAGACCGGCTCGTCGAGCACGAGCAGTTCCGGGTCGAGCATCAGGGCCCGCGCGATGGCGATGCGCTGGCGCTGGCCACCGGAGAACATGTGCGGGTAGCGGTCGTAATGCTCGGGGCGCAGGCCCACGCTGGCCATCATCTCGCGCGCCTTCTCGGTGCGCTCCCTGGAGCCCATCGCGGTGTTGACGAGAAGCGGCTCCTCCAGCGCATGCCCGATCTTCTGGCGCGGGTTCAGCGAGCCATAGGGATTCTGGAACACGATCTGCACGCGCGAACGCAGTGCCTTGAGCTGTGCGGGCGTGGCGCCCACGATCTCCTGCCCGCCGATGTTGAGCGAGCCCGAGGTCGGCAGCTCGATCATGGTGATGAGGCGGGCGAGCGTGGACTTGCCGCAGCCCGACTCGCCGACCACGGCCAGCGTCTTGCCGCGCTCGATCGTGAAGCTCGCGCCATCCAGCGCCTTCAGCGTGGCGTGCCCGGAAAAGGCCCCGCGCGACACGGTGTAGTAGCGGGTGAGGTCGCGGGCGGTGACGACGATGCTGCTCATGCCGCCTTCTCCTTTCCGGGGTGGTTCTGCGCCACGCCGTCATGCAGCGGATAGTGGCACAGCGCGCCGTCGATGCGCGGCGGCTTGGTGGTGCGGCAGAGTTCGGTGGCAAGCGTGCAGCGCGGCGCGAAGAGGCAGCCGGCCGGCCGGTCGAACTGGCCCGGCACCACGCCGGGGATGGAGGGCAGCTTGCGGCCCTTGGCGCGCTCGGGGAGTGCCGAGAGGAGCGCTGCGGTATAGGGGTGGTGCGGATCGCGGAACAGGTTCTTCACCGCCTGCTCCTCCACCTTCTGCCCGGCATATTGCACCGAGACGCGCTCGGCGGTTTCGGCGACGACGCCCATCGAGTGGGTGATGAGCACGAGGCCCATGCCTGTTTCCTTCTGCAGCTTGACGAGCAGGTCGAGGATCTGCGCCTGGATGGTCACGTCGAGCGCCGTGGTCGGCTCGTCGGCGATGAGGAGCTTGGGGTTGCAGGCAATCGCCATGGCGATCATCACGCGCTGGCTCATGCCGCCCGACAGCTGGTGCGGGAAGGCCTTCAGGCGCTGCTCGGGCGAGGGAATGCCCACGAGGCCGAGCAGCTCGATGGCGCGCGCCTTGCGCTCGGCCTTGCCCATGTCGAGGTGTTCCTTCAGCGCTTCCATGATCTGGAAGCCCACGGTGAAGCACGGGTTAAGGCTCGACATCGGCTCCTGGAAGATCATGGCGATGTCCTTGCCGATGATCCGGCGCCGCTCGTTGGCGGACAGGCCGAGAAGGTCGATGCCCTCGAACTGCATCTTGTCGGCGGTCACCCTGGCGGTCCATGGCAGGAGGCCCATGACGGCCAGCATCGACACCGACTTGCCGGAGCCCGACTCGCCCACGATTGCCAGCACCTCGCCCTTGTCGACCGTCATGCTCACGCCGTCGACGGCGCGGAAATAGCCCGATCCCGTCTTGAACTCGACGGTGAGGTTCTCGATTTCGAGAAGGCTCATCTCAGCTCCTCCTCAGGCGCGGGTCCAGCGCGTCGCGCAAGCCGTCGCCCATCAGGTTGATGGCCAGCACGGTGGTGAGGATGGCGAGGCCCGGGAAGGCCATGACCCAGGGGTGCGACAGCATCAGGTCGCGCGTGTCGGCCAGCATGGCGCCCCATTCAGGCGTCGGCGGCTGCGCGCCAAGGCCGAGGAAGCCGAGGCCCGCCGCCTCGAGGATGGCGTCCGACAGGCCCAGGGCCGCCTGCACGATGAGGGGTGCGAGGCAGTTCGGCAGCACCGTCACCGTCATCAGCCGGAACTTGCCGACGCCGGAGACTTTTGCCGCCGTCACATAATCCTTGGTGAGTTCGGTGAGCGCCGAGGCGCGAACGAGGCGCACGTAGCGCGGCAGGCCCACGATGGTGACGGCCACGATGGTGTTGGTGAGATTCGGCCCGATGATGGCGATGATGAGGATCGCCAGCACCAGCGACGGGATCGCCATGATCAGGTCCATGACGCGGATGATCAGCACGTCGACGAGCCCGCCGAAGAAGGCGGAGACGAGGCCCAGCGCCACGCCCACCACCATGGAGACCACCATGACGGAGAGGCCGATGAACAGCGACACGCGCGCGCCATACATCAGGCGCGAGAGCATGTCGCGGCCCACTGCGTCGGTGCCGAGGATGAAGCGCGGGTCGCTGCCCTTCACCCAGAAGGGCGGCAGCTTGGAGAAGCCGCGGAACTGCTCGGTCGGATCGTAAGGTGCCAGCAGCGGCGCGAAGATCGCCACGAAGAAGATGAAGGACACCACGGCAAGCCCCAGCACCGCGCCGCGGTTTTCGCGGAAGGCGCGCCAGAAGGCACGGAATGGTCCGGGCGGGGCCGGCACCTTGGTGGTGGCAAGGCTCGCGTCACTTGGCATGGCGGATCCTCGGGTTGATGAGGCCATAGAGCATGTCGATGAACAGGTTGACGAGGATGACGATGGTGGCGATCAGCATGATGCCGCCCTGCAGTGCCGGATAGTCGCGGCGGTTGATCGATTCGATCAGCCACTTGCCCACGCCGGGCCAGGAGAAGATGGTCTCGGTCAGCACCGCACCGGCAAGCAGGCCGCCGACCTGCAGCCCGATCACCGTGACGACGGGGATCAGCGCATTGCGCAGCGCGTGCACGCCCACGACGCGCGTCCAGGACAGGCCCTTGGCACGCGCCGTGCGCACATAGTCTTCTTCCAGCACCTCGAGCATGGAGGAGCGCGTCATGCGTGCGATGACGGCGAGCGGCACCGTGCCGAGCACGATCATCGGCAGGATCAGATGGCGCACCGCATCCATGAAGGCGCCCTTCTGCCCCGACAGGATGGAGTCGATCAGCATGACGCCGGTGACCGGCTGGTAGTAGAATTTGATGAGGTCGACCCGGCCCGAGACCGGCGTGAGGCCGAGCGTGTTGGACATCACCAGCACGAGGATGAGGCCCCACCAGAAGATCGGCATGGAATAGCCGGTCAGCGCCAGGCCCATCAGCGTCTGGTCATAGATGCCGCCGCGCCGCGAGGCGGCGATGACGCCTGCCGGCACGCCCACCGCCACGGCGAAGATCATCGCCGTCAGCGTCAGTTCGAGCGTCGCCGGGAACAGCGTCAGGAATTCATGCAGCACCGGTGACTTGGAAACGATGGAGGTTCCGAAGTCGCCATGCAGCAGTGCATTCACGTAATCGAGGAACTGCTTCCATACGGGCTGGTCGAGGCCCATCTCCTGGCGCAGCTGCGCCAGCCGTTCAGGCGAGATGCCGCGCTCGCCCATGCGCACCTCGATGGGGTCGCCCGGCACCAGCCTCACCATCACGAAGGTGATGAACATGAGGGCAAAAAAGGTTGGAATGGTCAGCGCCAGGCGCTTGAGGAGGAACCGGAACATTGGCACCCGTGATGGCGGCGGATCGCGCCGCCCGTATCCAGATAGAAAAAGCCCTTCCCCCGGCTTGATCCGGGAGAAGGGCGGTTGCTGCTTATTCCGCGACGTCCACGTTCTGGAATTCGTGGGCGCCGAGCGGGCTCACCTTGTAGCCCGTCACTGACTTGCGGATGGGCTCGAACACGGTGGAGTGGGCGATGTTCACCCACGGCACTTCCGCCGCGACGATTTCCTGGGCGCGCTTGTAGAGCTTGGCGCGCTCGGCCTGGTCAGAGATCTCGGCGGCCTTGTTCACGACCTCCTGGAACTCGGCATTGCACCACTTCGGGATGTTGTTGCCGTTGGGCTTGCCCTCGGCGTTGCAGCCCAGCAGCACGGCCAGGAAGTTGTCCGGGTCGCCGTTGTCGCCGGTCCAGCCCAGCATGCCGGTCTGGTGTTCGGCCGCCTGCATGCGCTTGCGGTACTCGCCCCATTCGTAGGACACCAGCGTGGCCTCGATGCCGATCTTGGCGAGGTCCGCCTGGATCATCTCGGCCATGCGCTTGGCGTTGGGGTTGTAGGGGCGCTGCACCGGCATCCACCAGATGTCGGTCTTGAGGTTCTCGACGCCCGCGGCCTTCAGCATCTCCTTGGCCTTTTCCGGGTCATAGGGGATGTCGACGGTCTCTTCGTCATAGGACCACATGGTCGGCGGGATCGGGTTCTTGGCCTTCTGGCCGGCACCCTGATAGACCTCCGCGATGATCGCATCGCGGTCGATCGCCATGGCGAAGGCGCGGCGCACCTCCGGCTTGTCGAAGGGCGGCTTCTGGGCGTTCAGCGCATAATAGCCGATGTTGAGGCCGGCCTGCTCCAGCACGTTGACGTCGGCGTTCTGCTTCATCTCTGCAAGATCGGCCGGGTTCGGGTAGGCCATCACCTGGCACTCGTTGGCCTTGAGCTTGGCATAACGCGCGGTGGCGTCCGGCGTGATGGCATAGATCAGGTCGTCGACCTTGGGCTTGCCGGCCCAGCCGTCGAAGGCCTTGAAGCGGATCACCGCGTCCTTCTGGTAGTCGACGAACTGGAACGAGCCGGTGCCGACCGGGATCTGGTCGAACTGCTCCGGCGTGCCCTTGTCCATCAGATACTTGGCATATTCGGCCGAGCCGATGGAGGCGAAGTCCATCGCCAGGTTGGCGAGGATCGGGGCGTTCGGCTTCTTCAGCTTGATGACCACGGTCAGGTCGTCGTCACCCTTGGTGATCGACTCCAGAAGGTCGGGCATCGACATGTCGTTGAAGTAGTCATAGGAGCCGCCGGAGACCTTGGCATAGGGATGGTCGGGCTTCCACTGGCGGTCGAAGGACCAGATCACGTCCTCGGCGGTGAGGTCGCGGGTGGGGGTGAAGCCATTGACGCCGGAGTGGAACTTCACACCCGGGCGCAGCTTGAAGGTGAGCGTCTTGCCATCATCCGAGATGGTCCAGCTTTCGGCCAGCGCGGGCTCCACCTGGGTGGTGCCGGGCGTGAACTGGACGAGGCGGTTATAGACAGGGCGGGCGGCATCGAAGCTGGTGCCGGTGGTGTTGATCGCGGGGGTGAAGTTCTCGGGCGAGCCTTCCGAGCAATAGACCAGCGACTTCGCGTTCGCCGCGCCGGCGACCAGCATGCTCGAGGCGAGCAGGGCTGCGCCCAGCAGTTTGTTGAATTTCATGAAAAACTCCCTGTAGTCTTTTTCCCGCCCTCCGGGGGCGTGGGAACACTTAAGCACGAAAATTGGCAGGGATCAAAATCGGCAAAACCGGGAATGGTTTACGCGCCGGGGCGCGGGTGGCAGAATGAGCCGAGCTTCAGGAGCTTGCCCAGCATGACCAGCCTCGTTTCGCCCGAAACCGTCGAATCCTTCCGCCGCGATGGCGCCTGCGTGCTGCGCGGCGTCTTCACCCCCTGGGTGGAGACCCTGCGGAAGGGCGTGCACCGCAACCTGGCCGAGCCTTCGGCCGACGTGAAGATCTACCAGGGCAAGGACGGGGCGGGCCGCTTCGTGGGCGATTATTGCAACTGGGACCGCATCCCCGAATACCGGGACTTCATCTTCAAGTCCGACGCCGCCGAAATCGGCCGGGAGCTGATGGGCACGAAGCAGGTGCGGCTGTTCCACGAGCATGTGCTGGTGAAGGAGCCGGGTGCGGATGTTCCCACCCCCTGGCACCAGGACCAGCCGTATTATTGCGTTGACGGCACCGACACGGTGTCGCTGTGGATCCCGCTCGACTCCGTGCCGCGCGAGCGCACGCTGGAATTCGTGGCGGGCTCGCACAAGTGGGGCAAGTACTTCCGCCCCGAACGCTTCAACAAGACGGCGCTGAACGAAAATGACGGGCTGGAGCCGGTGCCGGACATCGACGGCAACCGCGACCAGTACCAAGTGCTGGGATGGGCGCTGGAGCCGGGCGATGCGGTGGCCTTCAACTACCTGACGCTGCATGGCGCGCCCGCCAACAAGAGCAAGGTGGAGCAGCGCCGCGCCTTCTCGCTCCGCCTAATGGGCGACAATGTCCGCTTCGCCCGGCGCGAGGGCATCAACACCTCGCCGCCCTTCCGGGGCGTGACGCTGCAGCACGGCGCGGTGATGGACGCGCCGGAGTTTCCGCTGCTGGCAACTTGATGCTCGTCATCCCGGCGAAGCGGGGGGGGTGGATTCACATTTGAAGTGCAACAGTTGCTGGC
>CAYYTH010000016.1:0-82788 GCA_964474665.1 uncultured Aestuariivirga sp.
TCCCCCTTGTGGGGAGGGGCAGGGGTGGGGTGGTGTCACCGGGGAACGCTTGTCGCTCGGTCCAAATCCATGCACTCTATGTCGTGAAGGAGTGCCGACCATGCTGAACCTCGATCCGCGCCTCTATGTCGATCCCGCCGTTCTCCCGCGCGAGCGCAACGAGATCTTCGCCAAGACCTGGCAGATGCTGGGGCCGGCGGCGCAGGTGGCCGAGCGCGGGCAGTATGTCGCCGCCGACATCGCCGGCATCAAAGTCTTCGCCATCCGAGGCCGCGACGGCGAGCTTCGCGCCTTCCGCAATGTCTGCCGCCACCGCGGCGCGCAATTGCTGGAGGAGGGCACGGGCCGCTGCGCCACCATCCGCTGCCCCTATCACCAGTGGGTCTTCGCCGATGACGGCCACCTCATCAATGCCCCCTGGTTCGGCGACGAACCGGGCTTCGACCCGGCCGACTGGCCGCTGGAGCCCATCCATGTCGCCACCTGGCGCGGCCTGCTCTTCGTCGCCATCGACCCGCAGGAGGATCTCGTCTCGCAGCTCGGCGACCTCGTGGCCGAACTCGCCGACGAGCCGATCGAGACCTATCAATCGGTCCGCACCGAGACGGTGAACTTCGACGCCAACTGGAAGATCTACACCGACAATTTCGTCGAGGGCTACCACATCCCCGGCATTCACCCGAAGTTCTTCGCGGCGATCGACTTCGAACAGTTCAAGACCACCGCCCACAAGGGCTTCATCCGCATGACCGCACCCCCGCGCGAGGGCCTGTTCTATCGTGGCAAGTGGCTGTGGATGTGGCCCAACTGGACGCTGTCCTTGTTCGAGGGCGGCATGAACACCTCGCGCATCAACCCCATCGGCACGAAGCGCACCGAGCAGCTCTACCACTTCTACTTCGCCGACCTTGCGCCGGAACGCGATGACACGCGCAGCGACACGATCGCCCGCAACCTCGCCGTGGTGCGCGAGGACTACGAGATCTGTGTCCGGACCCACAACAACTACGAAGCCGGCAACTACAGCGCCGGCCCGCTGTCACCACGCCATGAGCAGGGCGTGCATTACTTCCAGGGGCGGGTGAAGGAGAGTCTGGGGGCCTGAGCCAGAGGACCCCCACCCCTACCCCTCCCCACATGGGGTTGGTAGTCGTGTACTATACGCGTCCGTTCTTGTTTCCCCTCCCCCTTGTGGGGAGGGGTAGGGGTGGGGGTCGCTCAGCCTGCTAAGGCCTACGCCAGCACCTCGACCGACACCGGCCGCGAATCCGCGCCCAGCCGGTAGACGACGGGAACGCCCGTATCCAGTTCGCGCTCGAGGATCTGTTCCGGCGTCAGCCCCTCGATGGCCATGATCAGCGAGCGGATCGAATTGCCATGGGCGGCCACCAGCACCCGCTTGCCGGAGAGGACGTCCGGCTGGATGTGCTTCATGTAATAGGGAAGGGCGCGGGCCAGCGTGTCCTTGAGGCTCTCGCCGCCGGGGGGCGGAACGTCATAGGAGCGCCGCCAGATGTGCACCTGCTCCTCGCCCCACTTCTTGCGCGCATCATCCTTGTTGAGGCCTGTCAGGTCGCCATAGTCGCGCTCGTTCAGCGCCTGGTCCCTGATGGTCTCGAGTCCGGGCTGGCCCAGTTCGTCCAGCATGATCTTCAGCGTGCGCTGGGCGCGGCCGAGCGCGCTCGTATAGGCGATGTCGAAGTGGAAGCCCCGGGCCTTCAGCTTCTGCCCCGCCTGATGGGCCTCGCGCACGCCCTGTTCGGTCAGGTCGGGGTCCTTCCAGCCGGTGAACAGGTTCTTGAGGTTCCATTCGCTCTGCCCATGGCGGACGAGCACGAGAAGACGGTCCATGTTCTACTCCAGTCCCAGAACGTCGGTCATTGAATAAAGTCCGGGCTTCTTGTCGAAGGCCCAGAGTGCCGCACGCACCGCGCCGCGCGCGAAGATGTCACGGCTCTCGGCCTTGTGGGTGAGTTCGATGCGCTCGGCCGCGCCCGCGAACATCACCGTGTGATCGCCGACGACGGAGCCGCCGCGCAGTGTGGCAAAGCCGATGTCGCCAACGGGCCTCGCACCCGTGTGCCCATCGCGGGAGCGTACCGAGCGGCTCTTCAGCTCGATGTTGCGTCCCTCGGCGGCAGCCTGGCCCAGCAGCAGGGCGGTGCCCGACGGTGCGTCGATCTTGTGCCGGTGGTGCATCTCCAGCACCTCGATGTCGAAGTCCTCGCCGAGTGCGGCTGCCACCTTCTTCACCATCACGGCCAGCAGGTTGACGCCGAGGCTCATGTTGCCGGACTTGACGATGCGCGCATGCCGCGCCGCCGCCTTGATCTTCGCCTCGCCCGCCTCGTCGATGCCGGTCGTCCCGATCACGTGCACGATGCGCGCCTGGGCGGAAAGTTCGACGAGGGCCAGCGTCGCCGCCGGCACGGTGAAGTCGATGATGCCGTCCACATGGGTGAGAAGGGCGATGGGGTCGTCGGTGATCGCCACGTCCAGCCGCCCGATGCCGGCCAGCTCGCCCATGTCGGCGCCCATATGCGGCGAACCCTTGGGCTCGAGCCCGCCCGCCACTTCGGCCCCCGGCGTCTCGTTGACGATGCGCGTCAGCACGCGGCCCATCCGGCCCGCTGCCCCGGCAATAGCTAGCTTCATTGGTCACCCCTCATGGAGCCCGGCTTTAGCAACGGACCCCGGTCATGGAAAGCGCCTAGACGCCCTCCACCAGCACGATATTGGCAATCCCCGCACCCTCGCGCTTGGCTTTTGCGGCCTGGTATTCGGGCGAATGATAGCAGTCCACCGCCGCCTGCAGGCTGGGGAACTCGATCACCACGTTGCGCGGGTGGCCTTCGCCCTCGAGCTGGTGGAAGGCTCCGCCGCGCGCCAGGATGGTCGCGCCATATTTCTGGAAGGCCTCGCGCGTGCCTGTCGCATAAAGCTGGTACTGATCCGGGTTGGTAACCGTCACATGGGCGATCCAGTATCCCTTCGGCATTCTCTCAACTCCTTGAAATCGGTGGCACTATAGCGTGCGTGACGGGGCCGTCCAGACTGGACGGCGCTGGCCGTCTGGCCTAACCATGGGGCCATGGACGCGGCCGCTACACCCAGCCTCAGACAGCGTATCTGGAACCTCTACGAGGGTGACACTCCCTCTGGCCATCGCTTCCGCTATGCGCTCCTGATCTTCGATCTCCTCACCATCGCCTTCGTCATTGCCACCTCCTTCCTGCAGTGGGAGGAGACCGAATATGTCGACGCCGTCATCGGCGTCGTGCTCTTGGTCGATTTTGCGGCGCGCCTGTGGATCGCGAAGCGGCCCGGGCGCATGGTGATGAGCGTCTATGGCGTCATCGACATCGTGGTCATCATCTCGATGCTGGCGCCCATCGTGGGCGAGGGGCTCGCCTTCCTGCGAGTCGCACGGGTTCTGCGCCTGCTGCGCTCCTACACCATGGTGAAGCGCCTCCGGCAGGACTTCCCCTGGTTCCGGAAGAACGAGCAGATCATCATGTCGGCGCTGAACCTCGGTGTCTTCATCTTCATGATGACGGCGCTGGTCTACGAAACCCAGCACTTCAGCAACCCGAAGATCGGCAACTATGCCGACGCCCTCTATTTCACCGTGACGGCGCTGACGACGACAGGGTTCGGCGACGTCGTGCTGGAGGGCACCGGCGGGCGGATGATTTCTGTCCTCATCATGATTTTCGGCGTCTCGCTGTTCCTGCGCCTCGTCCAGGTCATGCTGCGGCCCGACAAGGTGTTCTTCAAATGTCCCGATTGTGGTCTCACCCGGCATGACCGGGACGCCGTCCACTGCAAGGCCTGCGGCCGGGTCCTGAACATCCCGAACGAGGGCGAGGTTTAGGGCGGTTTTCCACCGCCGTGGAAGCCACCTGCAGCCCGGCGTTGTCGGCTTTACCGCTCTGGAGCAGTGCGGGAATGAAAGCCACGCTTTGGCCCATGTTTCGTGGCCAAATGGGGGACGTGACGGTGAGTTGGCTTTCCGGATTGCCTGCGGCAGTCCGTGGTGGCACATCTTTTGTCGGATTCGAGTCTGTGGAACAGGAAGACGTTGCGGCGCATCGCTAGAATAAGCGCGTACAGCTTGATCTCGGTCTTGGCCGTTCTGCTGATTCTCGCCGCGGCGGCCTACATTCGCCTCGCGCAGGGGCCGGTGTCGCTCGATTTCCTGCGCGGCACGGTTGAAAACAAGATCAATCAATCCTTGCCCAATATGGCCGTGTCTATCGGCGGATTGGTGGTGGAGCGCACCGGTTCGGCCGGCGTGCCGAATGTCCGGCTGACTGAGCTCCGTCTCCAGGACAAGGCCGGCAACTATCTCGCCAGCGCGCCGCGCGCTTCGCTGGGCATCGACGAGGCGGCGCTGTTCTCGGGCCGCATCGTGCCCACCTCCATTACGCTCATCGGACCGTTGATTCGTGCGCGGCGAAACCTCGAGGGCAGCTTCGCGCTGGGCTTCGACGAACCGGCGCCCGAGAGCGAATCCGTCATCATCGATGCCAGCGACAGCGGCAAGACCGACCTCGAGGCCACAGCACCCCCCACCTTCAACGGCTCGGGAACCGCCCTGATCGACCTGTTGAGCGGCGGTCAGGAGGCCGCGGGCATGGGCTCGATCAGCGCCATCAACATCCGCGACGCGCGCATCATCTTCTATGACGAGGCCAATGATGCCAATTGGCGCATCCAGGGCGCCGACCTGTCCTTCATCCGCCAGCCCGACGGCTTCAAGGTGGAGGCCAACGCCTCGGTCCTGAATGGCGATGCCACGGCGGGCGACTGGAAGGCGGGCGGCAGCGCCACCTACCGGCGCGACACGCATTCCTTCCTGGTGAGCGCGCATGTGAGTGATCTCTCGCCCGCCAAGATCTCCGACCAGATCTATGCCTTCTCCAAGCTGGCGCGTGTCGACGTGCCGCTCTCCGGCCGCGTCGACATGGAGGTCTCGGACACCGGCCGCGTCATCCGCGCGGTTGGCGAATTCGCCGCCGCCGCGGGCGTCGTGGAACTGCCGGACTACCTCGCGGGCAAGCTCAACGTCGACGAGGGCTCGCTGTTTGCAGAATATGAGCCGGCGACGGGCAGCATCAAGATCGCCAATTCGACGCTTCTCATCGGCAGCTCGCAGGCCCAGATGTCGGGCCGCTTGTCGCCGGTCCGCAGCCCCGATGGCCGCCTTACCGCCATCGACATCTCGCTCGGCGCCCGGAACGCAACCATCGATGCCCAGGGCTCGATCAAGAATCCGGTGACCGTCGACCAGGTGATCTTCGAGGGCAGGGCCGGAATCGAGGAGGCCCGCCTCGACATATCCGACCTGCAGGTCATTTCCGGCAAGGCTGTGGTGCGCCTCAAGGGCTACATCGCCGGCGGCGCTGAATCGCCCGCGATCATGATGGGTGGTCGCGTCCAGCAGGTGCCGGCGGCACTGCTTAAGCAGATCTGGCCGCCGATCATCACGCCCAAGACCCGCACCTTCGTCAACGCCAACGTCTCGGCCGGTGTCATCACCGAGGGCGAGTTCACGGTCAGGCTCCCGGCCGATGCCATGGCGGAAGCCAAGCGCCAGCTGAAACTGCCGAAGGGCTCGATCAACATGGACCTTCGCATCGAGGGCGTCACCAGCGGCTATTTCAAGAACCTGCCGCCCCTCATCAATGCGTCCGGCGAGGCCCGCCTCGTCGACAATGACTTCTCGCTCCGCATCGATGGCGCCGAGGTGGTTCTGCCCTCTGGTACGAAGGGCCGCCTCGCCGCGGGCACCATGCTGGCCAAGGACATTCTCGCGGTCGAGACGGTGGCGGACTTCAGCCTCGATGTCGTGGCCGCCGCCCAGCCCCTGATCGAGTATCTCGATCAGCCGGACCTGAACCTCATCCGCCACACCGGCCTCGACACGACGAAGCTCGAGGGCGATGCCACCATGAACGTCAAGCTGTCGTTCCCGATGGTCAAGAACCTGCCGCGCGAGCGGGTGCAGGTGAACATCGCCGCCAAGCTGATGGATGCGTCGCTGAAGGATGCACTGCCCGGAGTCGACATTTCCGAAGGCAAGATCGACGTTGCGATGGAAAATGGCGTGCTCACCGCCAAGGGCCCGGCGAAGATCTCGGGCATTCCGTCTGAGATTTCCTGGCAGCGCGGCCCGGCGCCTGATTTCCTGCAATCGGCGGTCATCAAGACCACGCTGGACGGCGAACAGCGCCGCACGCTGGGCGTCGATCTCGGCACCTTCGTCCGGGGGCCCGTGGCGGTCACCGCAACCATCGCCAATCTTGCCGACCCGCAGGGCCGGGTGGACATTTCGGCCGACCTCGGCGATGTCGCCATGCGCATCCAGCAGATTGGCTGGTCAAGGCCGGCCATCCCGAAAACCACCGCGACCATGACCTTCTACGGCAAGGGGGAGAAGGGGCCCCGCGTCGAGGATATGGAGATCAAGGGCAAGGGTCTCTCCATCAAGGGCAGCATGCTGCTCGCGCCGAACCGCCAGGGCCTGCGCTCTGCGAACTTCACCGAAATGAGGCTCTCCGACGAGAACCGCTTCGCGGCCACGGTGAAGGTCACCGATAACATCATGGACGTGCAGGTGAAGGGCGACAGCTTCGACGCGCGTCCGCTGATCCGCGGCCTGTTCGGCAACCAGAACCGGGACGAAGCCGCCCAGGCGGCGGAGGAGGCCAAAGCCAATTCCGGCCGCACCGTCAGGCTCAGCCTGAACATCGGCCGCGTCCACGCCAACATGGGCGAGATCATCACCAGCGTCAGCGGCTCCCTCACATCGCAGTCCTCGCGCCTGAGCCAGGCGGAGATCACCGGCACCTTCCTCAGCGGCCAGCCGGTGGTGTTCCGTGTCACGCCGGTGGAGGGTGGCCGCGAAATGCGCATCAATGGGCGTGACGGCGGGGCGGCCATCCGCGCTGCCAATCTCTATTCCAAGGTGGCGGGTGGCCAGATCGAGTTCTACGCGCTGCTCACCCGCAACGGTTCGGTGCGCAACGGCAAGCTGGTGCTGCGCGACTTCGAGGTGCGCAACGAGGCCGCACTCGCTGAGCTCGATGCGCGCGGCAAGCCAAAGCGCGACGCACCCCGCCGCGACGGCCCCCGCCGCGATGCGCTGAGCTTCAAGAAGCTGTCGCTGCCCTTCACTTCCGACAGCCGCTTCATCTGCATCGGCGAGGCGATGGTGCGCGGGCCTGAACTGGGCGCGAGCGCCGCTGGCCTCATCCGCAAGTCGGACGGCGCCATCGACATCGCGGGCACCATCACCCCCGCCTATGCGCTGAACGCCGCACTCGGCGACGTTCCGTTGCTGGGCGACCTCATCACCGGCGGCAAGGGGCAGGGGATCATCGGCGTCACCTTCGCCATGGGCGGCACGGTGGACAAGCCGTCCTTCCAGATGAACCCGGTCTCCGCCGTCGCGCCGGGCTTCCTGCGCAAGTTCTTCGAGTACAGCAGCCGTTGCGAACCCGGCCAGCCGTTCAAGAAGACCGGCAAGGGTGCGCAGGAGCCGGGCCCCAGCCAGTGACCGCCGCGCGCTGGACTCGGGCACTCCAGCCCCTATAGTCCTGCCCATGCAGCACCCATCCCCGCGTGACGTCGTCAACCGCCAGCTCGAGGTCTATAACGCCCATGACATCGAGGGCTATTGCGCGCTCTTCGCGCCAGAGGCGACGATCTCCGACCTCGTCACCGGCAAGATGATCTGCAACGGGCTGGCCGAGATCCGCGATGTCTACACCAGGCGTTTCGCCGAGAACCCGGAACTGCGCTGCACGGTGCACCAGCGGCTCGAGGGCCCGACCCACGCCATCGACAAGGAAACCGTCTATGGCCTGCCTACCGGCCCCCTGCACATCATGGCCATCTACGAAGTGCGCGACGGGCTGATCCGCAGCCTCCGCTTCATCCGCTGGACCGACTGACCCCGGCACGTCGGCGCCGCGTCCTGTCAGCCGACCGTCAGCCGCTGCTTGCGGCGGGCGGCCCTTACGGGCAATTCTGCTTATCCGAATCGCAGCGTGAAGTTGAGAATAGTGAGACCGCTTGCCATTCCGCGTTAACGGGCGCGCCGCCCGCGCGCTTCTCTTGGCTGCCGCCATGTGCGTCGCGTCTCTCATGGGTCTGCGGCCGGCGCAGGCGCAGAGCTATGGCGCCGACCTGGGCTTCCTCAGCCTTCCCGTCGAGACCGTCACAGTGACGATCGCCAATCCGTCGCCGGACCGGGCCTATAACGACAAGGTCACGGACGGCCTTCGCACGTTCTTCGCGGTTTATCCCGGTGACTACTTCAGCGCCAACGCCGCGGATTTCGCAATCGCGAGGGTACGCCGCAACCCGGAGATCGCCAATGTCACCTATGCCTTGGCGCTCGGCCGCGGCGGCGGGCTGGACATCACCTTCACCATCACCCTCGCGAAGGGCGCGCGCAATCTCGAGGGGCAGGGCTACCTCCTCACCAGCAACGCCGCCGACCTTCCCGTGCTCTATGATAAGGACGGCACCTATCTGCGCGCCAAGCTCGAAGCGCTGTCGCTGACCTATGCCAACAACAATGCCTGGTTCGGCCAGCCGGGCCCGATGCTGGCGGGCAATCCGCTGGTGCAGGGCAAGCCCGCGGGTGCGGGCTACAGCCAATGGCTGGAAGGCTACCTGCACTACGGCCTTTATGGCATCACCCCCGTCACCGACACGCTCTACGTGTATGGCGGGTTGAGCTCCATCAGTTCCGGCTCGGCGGGCCAGGAACTGTTCACCAACCAGACCCGCGGCTACACCTTCTTCGAGGATGCCTATGCCGGCTTCATCACCGGCACGACCGATGAAAAGGGCAACCGTCTCGCCGTCAACGTCAGCGCGGGCCGGCAGAAGTTCCAGCTCGCCAATGGCTTTCTCATCGCCAACACCGCGGCCAATGGCTGGAACCGCGCGGCGCTGCAGGCCAATGCGCGCTGGGCCTCGGATCTCCTCGTGCTGGCGCAGATGCGTTATAACGCAACCAAGTTCGAAGCCTTCTACGTGGAGCCGGACGAGCTTCCGGTCATCAACACCAACACCGGCCTCGCCGGCCTCAACATCGAGGCGCGCCCCGTCAGCGGCCTGATGGCGGGGGCGAGCTACGTCACTGCGCTGAAAGGCGACTATGCCTATTACGGGCCCACGGGCCAGGTCATCGGCACGCGCGAGGGCCTCAACGTCTATGATCTCCGCGCCACCTACGTGCCGCGCCCCGCCAACGCGCCCGGCCCCTTCTTCGGCCTCGAGGGTGCCATCCAGAACCACCGCGACTTCGACATGCTGGCCGCGGCCGGCTATGCCGAGGCAGGCTACAGCTTCATCGACAGGCCATGGTCGCCCTCCATCAGCTACCGTCTGGCCTATTTCTCCGGCGACGATCCCGACACCGAAACCTACGAGCGCTGGGACCCGTTGTTCTCAGGCGGCAACGGCGAGCAGTGGGTGCAGGGCGCCTCCATGTACAAGGTGGTGCAGGATACCAATGTCATCGCCCAGCGCCTCCAGGGCCGCTTCCGCCCGCTGCCCACGGTGGAGGTCGTGCCGCAGCTCTGGGCCTTCACGGCACCGAGCCGTGACAATCTCGGCGGCAATCCAGCACTCAGCTTCCTCGACGCCGACAGCTATGGCTACGAGGCGAACGTCAATATCAAGTGGTTCCCGAACCGCAACTGGTACGTCCACGGCATGCTCGCCTACACCGTGCCCGGCGAGGCCGTGCAGGATGCGCTCGACGCCGACGCCGAGAACTGGTTCGCCGCCATGCTCTTCGTGCGTTACGCGCTGTGAATGTGCGTGCCCTCATGGGAAGGAAGCTGCGCGTGGCTGATCGCTGGAACATGAGTGCTGGTGGCGGCATGGTGGCCGTTCGCCCTGGTGCGGCACCGGCACGTCAGGGTAGGCTCGGGCTTTCCCTCGGCGACGACGCAATGCCTTTGAACATCTCTGGATCCGCGGTCGCCGGCCGGCAGATCAGCCTTCCGGTTTCTGGCGACTGCATCATGACGGGCCACGTCGCCACCGGCGGCGGCTTCACCATCAACTGAGATCGGGAGTGACTGACATGGAACGACGGGACCTCATCATGGCAGCCGGCACGCTGGCCGCAGCGGCCTCCGCGGGCGGCGCACGGCCTGCCGCGGCACAGGCAGGCAATGCGGCGCCGGGCGGCAATGCGCTGGTCGAGATCGCACCGCCGGATCCTGAAGCCTTCATCGCCGGGCGTTTCGCGGGCCGGACCTTCATCGTCACCGGCTCGGCCCGCGGCATGGGCAAGGCCGCTGCCATTCGCCTCGCCCGCGAGGGCGCCAATGTCGTCGGTGTCGACTGGATCAAGGACCTGGGCGAGGCCACCGACGCCGAGATCCGCGCCGCCGGCGGGAACAGCGCCTTCGTCCATGGCGACATCGGAGAGGCGGCCACGGCCGATGCCGCCGTGGCTGCCGCGGTCTCGAACTTTGGCAGGCTCGATGGCGCCATCAACAACGCGGGTGTCATGGACGGCGTCTTCTCGGGCGATCCCGTGGACTATGAAAAGCAGAAGCCATTGGTCTTCGCGCCCATCCACGAGGCGACGGAGGAATACTGGAGCAAGGTGTTCCACACCAATGCGCTCGGCACCTTCCTGATGATGCGCGCCCAGCTCCGCCAGATGGTGGCCCAGCTCAAGGGCGGTGCCATCGTCAATGTGGGGTCGATCGCCGGCATGACGGGCCTGTCCGGCAATCCCGCCTATGTCGCCAGCAAGCATGCCGTGAACGGCCTTACCCGCAACGCGGCCATCGACTATGCGCCCTATGGCATCAGGGTCAACTCGGTGAACATGGCCGCCACCGACACGCCGATGATCGCGCGCGCCGGAGCCCTCGTGGCCGCCTCGCGCAAGACGTCGACCGGTCCCATGATGGGCAGCATCAAGACCCAGTCCATCCTCTCCTGGACCGACCCCAACCATCGCCCCGCCACGGTGGCGGAACAGGTGTCCATGATGCTGTTCCTGCTCTCGCCCGAAGCCGCCAATTTCACCGGCGGCATCTACCCCACCGACGGTGGCTGGACGGATTACTGAGCCGAGGGGCAGGGGGTCCATCACCATCTGCACCAAGCGGATCGACCCCCACCCCTACCCCTCCCCACAAGGGGGAGGGGAATCCGGTCACAACGCCCGACGCGCGTTCCGAAGCCCAGTTCGAGAGCAAAGAGCGGTTGAAATCGCGCCGTTTTCCCTCCCCCCTGTGGGGAGGGATCAAGGGTGGGGGTACCGCGAGTCCGCTGCCTGAGCCGGAGTCCCCTGATCGACCCCCACCCCTACCCCTCCCCACAAGGGGGAGGGGAATGCTGTCACAACGCGCGACACGCGTTCCGAAGCTGAATTCCAGAGCACAGAGCACTCAGATGAAATCGCGCCATTTTCCCTCCCCCCTGTGGGGAGGGATCAAGGGTGGGGGTACCGCGAGTCCGCCGTCTGAGCCGGACTTCACGGACCGACCACCACAAGCAGGCGGAAAATCCTCTCGCAAGCCCTTGCGCGGACAGATTTCGGGTGCAGCAGGATGAGCGCCGCTCTCGCCCCAGTTCCATCACCCCAGCTTTCGCCAGGGTGGCGAGGCAAAATACAGCGCCTCTTACTTCGCCTTCACCAGCACATGCTTCTTCTTGCCCATGGACAGCTTGATCACGCCATCGGCCAGCAGCGCGCGGGTGAGGGTCAGCTTTTCGTCCGACACGGCCTGGTCGTTCACCCGAATGGCGCCGCCCTGCACCGAGCGCCGTGCCTCGCCGTTCGACGCGGCAAATCCCGCCGCCACGCAGGCGGCCAGCAATCCCGTCCCGGCATCGAGGTCGAGTTCGATCGACGGCAGGCCCGCTGCACTCTGGCCTTCCTCGAAGGTGCGGCGTGCCGTTTCGGCGGCCTCTTCCGCCACGGCACGGCCATGCAGCATGGCGGTGGCCTCGGTGGCGAGGATCTTCTTGGCTTCGTTGATCTCGGAGCCGCCGAGTGCGCCGAGCTTGGCGATCTCCGCCAGTGGCATCTCGGTATAGAGCTTCAGGAAGCGGGTGACGTCGGCATCTTCCGAATTCCGCCAGTACTGCCAGTAGTCATAGGGCGACAAAAGGTCGGCGTTGAGCCACACGGCACCCGACGCCGTCTTGCCCATCTTGGCGCCGGACGACGTGGTGAGCAGTGGTGAGGTCAGCGCGAAGAGCTGCTTCTGGTCGCAGCGGCGGCCCAGTTCGATGCCGTTGACGATGTTGCCCCACTGGTCGGAGCCGCCCATCTGCAGCACGCAGCCGTGGCGGCGCGATAGCTCGAGGAAGTCGTAGCCCTGCAGGATCATGTAGTTGAATTCGAGGAAGGTGAGCGGCTGCTCGCGGTCGAGGCGCAGCTTCACCGAGTCGAAGCTCAGCATGCGGTTGATGGTGAAGTGCACGCCATAGTCGCGCAGGAAGTCGATGTAGTTCAGGTGGTCCAGCCAGTCGGCATTGTTCACCATCCTGGCGTCGGTCGGCCCGTCGCCGAAGCTCAGGAACTTGGTGAAGACTTGGCGGATGCCGGCGAGGTTGGTGGCGATCTGCTCCACGCTCAGCATCTTGCGCGACTCGTCCTTGAACGACGGGTCGCCGATCTTGGTTGTGCCGCCGCCCATGAGCGCGATCGGCTTGTGGCCGGTCTTCTGCATCCAGCGCAGCATCATGATCTGCACCAGCGAGCCCGCATGCAGCGATGTGGCCGTCGCGTCGAAGCCGATATAGCCGGTGATCGGGCCCGCCTTGGCGGCGGCATCCAGCGCCTCGGGGTCCGAGATCTGGTGGATGAACCCGCGCTCTGACAGTATGGTGAGGAAATCGGACTTGAACTGGCTCATGGCATTCGGACTTTCGAAACAGGCTGCGGGCTCTTAACCTCCGGAGGCCCGCCCTGTCAAAACCGCTCACCGCCATCGGCCTCATGTCCGGCACCTCGCTCGACGGCATCGACGTGGCGCTGCTGCGCACCGACGGCGAGGCGGAGGTCAGCCGCGGTCCCGCCGCCACCTATCCCTATCGCCCCGACCAGCAGGCCGTGCTGCACGATGCGCTGCAGGAGGCGAAGGCGCTGGAAACGCGCGACGCGCGCCCCGGCATCCTGGCCGAGGCCGAGCGCGCGCTCACCGAATGGCATGCCGAGGCGGTGGAGCAGTTTCTGGAGGCCAACGGCCTCACCCCCGCCGAGGTCGATATCATCGGGTTCCATGGCCAGACGGTCATCCACCGCCCGGAGCGGCGGCTCACCGTCCAGCTGGGTCTTGGGCCCACCCTGGCGCGCCGCACCGGCATCCACGTGGTCTATGACATGCGGGCGGCGGACGTCGCCGCCGGCGGGCAGGGGGCGCCGCTGGTGCCGGTCTACCACCGGGCGCTGGCGGCGGCGGTCGCGGAGCGGCCGGTTGCCTTCGTCAACATCGGCGGGGTGGCCAACATGACCTGGGTGGGGGGCGAGGGGGAACTGGTTGCCTTCGACACCGGTCCCGGCAACGCACTTCTCAACGACTGGTGCGAGCGCTGGACGGACGTTCCCTACGACGTCGACGGTTGTCTTGGGCGTAGCGGCGAGAGCAACCGAAATGTCATCCGGGAGCTACTCAAAAACAACTTTTTTGCAACTTCCGCACCCAAGTCTCTCGACCGTAACACCTTCCAGACAAGCATCGTGGATGCGCTCTCGCCAGCCGATGGCGCGGCGACCCTGACGCGCTTCACGGCGGAGGCCATCGCCGCCAGCTTGCCCCTCGTGCCGGAGCCGCCCCGCCTCTTCATCATCTGCGGCGGCGGCAGGCTCAATCCAACCCTGATGCGTGACCTGAGGGAATTGCTTCAAGCGCCTGTAATCCCAGCCGAAGATGTCGGCATGAATGGCGACTCGATGGAGGCGGAGGCCTGGGCCTATCTTGCCGTCCGCAGCCTCCGCGGCCTGCCGCTCACCTTCCCCGGCACGACCGGCGTGCCGCAACCGCTCTCAGGCGGTCTTGTCGCTCGGCCCTAGCCATTGCAGCGCCCGCCCGTCAATCACGACGAGCGCCAGCATGATGATGACGGTGCCGATAACCTCCATGACATCAAGGGTTTCCCCCAGAACGGTGATGCCCATGGCAATGGCCGAGACGGGAATGATCATGGTCACCAGCAGCACGTTCGCCGGGCCCGACTTCGCCACGACGCGGAAGAACAGGATGTAGGCGAAGGACGTGGATAGCAGCGAAAGCCCCAGCAGTGCGATCCAGCTTTCCATCGATGCATCAATGAGTTGCGATGGGTTATCAAAGCTGAATGCGAGCACGCTCATGATGGCCGAGGACACCAGCAGCTGCCCCGTCGCCATGCTCAGCGGCGGCGTGTCCTTGAGCTTCATCCGCGCCCACAGGCTGCCCACGCCATAGCTCGCCGCCGCCCCGAGGCAGAGCAGGATGCCGATGCTCTGCGAGTTCTCGGCAAAGAGCGAGCCGCCCTTGAGCACCGCAACGCCCAGGATCCCGATCAGAATGCCCAATACTTTCCGTGGGATGAGCCTGTCGATCCCGGCCGCCGCGATGAACGCGACGCCGAACAGCGGCGAGGTGGCGTTGATCACCGAGGCCAGGCCCGAGGCGATCATCGTCTGCCCGGTGACGATCAAGGTAAAGGGGATGACATTGTTGAGGATGGAGAGGCCGACGATCGCCGTCCAGGCGTCCCGATCACGGGGCAAGGGGCCGACGAGCAGCAGGTGCAGCGGAAGCAGGGCGGCAACCGCCAGCACCACCCGCGCCCACACGATCACCAGTGGGGAAAGGTCTTTTACCGCAATGCCAACAAAGAGATAGGAGCCGCCCCAGATCACCGAGAGGAACAGCAGCATGCCCCAGACGGAGAGCGGAATATGGTGGTGGTTGGGCGTCATGGACGCTCCTATCTCCCGCCCGGCGCCGCAGCGCCACCCGATTGCTGACTAGAGCTGGCCTTCCGCCGCGAGGCGCTTGTCGAGATAGGTCGAGCAGGTCTTGGTCAGCTCGTCGATCTTGTCCTGGAAGAAGTGGTTGGCCCCGGGAATCACCTTGTGCTCGACGGTAATTCCCTTTTGGGTCTTGAGCTTAGACACCAGGCTGTGCACCGCTTCGGGCGGCGTCACGGTGTCCTTCTCGCCGTTCACGAACAGGCCCGACGCCGGACAGGGGGCGAGGAAGGAGAAGTCATAGTGCTTGGCCAGGGGTGCCACTGAAATAAACCCTGAGATTTCAGGGCGCCGCATCAAGAGCTGCATCGAGATCCAGGCCCCGAAGGAGACCCCGGCGATCCAGCAGATCTTGGCCTCGCGGTTGAAGGACTGCAGCCAGTCGAGTGCGGAGGCCGCATCCGAAAGCTCGCCCGCGCCGTTCTCGAAGACGCCCTGCGACCGGCCTACACCCCTGAAATTGAAGCGCAAAACCGAGAATCCGCGGCTCTGGAACATCTGGTACATGGCATGGACGATGGGGTTGTTCATCGTGCCGCCGAAGGTGGGGTGCGGATGCAGCAGGATGGCGATGGGCGAGCCCGCAGCCTTCGAGTGATGGTAGCGCGCCTCGATGCGGCCCGCGGGTCCGCTGAAAATCACTTCCGGCATAAAGCTCTGATCCTCATGGGGATGTCCGGCACGGAAAAACCCGGTGGAGAGCCCACCGAATAATTGACTCCAGTACTCGGGTTTTCTATATCCCTGTTTAGAATTGTTCGAAACTGGCGGAGCTGGTCTCCGTCTTGAAGTCCTCGCCTTTAGCACGGGTGAGGGGTTCAAAATCAAGGATTTCGTGCCATGAAGATGAGCACCAAGGGCCGCTATGCCGTCATGGCGATGATCGACATCGCCACCCATTCCGATGGCGCGCCCGTTTCCCTTGCCGAAATCGCCGAACGCCAGGATATCTCACAGGAATATCTCGAGCAGCTGTTCGGTAAGCTGCGCAAGCACAAGCTGGTCGAAAGCGCGCGCGGGCCCGGGGGCGGCTATCGCCTGGCCACACCGATGAGCGAGATTCCGGTGGCCAGGATCATCGCCGCGGTCGACGAGGAACTGCAATTCACCCGTTGCGACGGCGACGCCGTCGAGGGCTGCGTCAAGGGCGAGCGCTGCAATGCCCATGATCTGTGGTCGAGCCTCGGCCGCCAGATGATGTACTTCCTGTCGTCGATCACCCTCGAAGATGTTGTCGAGAAACGGAATTTGGCGCTGGCCGCAACCATCAAGCAGACCAAGGACCGCCACCCGGAGGGCCAGCCGGCGTGAGGAGCTACCTCGACCATAACGCCACCTCGACGCTGCGCCCGGAGGCGAAGGCGGCGATGGTGGCTGCAATGGACTGCACCGGCAACGCTTCGTCGGTGCATGGCGAAGGCCGCGCGGCGCGAAAAATGCTGGATGATGCGCGCGCGCAGGTGGCCCGCGCCGTGGGCGTGATCGCGCCCATGGTGGTGTTCACCTCCGGCGGCAGCGAGGCCAACAACATGGTGCTGAAGGGGGCGCCCGTTGAAAGGATTATCGTTTCCGCCGTGGAACACCCTTCCGTGCTGGAGGCCGCAAGGGCTTCGGGCAAGCCCGTGGAAGCGATCCCGGTCGATGGCAACGGGGTGATCGACCTCGACCAACTGGAGACGATGCTGAAAGGCCCCAGGGCGCTCGTCAGCGTCATGCTGGCCAACAACGAGACCGGCGTGGTGCAGCCTCTGGCGGATGTCGTGCGGCTTGCCCAGGGGCATCTCGTGCATAGCGACGCGGTGCAGGTTCTGGGGAAGCTGCCGTTGAACCTTGCAATGCTGCCGTTGGATTTCATGACGCTCTCGGCACACAAGAATGGTGGTGCAGTTGGTGTTGGCGCGGTTGTCATTCGTGATGGAATTGTTGTCGATCCGTTGCTCCATGGTGGTGGCCAGGAGTTGCGCCGGCGGGCGGGCACCGAGAACCTGGTAACGATTACAAGCTTCGGGGCCGTCGCCGGCCTGAAGCAGGATGTCCGCCAGCTTCGTGACCGGCTGGAGGCAGAACTGGACGGTGCCGTGATTTTCGGCAGCGGCGTGGAGCGGCTTCCGAACACCACCTGCTTCGCTTACCCCGGCATGAAGGCCGAGACGCTGCTGATGGCTTTCGACCTTGAAGGCGTCGCGGTCTCGTCCGGCTCCGCCTGCTCGTCGGGCAAGGTGGCGAAATCGCATGTTCTGGCCGCAATGGGGGTGAAGCCGGAAATCTCCGAGGCCGCCATCCGCGTATCACTGGGCTGGGACACCTCCGAACAGGACATCGAACACTTCACCGCCGCGTGGCGCAAGATCCGCGACCGCCACAAGGCCAGGGCAGCTGCCTGAGGGAAACATGGCTGATATTGAAACGATTGCACTCGTCAAGGACATCGACGTCGACAAGTACAAGTACGGCTTCACGACCGACATCGAGTCCGAATATGCGCCGAGGGGCCTGAACGAGGACATCGTCCGCTTCATCTCGAACAAGAAGAACGAGCCGGCCTGGATGCTGGAGGCCCGTCTCGAGGCCTATCGCCGCTGGCTGCAGATGGAGGAGCCGACCTGGGCCAAGGTTGATTACCCCAAGATCGACTTCCAGGACCTCTATTACTACGCCGCTCCCAAGAGCCTCGCGGCGCCCAAGAGCCTCGACGAGGTGGACCCCAAGCTGCTTGAGACCTATGCCAAGCTCGGCATTCCGCTGAAGGAGCAGGAAATTCTCGCGGGCGTCAGGAAGCAGGGCGAGAAGAGCGAGCTCGACGAGGAGGGCAGCGAATATGCCTCCGGCAAGGTGGCGGTCGACGCCGTCTTCGACTCCGTCTCGGTCGTCACCACCTTCAAGGCGGAACTCGCCAAGGCGGGCGTGATCTTCTGCTCGATCTCGGAAGCGCTGCGCGAGCACCCGGAGCTGGTGAAGAAATATCTCTTCTCCGTCGTGCCGCAGGGCGACAACTATTACGCAGCACTCAATGCGGCAGTGTTCTCCGACGGGTCCTTCGTCTACGTGCCGCCGGGCGTGCGCTGCCCGATGGAGCTGTCGACCTATTTCCGCATGAACGCCAAGAACACCGGGCAGTTCGAGCGGACCCTGATCATTGCCGACAAGGGCTCCTACGTTTCCTATCTCGAGGGCTGCACCGCGCCGACGCGTGAGGAAAGCCAGCTCCATGCCGCCGTGGTCGAGCTGATCGCGCTGGACGATGCCGAGATCAAGTATTCGACCGTCCAGAACTGGTATCCCGGCGACGCCGAGGGCAAGGGCGGCGTCTACAACTTCGTGACCAAGCGCGGCGACTGCCGTGGCCCCCGCTCCAAGATCAGCTGGACGCAGGTCGAGACGGGCTCGGCCATTACGTGGAAGTACCCCAGCTGCATCCTGCGCGGCGAGGAATCGCGCGGCGAGTTCTACTCGATCGCCATTTCCAACGGCCGCCAGCAGGTGGACTCCGGCACCAAGATGATCCACCTGGGCAAGAACACCTCGAGCCGCATCATCTCCAAGGGCATTGCCGCGGGCCGTTCCGACAACACGTACCGGGGCCTCGTTTCGGCACATCGCAAGGCGCTGAACGCCCGCAACTTCACGCAGTGCGACTCGCTGCTGATCGGCGACAAGTGCGGCGCGCATACGGTTCCCTACATCGAGGCCAAGACCTCGACCGCCCAGTTCGAGCACGAGGCGACGACCTCCAAGATCTCGGACGACCAGATGTTCTACTGCATGTCGCGCGGCCTTTCGCAGGAAGAGGCCGTGGCGCTGATCGTCAACGGTTTCGTGCGCGACGTGCTGCAACAGCTGCCGATGGAATTCATGGCCGAAACGCAGAAGCTGATCGGCATTTCGCTGGAAGGAAGCGTTGGGTGAACATGCTCATCAGCACAGCCTCCTTTGTCATTTTCCACCTTCAAACGTGAGTTGATCCCGTGACCCTTCTCAACATCGACAACCTGCATGTGAAGCTCGAAGACGAGGACCGCGAGATCATCCGCGGCCTGTCACTCAAGGTGAACCCGGGCGAGGTGCATGCCATCATGGGGCCGAACGGTTCCGGCAAGTCCACGCTGTCCTACGTGCTCTCGGGCCGTGAGGGCTATGAGGTGACGGAAGGCTCCGTGACCTACAAGGGCGAGGACCTGCTGGAAATGCCGCCGGAAGAGCGCGCCGCCAAGGGCGTTTTCCTGGCTTTCCAGTATCCGATCGAGATTCCCGGTGTCGCCACCATGCAGTTCCTCAAGGTGGCGCTCAACGCGCAGCGCAAGGCGCGGGGCGAAAAGGAACTTTCGACCCCTGATTTCATGCGGCTCGTGAAGGAGCGTGCGGCGCGGCTGAACGTCAGCCAGGACATGTTGAAGCGCCCGGTGAACGTGGGCTTTTCGGGCGGCGAGAAGAAGCGCGCCGAGATCCTGCAGATGGCCGTGCTGGAGCCCTCGCTCTGCATCCTCGACGAGACAGACTCCGGCCTCGACATCGACGCGTTGCGTGTGGTGGCGGAAGGCGTCAATGCGCTGCGCTCGCCCGACCGCGGCATGATCGTGATCACGCACTATCAGCGTCTGCTCGACTACATCGTGCCGGACTTCGTGCATGTTCTGTCCAAGGGCCGCATCGTGAAGTCGGGTGACAAGAGCCTCGCCCTTGAGCTCGAGCAGAGGGGGTACGCCGAATTCACGCAGGATGCAGCATGAGCACCGCTGTTGCACGCACCGCGGCCGAAGAGGCGCTGGGCTTCCAGCTGCCGCACCGGCGCATGGAGGAGTGGCGCTGGACCGACCTGCGCCAGCTGATCGACAAGCCATACCCGCCCCGCCAGAAGGTGGCGGCCGACAAGGCAGACGTGGAGCGCCTTCTGGCGAGCTCGCTGTTCGCCGGGGTGGCGGCCACGCGCATGGTGTTCGTCAACGGTGAGTATGACCAGGCGCTGTCGAAGCAGGCGAACGGGTGGGTCGAGTCCACGGCCGAGCTGAGCGACCCGGTGAACCTGATGAACGTGGCCTTCGCCACCGACGGTGCGCGACTGCGGATCGAAGGCAATGTCGATACGCCGCTGGAACTCGTCTTCATCGCGACAGATGCGGCACCGCGCACCGTCGCCACGCGCAACGTGATCGAGGTTGCGGATGACGCATCGGCCACCATCATCGAGACGCACCTGGGCGAGGGAAGCTACCTTGCCAACGCGGTGACGGAGATAAGGATCGGCCACAATGCGCGTCTCGACCGTGTGAAGGTGGAACTGGAGTCGCACGATGCGGTGCACCTCGCGCACTGCCATGTGATCGTCGGCCAGAACGTCACCTTCCGCGACTTCACGCTCACCACGGGTGCCAAACTCAACCGCCAGAACGGCACCTTCCGGTTCATCGGTGAATTCGCCGATGCCAAGGTCTCGGGCGCCTATCTGCTGGCGGGCAAGCAACATGCGGATTCCGCGCTGATCGTGGATCACGAAGTTCCCAACTGCGCCAGCCGCGAGCTTTTCAAGTGCGTGATGGATGACCACGCGCGCGGCATCTTCCAGGGCAAGGTGATCGTGCGCCCCGGTGCCCAGAAGACCGATGGCAAGCAGTCGAGCCATGCGCTGCTCCTGACCGAGACGGCGGAGTTCGACGCCAAGCCCGAGCTCGAGATCTATGCCGATGACGTGGCCTGTGGCCATGGCGCCACCTCGGGTGACCTGAACCACGACCACGTGTTCTACCTGAAGTCGCGCGGCATTCCGGAGGCGGAAGCAAAGGCTTTGCTGATCGCCGCCTTCGTCGGTGAGGCTTTCGATACCGTCCATCATGACGGTATCCGCGCGGCGCTGGAAGAGTTCGCGGTGCGCTGGCTGACCGAACACCGGAGGAATGGCTGATGGCTTACGATGTCCAGGCCATCCGCAGGGATTTCCCGATCCTCAGCCGCGAGGTTTACGGAAAGCCGCTGGTCTATCTGGACAATGCCGCTTCGGCCCAGAAGCCGAAGCAGGTGCTGGACGCGATCATGAAGGCCTACACGGAGGACTATTCCAACGTGCATCGCGGACTGCATTATCTTTCCAATGCCGCGACGCAAGCCTTCGAGGATGCGCGTGAAAGCGTGCGCCGCTTCATCAACGCGCCTTCTGTGGAGCAGGTGATCTTCACCCGCAACGCGACCGAGGCCATCAACCTCGTGGCGCAGAGCTTCGGCGGCATGGTGATCGGGGAGGGCGACGAGATCGTGCTCTCGATCCTCGAACACCATTCCAACATCGTGCCTTGGAACTTCCACCGCGAGCGCAATGGCGCGGTGCTGAAGTGGGCCCCCATCGACGATGACGGCAACTTCCTGCTCGATGAATTCGAGAAGCTGCTGAGCCCGAAGACGAAAATCGTTGCCATCACCCAGATGTCCAACGCGCTCGGCACCATCGTGCCGGTGGCGGAGGTGATCAGGCTGGCGCATGCGCGCGGCATTCCGGTTCTCGTCGACGGCTCGCAGTCGACGGTGCACATGGGCGTGGACGTGCAGGCGCTCGACGCGGATTTCTTCGTCTTCACCGGTCACAAGACCTATGGGCCGACGGGGATCGGCGTGCTCTACGGCAAGAAGGACTTGCTTGCGAAGATGCCGCCCTACCAGGGAGGCGGGGAGATGATCGTGGAAGTGGGCACGGACTACGTGACCTACAACGACCCGCCGCACCGCTTCGAGGCGGGAACACCCGCGATCGTGCAGGCCATCGGGCTTGGCGCGGCGCTCGACTACATGCGCGGCGTGGGGCTGGACAAGATCGCCGCCCATGAGGCGCTGTTGCGCGATCGGGCGATGGAGCGGCTCTCGGAGATCAACAGCCTGCGCATCTATGGCCGCGCGAAGAACAAGGGGGCCATCGTGTCCTTCACCATGGACGGGGCCCATGCCCATGACGTGGCGACCGTCATCGACCGCGCGGGCGTTGCCGTCCGTGCGGGCACCCATTGCACCCAGCCGCTGCTGCAGCGCTTCGGTGTCACCGCAACCTGCCGTGCCTCGTTCGCCATGTACAACACCCTCGAGGAGGTTGATGTTCTGGCCGAGGCGCTCATCTCTGCCCGGAGGATATTCGGATGACCGATGCCGCCACTGACGCGAAGCCCGAAGCCGACAATGCACCCAATCCCTCGGCCATTCCGCCGGATGAGCTGGCGCGCCTGACGGACGACATCGTCGCGGCGCTGAAGACGGTCTATGACCCGGAAATCCCGGTCGACATCTATGAACTGGGCCTGATCTACAAGGTCGACATCGATGACGACCGCAACGTGGCGATCGAGATGACGCTGACGGCGCCGGGCTGCCCGGTGGCGGGCGACATGCCGGGCTGGGTGGAGAACGCCGTCTCCGCCGTTCAGGGCGTGCAGAGCTGCAAGGCCACGATCGTCTTCGACCCGCCGTGGGACCACAGCCGCATGTCGGATGAGGCCCGCGTCGCCATGAACATGTGGTAAGGAGGACGCCATGGCATCCGCATCAAGGCCACTGCCGCAGGTGATGACGCTGACCGACGCCGCCGCCGACCGCGTGCGCGAAATCATGGCCAAGTCGGACAAGCCCGTGGTGGGCCTTCGCATCGGCGTCAAGAATGGCGGCTGCGCGGGCATGGAATACACGATGGAATGGGCCGAGGACCAGAAGCCCTTCGACGAGGTGGTCGAGGACAAGGGCGTCAAGGTTCTGATCGACGCCAAGGCCATGATGTTCCTGCTCGGCACGCAAATGGACTATCAGACTTCGACGCTTAAATCGGGCTTCGTGTTCAACAACCCCAACCAGGTCTCGGCCTGCGGCTGCGGGGAAAGCGTGCAGCTGAAGCCCGCCCAGGGATAGGATGTCCCCTCCGGGGTGTCACCCCGGGAAAGGGCTGGGTCCGGCTTTGGGCACCTCAGCCGGTAAGGTGGTCCGCCCGGTCTCTGCCGGGATGACGGCACTCAGAGAGCGCGCTAAGGTCTTCTGGGGAACGAGCGTGATTCATGAGGTAACCGCCATGCGGAGCATGTCCGCCTTTCTCGCTGCTGCCATTCTGATCTTCTCGGCTGCGTCCCTTCGTGCCCAGGAGGATGTTGACCCCAATGCCGGGGTCTCGGGCGAGCATGACTTCAACATGTATTGCGCGAGCTGCCATGGCGAAGACGCAAGGGGGAACGGCCCCAAGGCCTTCACGCTGGCCGTGAAGCCGCCGGACTTGACGAGCCTGACGGCGCGCCACGGCGCGTTCCCGCGCGACAGGCTGGCGCGCATGATCGACGGGCGCGACCCGGTCCCTGGTCATGGCGATCGGGAGATGCCGGTGTGGGGTGTCTGGTTCAAGGCGGAGTCGGCCCAGGAACTGGGCGGGGCCGAGGGCGACGAGGCCTCCGTCCAGCGGCGTGTCGACAACCTCATCGACTACATCGAAGGGTTGCAGGCCAAGTAGAAGGCCCCGCGCCGGAGCGCGGGGCTTCGCTGTCAGAAGGTCTTGAGCAGGGCGCTGAAGGCGCCGGCGATCCGGGTTGCGGGCGCATCCGGCAGCATCATCGAGGCATGGGCCACGACGATGGGTACGAAGACGAGCGCCATCATCAGGACGACGATCATCCCGGCATCGTCTTTTTGGCCGCCCTGTACGGCAGCCTTGCGGAACGTGAAGAGAGACTTGAAGATCATTGGGTTCACCTCTTACCGACCAGCCGTTACCGGCGGCGGGCAGGTGAACCGAGACGAACTCAGAACCCGGCGCGCGCCAGTAACGGCATGGTCGATCGACTATGGTCGCTTGGCATTGGGTTTCGGGTTCCTGTTTGAGAATGGAGCGGGAGTCCGCGCCACGTGGCCGAAATGAACCGGGGAGGCCGATCTGTCAAGCCCAAAAGCGCCGCCTGCGCTGGGCCGCACTAAGCCCCCGGAATGGCCGGGCGCGACTGGGCATAAAGTGCGGCAATGGCACAGGAGGCCAGCCGCGAGCGCACCGAATCCGCCCGCGAGGTGAGCACGACCGGCACCCGGGCGCCCACCACGATCCCCGCCGCATCGGCATTGGCCAGGAAGGTGAGGTTCTTGGCCAGCATGTTGCCGGCCTCGAGGTCCGGCACCACCAGGATCTGGGCGCGCCCCGCCACCTCGCCGTGAATGTTCTTGATGCGCGCCGCGGCGGGGTCGATGGCGTTGTCGAAGGCAAGGGGGCCGTCGACGAATCCGCCGGTGATCTGGCCGCGCTCGGCCATCTTGCACAGGGCGGCCGCCTCGATGGTGGACGGGATCTTGGTCGTTACCGTCTCCACCGCCGAGAGGATGGCGACGCGCGGCATGCCGAGCCCGATCTGGACATGAAGGTCGATGGCATTCTGGACGATGTCCGCCTTGGTATCGAGGTCGGGAAAGATGTTGATCGCGGCATCGGTGATGAAGAGGGGCTCGGGATAGGTCGGCACGTCCATGACGAAGACGTGGCTGATGCGCCGCCCGGTGCGCAGGCCTGTCGCCGAGGCGGTCACCTCGTGCATCAGCTCGTCGGTGTGCAGGCTCCCCTTCATCAGAAGCGCGCCTTCTCCGGCACGGATCAGTTCCACCCCGCGCGCCGCCGCGGCATGGCTGTGAGGGACGTCGACCAGCCTGTACCGGGCGATGTCGGCGCCGGTCTTCTCCGCCACGGCCTCGATGCGGCGGCGGGGCCCCACCAGGACGGGGCTGATGATGCCGAGCTCCGCGGCCTCCACGGCGCCCATCAGCGAGGTCTCGTCGCAGGGGTGCACGACCACCGTCGGCGTCGCCGGCATCGATCGGGTGCGCGCGATCAGCTGCTCGTACTTGGTGTGGGTCTGCGTGTCCAATCAGCTCTCCAGACTCAATGGGAGTGTGCTAGGGTGCCATCAGTCTAGCCAAACTGGGGGAGATCAGAAATGGCGATGCGTGAATTCTTTACGGCAATGTGGCGCACGATCCTGCTGCGCGGGCTGGCGAGCCTCATCTTCGGCATCCTCGCCTTCGTCTATCCGGGCGTGACGCTCGCGGTGGTGGTGACGCTGTTCGGCATCTATGCCCTTGTGGACGGGCTCCTCGGCCTGTGGGGCGTGTTCCGGGGCAAGGACAATGGTACCTCGGTCACCAGCCTGCTCGCTGCCATCGTCGGCATCGTGGCGGGCCTCGTCTGCCTGCTGGCGCCGGGCTTCGCCACCACCTACGTGGTCCTGCTCATCGGCTTCTGGAATATCGCGGCGGGCCTCCTGCAGCTCATCGGCGCGCTGGTCATGTGGAAGGACATCGAGCAGCCGGGGTTGCTGGCGCTCGCCGGCCTCGCGGGCGCGGCCCTGGGCCTGCTGATCGTGTTCTACCCGGCGACCGCCGCCATCAGCATCATCTGGGTGATTGCCGGCACCGCGGTGCTGGTCGGCCTCGTCCTGCTGGCCTTCGGCTGGAAGCTGCGCAGCGCGGCGCAGGGCTTGATGAAGGCGCGCGGAGTCTAGGCCTTCCGCAGCAGCAGCTCGCGCGCCGTCGCCTCGTTGGTGATCAGTACATTGGCATCGGCGAGGCGGATGGCGCCCAGCAGGCAGTCCACCTTGTCGTTGCCGCCGGAGGCCAGCACACGTGTCGGCACGCTTCTCAGCTGCTCCAGCGGCAGCGACATGATGCGGCGATTGACCGGGTGGTCCACGAGCCTTCCGTCCCGGTCATAGAAGTTGAACAGCATGTCACCCACCGCGCCGAGCTTCAGCAGTTCGGCGCGCTCCTCGTCGCTGATGAGGTTGAAGCGGAAGGCGGTGGAGGAGGGCGCCATGGTGCCGACGCTGAGGATTGCGATATCGAGCCTTTCGGCCCGGCGGAAGATGTCGCGCAGCCCGCAGCGCTCGATCAGCGCCTCGCGGGTCTCGGGGGAGTCGACCACGGCGGGAGCCTGGAACAGGTAGCAGTCCGCCCCCATGATGCGGGCAAACTGCCAGGCGAACTCGGCCGGGTTGAACTTGCGCGCCTCGACGATGCCGCCCAGCAGCGAGATGACCTGCATGTTCTCGAGGTCGCGCGGCGCCAGCGTGGCGAGCGACTCATAGAGCGTGGCGCCCCAGCCCACGCCCACCGTCATGTCATCCTCGAGCGTGTCGGAGAGATACATGCCGGCGGCGACGCCGATGGACTTGCGGATGTTCTCGGCATTGACCGGTTCGGGCACCACGACGGCATCCTTGAAGCCGAAGGCCTTCTTGAGCGCGCCCTCGAGTTCGAAGCACTCCGACACCTCGCCCTCGATCCAGATCTTCACCTCGCGCTGCTTGATCGCCTCGTTGATGTTGCGCACCACAGTGACGCGGCCGATGCCGAGGCGGTCGGCGATCTCGTTCTGGGTGAGCCCCTCGACGTAATACATCCAGGCGATGCGCATGCGGTTGCGCGCAATGCGGCCCGCGCCCCGTTCGGGTGACAGCGGACGGCTCTTGCGGGACTGGGTCTTCTCCAACATGCTGGGACCACGTGCCTTTTGCGATCTCTCATTGTGGCCGAGGATACCAATTCCGGCAAGCGCGCACTTATGTTGCAGACCGCCTGATGCCCTGGTCGTGTCGCTCAGAGGGTTTCGTAGCGAACCGTCACGGTACCGCGTTTGGTGATTGTGACGGGACGGCCGGTGCGCGTTCGCGCCTTGCCAGCCGGAAGACGGACCCAGCCCTCGGACGTGCAGTATTCTTCGACGTCGAAGTATTCCTTGCCGTCGAGAAACACGTGTATTCCGCGGGCAAGCTCTTTGGGGTCGTGGAACTTGCTTGATGGATCAGCGCTCAGCCGGTCGGGGGGTGAAGAAACGGTCATGTTGTCCCATTGAACGTGGTCGGTTGGTTGAATGCCCTGCCGGAGTAGAGAAGCCTTCGCTCCATTGCAAGCATGGACAGCTCGGGACCGAAGAGGACGATCCGACCATCTTCAGCTGAAACAGCGGGAGACGACCCGAAGCTGCAAGCAAGACTCACCGCTTCGTCCGCGTCTCGTTCATGAAGGCCAGCGTGTGCTGGAAATCCCTGACGCCTGCTTGTGAGCCAAGTCCCGTGGCGTTGAGCGCCGAGGTCGCCTGTGCAAAGCGCACGGCCGTTTCCATGTCGAAGCCATGCACCAGCGCCACCGCGAAGCCCGCGTCGAAGGCGTCGCCGCAGCCGCATGTGCATTTCACGATGATGTCGTAGGCTGGCACGCGGAATTTCACGCCGTTGCGGTCATGATAATACGCCCCGTCGCCACCGAGTGTCAGCACGCAAGCGTGGACACCCATGTCGAGGAAGAATTTCGCCGTGTCACCATGGTCGCTGCGGCCGCAGAGTGCCTGGGCCTCCTCGATCGAGGGCATGAAATAGTCGGTATAGGGCAGCACCTGCGCGATGGTGGGCAAGTCCTTGGGGCTTCCGGCGAAGACGTCCACCGTGGTGGTGGCGCCATTGGCTTGTGCCGCCTTCATCACCACCGCCGTCTGGCCCTTGTCCATGGCGTCCATCAGCCCCACGCCGCCCGCGTGGAAGACCTTGGTGTCGGTGACGCGGGGGATCATGTCATCGCTGACGAAGAAATCCGACGTCGCGCCCTTCATGTGGAGCGCGGGACGCGATCCGTCGGCGCGCGTCGTGACGATGGAGGAAGAGGTCTTCCAGCCCGGTTTGTGCTGCACCCCCCAGGTGTCGACGCCGAAATGGGCCAAGCGCTGCAGTACCCAGTCGCCCATCAGGTCCTCGCCGATACCGGCGACGGCGAGCGTGGTGAGGCCTATCTTGGCGGCGGCGATGGCGGCGGTGCCGCCGGCACCGGAAACGGCCAATGTCAGCTCGTCGATGAACACCGTGCCGCCGCCGGGGGGCACTTCGGTAAAGGGCCAGCCGAGGCAATCATAGGTGTAGAAGCCCATTGAGACATAGTCGTAGCGCGGCACCGGTTTCCTCCCGTCGTGACGTCAGGCCAGCATCAGCAGCGGTTCTTCAATAAGGCTCCGGAAGGTGCTCAGCAACTCGGCACCAACCGCGCCATCCACCGCCCGGTGGTCGCAGGAGAGGGTGCAGCTCATCTGGCTGGCCAGCACCGGCTGGCCCTTAACCGGCACGAACCGCTCGACGGCGGAGCCCACCGCGAGGATCGTCGCCTGCGGCGGGTTGATGATGGCGGTGAACTGCTCGATCCCATACATGCCGAGGTTGGAAATGGCCGTGGTGCCGCCCTGGTATTCGGAGGGCACGAGTTTCCGCGCCCGTGCCTTGGCGGCGAGTTCCTTCATCTCGGCCGAGATGGCGGTGAGGGTCTTTGTCTCGACAGCGCGGATGACGGGGGTGAAGAGCCCGCCTTCGACGGCGACTGCAACGCCCACGTCGGAGGATCGATGCTGCAGGATCGAGTCCCCCGCCCAGGTGACATTGGCGGCGGGCACTTTCTGCAGGGCAATGCCCATGGCCTTGATGATGAAGTCGTTGATCGACAACTTCCATAGCGGCTTGCCATCTGCCCCTTGGGGCGCAGACGCATTGAGGCGCTCGCGCGTCGCCAGCAGCGTGGTCAGCGTGCAGGTGACGGTGAGGTAGAAGTGCGGGACGGTCTGCTTCGACTCGGTAAGGCGCGCCGCGATGGTGCGGCGCATGCCGTCAACCGGCAGGACATCGAAGCTGCCGGGGGCGTAGAGCTTCTGCACACTGTCGCCGGAGATGCCAGCAACGGGGGCAGGGGCCGCCGCGGGCTTCGCCTCCGAGGCGTTGCGCACGTCGGCCGCGAGGATGCGGCCACGCGGGCCGCTGCCGGCAATGGCGGCGAGCGCAAGGCCCGCCTGCCGGGCGAGGCGGCGGGCGAGTGGGGTGGCCCGCGGGGCTTCGCCGGCAATGGCGGGAGCAACGGCTGTCAGCACGGGAGAGGCCGTTGATGCGGCAGTTGGTGCGGCCGTCTGGACGATCGGCGCAGTCGCGACGGGCGCCCTCACCGCCTCGTCCTCGGCATAGATCCACGCGACTGCGGAGCCGACCGGCGCACTCGCTCCCTCGCTCACCACGATGTTGCGCAGGATGCCATCGGCCGGAGCATCGATCTCCATCGCCGCCTTGTCGGTCTCGATCTCGAACAGCGCCGCGCCCTTGGCGACCCTGTCGCCCTCCTTGTGGTGCCACTTCGAGATCTTGCCCGTCGCCATGTCCATGTCGACGCGCGGGAGGATGACTTCGACAGCCATCTTACATGCGCCCGCGAACGAGGTTGCGCAGACCCTCGATGATGCCGGGCACCTGCGGCACCGCGGCCTTCTCGAGTTCGGGATTGTAGGGGATGGGCGACTCCGCCCCGCCCAGCCGCAGGATCGGCGCGTCGAGATAGTCGAAGGCCTCGCTCTCGGCGATGCGGGCGCTGATCTCTGCGCCGATGCCCAGCGTCTTCACACCCTCATAGACGCAGGCGAGGCGTGAGGTCTTCTTGACGCTCTCGATGATGGTGGCAGTGTCGATGGGGCGCAGCGTGCGCAGGTCGATAACCTCGACAGCGATGCCCTCGGCAGCGAGCGTCTCGGCAGCTTCGAGCGACTTGTGCACCATGATGGAGGTGGCGACGACCGTCACGTCACGGCCTTCACGCGCGATGTGCGCCTCGCCGATGGGGATGCGGTAGGGCTCTTCCGGAACTTCGCCCTTCATCTTGTAGAGCAGCTTGTGCTCGAAGACCATGACGGGGTCCGGGTCGTCGATCGCGGCGAGCAGCATGCCCTTCGCATCGGCGGGGGTCGAGGGCTGCACCACCTTGAGGCCGGGCACATGCGCCAGCCAGGCGTCGAGCGATTGCGAATGCTGCGCGGCGGCACCCGTGCCGGAGCCGGCGGGAAAGCGCATGACGAGCGGCACGTTCACCTTGCCGCCCAGCATAAAGCGCAGCTTGGCCGCCTGGTTGACGATCTGCTCCATGGCGAGCGTGGCGAAGTCGGAGAACTGGAATTCCAGCACCGGCTTGCAGCCGGCGAGTGCCGCGCCCACCGCGACACCCGCCTGGCCCAGTTCGGAGATCGGCGCGTCCATCACACGGTCTTCGCCATAGCGGTGCACCAGGTCGCCCGTCACCTGGAAGGCGCCGCCATAGACGCCGATGTCCTCGCCCATGAGGAACACGGCGGGGTCGGCATCCATCGCCTGCGCCAGCGCCTCCTGGATCGCCTGCGCGTAAGTGAGCTCGCGCATCACGCCGCCTCGTTGGAATAGACGTCGCGGGTCACTTCGGAGGGATTGGGATCGGTGCCGAGGCGGGCGAATTCAATGCCCGCGGCGATCTCGGCTTCGGCCGCCTCGCGGATGGCGTTCAATTCGGCCTCGGTCGCGATGCCATGCGCCATGAGCTCGGACTCGAAATGCGGGATCGGGTCACGCGCCTTCCATTCCTCGATCTCTTCCTTGCTGCGGTAGCGGTTGCGGTCGGAGCGGGAGTGGCCACGGGTGCGATATGTCTTGCATTCGACAAGGCTCGGGCCTTCGCCACGCCGCGCCCGTGCAATCGCCTCGGCGATGGCCTCCTCGACGTCCGCGATCGAATTGCCGTCGGCGATGACGCCCGGCATGCCATAGGCCGCCGCACGGTCGGCGACATTGGCCACGGCCATTGAGCGCTCGGTCGATACCGACATGCCGTATTTGTTGTTCTCGCAGACGAAGACCACCGGCAGCTTCCAGATCGCCGCCATGTTGAGCGCCTCGTGGAAGGCGCCCTCGTTGGAGGCGCCATCGCCAAAGAAGCACATGGCCACGTCGTCGCGCTTCTGTTTCTTGATGGCCAGTGCGGCACCGACCGCGATGGGCAATCCGCCGCCCACGATGCCATTGGCGCCGAGATTGCCGGTCGCCACGTCGGCAATGTGCATCGAGCCGCCGCGGCCGCGGCAATAGCCTTCCTCCTTGCCGAAGAACTCGGCGAACATCAGCTTGGGATCCGCCCCCTTTCCGATGCAGTGGCCGTGGCCGCGATGGGTGGATGTGATGTAGTCGGTGTTGCGCAGTGCCATGGTGGACCCGACGGCGGAAGCCTCCTGGCCGATCGAGAGATGCATGGTGCCGTGGATCAGCCCGCGCATGTAGGCTTCCTCCGCGCCTTCCTCGAAGCGGCGGATGAGATACATCCTGCGCAGCGCTTCCTTCAGCTGGTCGGGCGCGTATTTCTGGTAGAAGGGCCGGGCATTCGGCTTGATCTTGCCAACGGCGTTCATGTCAGTGACCTTTCAGCATGGCGGCCTGGCGCTGGCGCAGCGCCACGATGCGGGCAGAGCCATCCACCGCGCGGTTGTCGTAGGTGAGGAACGCGCCCTTGCGGATGAGCGTCGTGACCTTGCCGGTTCGAGGCGACCGCAGGGGATGGGGAGGTCGCGCTACGTCATCCATGGTCATGATCGGGCCGCGGGAGGTGCACCCGCCGATGGCATCGAGCCGCTCGCCGCGGCTCAGGTCCTTCTTGACCACGGCGCAGACTTCCGTCGAGGGCACGACCAGCGCCACATCGAGGCACGTCGCATTGGCGATGGCGGCGACCGTGATGCCGGTCATCTGCCGGCACTGTGTTTCGATGGCGGTAACCATCTCGTCCGAGCCGATCAGGCCGATGCGGATCGGCCGGCCTTCCGTCTCACGGCGGCAGGCGAGGTCGGCCGCAAGTCCGGTGGTGGCACCGATACGGCGCTCGCCGCCCGCAAGGTGATCTGCCGGCATGCCGGTCTCCTGACTGCTGGAATTCAGAATAAGATACTTTTGAGCTTGTAGGTGTCAATAAGTATTGTTTTTGGAAGGCGGCGTTTTGTGCAACTGCGAAGGGATCGAGCAGAAGAAAAGCGGGCAATCGGGTCGAAATCGGTTCAGGCGGCAGCCATCTCCCCCGCCGAGTCGTTCTCCCGCGCAATGCGTGGGAGAAGGTGCCCGAAGGGCGGATAACGGCCTCGTTCGGCATGGACCCATGCGGCGAAAAGGCCTTACGCCTGCTCCGTCGTCTCCAGTAGAACCGATCCGGCATTGTGATTTGGAAGGACGGCGTCATGGCGGTCGAGAAGGTCGAAACCCTCATCATCGGGGGCGGGCAGGCGGGGCTGGCGGCGAGCCGGCATTTGGGCAAGCTGGGCCGCGAGCATCTCCTGATCGAACGGAGGCGCATTGCCGAGCGCTGGCGGGCGGAGCGCTGGGACTCGCTCGTCGCCAACGGCCCGGCCTGGCATGACCGCTTTCCTGATCTTGAATTCAAGTGCCATGGCGATGCCTTCGCCACGCGTGACGAGATCGTGCAGTATCTCGAGGACTACGCCAAGCAGAACAATTCGCCCATCCGCACGGGCGTTGAGGTGACGGCGCTCCATCGCAATGCCGATGGCCTTTTCCGTGCTGAAACCTCGCAAGGGGTGATCGAGGCGAAGAACGTGATTGCGGCCACCGGCCCGTTCCAGAAGCCGCTGCGTCCGGTGATGGTGCCGGACTCGGAAGGCATCCTGCCGATCCATTCGGCGGATTATCGCAATCCCCAGCAACTTCCCCCGGGTGCCGTGCTGGTCGTTGGTGCGGGTTCCTCAGGCGCGCAGATCGCGGATGAGTTGCAGCGCGCGGGCCGCAAGGTCTATCTCTCGGTGGGCCCCCATGACCGGCCGCCGCGGGCCTATCGCGGCAAGGACTTCGTGTGGTGGCTCGGCGCGCTCGGCAAGTGGAACGCCAAGACCATCGCACCCGGCATGGAGCATGTGACCATCGCGGTGAGTGGTGCCCATGGCGGGCATACGGTGGATTTCCGCGAGCTCGCCCATCGCGGCATCACCCTCGTCGGCCGCACCGATGGCTTTGCCGATGGCCGCATGAGCTTCGCGGCGGACCTCAAGGCCAACATCGAACGCGGCGATGCCAATTACCTCTCGGTCCTCGACGAGGCGGATGCCCATATCGCGGCGAACGATCTCGACTTCCCGCCCGAGCCCGAGGCCCGCAAGCTCTCCGCCATGCCGGACTGCGCGCTGAAACCCATCCTGTCGCTCGACCTGAAGGAGGCCGGCATCACCTCAATCATCTGGGCCACCGGCTATGCGCTGGACTTCGGCTGGATCAAGTTCGATGTCTTCGACGAGAAGGGCCGTCCGGCGCATCAACGCGGCGTCTCGACCAAGGCGCCGGGCCTCTATTTCCTCGGGCTGCCATGGCTGTCCCGCCGGGCCTCGGCCTTCATCTGGGGGGTCTGGGTCGATGCCGAGCACGTCGCGGGCCAGATCGCGGCGCGCTGACGAAGGGACGTCCGGCCCGGTGGGGAGCATGCATCACGTCGTGATGCGTTTTCCTGCCCGGATGTGCCGAGGCGCCGTCCCGCCGGCTGCTCGGGTCTCGAGCCTCCGGGACGCCGCTTCGGGCGTCCTGGAATTAATGCCCGAAGCGGGCGAAAACACCCATGACGGAGGCCTGCGGGCTGGGCTAGTCTGGGCCAATCTATGTGAGGGAGAATTCCAATGACCATTTCGCGCGCGCTCAACCGTCGGGCCTTCGGTGCTGCAGCAGCCGGTCTTGGGGCCACCATGTTCCTCGGTGCGGCGCGGGCGCAGGCGGCAGCGCCAGATGGCGCAGGTGCCGTGGCAGACATGGTGGCCGCACTGCAGGCCGCCCGTTCACTGTCCTTCACAGCGCAGTCCAGCTTCGGCGCCTCCGTGGCGCAGGACAGGCTGCGGACACTCGGCAGCCGTGCGAGCGTCGTGATGAAGCGGCCCGACAGCATCTTCGCCGTGTTCGGCGATGGCGGGGAGCCGGATGTTCAGCTGCTCGTCAGCGGCGGCGAGGCGACGCTGTTCCGCCTGTCGCTTGCCGCCAAGACGGTGTTGAAGCTTGCCCCGGAAAACGGCTGGGCCTTTGCGGTTCCCGGCCTGTTCATTCCCTTCCTCGGTCTTCTGGGCGACGACGCCGGCAAGGACTTCTTCGGCGGCGTCAATTCGGTGACGCCCATCGCCGAGGGCGCGCCCGGCCAGGCGGAGCAGACCACGCTCGTCTCGGTCATGGGCGGCAGTTTCACCGGCGAGGTGTGGATCAACCGGGGCAACGGCCTGCCCGCCCGCACCACGGGCACGTGGTTCGGCGCCAAGGGGGGTGTTGCCGCCAGTGCGGCGGTCGATTTCTCGGAATGGACATCCGAGGCGCAGGGCGGCTCCGACGCGGCGGCGGCCGCCATGGCAGGGGCCCGCTCGGTGGGGTTGGACGATCTGGGGCTCTGAAGCTTGCGCCGGGTGACCGGCGCACGCTATTGCTTGTGTCTCGCGCAGCCGCAACGGGATTGGCATGACCATCGAACCGGGTTCCGTCGAACATCTCTCGCAATTGATCTCCCACGTCCTCGCGCCAGCATTCCTGCTGGCTGTCGTGGCGGGCTTCGTGTCGCTGCTGAGCGACCGGCTGATGGCGGTGGTGGCGCGCGTGCGGGAGCTTAGCTCGGCGAATGACGGCGCGATGTCAGGCGAGAACCGTTCCGCCGTGATCGCGCGGCTGGAACGCCGCGCCGTCATTCTCAATGTCGCGATCCTCTTCGGGTTGATGAGCGGCCTGTCTGTGCTGGTGCTGATCACCGCGGCCTTCGGCGCGGCCTTGCTTGATCTTCACCACGTGTGGCTGGCCGCAATCCTGTTCGCCACCGCCGCCTTCTTCCTGCTGTGCTCGGTCGTCACCTTCGGTGTCGACGCAAGGATCGCGATCACCGGGCACGACCTGCACTGACGAGGGGGGGAGTGGTGCCGGATGAGGGGATTGAACCCCCGACCTTCGGTTTACAAAACCGCTGCTCTACCGCTGAGCTAATCCGGCGCTGTCCCCGTGGTTAGAACGCTTTGGGGCCTTCTTGCAACAGGCAAGAGGCCGCGCCCGCAGTCCGGGCTTCTACGGAGTGCCCGGACCCAGGCCGCCATGCTAGTTTCAGGCATCCGGACAGCAAGGGAGAACTGGGTGATGGGACTGAACCGCAGGAACGTGCTGGTATGGAGCGCCGCCATGGTTCTCGGGGCAGGTGTTTCGGCACCGGCGCTGGCCGGGCCCGAGGATGAGGCCAAGGCGATGGTGGCCAAGGCCATTGCCCTTTACGACGAGAAGGGCGAGGCCGCCTTCCGCGTCTTCGACGAGGGCAAGGCGGGTGGCTTCGAGGATGGCGACATCTACATCGTCGTCCAGTCGCGGGGGACGGATGGCAAGGTGCTGGCCCATGCCGCCGATCCGAAGCTGGTAGGCACGCCGCTCGACAAGATTGCCGACCCGACCGGCAAGAAGTTCGGCGTGATCATGAGCCAGGATGCGACGGAGGCCGGCGGCTGGTTCGACTATGAATGGCCGGACCCTTCGACGGGCAGGCTCGGCAACAAGAGGTCCTGGGCCGTCCTGCACAAGGACCTTGTCTTCATCGCCGGCTTCTACGTCCGCTAGCTCTGCGGGTGGTGGCGTCGCGCGCGCGCTTCGATGATGCGCGAAAGGCCCTCGATCGCCAGTGCCACCACCACGATCCCGCCGATCGCCACCGCCTGCAGCGCGCTGCCTGGCGTCGTCAGGAACTGCCACAGCGTGATCGCCAGCGCCACGATGCACAGCAGCGCGGCACAGCCGGGAACGATGCGGATGGCGCCGGTCTGGGGAGCAAGCCGCCAGGCGGCGACGTTCACCGCGGCATAGACCATCAGGAAGCCGCCGCTGGTCGCCGATGACAACGCCTCGATCGACACGAAGTTGACACCCAGCAGGGCGAGCACGCCGATGATGACAAGGCTCCGCGTACGGCGCTGGTTCAGGCTGCGGTGGAAGGCCGAGGGCAGCCTGTTGAAGGTGGAGAGCTCCGGCGGCAGGCGCGAGGCGCCGAAGTAATCCGCCGTGATTGCGGAGGCCGAAGCCAGCACGGCGCCGATCGCCATCAGGGCGAAGCCCCATTTGCCGAGGAAGCTTCCGGCCGCTTCCGAGATGGCGAAGTCTTTGGCAACCAGCAGCTGGTCCAGCGGCAGATGCCCGAGGCCGACGATGAAGGCGAGGGCGTAGATGATGATCGCGATCAGCACGGAGCCGATGAACGCAATCGGCAGAACGCGCTTGGGATCGGCAATCCGGTCGGAAGCGTTGGCGATGAGCTCGAAGCCTTCATAGGCGAGGAAGCCCATCATGCCGGCGGAGACGATGGCCATGGGGCTGGCCCAGGCGGCGGGTTCGAGGCGGCTCCAGTCGAGGCCGGGCAGCAGGAGGCCGCCGATGATGAAGACGCCGAGAACCGCGAGCTTGCCGATGTTGAAGAAGCTCTCCGACTTCTGGACAAGGCCCGGGCCCACGAAGTTGACGAGGGCCAGGATGACCAGCGCCGTGGACGACAGGGCATGCGTTCCGGTCCAGCGCAGCGCCTCGGGCAGGTAGCTCTCGGTGTAGCCCGCAAGGGCATAGGCGTAGACGGCGAGGATCGCGACGTAGCTGAGGATCAGCAGTACGTTGACCGTGGCGGAAAACAACCCGTCGCCGAAGGCGCGCGTGATGAAGGACACCGTTCCGCCCGGGCCCGGATAGGCCAGCGTGAGACCGATATAGGAATAGGCCGTGAGCAGGGCGATGGCGCCGCCGATGAGGAAGGCGATCGGCGTTCCGCCCGCGGCACCGGCCGCGGTGATGCCGAAGGTGGCGAAGAAGCCGCCGCCGACGATGCCGCCGACACCGATCGACAAAGCCCCGAATGCGCCGATACCAACCTGCTTGCTGTCCATTGTTGTTTCCGGGTTTCTTGAAGAGGGGAGAGTTCAGCGTGGCGCGACCGGCGCCACCGCATCTACCGCGTCAGCGCGTAAAGCGTCACTGCGCAGGCGTTGGAGACGTTGAGGCTGCGGATGGGGCCGTTCATGTCGAGCCGCACCAGGTGGTCGCAGCTCTCACGCGTCAGCTGGCGCAGGCCCTTGCCTTCGGCCCCGAGCACGATGGCCACCGGCGGCGAGCGGTCCACCGCCGCGATGTCCTCGGGCGCGTCGCTGTCGAGCCCGAGGATCCGGAAGCCATAGTCCTTCATCTCCGCCATGGCGCGGGCGAGGTTGGTGACCTTCACGAAGGGTACATGCTCGTAAGCGCCAGACGCCGACTTGAACAGCACGGCGGAGGCCTCCGGGCTGTGGCGTGCCGTGGCAACGAGGGCGGTCACGTTGAAGGCCGCGCAGGTGCGGATGATGGCGCCCACATTGTGGGGGTCGGTCACCTGGTCGAGCAGCACCACGATCCCCGACTTTTCGATCTGATCGAGGCGCGGCTGGTCCAGCGCCTTGGCCTCCATCAGCAGGCCCTGGTGCACGGCATCGGCTCCCAACCGCTTGTCGAGGTCGCGCGGGTGCACGATCTCGGGCGTGATCCCGCGCGCCGCGATCTCGGCTGCCAGCCTGTCGGCGGCGTTCTTGGAGGCCTTGAGGGAATAGATCTTGCGCTTCGGGTTCTTCAGCGCCTCGGCGACGGGGTGGACCCCGTAAATCAGGTCATTTGGCTCGCTCATGGTGGCGCTATATCGCATGTCACGGAAAAAGTGGGGGAAAATTCCGGCGGGGCCCTCGCCTTTGGTGTGATTGCCGGGCCTTCCCGTCCGGTCTAGAACCTTGTCCCGAAAAGCCAATTCGGGGTGTCATGTTCAAGAAGATCCTCATCGCCAACCGTGGCGAAATCGCCTGTCGCGTCATCAAGACCGCCCGCCGCATGGGAATCAGCACGGTGGCCGTCTATTCGGACGCCGACGCGCGCGCGCTGCATGTGGAAATGGCGGACGAGAAGGTCCATATCGGCCCGCCCGCCGCGGCCCAGTCCTATCTGCTGATCGAGAAGATCGTCGAGGCCTGCCAGAAGACCGGCGCAGAGGCCGTCCACCCGGGCTACGGCTTCCTCTCGGAACGTTCCGCTTTCCCTAAGGCGCTGGCTGCTGCCGGAATCACTTTCATCGGCCCCAACCCCGGCGCCATCGACGCGATGGGCGACAAGATCGAATCCAAGAAGGCGGCCGCGGCCGCCAAGGTGTCGACCGTCCCCGGTTACATGGGCATCATCGAGGATGCCGACGAGGCGGTGAAGATCGCCGGCGAGATCGGCTACCCCGTCATGATCAAGGCCTCCGCCGGCGGCGGCGGCAAGGGCATGCGCATCGCCTATTCCGAGAGCGAGGTGAAGGAAGGCTTCACCCGTGCCAAGTCCGAGGCCAAGTCCTCCTTCGGCGATGATCGCGTCTTCATCGAGAAGTTCATCGTCAACCCGCGCCACATCGAGATCCAGGTGCTGGGCGACAAGCACGGCAACGTGATCTATCTGGGCGAGCGCGAATGCTCGATCCAACGAAGGAACCAGAAGGTCATCGAGGAAGCCCCGTCACCGCTCCTCGACGAGAAGACGCGCAAGGCCATGGGCGAGCAGGCCGTGGCCCTCGCCAAGGCCGTGAACTACGACAGCGCCGGCACGGTGGAATTCGTGGCAGGCCAGGATCGCTCCTTCTTCTTCCTCGAGATGAACACGCGCCTGCAGGTCGAACACCCCGTCACGGAGCTCATCACCGGCATCGACCTCGTCGAGCAGATGATCCGCGTCGCCGCCGGCGAGGAGCTCAAGATCAGGCAGTCGGACGTGACGCTCAAGGGCTGGGCCGTCGAAAGCCGCATCTATGCGGAAGATCCCTATCGCAACTTCCTGCCGTCTACCGGCCGCCTGGTGAAATATCGTCCGCCGGCGGAGCAGATGGCCGATGGCATCACCGTGCGCAACGACACCGGCGTCTTCGAGGGTGGGGAGATCTCGATCTACTACGATCCGATGATCGCCAAGCTCTGCACCCATGCACCGACCCGCTCCGCCGCCATCGGCAAGATGGCGGAGGCGCTGGACGCTTTCCACATCGACGGCATCCAGCACAACATTCCCTTCCTGTCCGCCATCATGGAGAACCCGCGCTGGCAGTCGGGTGCGCTGTCGACGGGCTTCATCGCCGAGGAATTCCCCGGCGGCTTCACCGGCCACGAGATCACGCCCGAGATCACGTCGACGCTGGCCAAGGTCGCCAACGTGCTCGACCATGTCGAGAACCGCAGGAAGCGCCTGATCAACGGCCAGATGATCGGCAACGGTGTGAATTTCGCCACCGCGCGCATCGTGAAGCTCGGCAAGGAGTTCATCCCCGTCACCGTTTCGAAGGATACGGACCGGCTGGCGGAGTCCTGCGGCTGGGTGCCGGGCCAGCCGGTGTTCTCGGCCGACCTGGGCGATGGCACGGTCACCGTGCAGGTGAAGCGCATCCTCAACGGCTACAAGCTGTCCTATCGCGGCGTGGTGCTGGAAGCCCATGTCTATACCGAGCGCGAGGCGGAGTTGGCGAAGCTCATGCCGGAGAAGGCGGCGGCGGATACCTCGAAGAAGCTGCTGTGCCCGATGCCGGGCCTCGTCATCGCCATTCCGGCCGTCGTGGGCCAGGAGGTGAAGGCCGGCGAGCCGCTCGCCATCGTCGAGGCGATGAAGATGGAGAATATCCTCCGCGCCGAGCGCGATGTCACCATCAAGGCGGTCAACGCCAAGAAGGGCGACAGCCTGCAGGTCGACGCCGTCATCATGGAATTCGCATGAGCCTCACTGCCCTTCATGTGACCGTGGAGGGCAGGGTGCAGGGCGTGGGCTTCCGCGCCTATGTTGCGCGCGAGGCCAGGGATCGCGGCCTCAAGGGCTGGGTGCGGAACCGCCTCGACGGCTGCGTGGAGGCGGTGTTCATGGGTGAGGAGGAGGACGTCCAGTCCATGATCGTCGCCTGCCACCGCGGGCCGCGCGTGTCGCTGGTGCGGGACGTGAAGACCGAGACGCACCCGTTGAGTGAATGGCGCGGCTTCGACGTGTGGCCGACGGTTTGAGCGCCGGCTGCGTTATTTTCCGCTGAACGCCGGCTTCCGCTTCTCGGCGAAGGCCTTGCGGCCCTCCACATAGTCCTCGCTGTCGAAGCACCTGCCAGCGAGCCAGGCGATCTCGGCCTCGTCCTCATGGCCGGGCCTTGCCGTGATGAAGTCGATGGCGCGCTTGGCATGGGTGATGGTGAGCGGCGCGCCCTGCGCGATCTCGGCACAGAGTGCCGTCAATTCCCTATCGAGGTCCTGCGCCAGCCTGTTGACGAGGCCGATGCGGAGCGCGTCCTCTCCGGTCAGGCGGCGCGCGGTGAAGATCATCTCCTTGGCGGCCGATGGTCCGATGGTGGCGGCAAGGTCGCGCAGCCCGTCGAGCGGGTAGGCGAGGCCGAGGCGTGCGGGCGGAAGTGCGAAGACCGCCGAAGCATCGGCCACGCGCAGATCGCAGGCCAGCGCGATCGCCAGTCCGCCTCCGATGCAGAAACCCTGGATGCGGGCGATGACCGGCTTTGCGGCCCCGCGGATGGCCATGAAGGCCTCGCCGTTCAGGCGTTCATAGCGCGCCGCGGCCTCGGCATCGTTGCGGGCCTGGTCGAATTCCGAAATGTCGGCGCCGGATGCGAAGGCCTCCGCCCCGGCGCCCCGGATGACGATCGTCCGGACATCAGGGTTCGCATCAAGGGATTTCATCAGTGGCGGGATTGCCGCCCACATCTCGGCGTTCAGCGAATTGCGCCGCTCCGGCCGGTTAAGGACGAGCCAACCCGTTGAACCGGCGATGAAAGACTGGACGAGCGGGGTGGGCGAGGGGAGCGGTGTCATAATGTTCAGGTTAAGCCCTGGGCAGCCCCTTGCCAATGCGCAGAAGGGATACCCATGTTTCCCGCATTGCACTATAGTGCTGCCCCAGTTGAGGAGTTCGCAAGATGCGTCAGGCCACCAAGACCCAGTTCGTCGAGAAGATCGACCCCGTCTGGAGCCGCATCCGCGAGGAGGCGGAGGAGATCGCCCGCAAGGAGCCCGCCCTCGGCGGCTTCATTTTCTCGCTGATCCTGAACCATGACAGTTTCGAGGAGGCGCTGTCGCACCGCCTCGCCCAGCGCCTCGGCAATGCCGATATCGGTGCCGACCTGATCGTGCACGCCTTCCGCGATGCCATCGAGGCGCAGCCCGAGATCGGCCATGCGGCGCGCGCCGACATCATCGCCACCTTCGACCGCGACCCCGCCTGCGACCGCTACATAGACCCCTTGCTCTACTTCAAGGGCTATCAGGCGATCCAGACGCAGCGCATGGCGCATGCCCTGTGGCATGCCGGCCGCAAGGACTTCGCCTATTACCTGCAGAGCCGCCTGTCGGTGCTGACCTCGATCGACATCCACCCGGCGGCCCGGATCGGCAAGGGCATCATGGTCGACCACGGCCACGACATCGTCATCGGCGAAACCTGCGTGATCGAGGACAATGTCTCGATCATGCAGGGCGTGACCCTCGGCGGCACCGGCAAGGAGGCGGGCGACCGCCACCCCAAGATCCGCTACGGCGTGCTGGTGGGGGCGGGCGCCAAGATCCTGGGCAACATCGAGATCGGGCATTGCTCGCGCGTTGCCGCCTGCTCGGTGGTGCTGCATGACGTTCCGCCGAATACCACGGTGGCGGGTGTCCCCGCCAAGGTGGTGGGCTATGCCGGCTGCACCGAGCCGGCCCGCGCCATGGACCATAATGTGGAGCAGGTTGCGGCCCAGCCGGAATAGGGCTAATCGGTGCGCCATTCCTGAGAGAGCGAGAGGCCGCCTTGAAACCCGATGAAATCGCCAAGCTGACGAAGTTCCTGCGCGCCAAGTTCGAATTGCCCGCGCTGAGCGTCAAGAAGCGCCCGCAGAAGGACGATTCCGCCGAGGTCTATATTGGCGAAGAATTCGTCGGCGTGATCTTCCGCGACGAGGAAGACGGCGAACTCTCCTACAACTTCTCCATGGCCATCCTCGACTTCGACCTCGAGGACTGAGCGTGACGGTCTACGCCCTCGATGGTGTGGCCCCTGCGTTGCCGGACGAGGGCAGCTACTGGATCGCGCCCTCTGCCGCGGTCATCGGCAAGGTGAAGCTCGAGCGCTTCGCCTCGGTGTGGTTCGGTGCGGTGATCCGGGGCGACAACGAGCTCATCACCATCGGCGAGAATTCCAACGTGCAGGACGGCGCGGTGATGCACACCGACCCCGGCCTGCCGCTGACCGTGGGGCGCAATTGCACCATCGGCCACAAGGCGATCCTTCATGGGTGCACCATCGGCGACAATACGCTGGTCGGCATGGGGGCGGTGGTTCTCAACCGTGCGAAGATCGGACGGAACTGCCTGATCGGCGCCAATGCGCTGATCACCGAGGGCAAGGAGATCCCTGACAACTCGCTGGTGATGGGCCAGCCCGGCAAGGTTGCCGGCGAACTCAACGAAGAGGCCATCGCCAGACTCGGCCGGTCGGCCGAAAACTACGTGCGGAACTGGCAGAGGTTCGCCAGGGGGCTGACGGCGATTTAGGCCGTCGCGCCGGATGCGGGCCGCCTGTCAGCGAGGCCCGGCCGCCAGCGTCTCATCCGTATCGTCCAGCAGGGCCGTCACTGCCTTGCGCGCGCCCTCCGGCGAGCCGGCGGCGATTGCCCGTACCACCTCGGCGTGGCGTGGCAGCATCTGCTCGGGGTGAACGGCGTGGCGCGTCGTGAAGGCGAACATGCTGGCCAGTGCCTGCTCGATGACGATGCCGAAGGGCACGAGCAGCTCGTTGTTGGCGGCCGCCAGCAGCGCCAGGTGAAAGCGCACGTCGGCGGCCACCAAGGCTTCCGAGCCAACCTCTGCCGACTGCATGTCGGCAAGTGCTATTTCGAGCGTGGCAAGTTGCGCGGCGGAGCGGCGCTCCGCGGCGAGGACGGCCGCCCCCGGCTCGAGAATGCGCCGGATCTCCTGAAGCGACAGCAGGAAGCTGTGCTCGTCCAGCGTGGCGCGGTGCCAGGCCATGACATCGCGGTCGAGCAGGTTCCAGCGCTCGCGCGGTTCGACGCGCGAGCCGGTCTTGGGGCGTGACACCAGAAGACCCTTGCCGTTGAGCGTCTTGATCGCCTCGCGCACCGCGGTCCGCGACGCTCCGAACATGGCGCCCCATTCGGCCTCGTTGGGAAGCTGGGAACCGGGAGGGTAGGTGCCGTCGAGGATGCACCGCCCGATGCCTGCCGCCAGCTCGGAATGCACGCGGCTTCCCGGTTTCCGCCGAGGCGCCTTCATCCGGCGCTGGGCCATGTGAACCGTCTCCTTTTCGACTTTTGTCCTACAAAATACCGGCGGGCAGCAGCCTTGGCAATGTCGGCCCGCCGGGCAGCGCGATCCCTCCGGTTCGTGCGTTTTACCGGGCCCGGAAACCGGCGTTTTGCGGGAAAACTTCGCCGCAACAACGGGGACGAGTGCAATTTGTGCGTAGATATGCTTATGGTTTCGTGTAATGCATTTCACCAGGAAACGGGCGTGTATGCGTACGTATATGTTCTTGTTAATTCGCTATTTTCCACAATGGGCCTGGTTCGGCCCGCGAGGGGCGTGAAATGAAGGGCGTATTTTCCGCGGTTGTGGTCGTAGTTCAACTGCTGATGGCTGGGCAGGCCGTTGCCTGTGCGATACCGCAACCAAAGGGCGAGGTCGTTCTGACCATCGACGGCATGATCAACGCGTGCAACGAAGGCCTCGAGGTGCGCCTCGACAGGGCCATGTTCGAAGCCATTCCGCGCAAGCAGATCACCACCGAAAACCCCTGGGATCATGGCCCGCTCACCTATGAAGGCGTGCTCCTGCGCGACCTCATGAAATTCGCGAAGGCCGATGGCAAGACGCTGACGGTCACCGCGCTCAATGATTACCGCGCCGACATCCCGCTGGCGGATCTGGACAAGTATGACGTCATCCTCGCCGACAAGCGTGACGGCGTAGAGCTGCCCGTGCGCGACAAGGGACCCTTCTTCGTGGTCTTCCCCTTCACGGATGTTCCGGAGCTTGCCACCGAAGCGCGCTATGCCCAGTCGGTGTGGCAGGTCAATCGGATCACGGTGAAGTAGCCAGCCTTGCCCGCCCAGCACAAGAGCCGCTTCAACCGATGGACGATCGCCTTCGTCCTCAGCATGCTCGTGCTGATCATTGTGGCGGGGATGCTGGGCCTGTTCGGCTACCGTGAGCTCCGCGATCTTGGCAAGCCGCAGGACGATGCCGGTTGGACCATCTTCCAGATGGGCTTCGAGCATCAGCGCCTGCTGCTGGCGGCCGAAACCGGGGTGAGCGAGGCCGAGCTCCGCCTGCGCGCCGACCTCTACCTGAGCCGCGTCTTCCTGCTGCGTGACGCGCCCATGCTGCAGCATGTGCGCGATGCGATGAACGAACAAAGCCTGGTCGACCTGTTCGCCTCCGCCCAGCGCACCGACGAGATGGTGAACCACGCCGGAACGCCTGAGGGCCGCGCCAGGCTGCTGACCGAATTGCGCGCGGACGCGAAGCCGGTGCGCGAGCTGATGATCGACATGTCGAACCTCAGCCGCCGACTGCAGGCCGCGGACCGCACCCGCCGCACCCAGTCGTTGCTGATCTATCTTGCCGCGCTGGAAACGTTGATGCTGGCGCTGCTGGGCCTCGGCGTTCTGGTGCTGCGGACGACCTCGAAACTGCGGGATGCCAACCAGGCCGTGGCGGAGCAGCTCGAGACCCAGGAGGCGATCCTGCGCTCCGTCGACGATGTGATCATCGGCCTGTGTTCATGTGGCCTGGTCCTGTATTCGAACCCCCGCGCGGTGGAACTGCTGGGCCCCAGTGCACGCAGCGGCAGCGTGCTCGCCGCCACGGGGGAGGGCGCGACGGGCCTCACGGCGGAGGTGCGGTCCTTCGTCGATGCGGCGACCCTTCCCGACAAGGACCGGGGCTTCGTGTCGCGCAAGGTTGCCGTCGAAGGCCCGGACGGCACGCGCCATTACATGATGCGGAAGTATCGTGAGATTTCCTCCAAGCAGCACCATTGCTCCGACACCTCGCTCATCGTCTCGATCACCGACGTGACCGTCGCCGAGGAGGCCAGCCAGCGCCGTGACGATTATGACGCACGCATCAGCGAGATGAGCCGCCTCCTCGCCTATGCGGCGATTTCGGGCGGCATCGTGCACGAGATCAGCCAGCCGCTCGCCGCCATCCGCAACTACGTCTACGCCCTCAAGGTGTCGCTCAACCTCCGGCCTGACACCGAAGAACAGCGTGCCGTTGCCGATCATCTCGGCAAGGAGGTGGACCGCGCGATCGAGGTCGTCCGCAATGTCCGGCGCATGGGCCCGCAGGACCCGCAGGACCCCGGCATCTGCGACATCCGCGAAGCGATCGACCACTCGATCCGCCTGGTGACGCTGGGCCGCCATCCGCCGCCACCCATCGCCATCGTCCAGCGCGATCAGCATGTCTGGGTGAAGGGTTCGCTGCCGTTGATCGGGCAAGTCGTGGTCAATCTCCTGAAGAATGCCCTGAGCGCCTCCGCGGCTGCCGGGCGGGCAGGGGCCCAGGTTACGGTCACGGCTACGGACGGCTTCGCCCGTGTCGAGGTGGCCGATTACGGCACCGGCGTTTCCAAGGCTGCTGCCAAGACGATTTTTACCCCGTTCTCCAAATCCGCCCGTGGCGGCATGGGGCTGGGGCTTGCCATTTGTCAGCGCATCGCGTCTACACTGGGCGGGTCGCTGTCATGGAAAAACAGCGAAGCCGGCGGTGCCGTCTTCACCTTTACCGTGCCACTCGAAGAGGAAGATAAGAAGCCATGACGGGCAAGACCATCATGATCGTCGATGACGACCGCGGCTTTGCGCAATCGCTTGCCAACATGCTTGGCGCATCGGGATACCGCACCTGCGTCAGCTATGATCCGGCCAGCGCGCTGGCCCAGTCCCGCAACCAGCAGGTGGATTGCGCCCTGATCGACTACAATCTTGGCGCCACGCTGGGCACCACGCTCATCACCAGGCTGCGCGAGGAAGGGCATTCCTTTCCGATGATCATGATCACCGGCTACGGCGACGTGCGCACAGCCACGCAGGCGATGAAGCTGGGCGCGGCCGATTTCGTGGAGAAGCCCTACGAGCCGGGCGAGCTTCTGTCCTCGATCGACAGCGCCATCAGCAAGGCCCGTGACAGTTCGCAGGTGGCGGATGGAATTCGGGATGCCCGCCGCATGCTGCGCATGCTGACGGATCGTGAGAGCGAGATCGTGGACGCAATCGTCGCCGGCAGCTCATCGAAGCAGATTGCGGAAGCCCTGGGCGTCAGCCAGCGAACTGTCGAGGCGCACCGTGCCAATGTGCTTCAGAAGCTCGGCATCTCTAACACCGCGTCGCTGGTCCGCCTTGCGGTGCTGGCCGGGCTTGGGCCGCCGCAAGGCTGAACCAGGAAACGATTTCAAATCAAACGAAAGAAGAATCCAGGCTGCCGATGAAGGCGAGCGAGGCGACGGCCCGTCGCGTGTCGCGTTCCATGTTCCGCGCACCCTGAAGCGAGCTCGTCCGCGCGATCTCCGGCGCCTCGCCGATCATGCCGCGCAGCGTGTCGCACAGTTCGCGCCCCAGGCTCAGGCCCTTGCGGCCGGGCTGCTGCATCGCCTTCAGCAGGGCGCCGCGCACCAGCACGAAACGCCGCAGCGCCTCCACCTCGGTGAGGAGCTGCATACGGACCAGCACGTCTTCATTCTCCGCATATTTCGCGAGAAGCTGCGCGACGTCGGCGACAGCAGCGGTAACGCCCATCTGCGGATTCTTGGTCGAAGCTTCGAAGACTGATGCACTGCTGCTCGCGGCCCGCGTCGTGACGGTGTCCATAGCTTGGCTCCTGTTTCCTGTTTGAACACAAGGGTAGGATGCAGTTTGTCGCAGCGGCATGCGGAAAACCCGCAGGCAAATACGTAGAAATGCACTGTCCTGCATGTTTCTTGCTGCGGCGCAAGCGATTGAAAATTCGCTTTATTCCGAACGAAGCCGGCGGTGGTTCGGATCTCAAGCCGGGGTTGTGCGGGCGCGATGAAGGCAGCGATGCTGCGCAACGAGGGTCTGGCTGTTTCGGCAGATATGGGTGGAGCCGGCACAGGGTGGGGCTGTGCCGGCTCCCGCGGTCCCGGGCCGGTGGGGATGGGTGGGGACGCCGACCGGGCGCGTATCTCGTTGGCCTATCGCGCGGACCTCGCCGCCAGTTCGGCCGCCTTTGCCGCAGGGTCCGGTGTGAGGGCCAGCCAGTGGCGCGGGTCTCGCTGTGACTGGCGCTTCAGAAAGACGTAGTCGCTGTCCGACCAGCGGCGCACGCCGTCGCGCCGGTTGTCGAGGATGAAGTCGCCTTCGCTGGTGGCCAGGGTCAGCACCGCATGGCCCTCCTGCCGGTCGTCGAGCACCACCGTCAGCAGCAGTGCGGAGCGCGGCAGGCCGAGCACCTCGAGGTAGCGCTGCTTGAGCAGGGCATAGTCCTCGCAGTCCCCGAGGGCTGAAGGATAGTCCCAGCGCTCGGCCTCGCCGTAGATCTCGTCGTCGGTTGCCGGCCGGACATCCCTATTGACATAGTTGTTCACCCGGTTGACCAGCGTCCACTGCTGCGCGGTAAGGCGTGGCCGCACGGCACCTGCCGGCCGCATGGCGCAGGCTTCGGGGCGGCGGCCGCAAAACCTGACGAAGCCGACCGGCGGCAGCGTGCTGCCGAAGGTGGGGGCGGCCCTGGAGGACCTGCCGCCTGGCCCGGCTTCGGTGTCGGTGACGGCCCCCGCGGGCATCGTGGCGGCCAGCAGAAGTGCCGCTGCCAGCGCCGCTGCGATCCGTGCTCTCATGCCCTGGTCCACGCGCTTGTCCATGCTGCGCAGGCTAGGCCCCAAGCCTTTGAGATCACGTTCAGAACGGCACTCAAATGCAGGTGTTCACAGTAGCAAAGCATTCACCACCGCGCGGTGGCGTTCAGCATCCCGAAAGGGGTTGATTAATGGGGATCGCCCTGTTAGACACCGCGCCACCAACGATGTGGCGTGCGGCCATGGCGGAATTGGTAGACGCACTAGCTTGAGGTGCTAGCGGGTAACACCGTGGAGGTTCGAGTCCTCTTGGCCGCACCATCGTTCCCCTTCAGGAATGATTGGCTTCCCTGACTGCGCAGCCGTTTGGCGTCGCGCGGAGAGCGGGCGAATTGCGCCATCGCGCGCCGGTTTCATGCCCCGTTGCTTCTTCCCGGCAAAGCCTGTCGTGTTCCCGGCAAAGCCTGTCGTGCTGCATCCCGCCACAGAACGGCACTGCGCGGGCTGCGAGCCTTCGGTGTCACGGTGTTCTCGTCCGCGCTCTTGCGCATCGAACCCGTCAGCGCACATGCGCCGCAGTCTGACAAACGAAAACGGGGACGTCCGGAGAAGGCTGGGTCAGGGGCCGATACGCCGCAAGCTCATTCGGCAGTTCCAGCGAATTTGAACGCCGGCGCGAGCGTGAAGTAGCCTGAGACCTCGCCCGAAATAAACTTGCCGTCGACCAACAGCGCTGACTTGTCGGTCAGGGCGATCTTCCGCACGGGGGTGCCCTCGGCCAGGTTGGCTGATTTCAGGTCCACCGAGAGCAGATAGGGCGCGAAGGCTGACTCGAAATAATAGACCAGGTTCTTCTGGTCCGACATGGTGCGCCACTGCGTGGCTGCGATGTTGGGCTGGCCCGGCGTGGTAATGCCGACGGGAACGGAGGCGTTGCGGATGACGCTCAGCGCGGTTGCCAAGGCCTCGTTGGTGTCGTCGGTCTTGACCACCGTGTCCATGTAATAGCTCGCCCGCACGAAGCGGTCGGAGGCGCGGTTGGTGCCGGGCAGGAAGGTCTGGCCGCCGACGCTCTTCCAGTAGCCGTCGAGACCGAGCTGCCTGTCGAAGGTCGGCGAGTTGGTCATGACCTTGTACTGCGGGCCATGATGGATGTTGAGCTTGCCGTCGATGTATTCGAAGATGGCCGAGTCACCCGTCGGGTCGGACAGTGACAGGTGCGCTGTTCCCGCATGGCCATCGGGCAGCGCCAGGCCGACGATGTAGAAGGGCTCGGCCTTCATCGCCTCGACCGCTTCCGCCACCGTTCCATAATTGTCGAGCGCATACTGTGCCCAGGCCGTCAACGACATGGGCTTGCGCGTGTCGCCAGCGGCGGGCATGCCGTAGTCGGACTCGGCCAGGTACAGCGCATTGGCAGACAGGCCCTTCTCGTTCATTCCGTCGATGGTGCCGAGGTCCCATCCGGCAGCTGTGATGCTGCCGTATTTGGATACCCAGGTGATGGCACCGGGCGCTCCGCCGCCGTTGCGGCTCACGCCACGCGGATAGAGCCAGAGATTGGTGCTCTGCGATCCGGTCCAGTCGTTGGACCGCGTGGTGATGACCGTGCCGTTGGGGCCTGCATAGACGGCGCGCGTGCACGCAGCCGCCATCTGGCAGGACGAAACCGCCATGGCCAGGGAAAGTCCCGGCAGCAAGAAGTTCCGGCAGGTCCTCACGATGCTCATCCTGTTGCCCCCCGCAGCGATGTCGACGGCGACACGATAGCCGCCTCAACCCTGCAGGGCTGAAGACTGAAACATCTACGGAAGGTTGTCAATCGGAGGTGGGTGTCCCGCCGGAGCGGTTTGAGGTTCACGCCCGCCTGGCAGCCAGAGCCGCACTGCGCCATCTGCCCGGCGAAAGCGCAGCCCGGCCTGGCGGCGCTGCGGTTTCACCGGGGTGGTGCCGGGCGGTTTACTCCTGGCTCATGCTGTGCAGGGAATAGTCAGCATTCAGCTTGAAGTCATATTCCTTGCCGTCGGCGCACTTGGCATCGTCGATCTCGATGAAGCCGGTTTCCTCGACCTTGACCGTGCCGCCCGCACAGCCCCAGGCTTTCAGCGAAGCTTCAATCTTGGGCATCTGTTCGGCCGTTGCAGGACCGTCGGCGAGGGCCACAGTCCAGCTGAGAGCGAGCGCGGAGAGTCCGAGAAGAAGTGTTTTGGACATGTTCGTCACCTGTTTTTGATTGGCGAAGGTTGTTGTCTTAGTTGGAAGCGATCTGACGTTCAATCAACGCGTCAGAGAAAGACGCTGACCTTGACGAGATCGAGGCGCGGGGCAGGGCCGTTCGACGAGGCGCCGCGCCGGTGCGGCACGGGGCGATCGGCCATCGCCCCTTCATGCGCGCATCAGAGATCCCTGCCGGTCGTCTTCACTTCGTAGTTCAGGATCAGCCGCAACTCATCCTCGAGGTCGCTGCTGCCATCCGGAAAATCCTTCTGCAGAAGTGCGTATTGCGCGTTGAGAGAGAGCGGCGACAGCCAGTGCGGCAGTCCCTCCACCGCTGAGAGATCATAGCTGCCGATAAAGTCATATTCATACCAGAGGGGAAGATCGTCGGCGACATGCGTGTCGAGCGCCGCAAATGTGGTGAAGCTCAGGCCATTCAGCCCCATCTGCCCGAAGTCATAGCTGGCGCCCAGCAGCAGCGTCTGTTCTTCGGCCCGGTCGAACACGCCGATGACCATGTTGGTGTAGCCGGGCCACATGCCGTAGGGCGTCTGCCAGTCATCCTTCGAACCGTTGGCCGTGTATCCGGCTGTCAGCGTGAGGCCCCAGCGGCTCACGTCGCCCATGATGCCGAAGACCCAGGCTGTGAAGTCCGGCCCGGTCAGCAATTCCTCGCCCACGCCTGTCTGGATCATGAACTGGCTGGAGAGGTCGAGGTCATAGGCGCCGTACTGGCCCTTCCACTGGGCATCGGTGTAGGAGGACAGCAGGATGTTCGGCACCACGTATAAGGAGGTGCGCGCCTTCAGGTCGTCATGAGGCGACACCGCGAGCCCGCCCAGATACATCGGTTCGTCCTGGTCGACGCCGACGACCGTTCCGTAATTCTGGAATTCGTTCTCGCCGCGCGTCTTCGTCGCGGTCAGGAAGGCAGCGTAATAGCTGAGCATGCCGATGTCGCCGCCCAGCGACCCGCCCTCATGCGTGATGGGCACCATGCGGTTGTCATGCGGGTTGATCTCGGGCTGCTCCACCATCTGGCGGCCGAGGGTCAGCACCTGGCCGTCATAGCGAAGTGCGGCATAGGCCTGGCCCAGAACCGAGAAGCCGTCCTGGTCGGGCAGCAGCAACAGCGAGCCGGGGCGATTCTCCGGTGCCCAGAGCGGCTGGGACGTGTAGGCCACGACACCGAACTGGACGATATCGGCAATCCAGCCGGTCTGGTAGCCGGCCCAGCCACCCAGTGCCCAGGCCGCTGGATCGTCACCTTCGTTGTTGGACTGGTCGAAGAGATAGCTGCGGACGTGCAGCGTGAAGGTGGCATCGTCGAAGAATGCCGCACGCACGGCATCGGCTTCGACAGGTGCCACATCTGCTGCGGCCGCCTTGTCGGCTGCCAGCAGCGTCAGGGCATTGGCGAGCATCACAACGCCGAGGCTTCGTGATCGCCACGCCATGTCCTGCCTCACCTGTCCGGGTCGAGCGGATTGCCCATCGCGGCATTGGCCTCCTGCGCCTTTGCAGGACCGCGCAGGAAACGCGCCGTCGCCACCGCGACGATGACGCCGAGGAGGGAGCCCAGGGGATAGATCCAGAAGGTCGAGAGGTCGCCCCGCGCGAAGTCCGGTCCGAAGGCGCGGGCCGGGTTGAAGGCCGCACCGTCATAGGGCCCGCCCATGGTGCCGAAGGCCATGACATAGGCGCCCACGGCGAGCGGCACGAAGGAGCCGACCAGCTTCGGGCCATTGGCCATGCTGAGCACCACCAGCACCATGCCGAAGGTGAGGATCGCCTCGAACACCACCGCCTGCCAGTATTGGCCGGGCTGCGGCATGGTTGCCGCCAGGTTGCCGCCGAAGCCGAACAGCCATGCCGCCACGACCGACCCCGCGGCGGCGGCGATGAGCTGCACCAGGATATAGGCCGCGGCCATCGGCCAGCCCATGTCGCCGCGCAGCGTGAAAGCCAGCGTCATGGCCGGGTTGAAATGTGCCGAGATGTCGCCCAGGCAATAGACGGCGGCGACCAGCCACAGGGCCGCAACGGCCGACAGCGTGAAGGCATACTGAAAAGGCGCCAGGTCCGCCCCGCCATGGGCGGCCAGGATCGCGGCACCGCCCGAGAGGATGAAAGTCAGGCCGAAGGTGCCGATGAACTCCGACACCAGCCGGCGAGCCCGGTGGTCGCCGCTCTTCCAGTCGGCCGAGAAGCGGGGGCCGACCTGGTTGGCGAGGGCGAAGCGGCCATAGGCCGCCTCGCGTTCCGCATTGCCGTCAGGCGACATAGCAAGAGATCATCTTCTTGGGATCGACCACCTTGTCGAACTCCGCCTCCGTCACGAAGCCGAGCTTGAGGGCGGCGTCCTTGAGGGTGAGGTCGTTGTCCAGCGCGTAATGCGCGATCTTCGAGGCCTTGTCATAGCCAATGACCGGCGACAGTGCCGTCACCAGCATGAGCGAGCGCTCGACGAACTGGCCGATCTGCTTGAGGTTGGGCTGCGTTCCCTCGACCAGGAAGGTGCGGAAGTTGGTGCAGCTGTCGCTCATCAGCGAGATCGAGTGCGTGACGTTGTAGATGATCAGCGGCTTGTAGACGTTCATCTCGAGATAGCCGCTGGCGCCGCCGAAGCTCACCGCCATGTCATTTGCCATCACCTGCACCGCCACCATCGCCATGGCCTCGCACTGGGTGGGGTTCACCTTGCCCGGCATGATCGACGAGCCCGGCTCGTTGGCCGGGATCGAGAGTTCGGCGAAGCCCGCGCGCGGGCCGCAGGACATGAGGCGGATGTCGTTGGCGATCTTGTAGAGCGAGGTCGCCAGCGTCTTCATCGTGCCCGACAGCGCGACGAGGGCATTATGCGCGCCCTGCACCGTGAACTTGTTGGGCGCGGTGATGAAGGGAAGGCCGGTGAGGGTCGCGATCTCCTGCGCCGCCGCCTCGGCGAAGCCCGGTGCCGAATTGAGGCCGGTGCCCACGGCCGTGCCGCCGAGGGCCAGCTTGTAGACTGACTTCAGCGCGCCGTTGATCTCATCGAGGTTGTCGGAGAGCATGCCGACATAACCCGACCATTCCTGGCCCAGGGTGAGCGGCGTTGCATCCTGCATGTGGGTGCGGCCGATCTTGACGATGTCCTTCCAGGCCTCGGCCTTCTTCGCCAGTGAATCGCGCAGCGCGGTCACGGCGGGGATGAGGTTCTTGGTCACCGCGATGGCCGAGGCGATGTACATGGCCGATGGGAAGGAGTCGTTCGACGACTGCGCCATGTTGACGTGATCGTTCGGGTGAACCGGCGTCTTGCTGCCCAGCGGCGTGCCCGCCAGCTGGCAGCAGCGGTTCGAGATCACCTCGTTGACGTTCATGTTGAACTGGGTGCCGCTGCCGGTCATCCAGACATGCAGCGGAAACATGTCCTGGTGCTGGCCGGCGAGGATCTCGTCGCAGACCTTGACGATCAGGTTAAACTGCTCGTCCTTGAGCCGGCCGCCCTTGTGGTTGGCGATCGCCGCACCCTTCTTGAGAATGGCATAGGCGCCGATCATCTCGCGCGGCATCAGGTCCTTGCCGATGCTGAAGTGCTGCAGCGAGCGCTGGGTCTGCGCGCCCCACAGCTTGTCGGCAGGAACTTGCACCGCGCCAAGACTGTCGGTTTCGGTCCTCATCTGCTCGGCCATGTTGTTCTCCTGGTTGAAATTTGTGGTCTGTTGAGGTGGCTGATAGCCGATTGTTGTGAGAGCTTTCAACACCGGGCTGATCTCATTCACGTGACTGCATGTTCTGTTCGATGTGCCTGATCTGTCGAAACAGCGTGGGGCGGATGAAAGAGCAGCGCAAACAACGCGGCTCCGCCCTCATCCCGCCAAAGCAAGAATAGGGTGCGTATAAATACTTATCATGAAACATCGCACGCATCGCCGAACAGCCGCTGTTTCGAGGGCGGGCCGCAGAACCGCCGGTGACCTCGCGCACGAGCAGGTGCGGGGGCAGGGCCTTGCCGGTTAACCTTCAGGCACGACTGGCACGTTCAATGCGGGGCCTCGACGCGCGATACGTGGTGCGGGCGGTGGGATTCGAACCCACACTTCCTTACGGAAAGCGGATTTTAAGTCCGCTGCGTCTACCGTTCCGCCACGCCCGCCCGGTCGCGGCTGTCTACACCGGCGGGACGCAGGATGCCACTGGGGCAAAGCGAAACACGCAAACCCTTCGCTCGGGGCTCGCTTAGCATTGACTGAACATGCAGTTAGTGGAGGTCGGGCGACACGGTCCGAAATCGATTGTGGTGTCCGGCCACCCCCGCCGGGGGGCAATCCTCAAGGGTGACCGGAACACGCAATTCATGCCTCGAGAGAGACAAGCCTGCCCTAATGCGTTCAGTGGGCGCTCGGTTCCACGCATGGTGAAATTTTTTCGCAAGCGGCACAGCCTGGCATCTTTGGCGTTCAGGATCTCGAAGAGGCAAGCCTCGCACAGACTGGAAGGGGTAGGAGACGCGAAGGCGGCGCGGCTTCCGCACACCACGGATGGACTGGGTGCAGCCAGCGTCGCGAGCCGGCCGGATGAGGTCCGGTTTCCGGGACCGTGCCCTTGGGCGCGGTCCTTCGCATGTCAGCCGGCGCATGTCAGCCGGGTGCCGCAGTCCCCGACAGCACCATCGCCGCACCGCCAACGCCATTGCGGAAGGCCGCATCGAAATTGACGCCGGCGATTGCCCAGCGCTCCTCCCTGTCGGCCGACCACAGGCGCCAGCTTGCCCGCCACGCCAGCTGATCCTTGCTCCAGTCCAGCGTCCCCACCAGCGGCAGCTGCCCGACCTTCTGGTCGACGAAGGGCATCAGGGCCCTGGGCGATGTGCCCGGCGTGCCGTCCACGGTCAGCCCCGCGCTGGCGATGGTCCGCGGTGATGGGATCACCACCTCGATCGCGGCATTCCACGCGGCATCCTGGAAGGACTGGCGCAGCAACTTGCCCTGGTCCGCCATCGAGCTCAGCATGAAGGTCGAACCGATGTGGCGGACGGCCAGGAACACCACGAGCCGCGGCCGTTCGGCGCGCCACGGCGTCGCCCCCATTTGCGCCAGCATGGCGTCGATCTTCGCGGCTTCGTATCGGACCGTCATCTCGTAGGGCCGGTCGCGCGTGCCCTGTTGGTCCGTGATCGGGCGGAAGGCAGAGAGGTCGCGGTAGGCATAGCTCTTCACCGCCGCCTCCGGAGGCGCCGAGAGACCGGCCAGCGCCGCGGGCCGTGCCAGCCGCGGGTCACCCGATGCGCGCACCAGCACCTGGGCGAGGCAGCGCACCATGCCCGGACTGCGGGTTTCGGGCCGTTGCCCGGTGACGATGGTGCGGGCCTGGTAGAGGTCCTGCAGCGGCGTCGCGGCGGCGGTTCCCGCCAGCGGCAAGGCACTGCCGAGGATGAGAAGCCTCCGGCGGGACAGGTTCATGCGGCACGACTCCGGTGTGGGGCAGGATGCTAGGGCCGGTGCGACAGGCGGTCCACCGCCTCCCGGCCGAGCTGTCAGAACAGCCAGCGCGGCGTGCGCGCGGCATAGTCTTCCCAATCCTTGTCGAAACGGAGTGCCAGGTGCCGTTCCTCGCGCGCGATGGCGAGCTTGCCCGTGGCATAGGCCCCCAGAAACGCAGCGGGGATCAGCCAGGCGATGCCGAACACCAGGCCCGCCCCGGCCATCAGCAGGGTGTTGCCCACATAGATCGGGTTGCGCGAAAAGCGAAACGGCCCATCGGTGATGAGCCGCACGGCACCCCGGTGCGGAAGCACGGTGGTCTGGTGCCGCCGGAACGCCAGCATGGTGGCAAGGTCGAGGGCAAGCCCTGCCGCGCCGAGGAACAGGCCGGACATGGCCAGCACTGCGGCCCCTGCGCCGCCGGGCCAGGGCAGGGGGGCGAGGGACTGCAACCCAAGCGCGATCAGGGCCGCCCCGGCGAACAGGATGGGCGGCCAGGGAATGGTGTTGGGGCGGTCCCGGAGGTCGGTCATGGCCGGTGGAGTTCACGGCGGCATGGCCCATGGAGTCAAGCGCGGGCTTGATTTGGCCGCAAAACCCGCCTAAGAGCGCGAAATTCCCGTCCATTCACAAGGAGTGCACGAGCCCCATGGCGCGCGTCACCGTTGAAGACTGCATCGACAAGCTCCCCAACCGCTTCGAACTCGTGTTGCTGGCCGCCCACCGCGCCCGCCTTGTGTCGCAGGGTGCTCCCATCACCGTCGAGCGTGACAACGACAAGAACCCCGTCGTTGCCCTGCGCGAGATCGCAGACGAGACCATCGTGCCGGAAGACCTGCGCGAGGAATTCATCCACTCCATGCAGAAGCATGTGGAAGTGGACGAGCCGGAAGCGACCGAAGTGCCGCTCATCCAGCAGTCGGGCGACATGTCGATCGTCAACGACGCGGCCGACGAGGATTCGCCCGAGATGGAGCGCATGACCGAAGAGGACCTGCTGCGCGGCCTCGAAGGCATGCCCCCGGCCGAAAGCCCCGGCAGCCAGCGCAACGGCTACTGATTTTTCCCTATTGCGAGTTCAAAGGCCGGGCCCAGCGCCCGGCCTTTTCGTTGTTCACTCTCTCACCTTGCCCGGGCAAGGTGAAACAGCCCGCATCGGGGACCAATTCGCTGCGTCAAGGTCGCATCTCGCCAAACCCCACTCGCCAAACGATTAAACCACGCTAAGATCACCGGCATGATGCGTCAGTACGAGCTTGTGGAACGGGTCACCAAGTACGACCCGGATGCGGACGAGGACCTCCTCAACCGCGCCTATGTCTATGCCATGAAGGCCCATGGCAACCAGACGCGGGCCTCGGGAGAGGCCTATTTCAACCACCCGCTGGAAGTCGCGGCCATCCTCACCGAGATGAAGCTCGACTCCGCCACCATCGCGGCGGCACTCCTTCACGACACGGTCGAGGACACCGAAGCGACGGAAGCGGAGATCGAGGAGAAGTTCGGGCCTGAGATCGCCTCCCTCGTCGACGGCCTCACCAAGATCGCCAAGCTCGATCTCGTCACCAAGGAAGCCGCCCAGGCCGAGAACCTGAGGAAGCTTCTGCTCGCCATGTCGAAGGACGTGCGCGTGCTGCTGGTGAAGCTCGCCGACCGTCTGCACAACATGCGCACGCTGGAGCACGTGAGACCGGAAAAGCGCGTGCGCATCGCGCAGGAGACGATGGACATCTATGCGCCCCTCGCCGGGCGCATGGGCATGCAGGCGGTGCGGGACGAGCTCGAGGACATCGCCTTCAAGGTGCTGAACCCCGATGCCTACACCATCATCATCGAGCGCCTCGCCAAGCTCCATGCCGAATCCGGCGGCATCCTCAAGTCGATCGAGCAGGAGCTCACCCAGAAGCTCGTCGAGAACGGCATCAAGGCAGAGGTTTATGGTCGCGAGAAGCGCCCTTACTCGATCTTCCGCAAGATGGAGCGCAAGCTCCTGTCGCTCGGCCAGCTCTCCGACATCTTCGGCTTCCGCGTCATCGTCGGCACGGTGGACCAGTGCTACCGTGCGCTGGGCATCATCCACCGCACCTATCGCGCCGTGCCGGGCCGCTTCAAGGACTATATCTCGACCCCGAAGCAGAACGACTACCGCTCGATCCACACCACCGTCATCGGCCCGCACCACATGCGCGTCGAGATGCAGATCCGCACCCGGCTGATGCACGAGATCGCCGAGCGCGGCGTTGCCGCCCATGCGATCTACAAGGACGCGCCCGACGCCAAGGAGGCGCTCGACGGCTTCCGTGCGCCCGCCGCCGAATCCAATGCCTATCGCTGGCTGCGCCACCTCGTCGAAATGCTGCAGGAGGGCGAGAGCCCGCGCGAATTCCTCGAGCATACCAAGCTCGAGCTGTTCCACGACCAGGTCTTCTGCTTCACGCCCAAGGGCAAGCTCATCGCGCTGCCCAAGGGCGCGACCCCCATCGACTTCGCCTATGCGGTGCACACATCGGTGGGTGACTCTTGCGTGGGCGCCAAGGTCAACGGCAGCCACGCTCCGCTCGTCACCGAACTGCAGAACGGCGACGAGGTGGAGATCATCCGCTCCGACGCGCAGACGCCGCCTGCCGCCTGGGAGGGCCTCGCCGTCACCGGCAAGGCCCGCGCTGCCATCCGGCGTGCCACCCGCGCGGCGGCCCGCAAGCAGTTCGCCGGGCTCGGCCACGAGATCGTGCAGAAGATGCTGGCCAAGATCGGCAAGACCTATGCGCCGAAGGAAATGACGGCGGCCATTGCGCGTGTCGGCCACAAGGACGTCGATGATGCGCTGGCCGCCATCGGCCGCGGCGAGCTCTCCGCCGTCGACATGCTCAAGGCCATGGGCCACACCATCGACGACTCCAAGCTCAAGGAGCTTCGCCGCAAGTCGCCCGCGAAGAAGAACGATCCCGACCTCTCGGTGCCGGTGCGCGGCGTTGCCCGCACCACGGCGCTCAAGATCGCGCCCGAGACCGGTGCGGTGCCGGGCGAGCGCATCGTCGGCATCCTCACGCCGGGCGAGGGCATCACGATCTATCCGATCTTCGCCAAGGCGCTGGAGCAGTTCGACAACCAGCCGGAGCGCTGGGTGGACCTCGCCTGGGATACGGGTGCGGAGGACCAGCGCTTCCCGGTGCGGCTCACTGTCACCATCCTCAACGAGGTCGGCTCGCTCGCCCAGATGACGCAGGCCATCAGCGATCTCGGCGGCAACATCGATGCGCTGATGTTGGTGGCGCGCGAGGGTGCGAAGGACTTCTACGATGTCGACATCACGCTCGAGGTGCATGACCTCAAGCACCTGAACGAAATCATGACGTCGCTGCGCGGCAAGCCTGCCGTCAGCGACGTGAGCCGCAAGACAGGATAGGGACGGACCATGACGCAGGACGAGGTACTGAACGAATTCCGCGCCGCAGGCGCGCTGCTGGAGGGGCACTTCATCCTGTCCTCCGGGCTGCACTCCAACCGCTACCTGCAATGCGCCCGCGTGCTGATGGACCCGCAGCGCGCCGCCAGGCTGTGCGCCGTGCTGGCGGAGCAGGTGCGGGCCATGGTGCCGGGCCACATCGATCTCGTCGCGTCGCCCGCCATGGGCGGCGTGGTGGTGGGCTACGAGATGGGCCGCCAGCTCGGCGTGCCGGCCATCTTCTTCGAGCGGGTGGACGGCAAGCTCACGCTGCGCCGCGGCTTTGACATCGCCAGGGGTGCCCGCGTCGTGATGGTGGAGGACATCGTCACCACCGGTCTCTCCTCGCGTGAGTGCATCGAGGGTATCAATGCCGAGGGTGGCGTCACGGTGGGCGCGGCCTGCCTGATCGACCGCTCGGGCGGCAAGGCCGATATCGGCGTTCCGCTCGCGGCTCTCACGCGGCTCGACATCCCGACCTTTGCGGCCGACCAGCTGCCGCCGGAGCTCGCCGCCATTCCGGCCATCAAGCCGGGGAGCCGCGGCCTTAAATGATTGTCGGCATCGGCAACGACGTGATCGACATCCGGCGGATCGAGGAAACCCTCACCCGCTTCGGCGACCGCTTCATCGCGCGCATCTTCACCGATGTCGAAATCAGGAAGTCCGAGAAGCGCGCCCAGCGCGCCGCGTCCTATGCCAAGCGCTTCGCCGCCAAGGAGGCCTGTTCCAAGGCGCTGGGCACCGGCTTCCGCAAGGGCGTGTTCTGGAAGGACATGGGCGTGGTGAACGAGCCCTCCGGCAAGCCCACCATGGTGCTGACGGGCGGGGCCAGGGACCAGCTCGAGAGCCTGGTGCCGCCGGGGCACCGGGCGCGAATCCATCTCACCATCACCGACGACTTCCCCTATGCCCATGCCGTCGTGATGATCGAGGCGCTGCCGGGGTGAGGGGGCTCAGGCGCCGGAAACCCCGCCGACTGTCACAATTTGGCAACAGTGGGCTTGCTTGAATGCGCCCGCGTTGCATCCGCTCCGGGAAACGGTTTATAGCCGGGAATCTGTAGGTCCGGCGATTACAGGCTGGCGATTTTGCATAAGAAAGACCACGAGATGGCGGCGGCACAGGACACGCGGCGCAAGTCAGACGACGGTTTGTGGGAAACCGTCAAGGTCATCATCCAGGCGCTGCTCATCGCCTTCGTGGTCCGAACCTTCCTGTTCCAGCCCTTCAACATTCCCTCGGCCTCGATGTATCCGACGCTGAAGGTGGGCGATTACCTGTTCGTCTCGAAGCTGTCCTACGGCTACGGGCGCTATTCCTTCGACTTCTCGCTCGGGCTGTTCGGGCACGAGATCGTGTCCTGCTGCAACCTCGACTTCCCCGGCCGCATCATCCTGGCCGAGGACCCGAAGCAGGGCGACGTGGCCGTCTTCAAGCTGCCGACCGACACCAACATCGACTACATCAAGCGGGTGATCGGCCTTCCGGGCGACCGCATCCAGATGCGCGAGGGCGTGCTCTACATCAACGGCCAGCCGGTCAAGAAGGAGCGGATCGCGGATTACGTGGACCCCTCCGAATCCGGCCTCCAGGAGCCCGTTCCGCAATTCATCGAGACCCTTCCCAACGGCGTCCAGTACCATGTGCTCGACACCGATCCCGACGGCGATGCCGACAACACCGACGAATACGTCGTCCCGCCCGGCCACTATTTCATGATGGGCGACAACCGCGACAACTCGCAGGATTCGCGCTACCCGCGGGTGGGCTATGTGCCGCTCGAGAATTTCGTCGGCCGGGCCGACATCATCTTCTTCTCCGTCTCCCCCGATGCAAGCCTTCTGGAAGTGTGGAACTGGCCCTTTGCCATCCGCTGGAACCGCTTCTTCACGCTGCTCTGAGACGGCCTTGAGCAATTCCACACCGGTGCAGCTGGACGAGATCTCGGAGCGGCTGGGCTATCGCTTCGTCAATGAGGCATTGCTCACGGAGGCGCTCACCCACGGCTCGACCCAGAAGCACAAGGGCGATTACCAGCGCCTCGAGTTCCTCGGCGACCGGGTGCTGGGCCTCGTCATCGCCGAACACCTGTTCCGCACCCACCCGACGGACGGCGAGGGCCAGCTCACCCACGTGCTGAGCAGCCTCGTCAGGTCCGAGGCCTGCGCCGATGCGGGCGACGTGATCGGCCTCTCCGACCTCGTCATCATCGGTGTGGGTGAGCGTGCCAAGGGAATGAACCTCAACCGCACCGTGCTGGGCGACGTGATGGAAGCGCTGGTCGCCGCGATCTACCTCGACGGCGGGCTCGAGCAGGCCCGCAGCTTCGTGCTGCGCTGCTGGGACCGCCAGCTGAAGGCGCCCAGGGTTGCGGTGAAGGACCCCAAGACCTTCCTGCAGGAATGGGCCTTGGCCCGCGCGCTTCCCATTCCGTGCTACAAGGTGGTGAGCCGCGCCGGTCCGGAGCACGAGCCCGTCTTCGTCGTCTCGGTCGAGGTCAAGGACCGCAGCCCCGCCGAGGGCAAGGCCGGCAGCAAGCGCGGCGCCGAGATGGACGCCGCTGACCAGTTTTTGAAACGCGAAGGGATCAGGCCATGACGGACGACGTGAAGCAGCCGGAAGGCCCGACCCGCGCCGGGTTCTGCGCCATCATCGGTGCGCCCAATGCGGGCAAGTCGACGCTGGTCAACCAGCTCACCGGCTCCAAGGTGTCGATCGTCAGCCACAAGGTGCAGACGACCAGGGCCCGCATCCGCGCCATCGCGATGGAGGGCAACGCCCAGATCATCCTCGTCGACACGCCCGGCATCTTCAAGCCGAAGCGCACGCTCGACCGCGCCATGGTGGAGAACGCCTGGGGCGGGGCAGGCGACGCCGATGCGGTGGTGCTGCTCGTCGACGGCCGCCCCGGCCTCACCGACGAGGCGAAGGAGATCATCGCCCATCTCCAGCACACGAAGACCAAGGCCGTACTGGTCATCAACAAGATCGACCTGATGTCGCGCGAGCGGCTGCTCGAGGTCGCGGCCGAATTCAACGCCGCCTATGCCTTCGAGCAGACCTTCATGGTCAGCGCGCTCAACGGCTCCGGCACGCAGGACCTGCTGAAGTATCTCGCCGCCAAGATGCCCGAGGGCCCGTGGCTCTACCCCGCCGATCAGGTGGCCGACGTGCAGCTCCGCTTCATGGCCGCCGAGATGACGCGCGAGGTGATCTACGAGCGCCTGCACGAGGAACTGCCCTACGCCTCCACCGTCGAGACCGAAAGCTGGGAGGAGCAGAAGAACGGCTCCGTCAAGATCGGCCAGGTGATCTATGTCCAGCGTGACAGCCAGAAGGCCATCGTGCTCGGCAAGGGCGGCCAGACCATCAAGCTCCTCGGCCAGAAGGCGCGCGAGGAGATGGAGCGCCAGTTCGGCCGCAAGGTGCACCTGTTCCTCTTCGTGAAGGTCCGCGAGAACTGGGCCGAGGACAAGGAGCGCCTGCGCAACATGGGCCTCGACGTCTGATCGATGGAGTGGCGCGACGAGGGCGTGATCCTGTCGGTCCGCCGCCACGGCGAAACCAGCGCCATTGCCGAAATCCTCACGTCAGCGCATGGCCGCGTCATGGGCCTGGTGCGCGGCGGCCGCTCGAAGCAGCAGCGCCCGGTGCTGCAGGCGGGCAACGCCGTTCAGGCGGTCTGGCGTGCGCGGCTCGAGGAGCAGCTCGGCACCTATACGCTGGAGCCCCTCGACCTCAAGGCCGGCGCCATCATGGAGGAGCCGTTCCGCCTCGCCGGGCTCGCCACGCTGACGGCGCTGTCCCAGCTGCTCCCCGAACGCGAGCCGCACCCGCGCGTCTACGAGGCGCTGCGCATCGTGCTCGATGCCATCGACGATGACGCGGTCTGGCCGGCGCTGCTCGTGCGCTGGGAGCTGGGCCTCCTCGACGAGTTGGGCTTCGGCCTCGACCTGTCGAAATGCGCGGCCACCGGCAGCCGGGAGGATCTCGTCTATGTCTCGCCCAGAAGCGGCAAGGCCGTCTCGGCCGGGGCGGGCGAAGCCTTCCGTGACCGGCTGTTCGCACTCCCGGCCTTCCTGCGCGAGGGCGGGGCCGCCGCACCCGGCGCGGACGTGATCGAGGGGCTGCGGCTCGCCTCCTATTTCCTCGACCGCCACCTGTTCGAGCCGCGCGGGGTCAAATTCCCGGAGCAGCAGGACTGGATCATCCGGGCCTTGGCCGAAACGCCGCATTGAGCCCGGGCGGCCTTGCCCCTAGATAGCCCCGACAGGAGGACTTGACCATGCTCGGACGTCTGAACCATGTGGCCATCGCGGTGCCGGATCTCGCCAGGGGAACCGAGGTCTACCGTTCCATGCTGGGGGCCAGCGTCTCCGCGCCGCAGGCCGAGCCCGCCCACGGCGTCACCGTGGTCTTCGTCGAGCTCCCCAACACCAAGATCGAGCTGCTGGAACCCCTCGGCGACAATTCCCCCATCAAGGCCTTCCTCGAAAAGAACCCGGCGGGCGGCATCCACCACGTCTGCTACGAGGTGGCGGACATCCTCGCCGCGCGCGATCACCTCAAGGCGGAAGGCGCCCGCGTGCTGGGCGACGGCAATCCGAAGATCGGCGCCCATGGCAAGCCGGTGCTGTTCCTGCATCCCAAGGATTTCTGCGGCACGCTCGTCGAGCTGGAGCAGGCATGAAGCTCGCCAGCGCCATCGCCATCTACTTCATCACCTGGTGGGTGTGCCTGTTCATCGTCCTGCCCTTCGGCGTGAAGAATGCCCACGAGGCGGGCGAAACGGTGGAGCAGGGGAACGAGCAGGGCGCCCCGGTGAAGCCCATGCTGTGGCGCAAGATCCTGGCCACGACGTTGCTCTCAGCCGTGGTCTTCGCCTTGATCTGGGCCCAGGTCACCTACCGCTGGATCGGCTTCGACGACATTCCCGGCGTAAAGGCGATTACCACCGACTGAACGCGAAACGCTCACGGTCAGGCCCAATGACAAAGGGCGAGGCTGATGCCTCGCCCTTGCCCATTCTTATGGTTCCTTTTCTGCCAGTGACCGTACTGGCGGGGCAGCTGCCAATGGCGCGCCCGGAACCGACCTCCCCAGACCTGGGTCACCGTTGGAGTGCACCGTGGTCTTCTTTTCTTATTGTGAGAAACGCTATCACATCATCGAGGCTTGTCACGTTAAAAATGTCACATGCTTGCCACAATCTGTGGCATGCGCGGTTCGAGGTTGTGTTCCTAACCTGAGGGTGCAAATCAGGTTTCGCTGCAATTTGGGCTTTCCCCCGAATTCCGGACCCCCTGTCTTGAGTTCCGGGGCGTTTCCCGTAAAAGAGCCGCAAACTCCTCCCAAGCAGGATTCCCATGCGTCTTTCCCAGTATTTCATGCCCATTCTGCGCGACGATCCCAAGGAAGCGGAAATCGTCTCCCACAAGCTCATGTTGCGCTGCGGCATGATCCGGCAGGAGGCTGCGGGCAGCTATTCCTGGCTGCCGCTGGGCTACCGCGTGCTGCGCAAGATCGAGCAGATCGTGCGCGAGGAGCAGAACCGGGCCGGCGCCATCGAGGTGCTGATGCCGACGATCCAGCCGGCCGACCTGTGGCGCAAGTCCGGCCGCTATGACGCCTATGGCAAGGAGATGCTCCGCATCAAGGACCGCCATGACCGCGACATGCTGTTCGGCCCCACCAACGAGGAGATGATCACCGACATCTTCCGCCAGGGTGTGCAGTCCTACAAGGACCTGCCGCGCAACCTCTATCACATCCAGTGGAAGTTCCGCGACGAGGTGCGCCCGCGCTTCGGCGTCATGCGCGGCCGCGAGTTCCTGATGAAGGATGCCTACTCCTTCGACCTCACGCGCGAGGCGGGCCAGCACTCCTACAACAAGATGTTCGTGTCCTATTTGAAGACCTTCGCCCGCATGGGCCTGAAGGCCGTGCCGATGCGCGCCGAGACCGGCCCCATCGGCGGCAAGGACAGCCATGAATTCCTGATCCTCGCCGACACCGGCGAGTCGGAAGTGTTCCTCGATAGCACCTTCCACGACATGGACTGGCAGGCCTTCGAGATCGACTATGACAACGTCGAGGCCGTGGCCAAGGTGGTGGACGAGTTCACCTCCAAATACGCCGCCACCTCCGAGATGCACGACCAGGCCGATTACGAGGCCCGCGTTCCCGCCGATCGCCGCGTGACGGGCAGGGGCATCGAGGTCGGGCACATCTTCTTCTTCGGCACCAAGTATTCCGAACCGCTGGGTGCTGTGGTGCAGGGGCCGGACGGCAAGATGGTGCCCGTGCAGTCGGGTTCCTACGGCATCGGTGTGTCGCGCCTCGTCGGCGGCATCATCGAGGCCAGCCATGACGAGGCCGGCATCATCTGGCCGGAACCCGTTGCCCCCTTCAAGGTCGGCCTCATCAACCTCAAGGTCGGCGACGCCGAGACGGACGCCGCCTGCGAGAAGCTCTATCACGCGCTCGAGGCCAAGGGCGTCGACGTCCTCTACGACGACCGCGACGAGCGGGCCGGCGCCAAGTTCGGCACCATGGACCTGATCGGCCTGCCCTGGCAGGTCATCATCGGCCCGCGCGGCCTGAAGGACGGCATCGCCGAAGTGAAGAACCGCCGCACCGGCGAGCGCGAGAACGTGGCGCTCGACCAGCTGCTGGCCCGCTTCGCCAGGTAATGGACAAGAGCCTTCCCGATACAAGGCCCTTCGCACCCTTCGAGTGGATGCTCGCCGGGCGCTACCTGCGGGCGCGGCGCCGGGAAGGCTTCATCTCCGTCATTTCGCTCTTCTCCTTCCTCGGCATCCTGCTGGGCGTCGCCACGCTGATCGTGGTCATGGCGGTGCTCAACGGCTTCCGGGCGGAGCTGCTCGACAAGATCCTCGGCTTCCAGGGCCATGTCAGCGTCTATCATGCCGATGTCTCGCCGGTGGCCGATTACCCGGATCTCGCCGCGAAGCTGTCGCAGATCCCCGGCATCACCCGCGCCGTGCCCCTCGTCGAGGGCCAGGCCATGGCGTCGAGCCTGCACAACAACACCGGCGCGCTGGTGCGCGGCATCTCCGAGGCCGACATCCAGAAGCTGCCGAGCCTCAACAACGACAACCTGCGCAGCGCCATCAACAAGGACTACATTCCCGACGAGAAGGCCTCCTTCAAGGGCTTCGATCAGGCGGGCGGCGTCGCCATCGGCGAGCGCATGGCCTGGCGCCACCAGCTGGGGCTCGGTTCGCGCATCACCATCATTTCGCCCGAGGGCCCCGACACGGTCATCGGCAACGCGCCCCGCATCCGCGACTATCCGGTCGTTGCGATCTTCAAGGTCGGCATGTCGGACTATGACGAGAATGTCATCTACATGCCGCTCTCCGAGGCGCAGGACTATTTCGTCACCGACGACGGCGTGAACCAGGTCGAGGTCATGGTCGACGACCCGGACAAGGTCGAGGACTACCTGCCCGCCATCATGGGCGCGGCCGGCGAGGGCATGGCGGTCTCCACCTGGAAGGACCGCAACTCCACCTTCTTCAACGCCCTGGCGGTGGAGCGCAACGTGATGTTCCTCGTGCTCACCATGATCATCCTGGTGGCGGCGCTCAACATCATCTCCGGCCTCATCATGCTGGTGAAGGACAAGGGCCACGACATCGCCATCCTGCGCACCATGGGGGCGACGCGCGGCACCATCCAGCGCGTCTTCTTCCTCACCGGGGCGGCCATCGGCACGGCGGGCACGCTGGGCGGCTTCATCGTCGGCCTGCTGATATGCCTCAACACCGAGCGCATCCGCCAGTTCATCTCCTGGGTGTCGGGTGTCGATCCCTTCAATCCCGAGCTCTACTACCTCGCGCAGCTTCCCGCCCGCATGGATTCCTACCAGACGGTGCTGATCGTCATGATGTCGCTGGCGCTGTCCTTCGCGGCCACGCTCTACCCGTCCTGGCGCGCCGCCAAGCTCGATCCGGTCGAGGCGCTGCGCTACGAATGACCGCCATCACCCCAGCCCTCGAACTGAAGAATGTCGCGCGCTCCTATGCCGAGGGCAGGGGCCGCCTCGAGGTCTTCAAGGACCTGAACCTGCGCGTCCGTGCCGGCGAGATCGTGGCGCTGGTCGGCCAGTCGGGCTCGGGCAAGTCCTCGCTCCTCCATATCGCGGGGCTGCTCGAGGCGCCCACCGCGGGCGACGTCTTCATCGCCGGCCAGAACTGCACGGCGCTCGACGACAAGGCCCGCACCCGCATCCGCCGCATCGGCATCGGCTTCGTCTACCAGTTCCATCACCTGCTGCCGGAGTTCTCCGCCCTCGAGAACGTGATGATGCCGCAGCTCATCGCCGGAACGCCCAAACCCGCCGCGAAGGACCGCGCCCGCGAGCTCCTCACCCGCATGGGCCTCGAACCGCGCATCGAGCACCGCCCGTCGGAGCTCTCCGGCGGCGAGCAGCAGCGCGTCGCCATCGCGCGCGCCCTCGCCAACCGCCCGCTCCTCCTGCTGGCCGACGAGCCCACCGGCAACCTCGACCCCGAAACCGCCGCCCGCGTCCATGACGAGCTTCTCCGCCTGATCGCGGACGAGGGCCTCGGCGCCCTGGTCGCCACCCACAACCTCGACCTCGCCGAAGGCATGAGCCGCATCGCCCGGCTGGAGCGGGGGATGATCGTCTCCTGAGGTGGCTCTCGGAGCTATTTGGGAGGGGCTAGAGAGGCCCTGTCCAGTTGCCAGATAGGTACTAGCGGGAAAAATTTCGGCCAAAATCAATCGTTACGAACTCCACCAAAACCCCGTTACCCCGGCGAAGGCCGGGGTGACGGTTTTTGAAGTGTGCATCACAAGGAGGCGGCGCGTGCATCCCGCCCCGCGCTGGCGCTAATATCCGCCCATGTCCGAATCCCGTCCCATCTTCGTGCACCTGCGCACGCACACGGCCTATTCGCTCTCCGAGGGCGCCCTCCAGATTAAGGCGCTGGCGGGGCTGGCCAAGGACGCGAAGATGCCGGCGGTGGCCATTACCGACACCGGCAACCTCTTCGGCGCGCTCGAATTCTCGGACGCCATGTGGGACAAGGGCATCCAGCCCATCATCGGCTGCACGCTCAGGGTCGATCTCGCCGAGCAGAAGGAGGGCGGCCTCAAGCAGACGGGCGGCCTGCGCCGCATCCCGTCGCTGGCCTTCCTCGCAAAGGACGAGCAGGGCTACCACAACCTGATGAAGCTCTCGTCGCGGGCCTATCTCTCGAGCCCGGAGAATGCCGAGCACCACGTCACCTGGGACTATCTCTGCGAACACGCGGCAGGCCTCATCTGCCTCACCGGCGGTCCGGCGGGGCCCATCAACGATGCCCTGCAGGCCGGGCAGGGGTCCCTCGCCGCCGAACAGGTCGAACGGCTGAAGGCCCTGTTCGGCGACCGGCTCTACATCGAGCTGCAGCGCCATGGCACGCTGGCCGAACGCCAGACGGAGCAGGGCCTCGTCGACCTCGCCTACCGCCTCGAGGTGCCGCTGGTCGCCACCAACGAGCCCTACTTCGCCAAGGCGGACGACTATGCCGCCCATGATGCGCTGATCTGCATCGCCGAGGGCGAGGTGCTGATCACCGAGGACCGCCGCCGCCTGACGCCGGAGCATTACTTCAAGAGCCAGCAGGAAATGGCGGCGCTCTTCGCCGACATTCCGGAGGCGGTCGAGAACACGATCGAGATCGCCATGCGCTGCGCCTATCGCGTGCGCTCGCGCAACCCCATCCTGCCGCGCTTCGCCGACAATGACGAGGCGGAGGAGCTGAAGCAGCAGGCCTATGCCGGCCTCGAGGAGCGGCTCGCCACCCGCGGCCTGGTCGAGGGCCGCACGCGGGAAGACTACGTCAAGCGGCTCGACTTCGAGCTCGACGTCATTACCAAGATGAAGTTCCCCGGCTACTTCCTCATCGTGTCGGACTTCATCAAATACGCCAAGGTGAACGGCATTCCCGTTGGGCCCGGCCGTGGCTCGGGTGCCGGTTCCATGGTCGCCTATGTGCTGACCATCACCGATCTCGACCCGTTCCGCTTCAACCTGCTGTTCGAGCGCTTCCTCAACCCCGAGCGCGTCTCGATGCCGGACTTCGACATCGACTTCTGCCAGGACCGCCGCGGCGAGGTCATCACCTATGTGCAGCAGCGCTACGGCAGCGACCGCGTCGCCCAGATCATCACCTTCGGCAAGCTGCAGGCCCGCATGGTCACGCGCGACGTGGGCCGCGTGCTGCAGATGCCCTATGGCCAGGTGGACCGACTCTCCAAGCTGATCCCCAACAACCCGGCCAATCCGGTGACGCTCGCCCAGGCCATCGAGGGCGAGCCCAAGCTGCAGGAGGAGCGCGACAAGGACCCGACGACGCGCACGCTCTTCGATCTCGCACTGAAGCTCGAAGGCCTCTACCGCAACGCCTCCACCCATGCCGCCGGCGTCGTCATCGGCGACCGGCCGCTGGAAGAACTGGTGCCGCTCTACCGCGATCCGCGGTCCGACATTCCGGCCACCCAGTTCAACATGAAATATGTCGAGAAGGCCGGGCTGGTGAAGTTCGACTTCCTCGGTCTCAAGACGCTCACCGTGATCGAGAAGGCGCAGAAGCTCATCCGCCTGCGCGAGCCCGCCTTCCACATCGACAACATCCCCTACGACGACCAGAAGACCTACGAGATGCTGGGCCACGGCGACACCGTGGGCGTGTTCCAGCTGGAAAGCTCGGGCATGCGCGACGTCCTCAAGAAGATGCGCGCCGACCGCATCGAGGACATCATCGCCATCGTGGCGCTCTATCGCCCGGGCCCGATGGACAACATCCCGCGCTACATCGCCTGCAAGAAGGGCGACGAGGAGCCGGACTATCTCCACCCGCTGCTCGAACCGATCCTGAAAGAGACCTATGGCATCATGGTCTACCAGGAGCAGGTGATGCAGATCGCCCAGGTGCTGTCGGGCTATTCGCTCGGCGAAGCCGACCTTCTGCGCCGCGCCATGGGCAAGAAGATCAAGGCGGAGATGGACGCGCAGAAGGAGCGCTTCGTCTCAGGCGCGGTGAAGAAGGACGTCGATGCCGCCCAGGCCGACAACATCTTCGAGCTCGTGCAGAAATTCGCCGGCTACGGCTTCAACAAGTCGCACGCCGCCGCCTATGCGGTGGTCTCCTACCAGACGGCTTACCTGAAGGCGAACTATCCGGTCGAGTTCCTGGCCGCCTCAATGACGCTCGACATGGGCAATACCGACAAGCTCATGCTGTTCCGCCGCGAGGCGCAGCGCGTGGGCGTGAAGGTCATTCCGCCCTCGGTGAACGCCAGCGGCGTGGACTTCGCCGTGGTCGACGGCGCCATCCTCTATTCGCTCGCCGCGCTCAAGAACGTCGGCGCCGGCGCCATCGAGCACATCGTCAGGGTGCGGGAGGACGGCGGCCCCTTCAAGTCGCTGGGCGATTTCGCCAAGCGCATCGATGCCCGCCTCGTCAACAAGCGCGCGTTGGAAAGCCTCGCCAAGGCCGGCGCCTTCGATTGCCTCAACCCCAACCGCGCGGCGGTGCTGGATGCGGTGGAGTCGATCCTCTCCATGGCCAACCGTGCGGCCAGTGCCGCCCAGGCCGGGCAGAACGATCTCTTCGGCGGCATGTCGAGCACGTCGGACGATCTCGTGCTGCCGCGGCGCGATGCCTGGCTGCCGATGGACCGGCTGGCGCAGGAGTTCGAGGCGGTGGGCTTCTACCTCTCCGGCCACCCGCTCGACGACTACATGAAGCCGCTGCAGAAGCTCTCGGTCGACACCTACCAGAGCTTCTACGAGAAGGCGCTCACCAAGGGCGCGCGCGCGGCGAAGCTCGCCGGCACGATCACCCACCGCCAGGAGCGCCGTTCCAAGTCCGGCAACAAGTTTGCCTTCGTCGGGTTCTCCGATCCGACGGGCCAGTTCGAGACGATCTGCTTTTCCGACACGCTCGCCGCCTGCCGCGACCTGCTCGAACCCGGCAACGCCGTCATCGCCCGTGTGGAGGCCGACGTCGAGGGCGAGGAGGTGAAGCTCCGCCTGCAGGGTGTCGAGATGCTCGACAAGGCGGCCTCGCAGATGGTCACGGGGCTTGAAATCTTCGTGCGCGATTCACGGCCGCTGGACTCCATCGCCGCCCGTCTCACCAACGGCGGCCGCGCGCCCGTCCGCCTCGTCATGATCATGGAGCAGGGCCGCGAGGTCCATGTCTCGCTCGGCAACAAGTTCACCGTCACGCCCCAGATCAAGGGCGCCATCAAGGCCATCGCCGGCGTGGTGGACGTGCAGGACTTCTAGGCGACGGCCCTCACCGCCCTCACACCCGTGACAGCAGCCGGTGGAACCCGCCGAGCAGCTGCACCACCGGGGCGATGTTGTCCTCGTCGATGTCATAGATGCTCAGCCAGCGCGCCACGCTGTCGAGCAGCATCACGGCCTGGCTCGAGAAATCGCTGAGCAGGATCATGGTCACCGACTGGGCGTCGGGAAGCTGCTCCAGCAGGTCCCGCGTCAGCGGTGCCTGCGGGTCGAGCGTGATGCAGATCTCGGTGGCGCTCATGCCATGGCGGTAGTGGGCCCGCACCAGCCCGGCCTCCGAAATGTCGAGCTGGCAGCTCATCCAGCGTCCGGCGGGAATGCCGGCGAGCAGGGGCGCCACCCAGTCGAAGAGCTCGGCGGCGCTCACATCCTCGTCGCCCCCCGCGATGATGACCTGGTCGAAGGCGAGCGGCGCCATCTCGGGAATGGTGGCCGCCTCGGCCGGGCGGTGTTGCATCGCCTCCGGGTCGCGGGTCGGTGGATGAAGTCGGGGCATCAGGCACGTCCATTGAAATGGGTCTTGGTCTCACGGCCCGCCGTGCCGTGCGCTTCCGCGGTCCTTGCGCCGCCCTGCGGACGGGAAGCCTGCAATTTATATGCGCGGGGTCGAATGGGTGCCATGTCCGGGAAAGTCGGAAAGTCCCGTTGCTGGCGTCGAATGTTAAGTGCCGCTGCCGCGCAGGCGCTGGCGCATGGCCTGCGGTGCCATGCCATACCAGCCGCGGGCGGCGCGCGAATAGGCACTGGCGTTGGCGTAGCCGCAGCGATAGCTGATCTCGGTCAGCGGAGTGCCGCCGGCGAGCAGGCGGTCGGACACGTCGCGGCGTGCCTGCGCGACCAGCTTCTCGAAACTGGTGCCGAGGTCCCCCAGCCGGCGCTGCAGGCTGCGCTCGCTGATCGCCAGCGCGCGCGCCACTGCCGCGAGGTTCGCGTCCCCCTGCGGCAGCAGCAGGATGATCTGCTCCGTGACCAGCAGGCGCAGGTCGCGGCTGTGGTCCATGGCGTTCAGCGCCGCGGCGCAGGCCGCTTCCATCAATTCGAACAGGCGCGGGTCGTCGGTCCCCGAGGCGCGGTCGAGACCGGAGGCGTCAAACTGCAGCAGGTTCGCGCCCGTGGCCTCGAAGGCCACCGCAGCCCCGAAGCGGGCGCGGTGCAGCCGGGCATCGCGGGGGCGGCGGCGCAACAGTGCCGCCCGCCTGGGCACGAAGCCTTCGCCCAGGTAGCGGCGCAGCATCCGGGACAGCAGCCCGGCGTGGAGGTCGGCATATTGCGCCGGGTAGTCGATCAGCCGGGAATAGCGCCAGCGGATGGTCACCTCCGCACCGTCTTCGAGGATCTCGAAATTGCCGAGGTCGGCCGCCACCGGCAGGTACTGGCGATAGATGCGCAACGCCTCCCGAAGGGTGGGGGCATGGAGCAGCGCGAAGCCGAAGGCGCCGGAGTCGCCCGGCTGGAAATGCTCGGCAAACTCCAGGCCGACGCAATCGTCGCCGCTCACGATCTCGAGGAGGTGCAGAAGCCGGACGAAGGCATCGAGGCTGATGCGCATGTCCGGGCGTGCAAGCTCGTCCACCGCGATGCCCACGCTCTCGGCCAGCGGTCCCAGTGCGATCCCCCGCAGCGCGGCGAATTCCGCCAGCCGCCGTCCGGTGGCGGCCAGAAGGGTCTGGGGATTGTCGGCGCCCATCCTGCGAAGGTCCCCGGCTAGCGCTCGAAACAACGGGTCATCAAACAACGGATCATGGTCGGCCAAGGATAAACGCTTGGCGTCAAACGGTAAGCCATTGCAGGTTGAAACTTTTGTGAACCACGTCGAATGATGTTTAAGATCAACCGGTTGTAGAAGTTTGCTGTGCGGTGCAATCACATCGGCCCCCGCTCCCCCGCTGCCCTGTGACGAATCGGTCCCCGGTCCCTAGACTGGGGCTATCTCCAAGAAACAGGCCGTCCAGCATGTCCGAACCCCGATACAAGCGCATCCTCCTGAAGCTCTCCGGCGAAGTCCTGATGGGCAACCAGCCCTATGGCATCGACCTCGACACGGTCGGCCGCCTTGCCGACGAGGTGCTGGCCGTGGCCGCCACGGGCACCCAGCTCGCCCTGGTCATTGGTGGCGGCAACATCTTCCGTGGCCTCGCGGGCGCCGCCAAGGGCATGGACCGGGTCTCCGCCGACCACATGGGCATCATGGCCACCGTCATGAACGCGCTGGCCATGCAGGGGGTCCTCACCCGCAAGGGCATGGATGCCCGCGTCCTTTCGGCCATCGCCATGCCCACCGTCTGCGAAACCTATTCCCGCGCCAAGGGCATCCACCACATGGAGGCGGGCAGGGTGATCATCTGCGCGGCGGGCACCGGGCTTCCCTTCTTCACCACCGACACCGGTGCCGCCCTGCGCGCGGCCGAGCTCAACTGCGACGCACTGTTCAAGGGCACCAGCGTCGACGGCGTCTATTCCGCCGACCCCAAGACCGACCCGTCCGCCCGCCGCTTCGACCGGATCACCTTCAACGAGATCCTGTCGAAGGACCTCCGCATCATGGACCCGGCTGCCATTGCCCTTGCGCGGGACAACGGGATTCCGGTAGTTGTCTTCTCCATCAGGAAGCCCGGCGCCGTGCTCGAAGTGGTGAGCGGCGGCGGGCTGTTTACCACAGTGACGAAGGATTGATTTCATGGCCCAGCCCCAAGCTTTCGACGCGGCGGATATCAAGCGCCGCATGCACGGCGCCGTCGATGCGCTGAAGCACGATTTCGGCGGCCTGCGCACCGGGCGCGCGTCCTCCAGCCTGCTTGAGCCGATCCATGTCGATGCCTATGGCGCCAACATGCCGCTGGCGCAGGTCGCCTCGGTCTCCGTGCCCGAGCCCCGCATGCTGCAGATCAATGTCTGGGACCGCGGCCTCGTCATTGCCGTCGAGAAGGCGATCCGCGCCTCGAACCTCGGCCTCAACCCGCAGACCGAGGGCCAGGTCATCCGCCTGCGCATGCCCGACCTCACCCAGGAGCGCCGCAAGGAACTCGTGAAGGTCGCCCACACCTACGCCGAAAAGGCCCGCATTGCCGTCCGCAATGTGCGCCGTGACGGCATGGACCACCTGAAGCAGCTCGAGAAGGCCTCCCTCATCAGTGAGGACGACCACAAGAAGAAGGCCGACGACGTGCAGAAGATGACCGATGACACCATCAAGGACATCGAGCAGGTGCTGAAGAACAAGGAACAAGAGATCATGCAGGTCTGAGGTCCGGCCACCGCCATGTCAGCCAGCGCCGGAGCCGATTGTCCGCCACGTCACGTGGCCATCATCATGGATGGCAACGGACGCTGGGCGACGGACCGCGGCCTGCCGCGTTCGGCCGGCCACCGCCAGGGTGTCGAGGCGCTGCGCCGCACCGTGCGGGCGGCCTCCGGCATGGGGCTGGAGGTGCTCACCCTCTATTCCTTCTCCACCGAGAACTGGTCGCGGCCGCAGGCCGAGGTCCGCTTCCTGCTTGAGCTGCTGCGCCGCTTCATCCGCACCGACGTGGCCGAACTGCACCAGGCAGGCGTCCGCATCATGATCATCGGCGACCGCGACGGGCTCGAGCCCTCGCTGCGCGCGATGTTCGAGGAGGCCGAGGCGCTGACGCGCCAGAATACCGCGCTCAAACTGGTCATCGCCTTCAACTACGGCAGCCGCCAGGAAATCACCCGCGCGGTGAAGGCGATTGCGGCCCGCATCGCCGCGGGCGAGATCGCGGCGGGTGACATCACCCCCGCATTGATCGGCGCCCAACTCGACACAGCCGGCCTTCCCGACCCTGACCTGCTGATCCGCACCGGTGGCGAGCAGCGCATCTCCAACTACCTGCTCTGGCAATGCGCCTACACCGAGTTCGTGTTCCTGCCCGAATACTGGCCGGAGTTCGACGCCCAAAGCCTGGCCAGCGCCATCGAGATCTTCCGCCGGCGTGACCGGCGCTTCGGCGGCCTCAAGGCGCAGACAGCCTGATGGCGCAGCAGGCGTCAGCTCCGTCGCCCAAATGGGGCGATCTCGGCGTCAGGGCGCTGTCGGCCCTGGTGCTGATCCCGGCCGTGCTGGTCGATGTCTGGGTGGGCGGCATCTGGTTCTATCTCCTCGTGGCGCTGATCGGCATCCTGATGGCGCAGGAATGGGTGGCGATCGTCCACAAGGACGATCCGCTGCAATTCGCGCTGCATGCCGCCGGCGCCATGTGCGGCGCGCTGCTGCCGCTCAACATCGGGCTGGCGGGCGGGCTCATCAGCATCGCGGTGCTCACCGCGCTGTCGGTGGCCGCAGCGCTGCGGGCGGAGCCCGGCGGGCCCTGGTGGCGTTTTCTTGGCGTTCCCTACGTGTCGCTGCCGCCCATTGCCTTCGTCGTGCTGCGCAACGATCCGGCCTTCGGCGTGGCCGCCATCGTGCTGGTCATGCTCATGGTCTGGGCGGCCGACACGCTGGCCTATTTCGCCGGCCGCATCATCGGCGGCCCCAAGCTGGCGCCGCGCATATCGCCCAAGAAGACCTGGGCCGGCATGGCTGGCGCCATGGCGGGAAGTGCCCTTGCGGCACTCTGCGTGGGGCTGGCGCTCGGGCTTCCGGGCCTCTGGGTTCTGCTCGTCGTGGCCGGCCTTCTCGCGGTGGTGGAGCAGGCGGGTGACCTGTTCAAGTCGGCCATGAAGCGCTGTTACGGCGTCAAGGATTCGGGCCGCCTCATTCCCGGCCACGGCGGCGTCATCGACCGGGTGGACGGGCTCGTCGCGGTGGCCACCGCTGCAGCGCTCATTGGGGCCTTGCGGGCGGGGATCGAGCACGCGGGCGCCGGAATCCTGATCTGGTGACCGGTTTGGCCGAAATCTTGCCTCATTGCTCGCGTCGTTTAGCCCCTTGGCTCGCGAGGGCGTGACCGTGGTAACTGCGGCCCCTCGCCGGGCCGGGGAAGTAGGACATGAACCTGACTGATCTGCTGCACCTGCCGCTGACCACGGCCGTGTTCTATGCACTGCCGTTCCTGGTGGCACTCACGGTCATCGTGTTCATCCACGAGCTTGGCCATTTCCTCGTGGCGCGCTGGTGCGGCGTCGACGTCGAGGCCTTCTCCATCGGCTTCGGCCGCGAGATCTTCGGCTGGAACGACCGTAAGGGCACCCGCTGGAAGGTGGCCTGGATCCCGCTCGGCGGCTATGTGCGCTTCCGCGGCGATGCCAATGCCGCAAGCCTTCCCGACGCAAATGCGCTCGAGCGCGCCCGCTCCGAGCCCGGCAATTTCCACGGCAAGCCGGTCTGGCAGCGCGCCGCCGTGGTGGCGGCGGGTCCCATCGCCAACTTCATCCTCGCCATCGCCATCTTCGCGCTGGCCTTCATGTTCGTCGGCCGCCCGGTCATCGAGCCGCGCGTCGACGAGGTGCTGCCGGGCAGCGCGGCGGAGCAGGCGGGCATCCGCTCGGGCGACCTCATCGTCTCCATCGACGGTTCGCCCATCGAGGACTTTGCCGGCCTGCAGCAGGCGGTGATGACCCGGGCGGGTGAGCCCCTGGCCGTGGTGGTGGACCGCAATGGCGAGAAGATCAACCTTGAGGTGACGCCGCAGCTGCGCGAGGAGCCGGACAATTTCGGCGGCAAGATCCGCATCGGGCTTCTGGGCGTGAAGCGCGATCCCCAGGGGCAGGTGACCTACGAGCGCATGGGCCCCGTCAAGGCCGTCGAAACGGGCGTCGAGCGCACCTGGTTCATTGTCGAATCGACCTTCCGCTATCTCGGCAAGCTGTTCACCGGCCGGGAGAGCGCCGACCAGCTCGGCGGGCCCATTGCCATGGCCAAGGCGGCGGGGGACGCAGCCTCCATGGGTTTCTCGCAATATGTTGCGGTTATTGCGTTTTTGTCGGTCAGTATCGGTCTCCTTAACCTTTTTCCAATTCCTATGCTGGATGGTGGACACTTGGTTTACTACGCCATCGAAGCGGTGCGTGGCAGGCCGCTCGGCGAGAACGCTCAGGAATGGGGATTCCGGATCGGCTTCTCGCTGGTGATCATGCTCATGGTGGTCGGCACCTGGAACGACCTCGTGAGGGTGGCGACCGTGATGTTTGGTGGGTGAGTTCGTGGGGAAGTTTCAATTGCATTGCGCCGCAGGGTGGGTAAAAGCCTCCCCGGCGACATGGATTCGTATGGGGCGGCGCGCGAGCGGAAATGGCCAGTTGATGCGTTATAAGTTTGTAGTTGTTGCGTTTCTAGCCTGCCTGTTGAGTATTCTGGCCCCGGTCGCCGCACCGGGCGTTGCTGTGTCATCCGCCTATGCGCAGGCGGTCTCCTCGATTGTGGTCGAAGGCAACCAGCGCATCGAGAGCGACACCATCGCGGCCTATCTCCAGATCTCTGCCGGACAGGTCGCCACCCCCGAGAAGATCGACGAGTCGGTCAAGGCGCTGTTCCAGACCGGCTTCTTCTCCGACGTCCAGATCACCCGCCGCGGCAACACGCTCGTCGTGCGCGTCGAAGAAAACCCGATGATCAATCAGGTGAACTTCGAGGGCAACAAGAACGTCAAGGACACCGATCTCGTCAAGGAAGTCGAACTCAAGGAGCGCATGATGTTCACGCGCGCCAGGGTTCTCAGCGACGTCAACCGCATCATCGCCGTCTATCGCCGCGCCGGTTATTACGGCGTCAAGGTCTCGCCGCAGATCATCCGCCTGCCCGAGAACCGCGTCGACCTCGTGTTCCTGATCGACGAGGGCGACGAGACCAAGGTCCGCCAGATCAACTTCGTCGGCAACAAAGCCTTCACCGCCGGCGACCTCAAGAGCGTCATCGGTACCCAGCAATACAGCTGGTGGCGGTTCTTCAACCGCAACGACACCTACGATTCCGATCGCCTCGAATACGACAAGGAACTGCTGCGCCGCTACTACCTCCGCAACGGCTTTGCGGACGTGCGCGTCATCTCGGCCGAAGCCGTGATGACCGAGAAGGGCGATGGCTTCATCATCACCTACACGCTCGAGGAAGGTCCGCGCTACAAGGTCGCCGACGTGGCGGTCAACATCGGCGATCAGCAGATGGACTCCGCCGATCTGATCAAGCAGGTGAGGACAGGCGTCGGCCAGTATTACGATGCCACGAAGGTGGACAGGTCGGTGGAGCGCCTCACGCTCGAGGCCGCGCGTCAGGGCTTCGTCTTCGCCCGGGTCAACCCGGACGTTCAGCGCGACCCCGGTACGCAGAGCCTCAACATTGTCTATAACATCGTCGAGGGTCCCCGCACCTACATCGAGCGCATCGACATCGTCGGCAATTTCCGCACGGAGGACGAAGTCATCCGTCGCGAGCTGAACCTCTATGAGGGCGACGCCTTTAACCGCGTCGTGGTCGAACGCGCCCGCCGCAGGCTCACCGCGCTGGACTTCTTCGACAAGATCGATTTCATCGAGCAGGAGGGGTCCGCCCCCGACCGCGTGGTGCTGATTGTCCAGGTCCAGGAAAAGTCGACCGGTTCGGTGAACTTCTCGATCGGCTATTCCACCACCGAGATCATCGTCGGCTCCATTTCGCTGCAGGAACGCAACTTCCTCGGCAAGGGCTATGACGTGAAGGTCGATACCTCGGGCAGCTGGTATCGCCAGAACGTCACCTTCAGCTTCACCAATCCCTACTTCCTTGGCATGCCGATTGCCGCCGGTTTCGACGTCTTCGCCACGAATGTCGATAACCAGAAGGAGTCAAACTACAACAGCCAGCTGATCGGCTTTGCGCTGCGTTCGGGCTTCCGCCTCGACGAGTACAGCGGGCTGAACTTCAAATACGCCTTCACCTGGCGCGACGTGGACGGCATCAGCAAGTCGAGTGCGGCTCCGGCCATCATCGAGTCGGCCGGCGGCTACACCAAGTCGGTGGTCGGCGGCACCTACACCTGGGATAATCTCGACAGCCCGGTGCGACCCACCAATGGTTTCCGCGGCCAGTTGGAAGCCGATATCGCGGGTCTCGGCGGCGATGCCCACTTCGCCAAGATCGAGGCCCACGGCTGGTACTTCGTGCCCGTCTATGAAGAGACTGTCGTGCTGAAGCTTGAAGGCAACGCCGGCCAGATCATTCCCTTCGATGGCGATGTGCAGGTTCAGGACCGCTTCTTCAAGGGTGCCGACACCTTCCGCGGCTTCGCGACGGCCGGCGTCGGTCCGCGCCAGCGCGGCAATGACGGCGACACGGATGCCGTCGGCGGTCAGACCTACGCCATCGGCACCGTCGAGCTCACCTTCCCGCTCGGCCTGCCTGAGCAGTGGGGCATCATGGGCGAGGTGTTCAGCGACTTCGGCACCGTCTTCGACTCCGGTGTTAACACCGTCCTCGCCGGCGAGGGCGACTGTTCCTACGGCAACAACTCCGATGGCGGCACGGGCCCCAAAGCGAGGAACTGCACCAGCTACGACACCGCGGCCTTCCGCCTGTCGGTCGGCGCCGGCGTGGTCTGGGCCTCGCCCTTCGGCCCGCTGCGCTTCGAGGCGGCCTATCCGCTCCTCAAGGCCGACTACGACAAGACGGAGTGGTTCCGCTTCTCGGTCGGCACCGCCTTCTAGACGGAGGCTCCGGCTGGGATTAAGACACACACGGACGGCCCGAGGGCCGTCCGTAACTTTTTCGGAGACACCTCAAAGATGACCGAGGCAACGGCAGCCCCGCAATTGCAGACGGCGGATATCGCGCGGATCATGAAGCTCTTGCCGCACCGCTATCCCTTCCTGCTCATCGACCGCATGTATGACATGAACGGCGAGGAGAGCGGCGTGGCACTCAAGAACGTCACCATGAATGAGCCCTTCTTCCAGGGCCATTTCCCCGGACGCCCGGTCATGCCCGGCGTGCTGCTGGTGGAAGCCATGGCCCAGGCCGCGGGCGCCCTCGTGCTCAACCACCTCGGTGACGAGCATGCCGGCAAGCTGGTGTTCTTCATGTCGATCGACAAGGCGCGCTTCCGCAAGCCCGTCGTGCCGGGCGACACCGTGCATTTCCACGTCAAGCTGTCGAACAAGCGCCCGCCCGTCTGGAAGTACTGGGCCGAGGCCATGGTCGACGGCAAGAAGGTTGCCGAAGCTGAGATCGGCGCCATGCTGATGAATGAGCGCGGCGCCTAGAACCCGCCTCTGTGCAGCCTGACCGCGCCGCGCAGCCGTCCTGTCGGCCAGGTTCTCGAAGGGCAAGCTGCGGCCATGAGTCCTTCTCCCGTTGCAACGCAATGGGAGAAGGTGGCCGACAGTCCGGATGAGGGCCACCTTCCTCCATCTCATTCCCGCAAGGCAAAATGCCCGGGACCAGCCCGGGCATCACCGTCTGTGCCTCGGTCGGGGTTACTTCGGACAGCCATTCTCCAGGGGCTTGCCCGCGAAGCGGTCATCGATCCACGGCACGAACAGGGGCTGCGCGGCGGGGGGCGTGGTGAAGTGGCTCTGTTCGCCCGGCAGCTGCACGCGCGCGACGTTGCCGCCCATGCCGCACATCTGCTTTTGGTACATCGCACCCATCACCGGGTTCACGGTCACGTCCTTGTTGCCGAAGTAGACGATCACCGGCGCCACCGGCACCACAGGCTCGACGCTGGCCTTGGCCAGCGCCTTCACCCAGGCTGCGGCATTGTCGGGCTGCGGCTTGATCGCCGACTTGAAGGTCTCGCCCATGGCGAAGGAGATGGTGTCGGCTGCGGCGTGCATGCACTTCTTCGCGAAGATCTCATCGAGCTTGGCCGCACCGTCCGCAGTGAAGATGTCGGTGAACTTGAGCTCGGGGAAGGCCGCCGGCATGGCCCACATCGACATCGCGTAATGCGTGAAGTTGAACACCGTGTCGCTGAAGGCCGCGGCAAGTTCCGCCATCATCTTGTTGGCGGCCGCATCCTCGGTGGCGCCCGGTGGGATCAGCACCGCCACATCCTGCGGCGCCATCGCCACGAAGCCGACGAAGGAGATGCCGTCGAAGGCGGTGCCGGTCTCGCCGATATAGTCCTTGAGGCTCGCCGCCGCGATCGTCGCGCCGCCGCCCTGTGACCAGCCATAGACGCCGGCCTGCCGGGCATTGCCTGAAAGCCCCATGCTGCCCGCGGCGCGCACGGAGTTGATGACGTCGCGCCCGTTGCTGGCCGCCATCGCATATTGGTGCACACCGCCGCCGCCGAGGCCCTGGTAATCGGTGGCGACCAGCACATAGCCCTTGGCGATGAACGCGGTCGCCGCGGGCACGCCGAAGTCCGTCCACGATGTGCCGCCGATCAGGAAGTATTCGTTCAGCTCCTGTGCCGGGTCCAGCACCTGCGAGGGCCCGCAGTTCTGCGCCGTTCCCGTGGTGCCATGGGCCCAGGCGAGGATGGGGCGGCCACCGGCCGGGGCATCGCCCTTCGGCGCGATCACGAGGCCGGTCGAGATCGTCCGGTTGCCTGCCACGTCGGAGGAGACATAGGCAATGCGCCAGGCCTGTGCATTGGGGATCGCGGTCGGAACCTCTTCCTTCGCCAGCACCGTGCCGAGCGGCCCCTCGGCCTTCAGCGTCGCGGCAGCCTGGTAGAAGGGCGCTACCGCCACCTCCGCCGCCTGCCCAAGCGTAGCACTGGTCATCAGGCCCAGCGCCGCGATCAGCAACCGTGAAATCTTCATCGCCGTCTCCTTGAAACTGATTTCATGTTTCCAGCATCCTTCGCAATGAAGGCGCAAGAGCGGCGGGTTTCGATCGCGCCTTCCCGCGTCGCATCGCTGCCGGGCGCGCCGGGGTCCGGTTGGTGCGGACGGGCAGTTTGCACTTCGGCTCCCCCACCATGTCCATCGCTGCGGAAACCCGCGCGCGGCGGTGACGACCGCGGAAAGGGCCCGCTCCCGCAGCCAATAAATGTGAGAAATATCACCCTGGATTGTAACAAACAGCGGCAGGCCGGCGAATTCCGGAATGTCGGGCAAGCGTGCCCGGCGATCCAAACTCCTCGTTCATCCTAGGAAAAGGGAAGTCAAAATGAAGAAGCTACTCGGATCCCTCGCCGTCGCCAGCGTTGCATTCACGGCCCTTGCCAGCCTGTCTCACGCAGATACGAACCCGAACATGCTGAGCTCGATGTATTGTCGGGATTACCCCGAGGATGTCATCTGCATGGGTCCTGAAATGATGGCAATGCGCGCGAAGATGATGGCCATGACCAAGGAAAAGGCGATGGAGCTCCGCTCCAACTATTGCCGCAGCAAGACGGTCGCCGATGACCCGATCTGTGAACCGAAGATGATGACGGACACGACCGGGTACTGACATCGACATGCGGGCGCCTCCCGGCCCGAAACCGGGATCGGCGCCGCGCGGATGGGCCGGCGCGGCGCTTGGGCGCTGCAATGCCGACATTCCGGTGAAGGCAGGGGGCCCGCTGCTGAAAATGTCGCCGGACCAAGCGGTGTGCCACTCTTTCCATCCACTCACCATCGCCCGGCCTGGCCGGGCGATCCTTTCGGGGGCGGCAAGGGGGCGGCGGGGCAGGGCAGCCCAAACAGAAAATGCCCGGGGCAGGCCCGGGCATGATGACGTCCGTGATGGCGCGCGCCCTTACTTGCCGCGCTTCGTCACCGGCACGTAGTCGCGCCGCGGCGAGCCCGTGTAGAGCTGGCGG
>CAYYTH010000017.1:0-80446 GCA_964474665.1 uncultured Aestuariivirga sp.
AACCCCCGCAGAGGTCTTCTGCCAGCAACTGTTGCACTTCAAATGTGAATCCACCGTGCCAGCTTTCACTGGCATGAAGGCGTTGGGTGAGGTTAGTCTGTCCGAAAAACTGGGGGCAGCATGATCGATCTTCTTGTAAAGAACGCGACGCTCACCGATGGGCGCAAGGTGGATATTGCCTGCGTGGGTGGCAAAATCGCCGAGGTTTCGCCCTCCATCACGGCAGAGGCGCGTGAGACCATCGATGCGAAGGGCTATCTCGTGTCGCCGCCCTTCATCGATGCGCATTTCCACATGGATGCGACGCTGTCGCTCGGCATGCCGCGCTACAACCAGTCAGGGACCCTGCTCGAGGGCATCCGGCTGTGGGGCGAGCTGAAGCCGCTGCTGACGCATGAGGCGGTGATCGAGCGGGCGATGCGCTATTGCGACCTTGCGGTTTCCCAGGGCTTGCTCGCCATCCGCACCCACGTCGACGTCTGCGATGACCGGTTGCTCTGCGTCGAGGCGCTGCTGGAGGTTAAGAAGCGCATCAAGCCCTATATCGACCTGCAGCTCGTGGCCTTCCCGCAGGATGGCTTCTACCGCGACCCGACGGCGAAGAAGAACCTGTTGCGGGCGCTTGATCTTGGCGTCGACGTCGTCGGCGGCATTCCGCATGGCGAGCGCACCATGGCCGATGGTGCGCGCAGCATGGGCGAACTCTGCGAGATCGCGGCGGAGCGCGGGCTGCTGGTCGACATTCACTGCGACGAGAGCGATGACCCCTGGTCGCGCCATGTCGAGGCGCTCGTCTACGAGACGCAGCGGCTGGGGCTTCAGGGGCGCGTCGTCGGCTCGCATCTCACCTCGATGCATTCGATGGACAATTACTATGCCTCGAAGCTGATCGGGCTGATGGTGGAGGCCGGGCTGCATGCGACGCCCAATCCGCTCATCAACATCACGCTGCAGGGCCGCCACGACACCTACCCCAAGCGCCGCGGCATGACGCGCGTGCCCGAACTGCGCGCCGCCGGGATCAATGTTTCCTTCGGCCATGATTGCGTGATGGACCCGTGGTACCCGCAGGGCCAGGCCGACATGCTGGAGGCTGCATCCATGGGCTTCCATGTGGCGCTGATGACAAGCCCCGAGCAGATGGCCTGGGCTTTCGACGCAGTGACGGTGAACCCGGCAAAGGCGCTGCACCTCGAAGGCTATGGGCTGGAGAAGGGCTGCAACGCGGACTTCGTCGTCCTGCAGGCGAAGAACCCGGTGGAGGCGTTGCGTTTGAAGGCCAACCGCCTGAAGGTGGTGCGGCGCGGCAAAGTGATCGCCGAGACGCCGGAGCGCGTGGCGGCACTGCATCTCGATGGACGGCCGGCGCGCGTCAACGGCGCGGATTACGCGCCGAAGGCTTAGGGTTCCGGCGCATCCCCTGTTGCCGTCACCCCGGCGAAGGCCGGGGGCCAGCTTCATGGGTCAGCGCCTTCGCGGGGATGACGGCTCTAGGGAGAATCAGGCCCGCGGCCTTAACCCTTCCACGAACAACCGTGTCAGCGCCTCTTCCGCCGTGGCCATCAAGTCCGGCGGGTTGCCGGTGACGGCGCTCACCTGCGGTTCGAAGTCGGCGTAGTGCTGGGTCGTCGCCCAGATGGCGAAGATCAGGTGGTGCGGGTCGACGGCGTTGAGTTTCCCCTCGGTGATCCAGCCGCGGATGATGGCGGCCTTCTCGTCCACCAGATCCTTGAGCGGGCCCTTGAGATAGGCGCCGATGGCGGTGGCTCCGTGCAGGATTTCGTTGGCGAAGAGGCGGGACGCCTTGGGGTTGTCGCGCGACAGCCTGATCTTGGTGCGGATGTAGCGAGTAATCTCCTCGATCGGCTCGCCGGCGGCATCGAGGCTCCTGAGCGGTTCCAGCCAGTCGTGCAGCGTATGCTCGAGGACGGCGACGTAGATGTCTTCCTTGCGGCGGAAGTAATAGAGCAGGTTGGGCTTGGAGAGGCCGCAATTGGTGGCGATCTGGTCCACCGTGGCGCCACGGAAGCCATAGGCCGAAAACACCTCAAGCGCGGCCTTGAGGATCAGGTCCTCGTTCTGGGCCTGGATGCGGGTTTTCCGGGGGATAGTCGAGGCGTCTCCCATAACGCCACCTTGTTAATTCTTGATCACTTGGTCAAGAGCGGATAGCTTTCGCACAAGCAACAAGAGCAACAGGGGAGGAGCCGAGTTGGCGGGCCCGGTCATTTCGGCACGCGAGCTGAGCCTCGTATTCCAGACGGCGGACGCGCCGGTCTATGCGCTGTCCAAGGTCAATCTGGAGGTCGAGGACGGCGATTTCGTCTCCTTCATCGGGCCGTCCGGCTGCGGCAAGACCACCCTGCTGCGCGTCATCGCCGACCTTGAGCAGGCGACATCGGGTTCCATCACCGTCAACGGCATGACGCCGCAGGAGGCACGCCTCAAGCGCGCCTATGGCTATGTGTTCCAGGCCCCCGCGCTCTATCCCTGGCGCACCGTCGAACGCAATGTCGGGCTGCCGCTGGAGATCATGGGCCTCGACCATGCGCCGGAGCGGATTGCGAAGAACCTCGAGCTCGTGAACCTCAAGGGTTTCGAGAAGAAATATCCCTGGCAGCTGTCCGGCGGCATGCAGCAGCGCGTGTCGATCGCCCGCGCGCTGGCCTTCGACCCCAAGCTCCTGCTGATGGACGAGCCTTTCGGCGCACTGGACGAGATCGTGCGCGACAAGCTGAACCAGCAATTGCTCGAGCTGTGGGACCGCACCAAGAAGACGGTGGTCTTCGTCACGCACTCGATTCCGGAAGCCGTGTTCCTCTCCACCAAGATCGTGGTGATGAGCCCCAGGCCCGGCCGCATCATCGACGTGATCGAAACCAACCTGCCGAGGAACCGCACGCTGGACATCCGCGAGACGCCGGAATTCCTGGCGCTGGCGCACCGCGTGCGCGAAGGCCTGAAGGCCGGGCATAGCTATGAGGACTGAGTGAGCGCAGCACCCGCCATCGCCGCGAAGCCCGTGGCCCGTGAGCCGGGCAGTGCCTTCCCCGTGGCCGTCGTGTGTCTTGCCATCCTGCTCGTCTGGTATATTGCCGCCATCCCGATGAACTGGGTGGTGACGGGGCCGAAGATCGAGGCAGCGGGCGGCGGGCTGTCCAACACACTTGCCTTCTCATGGAACGAGGCGCGCCCCGTTCTGCCCGCCCCCCACCAGATTGCGCAGGAACTGTGGAAGAGCGTGTTCACGGTGGCGCCGTGGCGCGTGAAATCGCTGCTCTATCATGGCTGGGTGACGCTTTCCTCCACGCTGCTCGGCTTCGTGCTGGGGTCGCTCTTGGGCATCGCGCTGGCCATTGCCATCGTGCATGTGAAGTTCCTGGCGAAGAGCCTGATGCCGTGGATCATCGCCTCGCAGACCATTCCCATCCTCGCCATTGCGCCCATGGTGATCGTGGTGCTGGGCTCACTCGGCTTCACCGGCCTCGTGCCGAAGTCGCTGATCTCGATGTATCTCTGCTTCTTCCCCGTCACCATCGGCATGGTGAAGGGCCTCACGTCGCCGGAAGTGATGCAGCTCGATCTGATGCGCACCTATAACGCATCGACATCCCAAGTGCTGTGGAAGCTGCGCTTTCCCTCCTCGGTGCCGTTCCTGTTCACATCGCTGAAGGTCGCGGTGGCCATTGCGCTGACCGGCGCCATCGTGGGCGAACTGCCGACTGGGGCCATCGCCGGCATCGGCGCACGGCTGCTGCAGGGGTCCTATTACGGGCAGACGGTGCAGATCTGGGCCGCGCTGTTCATGGGCTCCTTCCTGGCCGCAGCACTCGTGTGGCTGGTCGGCGTCGCCGAGCGCTTCACGCTGAAGCGCATGGGGGTGAAGCCGTGACGACATCGCGCCTCACCGACATTCTCTACCCCGCCGTCTTCGGCATCGGCGTGCTGATCCTGTGGGAACTGATCGTCAAGGGTTTCGGCGTGCCCGCCGTGCTGCTGCCGGCACCCTCGGCGATCTGGGCCAAGCTCATCGCGTCGCTTCCCATCCTGTGGGTGGACTTCATCCAGACGGTGATCCGCGCGGTGATCCCGGGCTGGATCATCGGCTCTCTCTCGGGCTTCCTTGCGGCCCTGCTGTGCGACCGCATCCCCTTCCTGCGCCGCGGGTTGCTGCCGCTCGGCAACCTGGTGGCAGCACTCCCCATCGTCGGCGTCGCGCCCATCCTCGTCATGTGGTTCGGCTTCGACTGGCCGTCCAAGGCAGCCATGGTGGTGGTCATGACCTTCTTCCCCATGCTGGTGAACGCGGTGGCGGGCCTCCAGGCCTCCGGGCACCTCGAGCGCGACCTGATGCGGAGCTACGGCGCCTCCTGGTGGCAGACGCTGGTGAAGCTCCGGCTTCCGGCCGCCATGCCTTTCATCTTCAATGCGCTGAAAATCAACTCCACGCTGGCCATGATCGGCGCCATCGTCGCCGAATTCTTCGGCACGCCCATCGTCGGGATGGGCTTCCGCATCTCGACGGAAGTTGGCAGACTGGGGCTGGACATGGTCTGGGCCGAGATCGCGGTGGCTGCCATCACGGGTTCGGCTTTCTACGGTCTCCTGGTGTTCCTCGAACGCCGGGTGACCTTCTGGCATCCGTCCTACAGAAAGTAGGCGGCAACGTTAAGCAAGCAAACTGAGGAGACAGGGAAGATGAAGAAATTTCTAATGGCCGCAGCCGCCGCGGGCGCGCTGATGATCAGCGCCTCGGCCGCCATGGCGGAAGCCGTGAAGCTGCAGCTGAAGTGGGTGACGCAGGCGCAGTTCGCCGGCTACTACGCCGCGGCCGCCAAGGGCTTTTACAAGGATGCCGGCCTCGACGTGACGATCCTCCCCGGCGGCCCCGACATCAACCCGCAGCAGGTGCTGGCCGGCGGTGGCGCCGACGTGGTCGTCGACTGGATGCCGTCCGCGCTCGCCACCCGCGAGAAGGGTTCGCCCGTCGTCAACATCGCGCAGCCCTTCGCCAAGTCGGGCATGATGCTCACCTGCCGCGTCGACACCGGCATCAAGACCCCGGCCGACTTCAAGGGCAAGACGCTGGGCGTCTGGTTCTTCGGCAACGAATACCCCTTCCTGTCGTGGATGAGCCAGCTCGGCCTGTCCACCAATGGCGGGCCGGATGGCGTCACCGTCATCAAGCAGGGCTTCAACGTCGATCCGCTTCTGCAGAAGCAGGCGGACTGCATCTCGACCATGACCTACAACGAATACTGGCAGCTGATCGAGGCCGGCATGAAGCCGGAGGAACTCATCACCTTCAAGTATGAGGACCAGGGTGTCGCGACGCTGGAAGACGGCCTCTACGTGCTCGAGGACAAGCTGAAGGATCCGGCCTTCGTCGAGACCATGGCGAAGTTCGTCAAGGCCTCGCAGAAGGGCTGGGACTATGCCCGCGCCAATGGTGATGAAGTGGCCCAGATCGTCATCGACAATGACGCCTCGGGTGCCCAGACGCTCGATCACCAGAAGCGCATGATGTCGGAAGTGAACAAGCTCACCGAAGGCTCTGACGGCACGCTCGACGTTGCTGCTGCCAACCGCACGGTCGACACCCTCATGAAGGGCGGCTCCGACCCGGTCATCACCAAGAAGCCGGAAGGTGCCTGGACCTCCGTCGTGACCGACAAGGCCAAGACCCTGCAGTAATGAACGGGGCCCTCTCCAGCGCGGAGGGGGCCCTTCTTCTTTGCGTTCTTCTTAGGAGACAGCAGCCATGAGCACTTTGATCCGCGGCGGCACCGTCGTGAACCATGACCTTTCGCAGCGCGCCGACGTGCTGATCGACGGCGGCAAGATCGTCGCCATCGGCGAGAAGCTGGAGGCGCCCGCGGGGGCCGAGATCATCGATGCCGGCGGCTGCTACGTGATGCCGGGCGGCATCGACCCGCACACCCACATGGAACTGATGTTCATGGGCAAGGTCTCCGCCGATGATTTCGAGTGGGGCACCAAGGCCGGCCTTTCCGGCGGCACGACGATGATCGTCGACTTCTGCATTCCCGCACCCGGCGAATCGATGCTCGCCGCCTACCAGGCCTGGCGCCACAAGGCCGAGAAGGCCTGTGCGGATTATTCCTTCCACATGGCGGTGACGCAGTGGTCGCCGCAGATCCACGACGAGATGGAAACCGTCGTGAAGACCTATGGCATCAACACCTTCAAGCACTTCATGGCCTACAAGGGTGCGCTGATGGTGAATGACGACGAGCTTTACAATTCCTTCCGCCGCTGCGCGCAGCTGGGCGCCCTGCCGCTGGTTCATGCCGAGAACGGTGACGTCGTCGCGCGCATGCAGGCCGACCTGCTGGCACGTGGCGTGACGGGCCCCGAGGGTCACAGCTATTCGCGCCCGCCGGAAGTGGAAGGCGAGGCCGCGAACCGTGCCATCATGATCGCCGACATGGCGGGCTGCCCGCTCTACATCGTGCATGTGTCCTGCGAGCAGACGCATGATGCGATCAGGCGCGCCAAGCAGGCTGGCCAGCGCGTCTTCGGCGAGCCGCTGGTGCAGTATCTCGTGCTCGATGACAGCGAATACCAGAACAAGGACTGGGACTATGCCGCGGGCCGCGTGATGAGCCCGCCCTTCCGCAACAAGAAGCACCAGGACTCGCTGTGGGCGGGCCTGCAATCGGGCACGCTCTCGGTCGTCGCCACCGACCACTGTTCCTTCACCATCGCGCAGAAGCGCAATGGCCTCGGCGATTTCACCAAGATCCCCAACGGCACGGGCGGGCTCGAGGACCGGCTGCCGGTCCTGTGGAATGCCGGCGTGAACACCGGCAGGCTCACCAAGGAGGAGTTCGTCGCCGCGACGTCGACCAACATCGCGCGCATCCTCAACATGTATCCCAAGAAGGGTGCGGTGCGCGTGGGCTCCGACGCTGACCTCGTGATCTGGGACCCGAAGGCGACGAAGACGATCACCGCGAAGAAGCAGGTCTCGCGCATCGAATACAACGTCTTCGAAGGCTATACCTGCACCGGCGTGCCGCGCACCGTGTTCTCTCGCGGCAAGATCGCCTGGCATGAGGGCGACATGCGCGCCAAGCCCGGCGACGGCGAATTCGTCCGCCGCGAGCCCAATGCGCCGGTGAACGTCGCCAACGCCATCTGGAAGGGCCTGACGCAACCCAAGCCCGTGGCGCGCCCCGATATCGTGCCGTGACAGCCTGAAATTGTAATGGCAGTCTCGGCGGCCTGACGAATCGAAGGAGCGGCACATGCGGCAGATCGTGCTTTGTCTTTTCCTGATGCTGGGCCTTGCGGCACCCGCCACGGCGGCGTCCTGCGGCAAGACGGGCGCGGGCTTCGAGGCCTGGAAGAAGGCCTATGCGGCGGAGGCCATGGCCCAGGGCATCGGGCCCAAGGGCCTCGCGGCCCTGGCGGGCACGAGCTATGCCACGGCCACCATCAAGGCCGACCGCAGCATGCATTCCTTCAAGCTCGGCCTCGATGCTTTCATGGAGAAGCGCGGGGCGGCCACCATCATCGCCCAGGGCAGGAAGAAGAAGGCGCAGAACGCCGCGCTGTTCAAGAAGATCGAGAAGAAATACGGCGTGCCCGTCGGCCCGCTCATCGCCATCTGGGGCATGGAGACGGCCTTTGGCAGCTACATGGGGCACCAGAACACCATCTCCGCCGTGGCGACGCTGGCCTATGACTGCCGCCGGCCGGAGTATTTCCGCGAGCAGCTGATCGCGGCGCTGCAACTCATCGACAATGGCACGCTGTCGGCCTCATCCACCGGTGCCATGCATGGCGAAGTGGGTCAGACGCAGTTCCTGCCCAAGAACGTGTTGCTCTATGGCGCCTCGATCAATGGTGGCGGCATCGACCTCAACGAGAAGGCTGACGCGCTGGCCTCCACCGCCAATTTCCTGAGGGGCCATGGCTGGCGCCCGGGGCTTGGCTATCGCCCCGGCGAGCCCAATTACGCGGCCCTGCAGGGCTGGAACGCGGCCAGCGTCTACCAGCAGGCACTGGCCATCATGGGCAACGAGATCGACGGCAACTGATGTTCAAGAACGAGCAGAAGCATCCCTTCTACAAGCCGTTGTGGGTGCGCGTGGCGATCGTCGCATCGATCGTCCTCTGGCTCGGCTTCGAGATCTGGCAGGCCAATGCCGGTGCGGGGTCCGGCTTGTGGCTGGCGATCGCCGCAGGCATGCTTGGATATGCGGTCTACACCTTCTTCATCACATGGCCCAAGGACGGGCCGGGGGATGACGAGCGCCCAAGCGCCTGATAGCGTGCGGGGCCTCCAGAAGGGTTTCTGACACATGGAATACCGCCAGCTCGGCCGTTCGGGCCTCAAGGTTTCGCTGCACGCGCTCGGCACGATGAATTTCGCGGGCACCGGCTTCTTCGAGAAGGTGGGAAGCCTGGGGCCTGCCGAGACAAAACGTCTGGTCGACGTGGCACTCGATCACGGCGTCAACCTCATCGACACCTCCAACGTCTATTCGACCGGGCGCTCGGAAGAGGCGGTGGGCGAGATCCTGAAGGGCCGTTCGAACCAGATCCTGGTCGGCACCAAGGTGCGCTTCACCATGGGGCCGGGCCCGAACGAGGCCGGCCTGTCGCGCTTCCACATCATCGAGCAGTGCGAGGCGAGCCTGAAGCGGCTGAAGCGCGACCGCATCGACATCTACTACCTCCACCAGTGGGACGGCGTGACCCCCGTCGAGGAGACGATGGAGGCGCTCGATACGCTGGTGAAGCAGGGCAAGCTCCGCTACGTCGCCTGCTCCAACTTCTCCGCCTGGCACATCATGAAATGCCTGATGGCGGCCGAGCGCCACAATCTCCAGCGTTTCGTTTGCCAGCAGATCCACTACACGGTGGAAGCGCGCGAGGCGGAATATGAGCTGATCCCGCTGGCACTCGACCAGGGTGTCGCGGTGCAGGTGTGGAGCCCGATCGCGGGCGGGCTTCTTTCCGGCAAGTTCCGCCGCAATGCGGCCCCGCCCGATGTGTCGCGCCACCTCAAGGACTGGAACGAGCCGCCGATCCGCGACGAGAACCGGCTCTACGACATCATCGAGGCGCTGGTGAAGATCGGGCAAGCGCGGGGCGTCTCGGCGGCGCAGATTGCGCTGGCGTGGCTCGCCAGCAGGCCCGGCGTCGCCAACATCATCGTGGGCGCCCGCACCGAGGCGCAGCTGAAGGACAATCTCGCCGCCGCGGAGCTGAAGCTCAGCGCGGAGGAGCTGAAGCAGCTCGATGACGTGAGCCTTCTGCCGCTCATCTATCCCTACTGGCACCAGAACAGCACGGCGGCTTCGCGTTTGGGACCTGCGGACTTGTCGCTGCATGCGCCGCATCTCGCGCGGTCCAAGCCGCGGCTCTAGACGATGTCGCAGTATCACGACATCGGTTTTCATTTCCCTCCCCCTTGTGGGGAGGGATCAAGAGTGGGGGTGCTGCAAACCCGCTGCTTGAAGTTGAGCGCCCGGAACGACACCCACCCCTGCCCCTCCCCACAAGGGGGAGGGCACACCAGACGGATGCAGCTTGCGCCTCTCGCTTCACGGAGTTGACCATGACATCGAAGACCAACCTCACCATCAACCCGCAGCGCCTGTGGGACAGCCTGATGGAAACCGCAGCCTTCGGCGGCACGCCCAAGGGCGGCATCAAGCGGCTCACCGTCTCTGACGACGACAAGAAGGTCCGCGACTGGTTCAAGGCCGAATGCGAGAAGCTGGGCTGCACGGTGGAGGTGGACGAGGTCGGCAACATGTTCGCCACCCGCCCCGGCAAGCGCAAGGACCTTGCCCCCATCGCCATGGGCTCGCATCTCGACACGCAGCCCACGGGCGGCAAGTTCGACGGTATACTCGGTGTTCTCGGTGCGCTCGAGGCCATGCGCACGCTGGTCGACATGGGCTACGAAACCAATGCGCCGATCATGATCGTCAACTGGACCAACGAGGAAGGCTCGCGCTTCGCCCCCGCCATGCTGTGCTCGGGCGTTTATGCCGGCGTGTTCACCACCGACTTCGCCTATTCGCGCGAGGACCGGCAGGGGATCAAGCTGGGCGATGAGCTCGAGCGCATCGGCTACAAGGGCAAGCACAAGGCGGGCGACATCAAGTTCCAGGCGATGTTCGAACTCCATATCGAGCAGGGACCCATCCTCGAGGCGGAATCGAAGATGATCGGCGTCGTCACCGGCGTGCAGGGCATGCGCTGGTATGAGGTGACGGTGAAGGGCCAGGAATCGCATACGGGTGCAACGCCGATGGGCCTGCGCAAGAACGCGCTGCTGGGTGCTGCGCGCATGATCGAGGCCATTCATCATGTCGGCATGAATAACCTTCCCGGAGTCGCCTCGGTGGGCCTCATCGAGAACCGGCCCAACAGCCGAAACGTGGTGCCGGGCGAGGTGTTCTTCACCGTCGACCTGCGCCACCCGGACGAGACGGTGCTGGACAAGATGGAGGCTGAGTACCAGGCGGCGCTGCCGAAGATCGCCGCCGAGACCGGCGTCGAGGTCGAAGAGAAGCGCATCTGGATTTCGCCCGCGGTGAAGTTCGCCGCCCCGCTCATCGACTGCGTGCGCGAAGGTGCCAGGCAGGCTGGCTACTCGACGCGCGAGATGGCCTCGGGAGCAGGCCATGATGCGGCCTATATCGCGCGCGTGGCGCCCACCACCATGATCTTCGTGCCCTGCCTCGGCGGCATTTCGCATAACGAGGCGGAATCGACCACGCTGGAGGAATGCGGTGCGGGCAGCCAAGTGCTGCTCAATGCCGTGCTCGCCTATGACGGCAAGCTGGCGTGAGGAACGACATCGCGGCGCGGGCGCGCGAGATCGCGCTCACGCTCACCTCATGGCCCTCTGTTACGGGCTCTGCTGACGAAGCAGACTTCGCACCGAAGCTGGCGCGCTATCTCTCCGGTTTCGACGAGGTCTGGACCTCGCCCATTCCCGGCGACCCGCGGCGCAATGTCTTCGCGCTGAGGCGCGGGCGCAGCAAGCGCACCATCGTGCTGACGGGGCATTTCGACGTGGTGCCGGTCAATGATTATGGCGCGCTGGAGCCCCTGGCCTTCTCCGCCGAGCGGCTTCTGCCCGAGATCGTGGCGCGGCTGCGGCGCAGCGGCGAAAGCCCGTTGGCGCTTGCTGATTTCGAGTCGGGCGAGTTCCTGCCGGGCCGTGGACTTCTCGACATGAAGGCGGGCCTCGCCGCGGGAATCGCCGCGATGGAGGCCTATGCGGGCGATGCGAGCCTGCTGTTCCTGGGCGTTTCCGACGAGGAGGAGCGTTCGGCGGGTGCGCGCGCCGCAGCACCTTTGCTGGCTGGCATCGCAAGAGAACATGACCTCGACATCGCGCTCGTCATCAACCTCGATGCGATCTCGGACCAGGGCGATGGCGCGGTGGGCCGCAGCGTGGCGCTGGGCTCGGTGGGTAAGCAGCTGGTCACCGCCCTCGTCGTCGGCAAGGAGGCGCATGCCTGCTACCCGGAAGATGGCGCCAATGCCGCCTATCTTGCGGCGGAGCTGCTCACCGAATTTGAGCTCGCGCCCGAGCTCGCTGAAACCAGTGGCGCGGAAGTGGCCGCACCACCGACGGCACTTCATGCCAAGGACCTGAAGTCCGGCTACAACGTCACCACCCCGGCGCAGTGCTGGCTCTACTGGAACACGCTGCAGCATCGCCGCTCGGCGGAGGAGGTGTTCGACATCTCGCTGATGCTCGCCCGCCGCGCCATGGCGCGCGCCGCGAGGAAGCTCAACCGCGACATTCCGGTGATGAGCTATGCCGAGCTTGTGGCCCGTGTCCCGCACCATGACGTGGTGCGCATCGCCAGCGACGTCGCAGGGCATGAGGGGCTGGACCTGCCCGAACGCGCCAAGCGGGTCACGGCTGCCGTGTGGCAGGCCGCGGGGCTGACGGGGCCTGCCGTGGTGATGGGCTTCGGCTCCATTCCCTATCCGGCGGTGTCGCTGACGGATGGCGCGCTGGAAGACGCGATCGTGACAACCTGTGCGGCGCATGGGGTGGCGAGCCTGCGCTATTTCCCCGGCATTTCGGACATGAGCTTTCTGGGCGAGGCCTCGGGCGACCTTTCCGCCTGTGCGGCCAACACGCCGATCTGGGGCACGAGCTTCGTGATGCCGGAGTCCGCAGGCTACCCCTGCATCAACATCGGGCCCTGGGGGCGCGACTATCACCACTGGCTGGAACGGCTGCATGCCCCCTATGCCTTCGAGACGCTTCCCCGCCTGCTGCTGGCGGTGATTGAAGCGGTGGCAGAAGGCCGCTAAACACCACCCATTCTTAAAGGAGAAAGACAAGATGGCACTGAAGCGTATCGAACCCGGCAAGCGCATGAGCTCCGCCGTCATCCACGGCAACAAGGTCTATCTCGCCGGCTTCACGCCGGACAAGGCGCTGGGCCGCTCGGTCGCCGAGCAGACCCGCGACGTGCTCACCCAGATCGACGCGACGCTGGCCGACGCCGGCACCGACAAGACCAAGATCATCAAGGCCAATATCTGGCTGACCGACATCTCGACCTTCGCCGAAATGAACTCGGTGTGGGACGCCTGGGTGGTCCCCGGCCAGACGCCGGCCCGCGCCACGGTGGAAGCCAAGCTCGCCGCCCCCGGCATCGACGTCGAGATCATGGTCGAGGCAGCTCTCGACTGATCAGCGAGAATCCTCCCACCCGTACCAGACGTAGGCGCCCTTCAAGTAAAGGGGTCGGAAGGCGGGAAGGGGAAAGCGAGACAGGCGGCGCGTGAGGACGGGCGAAAGCTCCTTGCGCGCCGCCTTTTTTGTGAGGAGCCGCGCCACCGCGCGGCCGCACCAGGATCCCATGGCTACGCCATTGCCGTGATAGGCGAGTGCCGTCCACACCGTCTGCCTTTCGTCCAGCGCGCCGACGTAAGGAACAAGGTCGTTGCTCAGGCAAACGAAGCCGCGCCAGTAATGCGTGATCTCCACATTGCGCCATGCCGGGAAGAGTTCGTGGAAGGCCTTGGTCAGCAGCGGGCGATAGGCCGTGTCGCCATGATCCGAGGCGTCGGTTCCGCCGCGCCCGCCGAACAGGAAGCGGCCATTGGGCAGCACGCGGAAGTAATGCAGCAGCTTGCGCGAGTCATAGGCCAGTAGGTCCGAGGTCCAGCCCTGCACCTTGCGTTCATCCGCCGTCAGCGGGCGCGTGACGATGATGCTCGACAGTGCCGGCATGATGCGCCCCGCATGGCGCGGCGAAACATCTTCCGGCGTATAGCCATTGGTGGCGACGATCACGTGGCGCGCCCTCAGCTCGCCGCCCGCCGTGTGCAGGCGATGGCCGTCGGGCAATTCCTCCCAGCGCACAAGCCGTGAGCTGCCGTGGATCCTTGCGCCCGCCTGTGCCGCGGCGCGGGCAAGGCCGCGCACATAGTTCAGCGGATGGACGCCGAAGCCGATGCTGCCCTTGAGGCCGGCGTGGAAGCCAGGCCCATCGAGGCCCTGGGCCTTCAAGGCGTCCTTCGAAAGGAACTCCGTCTCGTCGCCGAAGGTCTGTTTGAGATAGGCCTGCTCGTCACGCAGTTCCTGCACGCGGCTGGGAAGATGCGCGAGCGTCACCTCACCATCAACCGTGGCCCAGGCATCGATGCCGTAGCGCTGCAGGTTGTCGCGCACCAGCGCCACCGACTGGCGCATCGTGTCGTAGAACTGCTTCGTGGCGTCCAGCCCGTAGCGGCGGATCATGGTGCCATAGGACAGCTTGTGCGAGCCCATGCAGGCGAAGCCGCCATTGCGGCCGGAGGCCCCCCATCCGACATGTCCGGCTTCCAGCACGCGCACGTCCACGCCTTGCTCGGCCAGTTCCAGCGCGGCGGAGATCCCGGTGAAGCCCGCGCCGATCACCGCGACGTCACAGGTCTCCGCGCCGGTCAGGGGAGGGGTGTCGATCGCCAGCGGGTCGGCGGAGGCCTCCCAGTAGCTGTCAACGGCGCGGTTGAAATGGAAGGCATGCGGATGGGTTGTGGAAGCCATGGTGAAGCCTTGCTAGCATTCCCGAAACACAAGATCAAAAGGGCGGGAACATGAAGGCGCTGGTGCTGGGGGCGGGAATCGTGGGGATCACCACGGCCTATGAGCTGAACCGCGACGGCCACGAGGTGACGGTGATCGACCGGGAGCCGGAGCCGGCCAATTTCACCTCCTTCTCCAATGCCGGGCTCTTCGCACCGGGGCACGCTTACGCCTGGTCATCACCCGCGGCGCCGAAGATCCTGCTGCGGTCCCTGTGGAAGGGCGACCAGGCACTGCGCTTCAAGTTCTCGACCGACCCGCGCTTCTGGAAGTGGATGTGGCGCTTCTGGGGGGAGTGCACGCCGGAGCGCGCGGCGCTGAACACCACGCGCAAGGTGAAGCTCTGCAGCTATTCACTGGACGTGTTCCACGAGACGGTGAAGCGCACCGGTGTCGACTATGACGGGCGCAGCGGCGGGCTGATCTATCTCTACCGCTCGGAGGCGGCCCTCAGGGCGGCCTCCGCCAAGTCGCGCATCCTCTCCGACAATGGCTGCCGCATCGAGACGCTGGACCGTGACGAGGTGGCGGCGCGCGACCCCGCACTGGCCCCGGTGAAGGAGAAATTCGCCGGCGCCCTTTATGCGCCGGACGACGAGAGCGGCGACTGCCGGAAATTCGCCCAGAACATGGCGGCCTGGCTCAACGAGCGCGGCGTCACCTTCACCTACAACACCACCGTCAGCGGCTTCGAAAAGGACGGCGACCGCATCACGGCGGTGGTGACCGACAAGGGGCGTGAGACGGCGGACGTGATCGTGCTCTGCCTCGGTGTCTATTCCCCGCATCTTGCCCGCCAGCTGGGGCAGGACCTGCCCATCTATCCGGTCAAGGGCTATGCCATCACCGCCCCCATGGCAGGGCGCAACAACCCGCCCACCATCGGCGGGGTCGACGAGGAGACGCTCGTTGCCTATGCCCCCATGGGCAACCGGGTGCGGGTGACGGCCACCGCCGAATTCTCGGGTTATGGCCGCAGCCACAGGCCACAGGACTTCGCCACCATGCTCGCCACCATGAGGACGCTGTTCCCGGACGGCGCGGACTGGAGCAAGGCCAGCTACTGGGCGGGCCTCAGGCCCATGACGCCCGAAGGCACCCCCATCCTGGGCCGCTCGCGCATGAAGAACATCTGGTTCAACACCGGCCAGGGCCACATGGGCTGGACCATGAGCCATGGCGCGGCCCGCATCACCGCCGACCTGGTGGCCGGAAAGCGGCCCGCCATCGCGCTGGATGGAATGGTTGCCGCAACGTAAGACGGTGACACATTCTCGCCCCTTTTCGGCCTATGGTGCGCCGCCAAAGTAACAGTCAGGGCGTGCAGGAGTATGAAGCAGGTGCGTTGGGCCGCCGTGGCGGCAGCCGCCATGATTGCCGGCACTGTCACGATCGAACAGGCAGATGCTGCAGCCCAGACCGGCAAGGCCTCCTACTACAAGCACGGCGCCCGCACGGCGAACGGCGAACGATTCGACCCCCACGGCTATACTGCCGCCCACCGCACGCTGCCCTTCGGCACGCGCGTGCTGGTCACCAACGTCAAGACCGGAAAATCGGTCATCGTCCGCATCAATGACCGCGGCCCCTTCATCAAGAACCGCATCATCGACGTCAGCTATGGCGCCGCCAAGATGCTGGGCATCACCGCGACCGGTGTTGCCACGGTGAAGATCGTGCCGCTCCAGAAGTCGGCCGCGGCCACCCCAGCGGCCACCCCCGCGCTGGTCGCCCCCATCGAAGCCGTCGCCCAGACGGCGGGCGAGGTCTTCTCGCTACGCTAGGCCGTCGCTGAATTGCGATTTCCTATCCTCCGTGATGCGATAATCTATTTCTTGGATGCGTGAGGCGCTGGCATTGTCCGGCGCTGGCTTTGGCGTGGAGGTGACGGAATGGACAATGGCTCGAACCCGGCAGGTGGCACAAGGCTGCGTGACCCGCGCTACGACATCCTGTTCGAACCGGTGAAGATCGGCCCCGTCACGGCCAAGAATCGCTTCTACCAGGTGCCGCACTGCAACGGCGGCGGCTATCGCGATCCTTCCGCCGCCGCCGAGATGCGGCGCATCAAGTCGCAGGGCGGCTGGGGCGTCATCTTCACCGAGCAGGTGGAGATCCACCATACCTCCGAGATCACGCCCTTCATCGAGCTGCGCATCTGGGACGAGGACGACATGCCGGGCCTCGCCAAGATGGCCGATGCCATCCATTCCAACGGCGCGCTGGCGGGGATCGAACTCGCCTATTCCGGCGCCAATGGCCCCAACCTCTATACGCGCGAAGTGCCGCTTGCGCCCTCGCACACGCCGATCCTCACCTTCACGTCCGATCCCGTGCAGGCGCGCGCCATGGACAAGGAGGACATCCGCAACCTTCGCCACTGGCACAAGCTGGCCTATCGCCGGGCGAAGCGCGCGGGCTATGATATTCTTTGCCTTTATGGCGCGCATGGTTTCGGCGTCATCCAGCACTTCCTGTCGCCGCGCACCAACCAGCGCACGGATGAATATGGCGGCTCGCTGGAGAACCGCTCCCGCCTCCTCAAGGAACTGATCTCGGATGCGCGCGACGAGGTGGGCGACAGCTGCGCCATCGCGGTGCGCCTGTCGCTCGACGAGCTGGCCGGCGAGCAGGGCTTCTCCAACGCGCAGCTGCGCGACATGGTGGCGATGCATGCGGAGCTTCCCGACCTGTGGGACTTCGCCCATGGAACCTGGGAAGCCTGTTCCGGCACCTCGCGCTTCAAGCCCGAGGGCGCGCAGGAGGACCTGATCCGCGGGTTGAAGCAGCTGACGCCGAAGCCCGTCGTCGGCGTCGGCCGCTTCACCTCGGCGGACACGATGGTGCGTCAGGTGAAGCAGGGCCTGATGGACTTCATCGGCGCCGCGCGCCCCTCGATCGCCGATCCCTTCCTGCCGAAGAAGATCGACGAAGGCCGCATCGAGGACATCCGCGAATGCATCGGCTGCAACATCTGCGTGACGGGCGACATGACCATGTCGCTGTCGCGCTGCACGCAGAACTCCTCCTTCATGGAAGAGTGGCGCAAGGGCTGGCACCCGGAAACGATCAGGCCCCGGCAGTCGGACGCCAAGGTGCTCGTGGTCGGTGCGGGCCCCGCGGGCCTCTCGGCTGCGCACAAGGTCGGCCTGCGCGGCTACGACGTCGCCCTCGCCGAAGCCACTTCCGAGTTGGGCGGCCGCGTGACCCGCGAGAGCAAGCTGCCGGGCCTCAATGCCTGGGCCCGCGTGCGTGACTATCGCCATGGCCAGATCGCCAAGATGACCAACGTGAACGTCTATCGCGACTCCGCGCTGACGGCGGATGACGTGCTGGGTTTCGGCTTTGCGCATGTCGCCATCGCGACGGGCGCGCGCTGGCGGCGCGATGGCATCGCGCGCTACAACCTGCTGCCGATCCCGCTGGCCGGTGCCATGCCCATCTTCACGCCGGACGACCTCATGGCGGGATCGCTGCCGTCCGGCCATGTCGTGGTCTATGACGATGACCATTACTACATGGGCAGCGTGCTGGCGGAACTTCTGGTGCAGAATGGCTGCAAGGTGACCTTCATCACGCCCGCAACCAAGGTTGCGGAGTGGAGCTTCAATACGCTGGAGCAGGGCACGATCCAGGCGCGGCTGCTTGAGATTGGCGTCGACGTGCGCGTTACGCGTGGTCTCGCCTCCGTCGAGGCCGATGGCGTAAGTGTCGCGTGCACCTACACCGGCAAGGCTGAACGCATCGGATGCGATGCGGTGGTCATGGTCACTGCCCGCCTGCCCGAGGATGGGCTGTTCCTGGCGCTCAAGGCGCGCCAGCCGGAATGGGCTGACAACGGCATTGCCTCCGTGAAGCTGATCGGCGATGCCAATGCGCCGGCCGCCATTGCATGGGCGACCTATGCAGGCCATCGTTACGCCGAGGAACTGGAGGCAGAGCCCATCGGCGATGCGCTGCCGTTCCGCCGCGAAGTTGCAGGATTGAAGGACTGAGCATGAGCAGGCTGACCGTTGCCATCACCCAGATGGCCTCCGAGAATGACTGGACGAAGAACTGCGACAAGGCCGAGCGCCTGGTGCGGCAGGCTGCAGCGAAGGGTGCCAGGCTCATCCTGCTGCAGGAGCTGTTCGACGGCGACTATTTCTGCATCGAGCAGCACGCGAAGTTCCTCAAGCAGGCGCATGAGATCGACCGCCACCCGACGGTGAAGCGCTTTGCGGCGCTCGCGAAGGAATTGGATGTCGTGCTGCCAGTCTCGGTCTTCGAGCGTGCCGGCAATGCGCATTACAACACGACGGTGATGGTCGATGCCGATGGACGCGAACTCGGCATCTACCGGAAGAGCCACATCCCGGACGGGCGCGGCTATCAGGAGAAGTTCTATTTCTCGCCCGGCGACACAGGCTTCAAGGTGTGGGACACCGCCGCGGGCCGCATCGGGCTTGGCATCTGCTGGGACCAGTGGTTCCCCGAATGTGCGCGCGCCATGGCGCTGATGGGGGCGGAAATCCTGCTCTATCCGACCGCCATCGGCTCCGAGCCGCCGAACCCCGACTATGATTCATCCACGCACTGGCAGAACACCATGCGCGGCCACGCGGCGGCCAACATCATGCCGCTGATGGCATCGAATCGCGTCGGCACGGAGACGGCCCCCGATGGCCGCTCCGACACCTTCTACGGCCGGTCCTTCATTGCCGACTACCAGGGCGAGAAGATCGAGGAGATGGACCGGACGGAAGAGGGTATCCGCGTGGCCAGCTTCGACATGGACATGATCCGCGAGCTCCGCCGCTCGTGGGGCGTGTTCCGCGACCGCCGGCCGGAACTCTACGGCGCGCTGATGACGCTGGACGGCAAGACGAAGAGTGCGGCGGTCTAATCCACCACGACAGCTTCCGCCGCCTGACGTGCGGCGGAGCGCAGCGGCTTCTCCTTCATCCAGAGAATGAACACGAAGGCGATGACGAAGCCCACGGCGGTCGCCGCGAAGATCGGCGTGAAGCCGCCCGCCGGCACGCTGGCCACCGAATGGAGGGCCGCCTCGCTGATGCCCGACGCATTGAGCAGCGCGCCGAAGATCGCCACCGTCACGGCGCTGGCCAATTGGCGGAAGAAGTTCATGGTGCCCGTGGCTGTCCCCAGCTGGTGGAGTTCCACCGCGTTCTGGATCGCCACCGTGGTGGTGGGCAGCACGGTGCCGAGGCCGACGCTGATCATGGCCAGCACGGCGGCGAAGAGGGCGAGCGGCATGGCGTCGGCCCACAGTGTAAGTATGATGGCACCCACAGCAGCAAAGAACAGCCCGATCACCGGCACCCGTTTGTAGTGCTTGATCCGCCCCATCAGCTGGCCGGCAATGGTGGCGCCGACCACGGTTCCAACCATCAACGGAATGAGGCCCAGCCCCGACTCCGTCGTGCTCATGCCGCGCACCGACTGAAAGTAGACGGGGAGATAGATGGAGAGGCCAATATAGGCCCCCATGCCGCAGGAGGCTGCCACCGTGCCGCGCGCCACCACGTCATTCGCCAGCACCGAGAGCGGGATCAGCGGCTCCGCGGCAGTGCGGATGCGCCACACGAAGGCAAGCCACAGCGCCAGAGAGGCGGCGAAGAGCCCGATGATGCGCGCCGAGGTCCAGGCATAGTTGATGCCGCCGTCATGCAGCGCCAGCATCATACTCACCGTGGCGGCCACCAGCAGAAGGGCGCCGAGCACGTCAAGCGCATGCGGCCGGTCATGGCGGGGCAGGCGCTTCAGCGCGCTGTTGCTCATGAAGAAGGCGAGGGCGCCGAGGGGCAGGTTGATCCAGAAGATCAGCGTCCAGTGCAGGTGCTGGGTGAAGAAGCCGCCGAGCGTCGGCCCCAAGAGGCTGGCAAGCAGGAAGACCGAGGCGAAATAGATCTGGTAGCGGCCGCGCTCCTTGGGTGCCACGATGTCGGCGACGATGGTCTGCGCCAGTGAGATCAACCCGCCGCCGCCTAGCCCCTGCAGCGCCCGTGCGGCGATCAGCCAGTTCATCGACGGGGCGAGTGCGCAGGCGATGGAGCCTGCGACGAAGGTGACCACGCCCAGCGTCAGCGCGGCGCGCCTGCCCTTGATGTCGCTGAACTTGCCGTAAAGCGGCGTCACCGCCGTGGCGGTGAGAAGATAGATGCTCGCCACCCAGGATATGGAATCGAAGCCGCCGAGGTCCTGCGCGATGGCGGGCAGTGCGGCCGCGATGATGGTCTGGTCCAGTGCGCCGAGGAACATGGCCACGCCCACGCCGATCACAATGGTGCGAATGTCGGCATGGGTCAGCAAGGCGCGGGGCGTCGGAATGGTCATGTGGTCCGGGATGGATGGCGGATCGGTTCGGCAGGTCTAGTCCATGCGGCCCCGAACCGCAGTGCGGAATTCCGCAATGCTGCGTCGCGCCCGGGACAAGCCCGGGCATGGTGAGGCCAGGGTGTTGCCCACGGACCTCTACCCCTTCACCTCATACAGGATCTCGTTCCGCCGCAGAAAGCCCGGTGTGAAGGGATCGTTGTAATAGGCGAAAGTCGGCGCGCCCACCGGCGTCAGCCCGCGCTTTTCAATCCAGGCCTGCAGTTCCGCGTTCCTGGCGTTGAACAGTGCATCCGACCACCAGCCACTGAATCGGATGGCGACGTAGCGGGTGGGAGGAAGCTCCACAAGCTTCACGTCTGCCCCGGCGGGCTTGGGCAGGCGGTCGAGCGTGTAGCCCGAGGGCATGATGAAACGCACCACCCATGAGCCACCCGCATCGGTCTGGGTCACGGGCGCGGTCATGGCGATCTTCTCGCCGCTGCGGTCGGAGGCGAAGATGTAGCGGGCCAGTGGCCCGAAACCCGCCCGCACCGCCTGGTCGCGCGTACCGGTGCGGGTCACCTCTGCCACGGCCAGTGCGGGGTAGGCGCGGATCTCGATGGGCCCGTCCGCCTCGATCACGTCGTAGCGCGCGATCTCGACATTGCGCGTCTGGATGTACCAGAAGCCGACGAGGCCGATCACGGCGACGATCAGCGCCACGGCGAGGTACATCAGCATGCGGCGGGCCCTGCGGAAGTGAATCATGGTGTGCTTACGCAGGGCGGGGAGGGGCGGATCCAGTCGCTCCGCCGATTGCCCGGCAACGGCAGAAGGGCCCTGGCCTCACCCCAGCCCCGGCCCGTCCAGAACGGCAGTCGTGCTGCGCCAGGCGGCGTCGAGGTGGGCCTTCATGGTGGCGGCCGCCCTTGCGGGGTCGCGGCTGTTCAGTCCACGGATGATCTCGCGGTGCTGCTCCAGGGTGGCCTCCGCCTGGCCCGCGCGCGGCAACATCATGTGGCGGCAGCGGTCGAGCTGGGCCTTGGATATCTCGATGGTGCTCCAGAGCCGGGGCAGGTCGCTGATCTCGGTGATGGCGCGGTGGAACTCGTCGTCGCGGGCGATGGCCTCGACGAACTGGCGCTTTTCCACCGCGCGCTCATGCCGGGCGAGGATGTCGTGCAGCCGGTCGGCATGTTCCTGGGTCATGTGCGTGGCCGCCTGGGCGGCACTTTCCATTTCCAGGGCCCGGCGGATGAGGAAGCTCTCCTCGATGGCCTTGCGGTCCATCTTCGAGGCCCGCGTGCCGGATTGGGCTACGACATCGACGAGGCGTTCGTCCGAAAGCCGCTTCACCGCCTCGCGCACCGGCGTGCGGGAGACGTCGAGCTGGGCGGCGATGGCCTTCTCGTCGATCACCTCGCCGGGGCGGATGATGCCAGTCAGGATCAGCCCGCGCACCAGCGGGTAGATCTGGTCGCGCAGGGGGCGGGAGCGGTCGAGGCGAAGGGTGGAGAGATCCACGGGCATGCCGTGATACTAGTATAACAGTTCTGGACAGCAAGCCGGATTCGAGTCTAGCATCACAAAAAAGATGCAAACCGCGTGGGAGGAAACATGGCGGGCAAGAACAATTTTCCCAAGCTTCACAATGCGATGTGGCCTGGGCTGGTGGGCAAGGGGCCGGATTCGGAACCGCCCATCGACCTCGACACCATGATCAGCCTGACCGCCAAGGCAGAGGTCAATGGGGTGAAGTTCGACGGCATCGACATCTTCCATGCCGCACCCCACACCAACATCGACTTCACGGCGGATGAAGCCAAGGCGCTGGCCGAGAAGGCCGCGAAGCACAATCTCGCCATCGGCTCCATCGTGGCCCCCGTCTGGCCGCCGGTGGGCGGTGGTTCGGCGATGGGATCGGCGGAGGACCGCAAGAAATTCGTGGCCAATGTCCGCAAGTCCTGCGAACTCGGCAAGGCGCTGCGCGACCTCGGCGTGCGCAATTACGGCGTCATCCGCATCGACTCGGCGTCCAGCCCGGCCGATTGGGCCAAGGACCCGGCGGCCAACACCAGGCTCATCGCGCAGACCTGGCGCGAGGCCTGCGACGTCGCCAAGGACTTCGGCGAGCGGCTGGCGGCGGAGGGCGAGATCTGCTGGGGCGGTATGCACAGCTGGAAGGCCATGGTCGACACGCTGGAACAGACCGACCGCCCGGGCGTCATCGGTTTCCAGGCCGACATGGCCCACACGCTGCTCTACACCATGGGCTACAACGCGCCTGAGGCGGCCCTGCTGCCCGAAGGCTTCGACTGGAAGGACCAGGCCCAGCTCGATGCGGCGCTGGTCAAGATGACCGACATGCTGCGCCCGTGGACCATCGACTTCCACGTCGCCCAGAATGACGGCACGGTGAAGGGCATGGGCTATCATGACAAGACCGGCCGCCACTGCATGGTGACCGACCCCAACGGCCGCCTCGATATCGTGAAACATGCCGGCATGTGGCTCCGCAACAAGGATGGCTCCCTCACCAAAGCCATGAAGCACATCTGCTGGGATGGCTGCATGTTCCCCAATGAGGTGATGATGAAGCAGCAGACCTGGAATGACATCCTGGCCACGATGATCAAGGTCCGTGACGCGCATGGCTGGGAGGGCTGAGCCCATGGCGAAGAAAACCCTCAACATCGGCATGGTGGGTTATGGCTTCATGGGCCGCACCCACTCCAACGCCTTCGCCCAGGCGCCGCATTTCTTCGACCTCGGCTACAAGCCGGTGCTCAAGACGATCTGTGCACGGAACGCCGAAAAAGCCAAGGATTTCGCGGATCAGTGGGGCTACGAGTCAAGCGTCACCGACTGGCGCAGGCTGGTTGACGACCCGTCGATCGACCTGATTGACATCGCCAGTCCCAACGACACCCACATGGAAATCGCCATTGCCGCCGCCCAGGCCGGCAAAATGGTGATGTGCGAGAAGCCGCTTGGCCGCAACGCCGCCGAGAGCGCCAAGATGGTGGAGGCGGTTGAACGCGCCGGCGTTCCCAACATGGTGTGGTACAATTATCGCCGCGTGCCCGCCGTGACGCTGGCCAAGCAGCTGATCGACGAGGGCCGGCTCGGCAAGATCTTCCACTACCGCGCCAAGTTCCTGCAGGACTGGACCATCTCGAAGGACCTGCCGCAGGGCGGCCAGGGCCTGTGGCGTCTCGACGTCGGCGTCGCTGGTTCGGGCGTCACGGGCGATCTCCTCGCCCATTGCATCGACACCGCCATGTGGTTGAACGGCGGCATCAACTCCGTCACTGGCCTCACCGAGACATTCATCAAGGAGCGTCACCACAACCTCACCGGCAAGACCGAGAAGGTGGGCATCGACGATGCCAGCCTGTTCCTGTCGCGCTTCGACAATGGCTCGCTCGGCAGCTTCGAGGCCACGCGCTATGCCCGCGGCCACAAGGCGCTCTACACGCTGGAGATCAACGGCGAGCATGCCTCGATCTTCTGGGACCTGCATGACCTTCACAGGCTGCAGTATTTCGACCATCGCGACGAGGGTCGCACGCGGGGCTGGCGCTCGGTGCACATTACCGACGGCGACCATCCCTACATGAACAAGTGGTGGGTGCCGGGCCTGCAGATCGGCTACGAGCACACCTTCATCCACCAGGCAGCGGACTTCATCGACGGGTTGACGTCAGGCAAGCCTGCGGCACCCACCTTCCGCGATGCGCTGGCCACTGATCTCGTCACCGATGCCGTTCTCAAGTCGGCGCAGACGGGGCAGTGGGAAAGCGCCAAGGGCTGAGCAGGGCGCTTGCATGAAGTTTAGGCAGCAAGATCGCGCGCCACAGGTGTTGCAAACGTTGAAAGGCGTCTTGCAAATCATCGGAGACAGGATAGTCTCTTCCGCCAAGAAGAGCCGTCAGGGCCGCTGAACAGGGAATGGGAATGGCAGGAAGCAACGTTCCAGCGCTGCGTTTGTCGGGGATTTCGAAGTCCTACGGTAAGGTGCGCGCGCTCGACAATCTCTCCTTCGACGTGGCCGAGGGCCGTTTCTTCGTGCTGTTCGGGCCAAGCGCGGTCGGCAAGACGACGACGCTCCGCACCATCGCCGGCCTCGTTGCAACCGATGCAGGCCGCCTCGAGATCAACGGCCATGATGTCACGACCGCGCCCATCGCGGGCCGTGGCGTCTCCATGGTGTTCCAGTCCTTCGCGCTCTATCCCCACCTCACCGTCTACGAGAACTTCGCCTATCCGCTGAAGGAAGAGGGCGTGGGCCGCGAGGAGATCGACCAGCGGGTGAAAGAAACCGCGGCGATGCTCAAGCTCTCGCATCGGCTCGAGCGCAAGCCCAATACGCTGTCGGGTGGCGAGCAGCAGCGCGTGGCGCTCGGCCGCTCGCTCATCCGCCGGCCGAAGATCCTTCTGCTCGACGAGCCGCTGACCAATCTCGATGCGAAGCTGCGCCACGACATGCGCGCCGAGTTGAAGCGGCTTCACCGCCAGTTCGGCATGACCATTGTCTATGCCACGCCGGACGAGCTCGAGGCGCTGTCGATGGGCGAGGAAATCGCGGTGATGCGCAATGGCGCCGTCGTGCAGCGCGGCACGCCCGACGAGCTCTACGAGAAGCCGATCGACACCTATGTCGCAGGCAAGATCGGATCGCCGCACATGAACATGGTGAAGGCGACACTCGCCGCCGACCTGCACAGTCTCGATACCCCGCTGGGCAAGCTCTTGTCAGGGCGCAAGCTCCACTCCGCCAATGCCGGCGAGGCGGCCCTCGTCGGCATCCGCCCCAGCGACCTGCGCCCCGCCGTGGCGGGCGAGGCGGCCGTTCCATCCCGCGTTCACCTGATCGAGCCCCTGGGCGACGTGACCGTCGTCTCGGTCGAGGCCGGCGGCGAGACGCTGCGCATGGTGTTGCCTGAACAGAGCGCGGCGGGCCTGAAGCCCGGCGACGATGTTCCGATCGCCATCGACCTGAGCAAGATCCACATCTTCCGTGCCGCCAGCGGACAGGTAATGACCTGACGAAGACGGCCTGAAGCCAATACGGTTAACCATGGGAGGAAACCTGACATGACCGTAGTGACTAAGGTGAAAGGGTTCGCGGCCGCCGCAGGCTTCGCCGCCACCCTGATGACCGGAGGGGCCACCTACGCCCTTGCGGAGGAAGTGACGCTGACCATGGCGGTGCCGGACTGGCCTCCGACCCGCATCATGAAGAAGTTCTTCGACGAGCAGTACAAGCCGAAGTCCGGCAACACCGTGAAGCTCGACGTCGACTTCATTCCGTGGCCCGACTTCTACACGCGCGTCAACGCGTCGCTGACGTCCGGCGAGCAGAAGTACAACTTCATCGTTTCGGACTCGCAGTGGCTGGGCGCTTTCGTGGAAGGCGGCTACTACCGCAAGATCAACGACCTGCTCGACGCCGACCCGGAATTCAAGAAGACGCTGATGAGCGTGCACCCCGCACCGCTCGCGGCCTATTCGACCTATCCCTACAAGTCGGAGAACTACTACGGCTTCCCGCAGTTCCCGGACGTGCTGGTGAACTACGGCCGCAAGGACATTCTCTGCCACGAGGAAGAGCAGAAGAACTTCCAGGCCAAGTACGGCAAGAAGCTGCCCTGCACGGGCGAAGAGCTCGATGCCATGACCTGGGATGACTTCAAGAACGTCGGCGAGTTCTTCCGCCGCAAGAAGGGCGAGATGCTGGCCGGTGCGCCTGCCGAGGACGATTTCTATGGAATCGCCTTCCAGGCCGGCAAGGGCTACGACTTCTCGTCGATGCAGATCAACGGCTTCATCTGGCAGATGGGCGGCAACATCTGGGACGAAACCCAGGCGCCGACGGGTCAGGCCGAAGGCGTGGTCAACTCTCCCGAGGCCGTTGCGGCCCTCGAGAAGTACCTGAGCCTGCTCGAGTACATGCCGCCCGTCGCCAAGACCGGCACGATGGACATCTTCAAGTCCGACGAACTGTTCCGCGAAGGCAAGGTCGCGATGAACATCGACTGGATCGGCCTGGGCGAAGCCTCGCTCGATCCGAAGTCGTCCAAGGTTTCGGACAAGCTGGTGTTCGGCCAGATGCCCGGCACCATGGGTCCGGACGGCAAGATGGTCCGCTGGTCCAACATCGGCGGCCAGCCCTTCGTGCTGACCACCTGGACGACGCCGGAGCAGACCGCGGAAGCCGTCGAGTTCGTGAAGTGGTGGCTGTCGCCCGACATCCAGCACCAGTTCGCGGCCGGTGGCGGCCAGTCGGCGATCAAGGAAGTGTACGAGGATCCCAAGTACGTGACCTATCGTCCGTGGAACCGCGCCTGGGCCCCGCAGCTCGACTGGCAGAAGGACGTGTGGCACGTGCCGCAGTTCTTCGAGCTCCTGACGCAGCAGCAGGACCAGTTCGACCTTGCCATCACTGGCAAGCAGGACGCCAAGACCACACTGGATAACATCGCCAAGTTCCAGCAGGACCTGCTGACCAACGCCGGCCTCATCCAGTAACACGCCTGAACCCCGGGTGCGGGGAGCCGCTCTCCGCACCCTTTTTTCTGCTCCTCCGGAACAATGTGCCGATGACCGCCTCAACGACCGCGACAGTTCCGCCGTCCCCGCTCATGCGCCTGTCTGCCGACAACTGGAAGCTCGCCATCCTGGTCGGCATCGTCGTGTCGGTTCTTGCGGCCATTGCGCTTCCCGTATCTGTCTCCTTCTGGGTCATCGGCGCCATGGCGGCCATGATCGCCGCCGCCTTCGTGGTCAACGCCTACCGCCGCAAGTATTATGGCGGCCTGCTCGTGGCGCCGGCCATCGCCGTGCTCTTCGTCATGAACATCTTCCCGCTGCTGTGGTCGCTGGGCCTCTCCTTCTACGCCTATCAGTCGAACCAGCAGTCCATCCGCTTCGTAGGCCTCGCCAATTACATCAAGGTGCTGACCAACGACATCGCGGCGCCGGCCAACTGGGCAGCGCTCGTCAACACCGCCATGTTCGTGGTGCTAACCGTCTCGGCGCAGATGGTCGTGGGCTTCCTGCTCGCCATGCTCTTCGCCAAGCAGTTCCCGCTGCGCAAGTACCTGCTGATCCTCGTGCTGACGCCGATGATGCTGTCGGTCGTGGCGTCCGGCGTCTTCTTCACCTATTATTATGATCCGACCTTCGGCATCCTCAGCTACGTGGTCAATTCCATCACCGGCGGCCAGTTCATCCTGATGAGTTCCAAGGTGGGCGCGGTCACCGGAATCGTCTTCGCCGATGCCTGGATGTGGTCGCCCTTCGTGATGCTGCTGGTGCTCGCGGGTCTCGTCTCGGTGCCGAAGTACCTTTACGAGGCGGCGGCCATCGACCGCGTGTCGAAGTGGCGGCAGTTCTGGACCATCACATTCCCCTATATCCGCGGCCTGCTGATGCTGGCGCTGCTTTTCCGCACCATCGAGGCCTTCAAGCTTGCCGACCTCGTGATCCTGCTCACCAAGGGCGGCAACGACACGATGACGATCTCCTACCACCTGATCCGCATCGCCAACGAGCAGAACAAGACGTCGGAGGGTGCGGCGATTTCCTATCTGATGCTGTTCATGGTCATCGTGCTCACCAACCTCTACCTCTACATCGCCAATCGCCGCAGCGAGGGAGCCTGAGTCATGGCCGAACACAACTCCATCTGGGAGGCGCTGGGCTTCCGCAAGGCGAGCGGCGTGGGCGAGGCGGGCTGGGGCCGCACGCTGGTCGTGGCCATCGTGTCGTTCATCTACTTCCTGCCGGTGCTGTTCATCATCTTCACGGCATTCAAGCCGCAGGATGCAGCCCTCTCGGTGCCGCCCACCCTGTCGCCCACGTCCTTCTTCGGGCTGATCCCGGACAAGTTCGTGTTCGAACCCACCATTGAGAACTTCGGTTCGGTGTTCCAGCGCTCCATGACCACCGGCGGAGCGCCGGAACCCACGGGCTTCGACCGCTACTTCTTCAACTCCATCGTTATCGCCTCGTCCTCGGTGCTGCTGGCGCTGGTGATCGGCACGCTCGCCGCCTTCGGCTTCTCGCGCTATCCGTTGAAGGGCAACGACACCTATCTGTTCATCATCCTGACGACGCGCATGCTGCCGGCGATCGTCGTCATCATCCCGGTGATCCTGATGTTCCGCGTGGTGGGGCTATCAGGCTCCTACACGGGCATCATCCTGCTCTACACGGCCTTCAACCTGGCCTTCACCATCTGGATGATGAAGAGCTTCTTCGACGAGCTCTCGCTCGACGTCGAGGACGCGGCCCGCATCGACGGCTCGTCCGACGTCAAGGTGTTCTTCAAGATCGCGCTGCCGCAGGTAATCGCTGGTCTTGCCGCCACCTTCGTCTTCGGCCTCATCCTCACCTGGAACGAGTTCCTCTTCGCGCTGCTGCTGTCGGGGCCCGACACGCGCACCGTGCCGGTCGCGATGAACCAGGCCGTCTCCTCGGGCGGCCGCGGCACCGACTGGACGCTGCTGGCGGCCATCGAAACCCTGTTCCTCATCCCTGTCTTCCTCGTCACCTTCTTCCTGCAGAACCATCTGCTCAGGGGTGTGACCTTCGGTACTGTGAAGCGCTGATGGCGATGCCCTCTGTCACCGTATCTCGCTTTCCCTCCCCCTTGTGCGGAGGGATAAAGGGTGGGGGTCGCTCCGGCGCCTCCGCCCTGGTCCGCACCAGAATGTACAAGCATCTCCCGACCCCCACCCCGGCCCTCCCCACAAGGGGGAGGGAGAAGGTCCAGAATGTCGACGATTGAAATCCGGAAAGTCACCAAGCAGTTCGGTTCCTTCACCGCGGTGAAGGACGCCGACCTGAAAGTCGAGGCGGGCGAGGTCGTGTGCCTGCTCGGCCCCTCGGGCTGCGGCAAGACGACGACGCTGCGCATGATCGCAGGGCTGGAGCGCGCCACCTCCGGCGACGTCATCATCGCCGGCCAGCGCATGAATGACCTGCCGCCGCAGAAGCGCGACATCGCCATGGTGTTCCAGTTCTACGCGCTCTATCCGGCGCTCACCGTGGGCCAGAACATTGCCATGCCGCTGCATTCGGAGGGCCTCACCAAGGCCGAGTCGGACGCGCGGGTGATGAAGGTTGCAAAGATCATGCACCTCACCGAGGTGCTGGACCGCATGCCGAACCAGATCTCCGAGGGCGAAAAGCAGCGCCTCGCGGTGGCCCGCGCCATCGTGCGCGACCCGAACTGCTTCCTGTTCGACGAGCCGCTGTCGCGCCTCGACGTGGAACTGCGCCATTCGATGCGCGGTCAGATCAAGGAAGTGCTGACGGGCCTCTCCAAGGCCACGGTCATCGTGACGCATGACCAGCTCGAGGCCCTCACCATGGCCAGCCGCATCGCCATCATGAAGGACGGCGTGATCGAGCAGGTGGGAACCCCGCACGAGGTCTTCGCCAAGCCGACCAACGTCTTCGTCGCCAGCTTCATCGGCACGCCGCAGATGAACCTGGTGGAAGCCGATCTCCAGAGCTTCGGTGACGGCAAGGCCGCTGTGGTGCTGGCGGGCCAATCGCTGAACATCGCGGCCGACCCGGCGGTGTCACGCCTGAAACCTTCCAAGGTCACCGTGGGCATCCGCCCGCGTGCCTTCACCACCGTGCAGGACAAGGCGGGTGACACGATTGCCGCGCAGGCTGAGCTGATCGAGCCGATGGGGGCCGAAACGCTGATCCACGCCCGCACCGCGGTGGGCGGCGACATCCGGGTGGTGGTCCCGCGCGACAAGCGGGTGAAGGTGGGCGAGGCGCTGCACTTGAGGCCCGACCCGCGGCAGACGCATTTCTTCGGCGAGGACGGCAAGGCGGTGCGGGCATGAGCAACCAAGACCAGGGCATGACGCGGCAAGGCGCACTGCGGCTCGAATTCTTCATCATCGGGCTTGGCATCTTCGCGCTGCTGCTGATCTTCCAGCCCTTCAGCCTGCGGCTCTTCGCCATCGGCAGCGTGCTCGTCGTCATTGCCGGGCTCGTCAACAACCTGCTGCCCATGGCACAGCCGGGCGTCAGGGTGCGCAGTGTCGTCACCGTCGCCATGGTGGTGGCGATGATCTTCTGCATCGTGCTGCTGATCTCGATTGGCGCGGCGCATCTCTATGGCGCTTTCTTCCTCAAGCCGCCGGATCCCAACACGCTGGCGGGCAAGGCGCAGCTGGCGACGCCGCCCTTCTGGCGCCAGCCGCTGGTCTGGGGAATCGCTGCGGCGGCGGCAGCCCTTGCCGTCATCATCACAGCCATGTCCAAGAGCCGGGACTGACATGGCGCATGACGTTTCGGTGATCGGCCTCTACATCCTCGATGTGCTGGGCCGGCCCGTCACCCGCATCCCCGATCGCGGCAATGTCGACTTCATCGAGGAGATCCGCCTCACCGTCGCCGGCACCGCCGGCGGCACGGTGGTCGATACCGGCAAGCTGGGGCTGAAGAGCCTCGCCGTCGGCGCCGTGGGCGATGACGAGAAGGCCGACTGGGTGCTGATGACCTTGCAGAAGCACGGCATCGATACCTCCGCCATGCAGCGCATCAAGGGGGTGCCGACCTCGGCCACCATCCTCAACGTGCGCCCCAATGGCGACCGCCCGGCGCTGCACGTGCGCGGCGCATCGGACCATTTCAACGTGCCGCCATCCGCCTATGACAAGGTATTCGACGCGCCGATCATCCATTTGGGCGGCACTGGCCTTTTGAAGAAGCTTGATGGTCCCGCCTCCGTGACGCTGCTGAAGGAAGCCAAGAGGCGCGGCCGCACCGTCACCTTCGACCTGATCGCGGCCAGTGCCGAGACCATCGGCATCGTGGCGCCGCTGCTGCCTTACATCGACTACTTCATGCCCTCGATCGAAGAGGCGAAGGACATGTCCGGGCAGGCCACACCTAAGGACTGTGCGGCATTTTATCTCGACAAGGGCGCGCAATGCTGCGTCTTCACGCTCGGCGGCGACGGCGCCTATTATGCCCACAGGGACGGCACGCGCCTCAGGTCCCCGGCCTATGAGATCAATGTGGTGGACACCACCGGCTGCGGCGATGCCTTCGACGCGGGCTTCATCGCCGCACTTCACCACCGGATGGATGTGGAGACCTCGCTGCGCTTCGCCCAGGCCTCGGCCGGGCTCGTCGCCACCGGGCTCGGCTCCGATGCCGGCATCGTCAGTTTCGAAGACACCCTCGACAAGATGAAGAACTGGAAGATCAAGCGATGAGATTCAAGGGCAGGCGAGCCGTCGTCACCGGCGGGCTTTCGGGCATTGGCGAGGCCGTTGCGAAGCGGATCGAGGCCGAGGGTGGCACGGTCGTGATCTGGGACATGCACGGCGGCATCAAGACCGACATTTCGAGCTGGGACTCGGTGCAGGCCGCGGCCGCAGAGACCGTCAAGCAGCTGGGCGGCATCGACGTGCTGGTGAACAGCGCCGGCGTTGCTGGCCCCACCGCCACCGTGCTCGACGTCAAGATCGAGGACTGGCACCGCACCATCGCCATCAACCTCGATGGCACCTTCTTCACCAACCGCGCGGTGATCCCGCACATGATGGCCAATGACTATGGCCGCATCGTCAACATCGCCTCGATCGCCGGCAAGGAGGGCAACCCCAATGCCTCGGCCTATTCGGCCTCCAAGGCGGCGGTGATCGGCTTCACCAAGTCGCTGGCCAAGGAACTGGCGAAGACCAACATCACCGTCAACAGCGTCACGCCCGCCGCGGTACGCACGCCGATCTTCGACCAGCTGCCGCAAAGCCACATCGACTTCATGCTCTCGAAGATCCCGAAGGGCCGCCTCGGCAAGGTGGACGAGGTGGCAAGCCTCGTGTGCTGGCTGGCCAGCGAGGAGTGTTCCTTCTCGACGGGTGCGGTGTTCGACGTCTCCGGTGGCCGCGCCACCTACTGAGGCGCGGCGCCGGCGTCAGATCGCGGTATAGCCTCCGTCCACCAACAGGTCGTGCCCGCAGATCATGTCGGAGGCCGGGGAGGCCAGGAACAGCACGGCGTCGGCCACCTCCATCGGCTTCCCGAAACGGCCGCCGGGAATCTTGGCCTTCATCGGGTCGCCCTTTTCCGGCTGGCCCCAGACCTGTTCGCCCATCGGCGTGAGGATGACCGTCGGGCAGACGGTGTTGATCTGGATGTTGTGCTTCGCCCATTCCACCGTCATCACCTTGGTCAGCATGTTGAGGCCGCCCTTGGAGGCGCAATAGGCGGCATGGCCCTCGAGGCCGACGACGCCCGCCTGCGACGACACATTGATGATCTTGCCGGCCTTGCGTGCGATCATGCCCGGCACGATCTCGCGGGCGAGCAGGAAGGGCGCGCGCAGGTTCACCGCCATGGTGGCGTCCCAGTCGGCGACCTTGGCATCCTCCAGCCTGTCGATCAGCGCAATGCCGGCATTGTTCACCAGGATGTCGATCGACCCGAAATAGGCGAGCGCATCATGCGCCGCCTTCACCGGGCCGTCGGTGCTGGCCATGTCGGCGGAAATCGCCACGCAGCGCCTGCCCAGCGCCTCGACGGCGGCCTTCACCTCGGCCAGGCCCTCGCGGTCCCGGCCCACCGCCGCAATGTCGGCACCTGCATCGGCCAGCACCTTGGCTGTCTCGAGGCCGATGCCCTTGCTCGCCCCCGTAACCAGCGCGTGCTTGCCCTTCAGTCCGAATCTTTTCGTCCAGTCACCCATTGTCTCGCCTCCCGTTTTTGGCGATCTTCCGTTGCGAAGCGCCACTGGTCAATGGCGATGGGAGGGAACCGCACATGCAGAGAATGGGACGCGTCATCAAGCTGAAACCGGAGGTCATCCCGGAGTACAAGCGCATCCATGCCGACGTCTGGCCCGAGGTGCTGAAGGCCATCCGCGACTCCAACATTCGCAACTACACCATCTTCCTCAAGGAGCCGGAGAACATCCTCTTCGCCTATTGGGAGTATCACGGTTCGAACTTCGAGGTGGACATGCGCAAGATGGCCGAAGTGCCGCGCATGCAGGACTGGTGGAAGATCACCGACCCCATGCAGGTTCCCTTCGAGACACGGAAGGATGACGAATGGTGGGCCGACATGGAGAACGTGTTCCACACGGATTGAGGTCACTCTCCGCACGGCCCTGAGTTTCGCCTTGCCCGGGCTTGACCCGGGCATCTTTTCGCCTCCGCCAAAGAGGATGCGCGGGTCAAGCCCGCGCAAGGTGAATTGAGAGGCAGGGACTACTTTCCCTTCCTCTTCCTGAAATAGTTCTTCTCCAGCTCGGCGAAGGCGCGCTGGTAGACGTTCTGTTCCGTCCGCGGGATCAGCACCAGGTCCTCCTGCGGGCTTGCCACCCAGTCGCCGGTCCAGACGCCGAAAGTGGTGTTGTCCGCCGTCACCGGCCACAGCCGCGGGCCCGAGACATAGTTCATCCACGGGATCTCGCATCTGGTGATGCGGTAGGAGAAGCTCCGCGTGATGTCGTCGAGGTGGAGCAGCTCCTCGTTCAAGTGGCCCTCGCCGAAATAGAAGTCGCGGATGCCGGAGACCTTGTCGGAGCGATGGCGCTTGAGCATGTGCATCTTCGTGATCTCGCCATGCCAGCCGCCCATGCCGGCGAAGTCGCGCATGATCTTCCACACCTCGTCCACCGGCGCTTTGATGACGCGCGAGGTCCAGACCTTGTTGGGCTGGAAGCCCTTCCAGCGCTCCGCCCCTGCGGGGCTCTCTGGCTTCGTCTTGGCGATGAGGGCGGCGAGTGACTTGAAGTTGTTGGCGAAGACGTCGTTGGACACGATCTTCTGGTACTTGCCCTCGTCGCCCGGCGCTTCGTCGAATGTCGCCTCCCACTCGGCAAAGGTCTGGTCGGTGTGCGTGACGGGATAGAGCCTCAGCGTGGCAAGATAGTTCTTCACCGGGAAGGCCGGCGTCTCGAAGTTATAGCTGAAACAGCGCTTCGCATCGTCCAGCATCAGCAGCCGCTCGCGCACATGCGCGCCATTGGCGAGGTGGAAGGAGCGCACGCAGCCCACGACGTCGGCGTCGAGGCCCTTCTCGATCTTCGAGTTGGTCACCCCGCCGCCGGTCCATTTCGGCAGGCCGTTGAAGTCGCGCACGATGGACCACACGGTCTCGACGGGGGCCTTCAGGATGATCGATGCATAGGCGCGGGCCATTCTACTGTCCTCTGGTGATGTCGCGGAAGGCGTGAACCGCGGCCTCGGCGAAGGCCGGGTCGTTGATGTGGGCGTCGATCTCGACGAGCTGGCGGTTGGGTGCCGGCTTCCAGCCCGCGCGGATCGCGGCGAAGAGGGCCGCATCCGCGGTGGGATCGTGGAAGGGCTTGCCCGGTGCGTCGATGGCGGAGACGCCCTTGAGCGGCAGCAGGAAGCGCACCGGGCCCTCCATGCGGTTGACGCGCTCCACGATCCAGCGGCCGATCGCGGCATTCTCATCGGGCGTGGTGCGCATCAGCGTTACCTGGGCATTGTGGACATAAAGGTTCCGTACGTCGAATTGCTGGGGCACCGTTTCGCGACCGCCGAAATTCACCATGTCGCAGGCGCCGACGGAGCCCACCCACGGGATGCGGCTGCGGATCACCGCGCCGAAGCGGTCATCGGTGCAGGCGAGCACGCCGCCGATGAGATGGTCCGCCACCTCCGTCGTCGTGATGTCGAGGGTCGCAGTGATGAGCCCGGAATCGATCAGCTTCTCCAGGCACTGGCCACCGGTGCCGGTGGCGTGGAAGACGAAGCATTCGCAGTCCGCCTCGATCAGGTGGCGGATCTGCGTGATGCAGGCCGTGGTGACCCCGAACATGGTGAGGCCCACGGCGCGCTTGGTTTCCTGCGTGGCCGGGATGGCATTCACCGCCATGCCCGCCGCGGCATGCGCGGCATTGCCGATCACCGTGCGGGTGATGGCATTGAGGCCCGCCACATCGGCCACCGCATGCATCATCATGATGTCGGTGGGCCCGATGTAAGGAGCCACATTGCCCGAGGCCATGGTGGAGACCATCAGCTTCGGCACGCCGATGGGCAGTACCCGCATGGCCTGCGTCACCATCGAGGTGTTGCCGCCGCCGCCCAGCCCCAGCACCGCGCCGATGTCGCTGCGCGAGAGCAGAAAACGGCCGAGCGCCTCCGCCATGGCGGTGACGGCCTTGCCGCGGTCGGCATGGCCCAGCACGGCATCGACGCCATCAGGGTGGTGCTTTGCCACCATCTCCGGCGTCACGTCGGCTCGTGCCGTGCTCGGCGTCGTCGAGATGTCGACCAGCAGGGCCGGGGCGCCGGCAGCAGCCACCTGCGCCACCGCGTAGCGGAGTTCCGCCTCCTTGGTGTCGCAGGTGCCGATGACGTAGACCGGCTTCACGCCCGCCTTCACGCCTTTGCCCAGCCCTGCTTCATGTTGCGGTAGCCGAGCTTGTAGACCTCCTCCGGCGAGGGTGCGAAGTCGCGCCACACGCGGGTGGCGGCGGCGAGTGCCGGCATCGAGCGCCCGAAGGCCTCGATGGTGAGCCAGCCGTCATACTTCGCCTTCTTCAGCGCCTTGTAGGTTTCGGGCCACGGCACATGGCCCTTGCCCGGCGTGCCGCGATCATTCTCGGAGATGTGCACGTGCACCATGTGCGGGCGGATGGTTTTGATGGCGCCCACCGGATCCTTCTCTTCGATGTTGGCGTGGAAGGTATCATACATGCCCTGGACATGCGGGTGGTCGACTTCGTCGAGGTAGTCGTTCAGCTGCTGCATGGTGTTGAGGAAATAGCATTCGAAGCGGTTCAGCGCCTCGAGCGCGAAGGTGACGCCCTTGCGGCCCGCATAGTCGCCCGCCTTCTTGTGGAAGCTCAGCGCGCGCTTGCGCTCGGCGGCGGTCGCCGGGTTGCCGGAGAAGACGCCGAGCTCCGAATGCATCGGCCCGCCGAGGATGGGCGCACCCAGCGCGGCGCAGCAGTCGATGGCCCACCGGGCATAGTCGAGGGCGGCGGCCTGGCTGGCCTTGTCGGGTGACAGCGGGTTCTTGCCCTGAATGACGCTCACCACCGTGCGCTCCAGCCCGATCTTGTCCAGAAGGGCGCCGAGCTTCGCGTAATGCGCCGGGTCGCCCTCGAACATGGGGATCTCGACCCCGTCATATCCCGTCTTCTTCAGCGCCCGCAAAATGGGCTCATGCCCCAGCGTGACATGCGGCGTCCACAGCAGCAGATTGAATCCCAGCTTCATCGATGCCCTCCCAAGCAAGGAATGCAGGACAAACCGTCTCGCGCCTCTTGTCAATTCCTGATATACGTCTTTCAAACCTGATCACCCGGAGGACGCCATGAACAGCCCGCATGATCCAGCCAGCGCCACAAGTGCCGCCCTGCTCAGGGCCCAGGCCTTCATGACGCCCTCGCCGGTGCCGTCGATCTCGACGGAGCTTCTCGTCTCGGCCGATGGCGAACTGAACCGCGAGCTCCACCACTTCCTGTTCGACCCGCCGTCGAACCCCGACCTGCTCAAGGGCAAGAAGATCGCCATCTGCTGCTCCAATGGTGTCGAGGAGGTGGAGATCACCGGCGCCATGAAATGGCTCACCGAGCACGGTGCCACGGTGCATGTGGTGGCGCCGCGCATCGGCGAGTTCCACCCGACGCTGGGCCTGCGCTTCCCGCCGCTCACCAAGACCCATGTGCTGGCCATTCGCCTCATGGAGAACGCCGGCTGGCTGAAGATCGACTGCTACATGGACGAGGTGAAGATCGCCGATTACGACGCCTGCATCTTCCCCGGCGGCTGCTGGAACCCGGACTTCCTGCGCGCCGACAAGGATGCCCAAAAATTCGTGGCTGACATGCTGGCCTCGGGCAAGCCCACCTGCGCCATCTGCCACGGCCAGTGGGTGATGGTGAGTGCCGGCATCCTGAAGGGCAGGAAGGCCACCGCCGTGTGGAACATCCACCCCGACCTCGCCAATGCCGGCGCCACCGTGCTGGACGAGCCCTGCGTGGTCGACGGCAACCTGATCACCGCGCGCTTTCCCTATGACCTTCCGCGCATGGTGGATGCGCTGGTGAAGCAGCTGGTCGCCTGAGGCGCGTCATCGGCAAAATGCTTCACCTTGCCCCCGCTTGACCGGGGCATCCTTTTTCTGGCCGCGAGAAAAGGCGCCCGGGTCAAGCCCGGGCGAGGCGAATGACAGGAAATCGTGGACTTCCTACCCGAACAGCACCGTGCCGGTTTCCACCATGATGTGGAGGCCGATGCCGATGGCGAAGATGCCGGCCAGGGCCTGGAAACCGCGCGTGGCCCAGGTCAGCGTGGTGGCGGTGTAGGACAAGGGCACGGCGATCACCGCCGAGAAGATCGCCATGCCGGCGATCGAGCCGATGCCGAAGAGCACCATGAAGGCGACGCCAAGCGGAACGCTCGGCGCGGTGGAGGCGGCGAGCGCCACCAGGGCGGCGGAGCCGGCGAGGCCATGCATCATGCCGACCGTGAGGCTGCGCTGCCAGCCGCCCGCGCGGTGGGCATGGGCGTGGCGGCTCTGGGCATGCTCCTGCACGTCGCCCGCATGGCTGTGGGCGTGGAAGTGGGCGGCACCGCCATGGCGGTGGGTGTGGAAGTGGATGCGGTCACGCACCAGCACGTAGATCAGCCGGATGCCGAGCAGCACCATCATGATGCCGACCGCGAATTCAAGACCGCTGGCCAGCCGCTCGCTGAGCGCAAGCTCCAGGGCATAGACCGCGCCGCCGAAGGCGCCCAGCACCAGCGCGTGGCCGAGGCCCCACACCGCGCCATGGCGCACGATGTTCCGCACCCCCTTCTTGTCCGCCGTGATCGAGGCCACGGCGGCAATGTGGTCGGCCTCCAGTGCGTGCTGGAGGCCGAGGAGGAAGCCGAAGAAGACCCAGGTGATCATGGGCTTGCTATAGCCTTGCGCAGGTCAGTGTGCGAGGGTTGTTTGCGGCAGGCTTTCGTCGAAAGCGGCATGACCCCTTGCTTGCTCCGTCACCGGGGTCAGGCCAGGTGACAGCCGGGCTTCCTGTGGCCGGCCACATATTCGTCGATCAGCTGGCGGTAGCGCACCGGGCCGAAGCTGGGGAAATGACCGCCATGGACGATGGCGACGGGCAGCGCGCGCAGGCGTTCGAGTGTCTCGACATAGGTGGGCACGTCGGAGTGGTAAGCGTCGTCGATCAGCGGGCCATCATAGATGATGTCGCCCGACAGGAAGGTGCCGGTCTTCCGCTCGAACAGGCCGATGCCGCCGGGGGAGTGGCCGGGCGTGTGGACGACCTCGAAGGCGCGGTCGCCCAAGTCGATGACGTCGCCATGTTCGAGGATGCGTTCAGCCTTGGCGGGCTTCACGCGATACCTGGTCTGGTCCCAACCTTCGGGCTGGCGGATGAACATCTCGTCCGTGGCATAATGCGCGAGGATCAGGTCGTTCCGCGGGTCGGCGAGGATCGCGGCCTCGGCGGAATGCACCGCGCAGTGGCCGAACTCGTGGTGGCAGCCGATGTGGTCGAAATGGGTGTGGCTCGCGACGCAGGCGATGTCACGCTCGGAGACCAGCGGCACGTGCTGGCGCAGACTGAAGTGGCCGAGACCTGAATCGAACAGCAGGTCGCGGTCGCGGCCGCGCACGTGCCAGATGTTGCAGCGGAAGAAGGGCTTGATCCAGGGCTCGTGGATCAGCGTCACGCCATCGGCGAAGCGCAGTGTCTCGTACCATTCGGTGGGGCCGACGCGGAGGTCCATGGATCAGTCCTTCAGCACGATGGCGTGGGCGGGGTCGATGCCGAGCGAGATGCGCTGGCCGGCGCTCACGGCAGCGTCGGCGGGAAGCCGCGCGAGCAGGTCCACACCGTTCACCCGCGCGGTCACGCGCTTGAAGCTGCCCTGGTAGACGACGTCGGTCACCTCGCCATGCAGCGTGCCGCCGAGCGACACATGCTCTGGGCGGACCGCCACCTGCAGCGCATCGGCGGGTGCCGGGAAGCGGCCCAGTGCGGTGTCGATCATGCCGTTCGCCACCGGTCCGGGCACGATGGTGCTCTCGCCCATGAAGGTGGCGGTGAAGCGGGTGGCGGGCCGCGCATAGACGCGCTCCGGGCTGCCCTGGTCCTCGATGCGGCCGTGGTTCATCACCACCACGTGGTCGGCCAGCGCCATGGCCTCTTCCTGGTCGTGCGTCACATGGATGAAGGCGGTGCCGACCCGCTTCTGGATGGTCTTCAGCTCGTCCTGCATCTGGCGGCGGAGCTTGAGGTCGAGCGCGCCCAGCGGCTCGTCGAGAAGGAGCACGGCGGGTTCGACGACAAGCGCACGGGCAAGCGCCACGCGCTGGCGCTGGCCGCCGGACAATTGATGCGGCTTCCTCTCGAAGGCGGCGGCGAGGCCGACGACCTCCAGCATGGCGCGGGCCTTCGCGTCACGTTCCGCCCTGGCGACGCCCTTCATGCGCAGCCCGAAGCCGACATTGGCGCCGATGGTCATGTGCGGAAACAGCGCATAGTCCTGGAACACCGTGGCGGTGGGGCGCTTCGCCGGGGCCATTGCCGTGCAGTCCTGCCCCCTGATCATGACGCGGCCCTGTTCGGGCGGCAGGAAGCCGCCGAGGATCGAGAGCAGCGTGGTCTTGCCCGAGCCCGAGGGGCCGAGCAGCACGGTGTAGCTGTCGGGTGGGAGGTGCAGCGAGACGTCGTCCAGAACCTTCGTCGGGCCGAAGCTGTGGGAGACGTGATCGATGGAGACGAGGGCCATTATTGCGGGCGCTTTCGGAAGGCGACGAGTTCGAAGATGATGGCGAGGAGGATGGAGACGCCGAAGACCAGCGCCCCCACGGCATTGGTCTTGGGGTTCAGCCCGGCACGCAGCAGGTTCCAGATCTCGACAGGGAGTGTGGTCTCGAAGCGCGTCAGCAGGAAGGAGATGACGAATTCGTCCCACGAGAAGGTCATGGAGAGGAAGAAGGCGGCGAAGAGGGCCGGCCACATCATGGGTGCGGTGACGAGCAGCAGAACCTGCGCTTCGCCGGCGCCGAGGTCGCGCGCGGCGCGCTCGATGTTGGCCTGGTGCTCGCCCATCTGGCTGTAGATGATGGCGAAGCAGAGGGGCAGGTTGATGACCACGTGGCCGATGGCCGCCGCCATGAGCGACTTCGGCACGCCGATCCAATTGAAGAAGATCAGGAGGCCCATGCCGATGATGAGGTAGCTCACGGTGAGCGGCAGGGTGATCAGCCCACGGAGGAAAGCGGACGCCGGCAGGTGGAAGCGGGCGAAGCCCCAGGCGGAGAGGAAGCCCAGCAGCGTGGCGATGGCGGAGGTGACGAGCGCCACCACGACCGAGTTCCACAGCGCAGCGGTGAGGCGCGCATCGTTCAGCACCGCCGTGTACCAGCGGAGCGACGGGCCGTTGAAAGGCGGGATGGGGAAGAGCGTGCCCTGGAAGGAGAACAGCACCAGCACCGTCACCGGCAGGAAGATGAAGCCGTAGAGGAGCAGGGCATAGGCGACGGCGATGGCGCGGGTCATCACGCCCTCTCGATCTTGAGCCAGCGGGCGCAGGCCAGATAGGCGATGGTGACGACCGCCATCAGGATCAGCGACAGTGCTGAGGCCGAGGCGAAGTCGCCGCGCCGGCCGATCTGCATCATGATGAGCTGCGGCATGAGGAGCTCGTTGTTGCCCCCCAGGATCTGCGGCGTGATGTAGTCGCCGATCGCCAGCACGAAGGTGAGGAACGCGCCGACCATGATGCCGGGCAGCGTCAATGGCAGGATGACGTGGACGAAGGTCTGGAAGCCGGAGGCGCCGAGGTCGGCCGCCGCCTTGCGGTAATTGGGCGAGAGCTGCTTCAGGTTGGCGAAGATCGTCAGTGTCAGGAGCATCACGAAGAAGTGGACGAAGCCGATCACCGTGGCCGCCCGGGTATTGGCCATCTGGACAGGCTCCGAAAGGAGGCCGAGATTGACGAGGGTCGAATTAACGACGCCCTTTTCCGCGAGGACGAGAAGCCAGGAGTATGACCGCACGACGTAGGAGGTCCAGAAGGGCAGGACCGCCAGCATCAGGGCGAGCCTCTGCCAGCGCTCCGGCACGAGGAAGGCGAGGATCCAGGCGAAGGGATAGGCCAGCAGCACCGAGATCACGGTGACGAGCAGCGTGACCTCCAGCGAGTTTACGAGCGCGCGCCAGTAACTTGGATTTGCGAAGAACTGCGCGTAGGCGGCGAGACTTGCGCCGCCTGCGCTTTTGGGGTGGAGGCTCATCGCCGCCATTGCCACGAAGGGCACGACGAAGAAGACCAGCGTCCACAGGAGTGCGGGTGTGACGCTGGCCCATCCGATTCGTTGTCCCGATCCCTGGCTCAAGCCTTGCTCACTGGGCCTGGATCATTTCGGTCCAGAGGTCCTGCATCTTCTTGTCGAGGTCCTCGGAGGGGGCAGGATAGCCCTGGGCGCGCTTCAGGAAGTCGGCCTGCTCGGCGAAGCGCAGGATCTTCTTCTGGCCGTCATCGAGGGCCGCGGCCTTGCTGGCGGGCATGCCCCAGTAGCAGGACGAGGTGGCAAGCCGCGCCTGGCCCTCGGGGCTAAGGATGTACTGGATGAACTTGAGCGCGGCGTCCTTGTTCTTCGAGTCCTTGAACATGGCGAGCGACTGCGACCAGAGGACGGCACCCTCCTTCGGGATCGAGAAGTCGAGGTCCGGGTTCTCCTTGGCGATGACGGCGGTCACCCATTCGCCGCCGCCCACCAGGATATCGGCCTCGCCGGTGGCGAGTGCGGTCTGGCTGGCGACCACGTCGGTCACCGCCTTGGCATTGGCCTTCATCTTGAGGAGCACTTCCTTCAGCGCGGGCAGGTCGGCCTCGGTGAGCTCGGAGGTCTTCTTGCCGATCGACATGGCGGCGAGGCCCATCACCGGAAGGTAATAGTCATAGATGGCGACGCGGCCCTTGTACTTGTCGTTGGTGAGCACCGCGAGGGTGTCCATGTCGGCGGCCTCGACCTTGGACTTGTTGAAGCCGATGGTGTTGTAGCCGAACTTCTCGGTGATGCCGTAGCGCTTGCCGTCCACCACGGCGTGCTGGTCCATCAGCACCTCGGGGAAGATATCGGCGATGGGGAGCTTGTCGTCGGGCAGCGGTTCGAACAGGCCGCGCTCCACGCCCCGCCGGACGTCCACCGTGTCGATCACCATCACGTCCCAGTCGCCGGGCTGCGACTGCTCGACCAGGGCGAGGCCGGCGCCGGTGCCCTCGAACTCCTTGACGTTCACCTTGATGCCGGTGGCGTCCTCGAAGGGCTTCAGCAGGTTGGGGTCGGAATGGTCGCACCAGACCAGGGCATTGAGATCCTGGGCAGAGGCGGCGGCGTAAGAGCCCATGAGGGCCAGAGCGGCGAGCGAGGCGCCGAAGAGACGGCGCGAAAGACGGTTGGTCATGTGGCGTTCTCCCTGTTTTCAAGAAAACTGAACCAATTACAAAGTTGAGTCAATTCTAAAACTCGTGCAGACTGGCCGCATGTCAGGCTTGCGCGAGAGACAGAAGGCCATCCGCCACGACCGCATCGTGGAGGCCGCGACGCGCCTGTTCCGCGAGCAGGGCTATGAGACGGTGAAGATGGAGGCCATTGCCGCGGCCGCCGAAGTCTCGATCGGCACGATCTACAATTACTACCGCAACAAGGGCGACCTGCTGGTGGCCATCGTCTCGCTCGAGGTCGAGGAGGTGCTGCGGCTTGGCGCGGAGGTGATCGCCAGCCCGCCCGCCAGCGTCGAGGCGGCGGTGGATGCCCTGGTCGGCGGCTATGTGGAGCATTCGCTGCACTATCTCTCGAAGGAGATGTGGCGGCAGGCCATGGCGATCTCCACCACCCAGCCGATGAGCCCCTTCGGCGAGACCTATGCCGCCCTCGACGTGGCGCTGGCCCAGCAGACCGTGGTGCTGATCGAAAAGCTGCAGGCCCTCGGCGCGCTCACGCGCGAGGCCGACCCCCAGGCCCTCGGCGAAGTGATTTTCAACAATACGAACATGAACTTCATCGTGTTCGTGAAGGACGAGGCGATGAGCCTTCCCGATCTCCGCAGCCACCTCCGCCGCCAGCACAGGGCCGTCCTGGCGGGTTTCCGGACGGTGGCTGCGGGGGCCTGAAAAACGGTTTTTTCTTATATTAGGTAAAATGTCCTTGACAGCGCGCGCTGCTTCGGGTATAAGGGGCCATACTCGATAATTGGGTTTTGAGAGGGGGCAGGGAGAGCCAAAACCTCTGTTCACCTCGCCCGGGCTTGACCCGGGCGACCTTTTTCTGGGTTGGGGAAAAGGATGCCCCGGTCGCGCCGGGGCAAGGTGAGGAGTGGGAGGGGGCGCTTCCCGCCGCCCAGCGCAGCTCTGGCCCAAGCGTCGGGGAAAGCTGGTGCATTTCCCAGCCCCGTGGGTTTCTGCTATCACCGACCATCGCTCGGAGGAGATTTGACCGATGAACAAGCCCGTGAACCTGGAAGGCGCCACCAACTGGGAACCCTCGCCCAACAATCTTGAGCCGTTCTGGATGGGCTTCACGCCCAACCGCGCCTTCAAGAAGCGCCCGCGCATGATCGCCCGCGCCAAGGACATGCACTATTACGACATGACCGGCCGCCCGGTCCTCGACGGCTCCGCCGGCCTGTGGTGCTCCAATGCCGGCCACTGCCGCGGCCCGATCGTGGACGCCATCCAGAAGGCGGCCGCCGAGCTCGACTTCGCGCCGACCTTCCAGTTCGGCCACCCCAAGGTGTTCGAGCTCGCCTCCCGTCTGTCCGCCATGGCGCCGGGCGACCTGAACTATGCCTTCTTCTGCAACTCGGGTTCGGAAGCCGCCGACACCGCGCTGAAGATCGCGCTGGCCTATCACCGCGCCAATGGCGAGGCGAGCCGCACCCGCCTGATCGGCCGCGAGCGTGGCTATCACGGCGTGAACTTCGGCGGCATCTCGGTCGGCGGCATGGTCGCCAACCGCAAGTGGTTCGGCGCGATGATCGCCGGCGTGGACCACCTGCCGCATACCTACAACCGCAAGGAACAGGCCTTCACCGCGGGCGAGCCGGAGTGGGGTGCGCACCTCGCCGACGAGCTCGAGCGCCTGGTCGCCCTGCATGACGCCTCGACCATCGCCGCCGTCATCGTCGAGCCGATGGCCGGCTCCACCGGCGTGCTGCCGCCGCCCAAGGGCTATCTCAAGCGCCTGCGCGAGATCTGCACCAAGCACGGCATCCTGCTGATTTTCGACGAAGTGATCACCGGCTTCGGCCGCCTCGGCCATGCCTTCGCCGCCGAGCGCTTCGGCGTGACGCCGGACATCCTGACCTTCGCCAAGGGCGTCACCTCCGGCACCGTGCCGATGGGCGGCTGCCTGGTGCGCCAGGGCATCTATGACCGGTTCATGAACGGCCCCGAACACGCCATCGAGCTGTTCCACGGCTACACCTACACCGGCCACCCGATGGCCGCTGCCGCCGGTGTCGCCACCATGGACCTCTATCGCGACGAGAAGCTGTTCGAGAACGCCAAGAAGCTCGAGAAGGTGTGGGCGGAAGCCGCCTTCACCCTCAAGGGCCATCCGCTGGTCGAGGACATCCGGACAATCGGCCTCGTGGCGGCGATCGACCTGAAGCCCGTCGAGGGCTCGCCGGGGCTTCGCGCCTACAAGGCCATGGAGAACGGCTTCCATGACGTGGGCATGCTGGTCCGCATCACGGCGGATACGATTGCACTCTCGCCGCCGCTGATCATCAACGAGAACCAGATCGACGAGATCTTCTCAGACAAGATGCCGAAGATCCTGGCCTCCGTGGCCTGATCGATCGGATCACGGACGATTTCGAAGGCCGGAGGGGCAGCCCTCCGGCCTTTTCTGTTGGCACGGCTGAAACGGGGCTTCCCGGAAGGCGTTTTTCATGCGATTCCATAAGCAGTTGACCGGGCCTCTTCGCGAATCGAGGCCGGCCCGCGCGAGTGACGGAGTAGGGGCGCGAATGTCACGACACATGGCACCGGTGATGCTGGGGCTTACCGCCTTCCCGCTCGCGGCGATCGGCATTGCGGCCTATCTCGTCGTGACGGCAGGCCCGCAGATGACGGCGGTGGCCGGCGCCATACTCCTGCTTTCCTGCTGCATCCTGGTGGCCTCGATGGTGGTGATGGTGAAGCTGTCGCGCCACGAGGCGTGGCTGTGGTCGCAGCAATCATCCCTGCGCAGCCTCGCCGGCAAGACCGAGGAGGCGCTGGAGCGCATCGCCGCCGCCGAGCAGCGCTTCGACACGGCCGTGACGCCCGCCGAGCTGGGCCGGGTGGCTGCCGACGTCGGCGCGCTGCGCCGCGAGGTCCATGACTATGTTGCCACCCCGCCGCGCGGGCGGCCCTACGGCGCGGGCATGGAAGCCGCCGCCGCGCCGGAGCCCAGGCCCGTGCAGGATGCCGGGCGCGAACAGCTGACACTGCTGCTGGAGCCGGTGGTCGAGCTGGCCACGGGCGCCACCAGCCATTACCGCGCGCTGGTGGGCCTGGCCGATGGCCGCGGCAAGCTGGTGGGCCATGACGAGCTGATGCAGAAGGCCGACCAGGGCGGCATGCGCGCCGCCCTCGACCTGCGCATGGTGAAGATGGTGGCGCCGGTGCTGCGCCGGCTGCGCAACCGCAATCCGGGCCTGCGCATTTTCGTGCCGGTGGGCCGGGCGAGCCTCGCCTCGGCCGAAGGTGCCGGCCGCCTGCTGGCGCTGCTGCAGCGCGATGGCGACGTGGCCCAGGGCATGGTGTTCGAATTTGCCCAGCAGGAGCTGGGCGAACTCGACGCGGGCGGCATTGAAAGCCTGGCCCGGTTGGCCCGGGCCGGGGCGACGCTGGCGCTGCGCGAGGTCTATCTCGGTGGCCTCGACCTGCCGGCGCTGCGCCAGCTGGGCGTGCGTTACCTGTCCTTCCCGCCGCATGCGGTGGATGCGGGCTCGGGCACCAGCCAGACCTGGAACGACTTCGCCAGGCAGGCCCGCGCGCTGCAGATCCAGGTGCTGGTGGGCGACGTGAAGACCGCTCAGCAGGCCGCCGCGGTGAGCCGCGTGGCGCGCTATGGCTATGGCCCGTTCTTCGCGCCGCCGCGCAAGGTGAGGCCCGATGCCGGTGTCGCGCCCGCCGCCCGCCAGGCCCAGGTCGCCTGACATTCCGGTCCGCATGATGCAGCGATTTTCCGACGCCTATCCCGTTTGGTTCTGCGACATCTGGGGCGTTGTCCACAATGGCGTGGCGCCGTTTCCGGTGACCGTGGCCGCCTTGAAGCGGCACCGGGAGAGAGGCGGGACGGTCATCCTCGTCACCAATTCGCCGCGCAGCCACCTCGGCGTCGAAAAGCAGCTCGCCGAGATCGGCGTCGATCCGGCGAGCCATGACCGCATCGTCACCTCGGGCGACGTCACCCAGGTGCTGATGAAGCTGCATGGCGGAAGGGGTGTGCATCACGTGGGCGCGGCGCGCGACCTGTCGATCTACGAGGGCACCGGCGTGGCGCGGGTGCCGCTCGACGAGGCCGAGGCGGTGCTCTGCACCGGGCTGTTCGACGACGTGAACGACAGGCTCGAGGACTATGAGCCGCTGCTCGACGACATGAAGCGCCGGGGCCTCGCGATGATCTGCGCCAACCCGGACAAGATCGTGAAGAAGGGCGACCGCATCCTCTATTGCGCGGGCAAGCTGGCCGAGATGTACCAGGCGCGCGGCGGCGAGGTGCTGATGGCGGGCAAGCCCTTCGCGCCGATCTATGACCTGGCGCTGGCCGAGGCCCGGCGCATCACCGGGCGCGACATCGACCGGCCCGACATACTGGCGATCGGCGACGGACCCGAGACCGACATCCGGGGTGCTGCCGACTATGGCCTCGACGCCCTTCTTGTTGCAGAAGGGGTGACGGATGCGAGCGAGGGGCTGCATGTGGCGGAGGCCCAGGTGCTGAAGGCCGTGCCGCATGCCCGCATCGTGGCCACCGTGCATGACCTCGCCTGGGTGTGATAGGAAAGCGGAATGCAACTGATCGCGGGCCGGTCGCCCGTTCCTGAAACCTGCCGGGACGGCGTCGTGGCCATCGGCAATTTCGACGGCGTGCACCGCGGCCACCAGACCTTGCTGGCCTGCGCGGCGGATGAAGGCGCGCGGCTGGGCATCCCCTGGGGCGTGATGAGCTTCGAACCACATCCGCGCAGCTTCTTCCGGCCGGACGAGCCGGTGTTCCGGCTGACGCCGGGGCCGCTGAAGGCGAGGCTCGTCGCGGCGCTGGGGGCGGCCTTCATGGCGGTGCTCGACTTCGACAAGGCGCTCTCGGAACTCTCGCCGGAAGACTTCGTGCGGCTGCATCTCGTCGAGCGGCTGGCCGTGCGCCATGTCGTAATGGGCTATGACTTCCACTTCGGCAAGGGCCGCAAGGGCAGCCCCGCCACCATGACGGAGCTGGGCGCAAAGTACGGCTTCGGCGTCACCATCGTGGAGCAGGTGACGGACGAGGGCGACCAGCACTCGCCCTTCTCCTCGAGCAACATCCGCCAGGCGCTGCGCCATGGCCACGTGACGGCGGCGGCCCATGACCTCGGCTATCACTGGACGGTGCTGGGCGAGGTGGTGAAGGGCGACCAGCGCGGCCGCACCATCGGCTTCCCGACGCTCAACATCGTGCTGGAGAAGGGGGCGGACCCCTATCGCGGAATCTATGCGGTGCGGGTGCGCGATGCGCTGACGCCCGGCGCGCCGGCGTGGCAGGGGGCGGGCTATTTCGGCGACCGCCCGACCTTCGACACGGGACGCACCTTCCTCGAGGTCTATCTCATCGGCTTCGCGGGCGATCTCTATGGCCGTCATCTGTTCGTGGAGTTCGTCGACCTCATCCGCGGCGACAAGCGGTTTTCATCGATCGACGAGTTGGTGAGCCAGATGAAGGCCGACTGCGATGCCGCGGTGAAGCGGCTTGCTGCTTCGGACGAGGTGAGCGCCTTCCCGCTGGGCCGGCTGCAGGTGGCAGGGAAGATTTAGGTCGCGAAGACGACACGCATTCCGGTTCTTCACCTTCGCCCGGCTCGAACGGGCGATCCTTTGTGAGGGCAGCGGAAAAGGATGCCCCGGTCGAGCCGGGGCAAGGTGAACATCAGGGCGTATCCCTGCATTTATACCGCCAGCCGCGCCTCCGCCCTGCGCTGCCGCCCGTCGAGCCAGATGATGGCGAGACCGGCGAGGGTGACCAGCACCATGCCGGCGATGGCCAGCGTGTTGGGGACCTCGCCGAAGATGACGAGGCCCGAGAGCACCGCCCAGATCGTCAGCGTATACATGAAGGGTGCCACGGTGCGGGCCTCGCCGAGCCTGTAGGTGAGGTAGAGCAGCAGGTGGCCGGCCACCGCCATGGCACCGGAGACGACCATGAGCAGGATTTCACGCGGGCCCGGCACCACGGGCGTTTCCAGCGCCAGCATGCCGATGAGCCCGGTGAGGGTGAGCACGGTGATGACGGTGAATGCGGCCACCAGCGGCGGCATGCCCTTGGGTACGTTGGGGGTGAGCAGGTCGCGGACCGCCGAGGCGATCGCCGTGATGAAGGCGAGGCTGGCCAGCGGCGAAACGGCACCTGAGCCGGGCTGGGCCACCAGCATGGCGCCGGCGATGCCGAGCAGTATCAGGAACAGGCGCAGCCCGCCCAGCGCTTCACCGCGAAAGGCCCAGGCCCCCAGCAGCACGAAGAGCGGGCAGGTCTGGACGATGGCGGTGAGATCGGCGATGGCGATGTAGCCCAGCGCGAAGATGAAGCTCAGGTTGGCGATGGTCTCCAGCACGCCGCGGGCGACGAGCCACTTGTCGGTCATGCGTGGAATGCTGCCCGCCTCGCCGGTGGCGAGGATGAGGCCGAGGCAGACGGTGAGCGAGACGAGGCCGCGCATCAGCATCAGCTCGAACAGCGGCGCATGCTCCATGGCCAGCTTCATGCAGCTGTCGGAGGCGACGAAGGCGCCCATGGCGACGACCATGGCGAGGATGGCGCGGAGATTGGTGGAGCGGATCATTGGCGGGGCTCTTACGGCGCAAATCCGCTGCGCCGCAACGGCCGAGACAAGGGGGCGGGCATGCCCGCCCTGCCGGGCTCAGGGCGCCTTCTCTGTCGAGGGATCGAGGATGCGGTGCAGGTGGACGATGAAATAGCGCGTCTGGGCGCTGTCCAGCGTCTCGCGCGCCTTGACGAGCCAGGCCTGGTAGGCCGAGGCATAGTCGGGAAAGAAGCCCACCACGTCGAGCTTGGCCAGGTCCTTGAAGGTCACCTGGTCGACATCGGTGAGTTCGCCCCCGAAGACGAGGTGCAGGAGCTGCTGGTCGGGTTTGGCGGGGGTCTTGGTCATGTCGTCCTCACTGCATCGATCAGCGCCGCATGGCGCTTCGCACCTGCAGCAACGAGGCCTAGCTGCCACGGCTCAGCGCGATTGTAAATGTATCCTTCGCCGGAGGAGCCCGACACCACGCCGCCTGCCTCCGTGACCAGCAATTCGCCGGCCGCGAGGTCCCAGTCGTTGCGCTTGCCGATGGAGACGGCACCGTCCAGCCGACCGGCCGCGACATGGGCGAGGCGCAGCTGCAGGGGCAGCGAACCGGACGGGTCGGCCCGCACCCCGAGGTGGGCGAGGCTGGCCAGTGCCTTGCGGTTGCCGGCGATGTGGGCGCCTTCGAGGGAGGACGAGTCGGGGATCGCCAGGCGCATCTCGTTCAGCGTGGCGCCTTCGCCCGCGGCGGCGGCGAAGAACTCCGCCCGGCGCGGGCAGTAGACGCAGGCCAGCACTGGGCGCCCCTGCACCGCCAGCGCCGCGGCGACACACCATTCCTCCCGGCCCTCCATGAAGGCCCTGGTGCCGTCGATGGGGTCGATGATCCACAGCCGGTCGCGCTGCAGGCGAGCGGGACTGTCGGGGGTTTCCTCCGACAGCCAGCCATCATCGGGCCTTGCAGCGCGCAGGCGCTGCGTGAAGAGTTCGTTGATGGCGAGGTCGCCCTCGGTGACGTGGCTGCCGTCCGGCTTGGTCCAGTGCCTGAGATCCTGCCTGCGGCCGAGCGCGAGGCCCAGTTCTCCGGCCTCGCGCACCACGTCGAAGAGGAGGGCGGCGTCAGACACCGGCAATGGTGAGGCCTTCGACCAGGCAGTTGGGGGCGGACACCGAGGAGCGGAATTCGAGATTGGAGGCCGGGCGGATGGTCTTGAACATGTCCTTCAGGTTTCCGGCGATGGTGATCTCGCTCACCGGATAGGTGAGTTCGCCATTCTCGATCCAGAAGCCGGAGGCGCCGCGGCTGTAGTCGCCCGTCACGTTGTTGATCGACGCGCCGATGAGCTCGGTGACGTAGAGGCCCTGCTTGAGGCTCCTGATCTGGTCCTCCGGCGTCTCGGCGCCGGCCGGCAGGAAGACGTTGGCGGTGGACGGGCCGCCGCGCGAGCCCTGGCCCGTGGGCTGAAGGCCCAGCTGGCGGGCGGAGCGCAGGTCGAGGATCCAGCCCGTCAGCACGCCGTTCTCGATGAGGTTGCGGCGGTGGCAGGCCAGGCCCTCGCCGTCGAAGGGGCGCGAGCCATGGCCGCGCAGCATGTGCGGGTCCTCGGTGATGGTGATGTGCGGTCCGAAGATTTCCGTGCCCATCGCGTCCTTCAGGAAGGAGGTGCCGCGCGCGATGGCCGCGCCGTTGATGGCGCCGAGCAGGTGACCGATCAGCCCGGAGGCGACGCGGCGGTCATAGATCACCGGCACCGACTGCGACTTCACCTTGCGCGGGTTGACGCGTTCGACGGCGCGTTCGCCCGCGGTGCGGCCGATCTCTTCCGGATCGCGCAGGTCGACGAAGTGGACGGCGGAGGAATAGTCATAGTCGCGCTGCATCGCGAGCCCCTCGCCGGCGATCGCCGACATGGAGACGCCGACACCGGTGCGCCTGTAGCCCTGCGCGAAGCCGTTGGAGATGACGATGCCCACGGAGGTCTCCGAGCGCGAGGCACCGGCACCCGAGGACTTGGTGACGCCCTTGACGGCAAGGCCCGCGGCCTCGGCGCGCTTTGCAAGCTCCTCGAGCCTTGCCGGATCGGGCAGGTCGGTGGCGGCGAGATCGAGCTCGGGGATCACCGTGGCGAGCTGATCCGGGTCGGCGATGCCGGCATAGGGGTCGGGGGGTGCGAGCTTCGCCATGCGAAGCGCATTCTCGGCGAGGCGGTGGATGGCGTCCCTGGTGAGCACGCTGCCGGAGATCGAGGCGGAGGACTTGCCCACGAAGACCTTGAGCGAGATGTCGCGCGCCTCGGATTGCTCCACCTTTTCGATCTTGCCTTCGCGCACGGAGATTTCGGTGGAGCGGCCATCGGCGGCGACCGCGTGGACGGCGTCGGCGCCGAGTTTCCGGGCGTGGGCCACGGCCGCGCCGGCAAGGTCAATCAGGTCGTCTGTCATGTGAGGAGTGAATCCAGGAGGAAGCCGAGGGTGATGATGAGGCCGAATATGCGGTTCGAGCGGAAAAGTTCAAGGCAGCGCGCGCCATTGTCCGGCTGGAAGCGGGCGAGCTGCCAGGCCGCCTGCAGGGCGGCGGCGGCAACACCCACATGAGCGATGATGCTGCCGCCCGCCAGCCAGACGGCGGCATCGATGAGGGCGATGGCGAGGGCAAAGAAGAAGGAAAGCCACCAGATCGAATGGTTGCCGAATTTGAGCGCCGTGGACTTCAGGCCGATCAGCGCGTCGTCCTCCTTGTCCTGGTGGGCGTAGATGGTGTCATAGGCCAGCGTCCAGGCGATGCCGCCGGCATAGAGCAGGACCGGCGCCAGCGACAGCGACCCATGGATGGCGCTCCAGCCCACCAGTGCCCCCCAGTTGAAGGCCAGCCCCAGCACCGCCTGCGGCCAGTAAGTGATGCGCTTCATGAAGGGATAGACCGCGACGATGACGAGCGAGGCCGCGCCCGTGAGCACCGTGAACCAGTTGAACTGCAGCAGGATCACGAGGCCGAGGAGGCAGAGCAGCACGAGGAAGGCGAGGGCCTGCGGAACGCTCACCTGGCCTGCCGGGATGGGGCGCAGCCTGGTGCGCTCCACGCGGCCGTCGAAGTTGCGGTCGGCGATGTCGTTCAGGGTGCAGCCCGCGCCGCGCATGATGACGGCGCCGACGAGGAAGAGCAGTGCGTACCAGGGGTTCGGCACGCCGCCGCCATAGGCGATCTGGCCGAGCGCCAGGCCCCACCAGCAGGGCAGCAGCAGCAGCCACCAGCCGATGGGCCGCTCGAGCCGCATCAGCCGGGCATAGGGCCGCAACCCAGGCGGCAGCACGCGGTCGGCCCAGTGGCCGGGCAGCGCATCCGCAATGCGGGTCTCGGGGTGGCTGGCTTCGCTCATGGGGGCGGTGTACACCGGGCGTATCATGAAGACCACCCCTCGCCTCCACCTCGATGCCGCGCTCGAACACCAGCGCGAGGTCGCGCTCGAACGCGAGCAGGCGCATTACCTCACCGGCGTGCTGCGGCTGGGCCCGGGCGACCCGGTCTCGGTGTTCAATGGGCGCGACGGGGCGTGGCTGGCTTATCTCACCGAGGTGACGAAGAAGGGCGTGAAGATCCGCTGCGAGCGCCAGGTCTCGGCCGTGACGCCGCCGCCCGACATCGACTACTGCTTCGCGCCGCTCAAGCATGCCCGCCTCGACTACGTCGTGCAGAAGGCGACGGAGCTCGGCGCGCGGCGATTGCGGCCCGTGATCACCCAGCGCACCATCGCCGAGCGCGTCAACCTCGACCGGATGAAGGCCAATGTCATCGAGGCGGCCGAGCAGTGCAACCTCGTTTTCGTGCCCGAGGTGCTGGAGCCGGTGAAGCTGCCCAGGCTCCTCCTCGACTGGGAGAAGGACCGCGCGCTGGTCTATTGTGACGAGACGGCAACGATCGCCGATCCGCTGGCGGCCCTGAAGCCGCTGCATGCGCCGGCGGCGGTGCTGATCGGCCCGGAGGGCGGGTTCACGGAGGAGGAGAAGGCGCTGCTGAAGTCGCTGCCCTTCGTCACGCCGATTTCACTGGGCCCGCGCATCATGCGGGCGGATACGGCGGCGGTGGCGGCGCTGACCCTCGTGCAGGCCGTGCTGGGCGACTGGCATCACCGGCCCTGATGAGGCCCATGCCGAATCTTCGCTTGCCGGATGATGGCCCGCCGCCTACATCCTCGGACGCAATTTTGACAGGATCGACCCCGTGAGCGGACCCGCCCCAGACAGCCCCAAGGCGCGCATGCCCATCGAGACCAAGGCCCAGCTCATCGAGGAGCTGGCCTCGGGATCGAAGCCGAAGAGCGAATGGAAGATCGGCACCGAGCACGAGAAGTTTCCCTTCCTGACCGACACGCTGCAGCCGGTGCCCTATCACGGGCCGCGCTCGATCAAGGCGCTGCTCGACGGCCTCAAGGACCGCTATGGCTGGACCGGCGTCTATGAGGGCGAGAACATCATCGCGCTGTCCGACCCCAAGGGCCTCGGCAACGTGTCGCTGGAGCCGGGCGGCCAGTTCGAACTGTCGGGTGCACCGCTCGACACGGTGCATGACACCTGCGAGGAGGTGCACGAGCACCTCACCCAGGTGCGCGAGGTGGGCGACAAGCTGGGGATCGGCTTCCTCGGGCTCGGCGCCTCGCCGCTGTGGAGCCTGAAGGAAACACCCGTCATGCCCAAGGGCCGCTATGGCATCATGGCGCCCTACATGGACAAGGTGGGCACCAGGGGCCGCGACATGATGTTCCGCACCTGCACCGTGCAGGTGAACCTCGACTTCGCGTCGGAAGCCGACATGGTGAAGAAGCTGCGCGTGTCGCTGGCGCTGCAGCCCATCGCCACGGCACTCTTCGCCAACTCGCCCTTCCTCGACGGCAAGCCCAACGGCTTTCTCTCCTACCGCTCGGAAGTGTGGCGCGACACCGACAATGCGCGCGCCGGCATGCTGCCCTTCGCCTTCGAGGATGGCATGGGCTTCGAGCGCTACGTCGATTATGCGCTCGACGTGCCGATGTATTTCGTGATGCGCGACGGCCAGTACATCAACACCTCGGGTGAGAGCTTCCGCGCCTTCCTCGACGGCCGCCTGCCGCAGCTGCCCGGCCAGAAGCCGGTGATGAAGGATTGGGCCGACCACCTCACCACGATCTTCCCCGAGGTGCGGCTCAAGAAATACCTGGAGCAGCGCGGGGCGGACTCCGGCCCGTGGCGCCGCCTCTGCGCGCTGCCCGCCCTGTGGGTGGGGCTGCTCTACGAGCAGGCCTCGCTCGATGCGGCCTGGGACCTCGTCAAGGACTGGACGGCGGCGGAGCGCCAGAGGCTGCGTGACGACGTGCCGCGGATGGCGCTCCATGCCACGATCGGCGGCCGCAGCGTCCAGGATATCGCGAAGGATGTGCTGACGATCGCGCGTGCCGGCCTCGAGGCCCGCGGCAAGCAGGGCTGCAAGGGCAAGACGGAAGCTGCCTTCCTCGACCCCCTCGACGAGATCGCCCGGAGCGGCACGACCGCGGCCGAGCACCTGCTGGCGCTCTACAATGGCGACTGGCACCAGGATGTGACACGGGTGTTCCGCGACTTCGCCTATTGAGGAAGCTGACAATCGGCAATCCGGTCGCTATAGATCCTGCCCGTGCGGGGGCGGCATTCGGCGGTCCGGCAGGAAGGGTTTCCAGACGTGCAGGACGAACGGGAACTGCTCCGCGAATACGGGGAGGTTCGGCAGGCGCTGTCCGAACTCGCCGCGATTTACAATGACGCGCCCGTCGGCCTCGCCGTCATCGGTGCCGACTTCCGTTTCCAGCGCATCAACCACCGTCTCGCCGAACTCAACGGCGTTCCTGCCGAGGATCACATCGGCCGCACCATCCGCGAGGTGTTGCCGAAGCTTGCCGACATCGGCGAGAGCCTGGTGCGCAAGGTGATCGAGACCGGCGAGTCGATCCTCAACCTTGAGATCGAGGGCGAGACGGCGGCCCAGCCGGGTGTCCGGCGCAGCTTCCTCGAGCACTGGTCGCCCATTCGTGGCGAGGACGGTTCGGTGATCGCCGTCAACATCGTGGCCGAAGAGACGACTGCGCAAAAGCGCGCGGCCCGCGCGCTGCAGGCAAGCGAAGCGACCGTGCGCAACGTGCTCAACGCGATGGGTGACGCCTTTCTGGTGCTCGACAGGGACTTCCGCATCACGCTTGCCAACAGCGAGGCGGCGCGGATCGGCGGCTGGCCCTCGGGCGAGCTGGCGAAGCGGTCAGTCTGGGATCTGTGGCCGGCGGCAAGGGGGACGCCGTTCGAAACGATGCTGCGGCAGGTGATGGCGGAGAAGCAGCCGGGGTTTCTCGAGCATCACTATGTTTCCGACGCCAAGGACATCTGGCTCGACCTCTCTGTCTATCCGACCTCCGACGGCATTGCGGTGTTCTACCGCGACATCAGCGAACGCAAGCAGGCCGAGGAGGAAGTCGTGCGCAGCGAGCTGCGGCTTGCAACAGCCCTGCGGGCGGGAAAGCTCGGTGTCTATGAAGTCACGCTGCGCCCCCGGTTCTCGGTCTACTGGGACCGCGAGGTGCGCCGCATATGGGGCGTGGGCGAGGACGCGGAGATCACCGAGGCGCATTACTGGACGGCGCTTCACCCCGATGACCTGGCGAGGGTGCAGGAACTGAGCCGCCAGTTCCGCTCGAAGGGCGGGCCAACGCATCTCGACCTCGAATATCGCATCCGCCGCGCATCGGATGGCGCCCTGCGCTGGATCCGCGTGGCGCTGGACAGCGTGGCGGACGAGGACGGCCCCTACAAGATGATCGGCACGGCCCAGGACATCACCGAGCGCAAGGCGGCGGAGGAGCACACCCATCTGCTGATGCGCGAGATCAACCACCGCTCCAAGAATTTGCTGGCGGTGGTGCAGGCGATTGCCCAGCAGATGGCGAAGAACAGCGACAGCGAAACCTTTCCCCAGCGCTTCGCGGAGCGGCTGGCGGGGCTTGCCTCGTCGCAGGATCTTCTCGTCAAGAACTACTGGAAGGGCGTGCGGCTGGGCGAGCTCATCGTCTCGCAGCTCTCCCACTACAGGCACCTGATCGGCGGCCGCATCCTGCTCCATGGCGGAGACCTCCGCATCGCGTCAGGTGCGGCACAGAACCTCGGCATGGCGCTGCATGAACTGGGCACCAATGCAGCCAAGTATGGCGCGTTGTCAGGCGATGCGGGCGAGGTGGTGATCGCCTGGGAAACCATGGCGGGCAAGGATGGTGAGCCCGACTTCGTGCTGAGCTGGACGGAACGCAACGGACCGCCTGTCGTGCCGCCCGCACGCCGGGGGCTGGGCTCCTTCATTGTGACACGACTGTTCAAGCACGCGCTGAGCGGCGACGTCGTGCAGGATTTCGCTCCGGAAGGGGTGCGCTGGTCGATCCGGGCGCCGGCGTCCACGATCGTCGAGGCCGAGGACTGACGCCTCTTCCGCGGCGATCATGCCGGGGCTGAGGTTGCCACGCGGCGGCAGCGCGGGCGGTAGGCTGCCTATTTCCCGAGTTTGCCGAGAATGTCCTTGAAGATGTCCTCGACCGAGGCATTCGCCGTGCGGCGGCGGGCGGGCGCCTTCCGGCTTGCCGTGGTGGTGCGGCGCTGCGTCCGGGTGCGGGAATAGGTGCTGGGGCGGCGGCGGCGCGTCGGGGCGGTGAGTTTCTTCCTCAGCGCCCCGATGATGCCGGCGACGATGGCCGCAACCAGCGCGCTGAAGAAGCCCTGGCCGCTGGCGGCGCCTGCTGCCGGCAGTGGCTCCGCTGCCAGCGCCAGCGGCCTGTTGGCCTGTTCGAGGGCCGCGACTACGGCCGTGGCCGAAATCGGCGCCAGCTTGGCGAGCTCGCGTTCGGGCAGGCTGGGGTCGGCGACGCGCAGGGAGGCCATGGCCGCGCTGCGCGAGCCGAAGACGTCGTCGAGGATGGCGTTGCCATCCGCCACGGCTTCGATTCCGGTGAGCGAGTCGGGGTCGTCGAGCGGCGAGCCGGCGCCATTGTCGGAGATGAGGTCGAGCAGGGCCTGGAACAGGTCCTCGTCCTGCCGGGCGCGGGCGTGCAGCGCCTCGGCGATGGCTGGGCAGAGCTTGCCCATGGCCTTGCGCGTCTGCGCCTCGTCGAGGTCGACGCTGCGCGCCACGATCGTGAAGAGCCTGCCGCCCTGGGCCTGGTCCAGCATGCTCGAAAGGCTCATTTCGCCGCTCCCGTCTCACTGCGCCGGACGATGTTATAGGCGGTGATCACCGATGCAATGCCGAAGATGACGGAGCCTAATGCGGTGCCCGCCAGCAGGCCTTCGGGGCCGCCCATGCGCGCGCCGATGATGGCGAAGGGAATGGTGCCGAGCGTCGCCTTGCCCCAGTTGAACCAGCTCGACAGCGCCGCGCGGCCCAGGTTGTTGAAGGCGGCATTGGCCACGAACTGCCCGCCCGCGAAGGCCCAGCTGATGCCGATGAAAGTGCAGAAGAACACCACGAGATCGTGCGCGCGGCCTGCCGCGTTGAAGGCGTCCGCGATCTGGTGGCGGAACAGGAACAGCAGCGCCGAGGTGGCAAGTGTATAGATTGCAGAGAAGATCAGCCCGTCGGTCAGCGTGCGGCGCACCCGGTCATGGCGCTTGGCGCCGTCGTTCTGCCCGATGATCGGCCCGACCGAGCCCGCCAGGGAGAAGATGATGCCGAAGGCCACCGGCACCAGGCGGCCGACGATGGCGAAGCCCGCGACCGACTCGTCGCCGAAGGGCGCGATCTCGTAGGTGATGTAGGCATTGGCGAAGGGCTGGGCGAGCTGGGTGAGGATGGCCGGGAAGGCGATGGCCCACAGCGGCGGGAAATCGCGCTTCAGCCCTGCAAGGCGGAAGGGGTTGATGTAGCGGTGCACGCGCACCACGCCGTGCAGCCCGATCGCGAAGGACACGACATAGCCCAGCACTGTCGCCGCCGCGGCACCCTGGATGCCCCAGCCGAGGCCGAAGATGAAGATCGGGTCGGCGCAGGCGGTGACGATGGCGGTGGACAGCGTGATGTACATGGCGCGCCGTGCGTCGCCGAGCCCCCTCAGGATGAAGGAGCAGCAGATCGCTCCGGCGATCAGCACGTAGCCCGGCGACAGCGTCCAGATGAAGAGCTGCGCTTGCCACTTCGCTTCGCCCGTGGCGCCGAGCAGCGAGAGCAGGGCGCCGCTCCCCAGGTTGATCGCCAGCGTGATGAGGCCTGACGTGATGAGCGAGAACATCAGGGCGCTGGTGGCGAATTCACGCGCCCTTGCCTGGTCGCCCGCGCCGACGTTGCGCGCCACCAGGGCGGCCGCCGCGATGCCGCAGCCGATCGACACCGAGAGGTTGGAGAACACGATGGTGCCGGCATAGCCGATGGCCGCCGTCACCTCGGTGTCGTTGAGCAGCGAGAGGAAGAACAGGTCGACGAGGTCGACCATGAACAGCGCCATCAGGCCCACCGCACCGGTGAGCGTCATCACCACCACATGGCGCATGATGGAGCCGGTGACGAAGGGTGCCGGGCGCTTGCCGCCGCCCGCGTGGCTCATGCGGCGAGGCCCATGGCACGCACGTCGGGCATCAGCTGCTCGAGGCTCACGAAGTGATGGCCCGCGAGCCCGGCCATGCGCGCGCCCGTGACGTTGGACTTCTTGTCGTCGATGAACCAACAGCGCGAGGGCTCGGTGCCCATGCGCTCCATGAGCTTCAGGAAGCTCTTCGGGTCCGGCTTCTTCGTGCCGAACTCGAAGGAGTGGTAGTGCTCGGCGAAGATGTCGGTGCAGGCCGGGAACAGCTCGTGCAGCGCCGCCTTGGTGAGCGGGCCGTTGTTGGAGTAGATGGCGATGCGCACCTGCGCGCCGATGGACTTCGCCAGTGCCAGCATGTCGGGCCAGGGCTGCATCGCCTCGCGCCGCGCCTCCACCCATTGCGCCCGCGTCAGCGGATAGCCGAGGCGGGATGCGAACTCGCGGAGATAGTCATCCGGATCGGGGTAGGCGCCGGTGTCGGCCGCATCCTCGAAGCCCGAATCCCAGATGGCGGCGCGGATGTCGCGCGGCATCTGGCCGGTGATGCGGGCAAGCGCCCTCAGCCGGCGGCCGAGATCATAGCGGCACAGCACGTCGTCCATGTCGAAGATGACGACCTCGGGCTTCATGCGTCCTCAGGCGGCCGTGCCGCCGACGGTCAGGCGGTCGATGCGCAGGCTCGGCTGGCCCACGCCCACCGGCACGCCCTGTCCCTGCTTGCCGCAGGTGCCGATGCCGCTATCGAGCGCCATGTCGTTGCCGACCATCGAAATGCGGGTGAGCGCGTCGGCGCCTGCCCCGATCAGGGTGGCACCCTTCACCGGCATGGTGATCCGGCCGTCCTCGATGAGATAGGCCTCGGTGCAGGAGAACACGAACTTGCCCGAGGTGATGTCCACCTGACCGCCGCCGAAGGACTTGGCGAAGAGGCCGCGCTTGATCGAGTGCTGGATTTCCTCCGGATGCCTGTCGCCCGCCAGCATGTAGGTGTTGGTCATGCGCGGCATGGGCGCATGGGCATGTGACTGGCGCCGCCCGTTGCCGGTCGGTGCAACACCCATGAGGCGGGCGTTCATGCGGTCCTGCATCAGGCCCACCAGGATGCCGTCCTCGATCAGCGTGGTGCAGTTCGACGGCGTGCCCTCGTCGTCGATGGTGATCGAGCCGCGCCGATCGGCGAGCGTACCGTCATCGACGATGGTGACACCCTTCGATGCGACCCGCTGGCCGAGCATGCCGGTGAACACGCTGGTCTTCTTGCGGTGGAAGTCGCCCTCGAGGCCGTGGCCCACGGCCTCGTGAAGCAGGATACCGGGCCAGCCGGGGCCGAGCAGCACGTCCATCTCGCCCGCCGGCGCAGGCCGCGCCTCGAGGGACACGAGGCTCTGGCGCAGTGCCTCCTGCGTGGCGGCCATCCAGACGTCGTCGGTGAAATAGGAGAGCGGTTCGCCGCGGCCGCCGAGCCCGTGGTGGCCCTGGCCCTGCTCCTCCCCGTCGGCGGAGACCACCGCCACGTTGAAGCGGACCAGCGGGCGCACGTCACGGTAGCTGGACCCGTCGCCGCGGAGGATTTCGATGGCCTGCCAGTCGGCCGACATCGAGACCGAGACCTGCTTCACCCGCGGATCGAGGCTGCGGGCATAGGCGTCGACCTTCTGTAGCAGGGCGATCTTCTCGGAAAAGCCCAAGGCTTCCGAAGGGTTGGTGTCGGCGTAGAGCTTGCGGTTGGTGCGCTCCGGCGCCACCGCATGGACCACGTCGCCGCCGGTGGCGACGGTGCGGCAGACCTCGGCGGCGCGGCGCAGCGCCGCCATGGAGAGGTCGGTGGCATGGGCATAGGCCGCGGTTTCGCCGCGCACTGCACGCAGCCCGAAGCCCTGGGACTCGTCGAAGCTCGCGGATTTCAGCTTGCCGTCGTCCCAGACCAGGCTCTCCGTCTGGCGCTTTTCGACGAAGAGTTCACCGTCCTCCGCGCCCCTGAGCGTGTCGGAAACCAGGGCCTCGGCCTGCGAACGGCTGAAATCGTCGGACTCGAAGAGGGAAACGGGGGCGTTTGCGGGCAAGGGGGCACCTGTGGGTCAGAGAGCTGTCGTGAGCCAAGATAGGTGAGCGGCGCACATTCCGCCACAAATGAAAAGGGCCGTTCCGGCGGAACGGCCCTTGATCGTTCGGGGGCAGGCGCCGGATCAGTTCGGCGTGCTGACCTTGTCGAGGGCGGCAAGCGAGGCCGAGAAGCCTTCGAGCGACAGCTTCATCGGCAGGCCGATGCCGGGGGCCTCATAGATGATGAAATTGGCCTGCTTGCCCTTTTTCAGCTTGCTCACCGTGTCGGCGCTGGCTTCCGCGAAGGCCATGCAGACCTGGGGCATGCAGCGGGTGAAGGGCACGCGGCCCACCGCGTTGCCGTCGATCTCGAGCGCGACGCCGGTCGGCAGGAACACGCCGATCGGGGCGATGACGCGCATATTGTAGAGCTGCTTGCCATTCTGCTTGGTGCTGACGATCACCAGGGTCAACGTGGCCTTGGCATTCTTCTCGCTCTGGGTGACCTGGATCATGCCGCACTGGCGGCCGCCGGGCTGGCCGTCCATGGCCGGCAGGGTCTCACACTGGACCTTCCAGTTGCCGTTCTCGGCCACGAGGTCGATCTTCGGGGGCTCCTTGCCGGGCTGGCCCTGCTGCTGGCCCTGTTGCTTCTTGGCGCGGGGGCCGAACTGCGGCTGGCCGTCGGCCGGGGCCTGCTGGTCGCCCTTCTGGGCAGTGGTGCCGTCTTCCTGGGCAGTGGCGATGCCGGAGGTGCCGAGGCTGAGCGCGAGCCCGAGTGAGGCGAGGGCGAGCAGGCGGCTCGGCTTCATGATGATTCGCACGGAGTTTTACCTTCTGGTTCCCGATTCGGCGGGTTTAGCGCCGCAGGTTGGCTTAGACAACCCGCATTCACCTGCCGCATTTGTTGCTGCGCTGCATGCTTTCGGGGTTGACGGGCGGCGGTTTCGGGGGGAATTGGGGCGGAATTCCGGTTGCAGCCGCGACGGGCCCGGCACGACGTTTTGCCGCGCCTGCCCACGTTGCGGCGGGCGCTCGAATGTGGTTCACAATCGATGTTTGGAGTGGGGGCTCCAAGGGACAGCTATGGCCCCCGCAACCTTGCGCCTTGCCGCAAGGCGTTGATGAGAGAGGGTACGATGAAGTTTCGCAACACGTTGACGGCAGGACTTGCCCTTGCGGCAGGGTTGGCGGGCGCTCCGGCAGCCTGGGCGATCGAGGGCTATTCCAAGCCCTGGCAGATGGGATTGCAGCCGGCGAACTCGCCCTCGATGGACGGCATTCACACCTTCCACAACGGCCTGCTGCTGCCGATCATCACGGTGATCGTGCTGTTCGTGCTGGCGCTGCTGCTCTACGTGATGGCCAAGTTCAGCGCCAAGGCCAATCCGGTGCCTTCGCGCACCACCCACAACACCATGATCGAAGTGGCCTGGACGGTGATCCCGATCCTGATCCTCGTCGTCATCGCGGTCCCCTCTTTCCGCCTGCTCTACTTGCAGCGTGACATTCCGGCCGCCGACATGACGATCAAGGTCATCGGCAATCCCGGCTGGAACTGGACCTATGAATATCCCGACCTCGGCCTCAACGACGACGGCTCGGCCAAGGTGTCCTTCACCGCCTCGCTCGATGATCGGGCGCGCGACATGAAGACCGCCGAGGAAGCGAATGTCCCCTACCTGCTCAAGACCGACTATCCGGTGGTGGTGCCGGTCAACAAGACGGTGAAGCTCATCGTCACCTCGGATCCGGACGGCATCATCCACGCCTGGACCATCCCGCAGTTCGGCATGAAGATCGACGCCATCCCCGGCCGCCTGAACCAGGACTGGTTCCGCGCCGAGCGCGAAGGCGTGTTCTACGGCCAGTGCTCGGAACTCTGCGGCAAGGATCACGCCTACATGCCGATCGAGGTGCATGTGGTTTCGCAGGCCGACTATGACACCTGGGCCAAGACCGCCCAAACCGCCGGGCTCGAGGAAGCCTACAAGTATCTCGCCAGCGCCGAAGCCGCCAACGGCCAGCTGGCTCAGAAGTAATCGGGAACGAGGCAAAAAGAATGGCACACGCAATCGCTGCGCACGAAGACCACCCGACGGGCTGGAAGCGCTACGTCTACTCGACCAACCACAAGGACATCGGCACGATGTATCTGTGGTTCGCGATCTTCGCCGGCATCATCGGCGGCATCCTGTCGATCGTCATGCGCATGGAACTCGCCGAGCCCGGCATCCAGTACTTCACCGGCCTCGCGACCATGGTCTACGGCACGCCGGCTGACGCCGCGATCGACGCCGGCAAGCACATGTACAACGTGTTCGTCACGGCGCACGGCCTGCTCATGATCTTCTTCATGGTCATGCCCGCCATGATCGGCGGCTTCGGCAACTGGTTCGTGCCGCTGATGATCGGCGCCCCGGACATGGCCTTCCCGCGCATGAACAACATCTCGTTCTGGCTGCTTCCGCCCGCCCTCGGCCTTCTGCTCATCTCGATGTTCGTCGAGGGCCCGGCCGGCGGCATGGGCGTGGGTGGCGGCTGGACCATCTACCCGCCGCTGTCGACCACCGCGCAGCCCGGCCCCGCGATGGACTACGCCATCCTGGCGCTGCACATCGCCGGCGCCTCGTCGATCCTCGGCGCCATCAACTTCATCACCACCATTTTCAACATGCGCGCACCGGGCATGACGCTGCACAAGATGCCGCTGTTCGTGTGGTCGGTGCTGGTCACCGTCTTCCTGCTGCTGCTGTCGCTGCCGGTTCTCGCCGGCGGCATCACCATGCTGCTGACCGACCGCAACTTCGGCACCTCGTTCTTCGTGCCCTCGGCCGGCGGTGACCCGGTGCTGTTCCAGCATCTGTTCTGGTTCTTCGGCCATCCGGAAGTCTACATCCTCATCCTTCCGGGCTTCGGCATCATCTCGCAGATCGTGGCGACCTTCTCGAAGAAGCCGGTCTTCGGCTATCTCGGCATGGCCTATGCCATGGTGGCGATCGGCGTCGTCGGCTTCATCGTGTGGGCGCACCACATGTACACCGTCGGCCTCGATGCCGACACGCAGGCCTATTTCGTCGCCGCCACGATGATCATCGCGGTGCCGACGGGTGTGAAGATCTTCTCGTGGATCGCCACCATGTGGGGCGGGTCGATCGAGTTCAAGGCGCCCATGGTATGGGCGCTGGGCTTCATCTTCCTGTTCACCGTGGGCGGTGTCACCGGCGTGGTTCTGGCCAATGCCGGCGTGGACCGCGTGCTGCACGACACCTACTACGTGGTGGCCCACTTCCACTACGTGCTGTCGCTGGGCGCCGTCTTCGCCATCTTCGCGGGCTGGTACTACTGGTTCCCGAAGATGTTCGGCTACATGTACAGCGACGGCATCGCCAAGCTTCACTTCTGGGTGACGTTCATCGGTGTGAACATGGTGTTCTTCCCGCAGCACTTTCTCGGCCTGTCGGGCATGCCGCGCCGCTACATCGACTATCCCACGGTGTTCGCCGGCTGGAACCAGATCTCGTCTTACGGCTCCTATATCTCGGCCGTCGGCGTGCTGATCTTCCTCTATGGCGTGTTCGATGCCTTCGCCAAGAAGCGCCAGGCTGCCGACAATCCGTGGGGTGCAGGCGCCACGACGCTGGAGTGGACCCTGTCTTCTCCGCCGCCGTTCCACCAGTTCTCCACCCTGCCGGTGATCAAGTAACCGGACTGGCAACAGGATGAGCGACATCAACGCCCAGATCGCCGAAGCCCCGGCCGCCGTCACAGGCGGCCAGGGGACGGTGAAGGACTACTTCGCGCTGCTGAAGCCGCGGGTGATGTCGCTCGTCATCTTCACCGCCTTCGTGGGCATCATCGCCGCCCCGGGCACGCTGCATCCCTGGCTCGCCTTCGTGGCGCTGCTGGCGATCGCGGTGGGTGCCGGTGCCGCCGGTGCCCTCAACATGTGGTACGACGCCGACATCGACGCGGTGATGAAGCGCACCGCCAAGCGCCCCGTTCCCGCAGGGTCCATCACGCCGTCGGAAGCCCTGGGCTTCGGCATGGTGCTGGCCGCCGGCTCGGTTCTCGTGCTGGGCCTGCTCGTCAACCTTCTGGCGGGCGCATTGCTGGCCTTCACCATCTTCTTCTACATCGCCATCTACACCATGTGGCTGAAGCGCCTGACGCCGCAGAACATCGTCATCGGGGGCGCGGCTGGCGCCTTCCCGCCCATGGTCGGCTGGGTGTCGGTGACGGGTTCGATCGATCTGGGCTCCATCGCGCTGTTCCTGATCATCTTCACCTGGACGCCGCCGCACTTCTGGGCGCTGGCGCTGTGGAAGAAGATCAACGCGGACTATACGAACGCCGGCGTGCCGATGCTGCCGGTCGTTGCCGGCACCGACGAAACGCGCCGCCAGATCCTGCTCTATTCCCTGCTGCTCCTGCCCGTGACGCTGTCGCCGGCACTGACGGGCACGGTGGGCTGGCTCTATCTTGTCGCCAACATCGGGCTCGGCGTCATGTTCATCTGGCATGCCTGGCGGGTCTATCGCATCCGCGAGGGCCAGGCGGCGGAGATCGCCTGCAAGAAGCTGTTCGGCTTCTCCACCATGTGGCTGTTCATCGTCTTCGCGCTGATCCTGATCGAGCGCGCGGCGGGCCTGCCGCTGTTCCCGCCGGTCCTGTGATGAAGGAAGCGATGACCAAGTCCCCCTTCGGCCCAGAAGACATGGCACGGCGGCGCAAGCGCGCCATCGCGACGGCGCTGATCCTCGCAGCGCTCGCAGTTTTGTTCTTCATCACCACCATCGTCCGCCTCGGCGGCTCGGTGGGCATGCGGAGCTTCTGATGGGCGCGCCCCGAAACCCGCGCAACCTGCGTGTCGCGCTGATGGCGGCCTCCGTGGCGGCGGGCATGGTGGGGCTGTCCTTCGCCTCCGTGCCGCTGTACCGGCTGTTCTGCCAGGTTACGGGTTTCGGCGGCACCACGCAGCGCGCCGAGTCAGCACCCGCGGAGGTGCTGAACAAGACGGTTTCCGTGCGCTTCGACGCCAATACCTCCGAAAAGCTGAAGTGGGCCTTCCACCCGTTGCAGGGCACGGTGACGGTCAAGTTCGGCGAACAGTCGATGGCCTATTACGAGGCCATCAACCGCTCGGACGAAACGCTCACCGGTACGGCCGTGTTCAACGTCACGCCGCCGCAGGCCGGCGCCTATTTCAACAAGATCCAGTGCTTCTGTTTCACCGAGCAGACGCTGAAGCCCGGCGAGAAGATCGAGATGCCCGTCTCCTTCTTCGTCGACCCGGACATGCTGAACGATGCCGACGCCGCCGGCATTCAGGAAATCACCTTGTCCTATACCTTCTATCCGGTGGACAAGCCCAAGGCTGTGACGGAGGCCACGACAGCGGCCCCCGGCAGCATCGCGAATTAAGGAGTAGGGGATATGGCTGACGCGCACGCAAAGAATCACGATTACCACCTGGTCAACCCGAGCCCCTGGCCCTTCGTCGGCTCGGTCTCGGCCTTCGTCCTCGCGGTGGGCGCCGTGATGTGGATGCACGGCTCGAACCCGGCGATCATGATCATCGGCCTCCTCGGCGTGCTCTACACGATGTACATGTGGTGGCGCGACGTCATCATCGAGGGCAACCAGCAGCATCACACCCCGGTCGTGGCGCTGCACATGCGCTATGGCATGCTGATGTTCATCGCCTCCGAGGTGATGTTCTTCGTTGCCTGGTTCTGGGCTTTCTTCGACGCGAGCCTGTTCCCCGGCGAGGCGATCCAGGCCTCGCGCGCCGCCGCCACGGGCGGCGTGTGGCCGCCCGAAGGTGTGACGATCTTCGATCCCTGGCACCTGCCGCTGATCAACACGCTGATCCTGCTCACCTCCGGCACCACGGTCACCTGGGCCCACCATGCGCTGCTCAACAACGACCGCAAGGGCCTGCAGATGGGCCTTCTCGCCACGGTGCTGCTGGGCCTGCTGTTCACCGCCGTCCAGGCCTATGAATATGCCCATGCGGCCTTCGCCTTCAGCCGCGACCATGGCGGCAATATCTATGGCTCCACCTTCTTCATGGCCACCGGCTTCCACGGCTTCCACGTGATCGTCGGCACCATCTTCCTGGTGGTGTGCCTCATCCGCGCCGCGCGTGGCGCCTTCACGCCGAAGGCCCACTTCGGCTTCGAGGCGGCGGCCTGGTACTGGCACTTCGTCGACGTGGTCTGGCTGTTCCTGTTCGCCGCGATCTACGTCTGGGGTTCGGCCGGCGTCGTCATTGCGGAGCACTGATCTCCGGATTTCCTGATAGACTGGGGCCGCAACGGTTGACCCGCTGCGGCCCCATTTTGCTTTCGAGGCTGCCATGAGCGAGAACTACTATCCCGACCTTTCGCCGGTGAAGACCGGCCTTTCGGCAAAGTGTCCGCGTTGCGGCCGCGGCAAGCTGTTCGACGGCTATCTCGCCGTCGCCGACAAGTGCCAGAGTTGCGGCCTCTCCTATGAATTCGCCGATGGCGGCGACGGCGCGGCCTGGTTCGTCATGCTCTTCGTCTGCGTGGCAGGCGTGGGCTCCATCCTTGGTATCGAGGCGGCCTACAGCCCGCCCTACTGGGTGCATGCGCTGATCGCCATTCCGGTGCTCATCGTGCTGCCGCTGCTGCTGCTCCGCCCGGTGAAGGGCCTGCTCCTCAATCAGCAATGGAAGGCCGATGCGCGCGAGGGGCGGCTGCACAAATGACCCGCCCGCACGAGCGTCCGCCCCGCATCTGGCCGGTGGTTCTCGCCACGCTCGCCGGACTTGCGATCCTGGTCACGCTAGGCGCGTGGCAGGTGAAGCGGCTGGCCTGGAAGGAGGCGCTACTGGCCCAGCTGGCGGCCAATGCGGCCGCCCCGCCGGTCGATCTTCCCACCGCCTACAACATGGCGCGGGCCGGCAGTAACGTCGAGTTCGTGCGGGTCAAGTTCACCGGCACCTACAAGACCGATGCCTGGATGAAGATGCTTTCGAGCTATCAGCGCGGGCAGGGCTGGACCATTCTCGAGCCCGCCGCCAGCAGCGATGGCTGGGTGGTGATCGTCGACCGGGGCAAGCTGCCGGGCCAGAGGCTGGAGAACTTCGACCAGCCGCAGGGCCCGCAGGAGATCGAGGGCGTCATCCGCACCCACCCTTACGGCCAGGGATTCTTCGACCCGGCCAACGACCCGCAAGCCAACATGTGGCACTGGTGGGACGTCGATGCGATGCTTGCGGCCAGCGGCCTGGCGGCGGACATGCGGCCCTTCCCCTATGTGGTGCAGCTCCTTCCCGGCAGCACCACGGCGGAATTCCCGCGGCCGGAGGAGCCGAAGGCCGACCTCGCCAACAATCACCTGGGCTATGCCATCATCTGGTTCGGCCTCGCGGCCACGCTGCTGGGCGTTGCGGGCTTCTACATCCATGACCTTCGCCGCCGGCGGCGGAACTGGGCCGCCCGGGGGTGAGGGAAACCACCGCTTGATGCTCCGCGAGGCGGGGTCTAAAGCTGCGCCAATTCCTTGAGGGGTCACGGACTTGCGTTATGTGTCGACCCGGGGCGAGGCCCCGGAACTCGGTTTCGAAGACGTTCTGCTCACCGGTCTCGCCCGCGACGGCGGCCTCTACGTGCCCGCCCAGTGGCCCGAGCTCTCGAGCCGCGAGATCACGCAGCTCCAGGGCAAGAGCTATGAGGACGTGGCCCATGCGGTGATGCACCCCTTCATCGGCGGTGCCATCCCCGAGGCCGACCTGAAGCGCATGATCGCGCAAGCCTATGCCAGCTTCGGCCACCCCGCTGTGGCGCCCCTCAAGCAGCTCGACGACAATCAATGGCTGCTCGAGCTGTTCCACGGCCCGACGCTCGCCTTCAAGGACGTGGCGATGCAGCTGCTCGCCCGGCTGATGGACTGGGCGCTCGCACATCGCCGAAGCCGCGCCACCATCGTCGGCGCCACCAGCGGCGACACGGGCGGTGCAGCGATCGAGGCCTTCAAGTCTTCGCACCATGCCACGGTGTTCATGATGCATCCGCACGGCCGCGTGTCGGAAGTGCAGCGCCGGCAGATGACGACGGTCGACTCACCCTCGGTGCACAACATCGCGATCGAGGGCAACTTCGACGACTGCCAGGCCATCGTGAAGGCGCTGTTCAACGACCACGCCTTCCGCGACAAGGTGGGTCTCGCCGGCGTCAACTCGATCAACTGGGCGCGCATCATGGCGCAGACGGTCTATTACGTCACCGCCGCGCTGTCGCTGGGTGCTCCGGGCCGCGCGGTGAGCTTCTGCGTGCCCACCGGCAATTTCGGCGACATCTTCGCCGGCCTCGTCGCCAAGCGCATGGGGCTGCCGGTCGACCGGCTGGTGATCGCCACCAACGTCAACGACATCCTCGACCGCACGCTGAAGACCGGCCGCTACGAACAGCGCGGCGTGAAGGCCTCCACCAGCCCGTCGATGGACATCCAGATCTCCAGCAACTTCGAGCGCCTGCTGTTCCTGGCCTATGGACGCGACCCCAACGCGGTGCGCCACCTGATGGCGGGCCTCGCGCAGTCGGGCAGCTTCACCATCGGTGCGCGTGAGCTTGAGCAGATCCGCCACGAGTTCGGCTCGGGCGCGACGGACGAGGCCGAAACGGCGCTCACCATCCGCGAGACGCTGGCCCAGACCGGCGAGCTGCTCGATCCGCACACGGCGGTGGGCTATGCGGTGGCCCGCAAGGCCGAAGCCTCGGCGAGCCCGATGGTGACGCTCGCCACCGCGCATCCTGCCAAGTTCCCGGATGCGGTCGAGAAAGCCTCAGGCGTCCGGCCGGGCCTGCCGCCACGGCTTGCCGGGCTGCTGACGGCGAAGGAGCGGTTCACGGTTCTGCCCAATGACGTCGCCCGCGTGCGCGACTTCATCCTGTCGCAGCAGCAGGCCTGAGGCAGCATCATGAGCGTCGAGATCACCCGCCTCAACAATGGCATCCACGTCGTCACCCATCACATGCCGCATCTCGAGACGGCGGCACTCGGCATCTGGGTGAAGGCCGGCGCGCGCGACGAGCGGGCGGAGGAAAACGGCATCGCGCATTTCCTCGAACACATGGCCTTCAAGGGCACGCCCAGGCGCTCGGCCCTCGCCATCGCGGAGGAAATCGAATCCGCCGGCGGCGAGATCAATGCCGCCACGGGCATGGAGACGACCACCTATTATGCCCGGGTCCTCAAGCAGGACTGGGCGCTCGCGCTCGATATCCTGGCCGACATCTTCACCGCGCCGGCGCTCGACGAAGAGGAGCTCGAACGCGAGCGCGACGTGATCCTGCAGGAGATCGCCGCGGCGCATGACCAGCCGGATGACCTGGTCTTCGATCTCGCCCAGGCGGCCAGCTTCGGCGCCCACCCGCTGGCACGCTCGATCCTCGGCACCGAGAAGCTCATCGCCCATGTCACCCGCCAGCAGATCCTCGACTGGCGCAACCGCAACTACTGGGGCTCGCGCATCGTCGTCGCGGCGGCCGGCCACATCGACCACAAGGCCTTCGCGGCCGAGGCCGAGCGGCTGCTTGGCGCCATCGCGGAAGGCAGTGGCCCGCAGCGCGAGACGCCGTCCTTCCTGCCCGCCTGCTGCACGGCGGAGAAGCCCCTCGACCAGGCCCACATCGTGCTGAGCTTCGAGGCGCCGAGCTACCGCCACCCGGACATCTATGTCCTGCAGGTGATGTCGAACATCCTCGGCGGCGGCATGTCCTCCCGCCTGTTCCAGGAAGTGCGCGAGAAGCGCGGGCTCTGCTACAGCGTCTTCTCCTTCGGGTCGGCCTATGAGGATGCGGGGCAGGTGGGTGTCTATGCCGCGACCAGCCCCGAGCACGCGAACGAACTGCTCGACCTCACCTCGGAGGTCATGCTGTCGGTCGCCCGGGAGGTAACGGAGGCCGAGGTCGCACGTGCCAAGGCGCAGCTCAAGGCCAGCCTCGTGATGAACCTCGAGAGCGCGTCCTCGCGTGCCGACCAGATCGCCCGGCAGTTCCTCGCCTTCGGCGAGGTGCCTGATATCTCGACCCTCACCGCCAGGATCGAGGCCGTGACGCCGCAACAGGTGCGCGCGCTGGCGGAACGCCTGTTCAGCCACCAGAAGCCCGCCTTCAGCGCCGTGGGCCACATCGGGCAGATGGCGGGATATGATACGATCACCCGGCATTTTGCGTAAGCTGTGACATGGCCTTCCTCCGCTCACCCTTTGCCGGCGACCCGCCCCCCACGCTGCGGGATGGCCGGGCGCTGATCAGGGTGCCGGACATGGGCGATTATGAGCAGTGGGCGTCACTCAGGGCGGAGAGCCGGGCTTTCCTCAGCCCCTGGGAGCCCACCTGGCCCGCCAATGACCTGACGCGCACCGCCTTCCGCAGCCGCATCCGGCAATACTGGCGCGACATCGACGAAGACCTGGCCTACCCCTATTTCATCTTCGACCGCGGCGGCGAGACGCTGGTCGGCGCGCTGACCCTGTCGAACGTCCGCCGTGGCGTGGCGCAGACCGCCACGCTCGGGTACTGGATCGGGGAAGCCCATGCGCGCCAGGGCTATATGACCTCCGCCGTGCGGCTGATCTGCGACTTCGCCTTCCGGCACCTGGGGCTGCACCGGGTGGAGGCCGCCTGCCTCCCCCACAACACCCCGTCCGTCGGCCTCCTGCGCAAATGCGGCTTCGCCCAGGAAGGGCTGGCGCGGGGCTATCTGAAGATCGCCGGCGAGTGGCGCGATCATCTTCTTTTTGCACGGCTTTCGGACTGACGCGCGGTAACCCTATGGTGTATCGTCCCTTGTCATGAGGGCGCGCGCCAGCTTAGGTGGCCGGATGAGGTGGGGTGGAGACAGGTCGGGGGGCTTCCCGGCCCGCAATTTGCTGTTCGTCGTGCTGTTGCTGGCTGCCGCGCTGGGACTGGCGCGGACGGCGCTTGCCGTCGACCTCGTGGATATCGCGCGCGCCATTCCCGAGCAGGACCTCGCCCCCTTCCTCGCCGGGCTCCAGACGCCGGAGCAGAGCATCACCATCGAGCGGCCGGGGGGCGGGCTCGGCCCAGACGGGCAAATGACACTCACCGCCAAGGGACCGGGCCCGGTGTTCAACTGGGTCGCGGCGGGCTTCACCAACCGCTCCAAGGACCAGATCTCCGTCATTCTTGCCGTGCCGCACATGGGCTTCACGGGGTCGGGCTTCTATCCGCCGCGGCTGCTGGGGCCACGCATCTATGGCACGGCGCTGGCGGGTGACGGGCAATTGGGCGGTCTTCCGCCGGTTCCCGGCGAGAACGCCTACACGCTCGCCATGCCGCCGGACGGCACGGCATCGGTGGCCTTCGAGGTGACGGACGGCCCGCTCCCCGTCACCCTGTGGCAGCGCGCCGCCTTCCACGCGCACAAGGACTTCACCTCCTTCTTCCGCGGTGCGCTGCTCGGCATCTCGGTGCTGATCGCGCTTATCCTCTTCGCCCTCTATGGGTTCCGGGCGCGGGCGCTGTTTCCGGTCGCCGGGGGCTTCGCACTCGCCGCCATCGGCTTCATGCTGCTCGAGGCGGGCCACCTCACCGCGCTCACCGCGCAGTCCGGCATGACGGGCTTCACGCTCCAGGTGCTGCGCGCCGTCATCGAGGGTTTGATGGCGGGCTTCCTGCTGTTGCTTCTGGCCATGCTGGCCGATCTCGGCCGCCTGTCGCAGATGGCTGGAAACCTTCTCCTGGCCGTTGCCGGCCTCGCCTTCGCCATCCCGATCTATGGCGTGGCGGAGCCGCTCGTGGCCACCGCACTGGCGCGCGCCACCTTTGCGGCCACCGCACTCGGTGGCTTCGCGCTCATTCTGTCTCTGTGGTGGCGTGGCGAGGTGAAGGCAGAGACCGCGGTGCTGAGCTGGACCGCGGTTCTGCTGTGGACCATGCTGGCCGCGCTCGCGGCGCTGTTCAGCAACCCCGGCTCGTCGATCTCCGCCGTCGTGGTGATCGGGCTTGCGGCCCTGCTCGTGGTGCTCGGCTTCGCACTGGCGCACCATGCCTTCGCGCAGGGCTATCTCTCGCGGCACTTCTTCCGCGAGGCTGGCCGCCACGCGCTGGCGCTCGCGGGCGCGCGCGCCTTCGTGTGGGACTGGCAGCCGGAGGAGGGCGAGCTCTTTCTCAGCCCCGAGATTGCCCGTGCGCTGGCCCAGCCCGCCAATGCCTTCGAGGATGCCGCGGGCGAGGCCTTCCTCGAACTCATGCACCCGGCCGACCGTTCTGCCTATCTCGCCACCATCGCCGAGGCCGAAGCCGATGGGCGCAGCCCCATCGAGCGCAAGTTCCGTCTTCGCCACGGCGATGGCAGCTATCGCTGGTTCGAACTGCGGGCGCGCTCCATCACCGGCGGCAACGGCTATCGCGCGGCGCGCTGCATCGGCACCATCACCGACGTCACCAACGCCAAGATCGCCGAGGAGCGTCTGCTGAAAGACGCCGTCTACGACATGGTGACGGGCCTGCCCAACCGCGCGCTTTTCACCGACCGCCTGCAGCGCGCCATCGACGGTCTGGAGCCCGGTGCTGCCACCGCACTCTTCGTGCTGCTCGTCGACCTCGACCGCTTCAAGACCGTCAACGACGCCATGGGCCACGAGGCGGGTGATGCGCTGCTCGCCATCATCGGGCGACGCCTCAAGGCCGAGGCCGAGGTGGTGGACACGGTGGCGCGCCTGCCGGGTGACCAGTTCGCCATCCTCTATCACGAGGGGCCCGGCGCCCGGGCCGTCGATGCCTTCGCGCAGGCCCTGCTCGGCACCGTGGCGCGCCCGGTGAAATTCGAGAACCAGGAATATTTCCTCACCGCCTCCATCGGCGTGGCGCAGTACCGCCCCGAGGTCCAGAACGCCGACAGGCTGGTCAAGGATGCCGCCGTCGCGCTTTACGAGGCACGGCGCAAGGGCACGGGTGCCGTCGAGCTGTTCAATCCCGCCATGGTGGACGACCGGGCGGAGCTCGTGGTGCTGGAAGCGGAACTGCGCCGGGCGATCGAGCGCAACGAGATCGAGGTTCACTACCAGCCCATCGCCCGCCTCGCCGACATGCATCTTGCCGGCTTCGAGGCATTGGTGCGCTGGCGGCACCCCTCGCTCGGGCTGCTGGCGCCGGAGAGCTTCCTCGACCTCGCGGAGGAGACGGGCATGATCCGCGACATCGGCCGGGTGGTGCTGAACGAGGCGGGGCGCCAGCTCGGCATCTGGCAGCGCGCCTACCGCTCGGCGGAGCCCGCCTTCGTTGCCGTCAACATTTCCTCGGCACAGCTGATCGAGCCCGGCCTGCTTGACGATGTGAAGCAGATCATCAGCCGCGAGGGCCTGCAGCGCGGCAGCTTCAAGATCGAGGTCACGGAATCGCTCGTCATGGAATATCCTGAGCGCGCGGCACAGATCCTCGAGCGTTTCCGGGAGCTGGGCGTCGGTCTCTCCTGTGATGATTTCGGCACCGGCTATTCCTCGCTCTCCAGCCTGCGCAAGCTGCCCTTCGACACGCTGAAGGTCGACCGCAGCTTCATTTCGCAGGAGGCGCAGGACCACCGCGCAGTGGTGATCCTGCAGTCGATCGTCACCATGGGCCATGAGCTGGGCCTCGCCATCGTCGCCGAGGGCATCGAGAACCAGGACCAGGTGGACCGGCTGGGCGAGCTCGGCTGTGACTTCGGGCAGGGCTATTTCATCGGCAAGCCGATGTCAGCGAAGCAGGTGAACGATGCGCTGGCGGGCATGCCCTATGCGCAGACCGGTGGCCGCACCGCCATTACCTGGCTGTGGGAGCGCGCCATCAAGGACCCGCCGCCGGAGCCGGCCGTTCGCCGCGTGACCGCGAAGGATGTCGAGCGGCCGGAGCCTGAGAAGCGGCCCGCGGGCCCCTTCCCGCGCCGCCGCATGGAGCCCGATCTCGTTCCGCCGGCCGCGCCCGCCGCAACCGAAAGCCCTGCCGCGCCCGCGGAGTCAACGGAGGTTGCAGCACGAGCGGAGGAGTTGGAGGCCGCCCTCGCCGCGGCGGCCGTGGTGGAGCCGCCCGTTGCCGCGCTCGCCGTGCCCGAGGTGCCGCCACCCGCCGCCCGCCGTCGCCGCCGCAAGCGGCAGCGCCGGGTGTCATTGCCGCGCCAGCACCAGGCCTGAGGCATCAAGCCTCAGGCGTGGCCTGAATCGCTCGACAGCATGGCAGGGTCGATCTTCAGCTTGCGCAGTGCGGCGAGGTAGCGCGCGTCGAAGTCGAGCCCGAAAATCAGCTCCTCGTCCGCCTGACAGGTGAGCCAGCCATTGTGCTGGATCTCGTTCTCGAGCTGGCCCGGCGCCCAGCCGGCATAGCCCAAGGCCAGCACGGCGCGTTCCGGGCCTTCGCCCCGTGCCATGGCGCGCAGGATGTCCACGGTGGCCGTGAGCGCGATGTTCTCAGCCACCGGCAGGCTCGAATCCGCCGTGAAATAGTCGCTGGTGTGCAGCACGAAGCCGCGGCCCTGCTCGACCGGGCCGCCGAACAGCACCGGCATCTGCATCAGCTCCGGCGGCGGGTCGAGCGGTTCGTCGCCGGCAAGGTCGAGCTGCGACAGCAGCTCGCCGAAGGACATCATCGGCGTGGTCTTGTTGATGATGATGCCCATGGCACCCTGTTCGGAATGCGCACACATGTAGATCACGCTGCGGTCGAAGCGCGGGTCGCTCATGCCCGGCATGGCGATCAGCAGCTGCCCGTCGAGATAGGGGCCCTTGGTCATGCCATTTCCCTTGCTGTCAGGGGAGAGTAGCGCAGCGGGCCCATCAGGGGAACCACCTGCACAGGCCGGACGCATCATGCCGCAGGTCCGGTTCCGGGCCGTGGACGCCGATGCGAAGGTGATTGGCGGCCGACGCGATTTCTTCCATATAGGCGTCCATGAGAGTGCGCCTTGCCGTTGCAGCCCTGTGCCTCGCCCTCGCCGTGCCGGCGCTGGCGGAGGAAAAGCCCTACCGCGTGTCCCTGATCGGCGATGCCTTCGACGGCACCGCCTGGCACAGCGGCGTGCTGATCGAGCTGGCGCCTGGCTGGAAGACCTACTGGCGCATGCCGGGCGAATCGGGCGTGCCGCCGGAATTCACCTGGTCGACCTCGCGTCCTGCAAGCGTCGAGGTGCAGTTTCCCGCCCCGTCGCGCTACGCCGACGCGAGCGGCGAGGCCATCGCCTATGACCGCGAAGTGCTGTTTCCCGTCACGGTCACGCCGGAGACGCCCGAAGGGCTCGAGCTCAAGCTCGAGCTGTTCTTCGGCGTGTGCAAGGACATCTGCATCCCGGCCCGGGCCGAGGCCGCGATCGCGCTCGGCACCGAGCAGCGTGATCCTCTCGGCAGCCTGCGCGTAGAAACGGCGCGGGGACAGGTTCCTGCCGCTGGCGGCGCGGTCACCGGCGCGGAGATCGTCAGCGAGGCCGGCAAGCCGGTGCTCCGTCTGGCGCTGAAGGAAAGGCCGGAAGACATCTTCGTCGAAACCACCACATCGGCCTATTTCCGCGCGCCCGTCCTCTCCGAGGATGGCCGCGAGGCGCACCTCGCCATCGACGGCCTGGGCGATGCCGGAAAGCTGCGCGGCCAGACGCTCACCATCACCTATCTTCTGGGTGGCAAGGGATACGAACAGACCCTCACGCTGCCCTGAACCGAAGCAACACGAAGGAAACAGTCGAATGACCATCAAGCCGGGCGACAAGCTGCCCAACGTCGAGTTCACCGTCACCACCGCCGAAGGCCCGCAGAAGATGTCGACCGACGTGATCTTCGCCGGCCGCAAGGTGGTGCTGTTCGGCCTGCCCGGCGCCTTCACGCCCACCTGCAACATGAACCACCTGCCGGGCTTCCTGCTCGCCTACGATGACATCAAGGCACAGGGTGTCGACACCATCGCCTGCACCGCGGTGAACGACATCCACGTCATGAAGGCCTGGGGCAAGGCGACCGAGTCCGAAGGCAAGATCATGATGCTGGCCGACGGCAATGCCGAGTTCGCCAGGGCCGCGGGCCTGGATCTCGACCTCGCGGTGGCCGGCATGGGCCTTCGCTCCAAGCGCTATTCGATGATCGTCGAGGACGGCGTCGTGAAGACGCTGAACATCGAGACCGAGAAGGGTGTGAACGTCTCGGGTGCGGAAACCATCATGCAGCAGTTGAAGGGCTGACCGGAGAAAGCCCGGTCTCGAACAGGCGGCCCCATTGCGGCATCGAATCGTCGACGCCGGCAAGGCGCAGCGCGTGCCAGGCCATGGCATGGTTGGAGGAGGTGATGGGAACGCCCGTTTCCGCCTCGATGCCGCGCGCGGCTTCGGCGAGCCGCACCGAGGTGCATGAGACGAACACCGCATCGACCGGCGCATGCGACAGGATGGTGTCGACGCCGCGCTTCACCGAGGCAGGCGTGATCCGCGCCACGATGCCGTCATCCTGCTCGTTGAAGGAGCCGAAGACCGGCACCTCGAAGCCGCGCGCCGCGATATACTCCGCCACGATGCGGTTGACGTCGGCGCGATAGGGTGTGAGCACGCCGATCCGCTTCGCCTTCAGTGCCCGGAAGGCGGCGAAGGCGGCGGTGATGGGGGTCGTGCATTTTGCATCGGGGCGCACCTCGCGGATGCGCGCGAAGACCTTCTCCTCGCCGATCGCCATCGCGGCCGAGGTGCAGCCATAGGCCACCACGTCGAGCGGGCTTCCGGGCAGGATCACGTCGGTCGCCGCCGCGATCCGCGGTTCCATGGCGCGCAGCGTCTCGGGCGTGATCTGGGCATCGTTGAGGATGCGGCTTTCGTACAGCGCAACACCCGCGAGGCCCGCCATGATGGCACGCCATTCATGTTCGATGGTGAAGTCGGTGGCGAGAACCATGAGCCCGATCCGCGCCCGGCTGGCGATCCCGGCATCGGTGTCGAAGGGCAGCTGCTCGATCAACATCATGCCGCCGGCGGCGGGCGTTGGGGACGGTGAGCGGTCGTTCATGCGCGTTCTCCCGGATCGCCATGATTCCTACCAGAGAAACGGGGCCCCTCCTATAGTCCCAGCCGCATGATTCGACGGATCCAACACCTGGGCCTTCTCCCCGCTTGGGCGCGCGGCGGACTCGCTGCCGTGGCGGGCGTGCTGGTGGCGATCGGCCTGCCGCCGCTCGGCTGGTGGCCGCTGGCCTTCGCCGGCGTGCCGCTGTTCCTGGCGCTGATCGAGACCGGCCGGCGGGACAGCTGGCACAGCGGCTTCGGCCTCGGCTGGGCCTTCGGGCTTGGCTATTTCGCGCTCGCCTATCACTGGATCGGCTATGCCTTCTTCGTCGAGGCCGACACCTATCTCTGGATGATGCCCTTCATGCTCGGCATCCTGTCGGGCGGCATGGCGATCTACTGGGGCCTGGTCGGGTTGCTGGCCCGGCGCTTCGGCGGCAGCGGGCTGCAGCTTGCGCTCAGCTTTGCCGCACTGATGGCGGTGGCCGAGTGGCTGCGCGGGCATCTCCTCACCGGCTTTCCCTGGGCCGCGCCGGGCCTGCTGGCGGACGGCATGGGTGGTGTCGCGCAGGCCGCCTCCGTCGTCGGCATGACCGGCCTCACGCTGCTCATCCTGCTGTGGGCGGCGCTGCCCCTTGTCTTTCTCTCCAACGAGCGCTTCGGGACGAAGGCCGCTGCGGCCGCCGTCCTGCTGCTGCTGCCCGCGCTCTGGTGGTGGGGCGCGGCGCGGTTGGCCGGTGCCGGCGAGGCGATGGTGCCCGGCGTGGCGATCCGCATCGTGCAGCCGAACCTGCCGCAGGAGCAGTCGTGGCGCGAGGAGAATGCCCGGCTCATCTTCGATGACCTGCTGCAATTGTCAGGCGTGCCGACGGCGGCGCGCCCGGACGGCATCGCCGGCATCACCCACGTGATCTGGCCCGAATCGGCGGTGCCCTTCCTGATCGACGAAAGTGCTGCCGCACAGGCAGAGCTGAAGCCGCTGCTGGGCGGCCGGACGGCGCTTCTCACCGGCGCCGTCCGGGTCGACCGCAAGGGCGAGGGGCAGGAGCCCGATGTCCACAACAGCATCCTGGTCTTCGACGGCGCGGCACAGCCGGTGGCGCATTACGACAAGTGGCGGCTGGTGCCCGGCGGCGAGTTCCTGCCGCTCGCCTGGCTGCTGGAGCCGCTGGGCTTTCGCCAGGTGGTCGAGACGCCGGGAAGCTTCGTGCCCGGGCCGGGGCCGCGCACCCTCACGCTGCCCGGTGGGCTCAGAGCCGGCCTCACGGTCTGCTACGAGGCGATCTTTCCGCACGGGCTGGTAGATCCCATGGCGAGGCCCGACGTGATCATCAATGTCACCAACGACGGCTGGTTCGGGCGTTCCACGGGGCCGTGGCAGCATCTCGCCCAGGCGCGGCTGCGGACGATCGAGCAGGGTCTGCCCATGATCCGCGCCGCCAATACCGGAATATCCGCCGTTTTCGATCCCTACGGCCGCAGCGTGGCGATGCTGCCGCTGATGCAAAAGGGCGTGGTTGATTCTCCCCTTCCGGTAGCGCTTTCGGCCACGCCCTATGCCCGGTTAGGCGACTTTTGGTTGCTCATCTTGACTGTCTGCACAGTCAGTTACGCATTTTTGGCGGGCAATTCCCGCAAGGGACGATAGATTGACGTCGAAAGGCAATTTTTGCGGAGCGCGGCCCGGTTTTGCGGGAAAAGCAATTGCGCGCTGTGATTATGTATATTAGACGATGACAAGCTTGTGAAATTGCGAGCAAAGTGATGACAGAAAACTTTGTGGCAGTGCCAGGCATCAGACCGGGGGGCATCAGGTCTGAGGATAAAATGACACGACGCGATCCGAATTTTGTAGACGTCCATGTGGGTAGCCGTATCCGCATGCGCCGCCAGCTCATCGGCATGAGCCAGGAAAAGCTGGGCGAACTTCTCGGCATCACCTTCCAGCAGGTCCAGAAGTACGAAAAGGGCGCCAATCGCATCAGCGCGAGCCGCCTGTACTTCACCGCCAAGATCCTTGGCGTTCCGGTCCAGTTCTTCTTCGAGGAACTGCCGGGCGTGGAGGAGCAGGGCGGCATGGGCGAAGCCCGCGAGGAAGATGCCGTGCTCTCCGCCCTGATGAATGTCGAGGGTGTGACGCTGGCCAAGGCCTTCCGTGACGCCGACAGCGTCAACAAGCGGAAGCTGATCTCCACCATCGCCCGCGTGATCGCCGAAACCAAAGAGTGACATTGGGGGCCGCCCCTTTGCCTTCGTCGCCTTGACCAGCGTTCACATCGCTGTCAAAAAGCGCGCGGCTTGAGGCAAAGGGGACCTGAGAATCACATGTCACGCAAGAATTTCGTCTTCACCAGCGAGTCGGTTTCCGAAGGCCACCCGGACAAGGTGTGCGACCGG